>DATMFI010000010.1:0-41086 GCA_035556215.1 Xanthobacteraceae bacterium | reverse complement strand
AGATCGGGCTTCATCGCGATAGTGACGGGTCCCTGGGTGGTTTCAAGAATTAAAGTATTTTCCTTGTCGGCCATGACGGCTCCTCTCGTTCTTGCTTCTTGCGTTACTGCTTATCGGCGGCGACGCGTGCGGTGACGATCTTGTCGGGATTGGTGACGCTTCCGTTCAGCGACTCCGGCCCCTTCTTCAGCTTATCGACATTCTCCATGCCGGAGATGACATTGCCGACGACGGTGTATTGGCCGTTGAGGCCGGAGTTCGGCGCGTACATGATGAAGAACTGGCTGTTCGCCGAATTCGGATTGGCGCTGCGCGCCATGCCGACGACACCGCGCACGAACGGCGTCTGCGAAAATTCCGCCGGAAGGTTCGGGTGCTTCGAACCGCCGGTGCCGTTGCCGTACTGGCCGTCGCCCGTCTGGGCCATGAAGCCATCGATGACGCGATGGAACGGCACGTTATTGTAGAATCCTTCGCGCGCGAGCAATTTGAGGCGCTCGGCGTGCTTGGGTGCAAGATCGGGCCGCAGGCGGATGACGACGCGGCCTTTGGTGGTCTCGAGGATCAAGGTGTTCTGCGGATCGGCGTTCTGCGCGCTTGCCGGAGCGGCGAACGAGAGCAGGCAAAGAAAAGCGAGCGTAACAAATCGGATCATATCGGCTCCGGTTTATTTGAACCTACTTGGGAAATTTGGCGGCAAGCCTGGCAAGTACGGGTTTTGGGACGAACGCCGAGACATCGCCGCGCATCGCCGCGATTTGCCGGACCAATGTGGCGGTGATCGGGCGCACTGGCGGCGACGCCGGCAGGAATACGGTCTGGATGCCCGCCTGCATCGCAGCGTTCATGCCGGCCATCTGCATTTCATAATCGAAATCTGTACCGTCCCGCAGGCCACGGATCAGCAACGTCGCACCGGCCTTCCTCGCCGCTTCGACCACAAGATTGTCAAAGGTGATGAATTCGAGCGCGGCCTTCTCGGCGGCGGCGATGGGTGCGCAGACTTCCTTCAGCATCGCGAGCCGCTCGTCGGCCGAAAATAGCGGCGACTTGCCGGGGTGTACGCCGATCGCCAGCACGAGCTTGTCGGCAAGGCGACAGGCGCCGCGCACCACATCGAGGTGGCCGTTGGTGACGGGATCGAACGAGCCGGCATAAAGCGCTGTGCGTGACATGGAAAAGAGTTACCGGTTGCGCGCGCAGGTGACAAGCAGCCCGCCGTTAACGATAAACAGCCAGCAACCCTACGCAGGCCGCCGCGCGAACGACAACCAGATACCGCCGCCAATCAGCGCGAGCGCGGAAACGCGCCCCAAAAGCCTCGCGCGCGCGGGGGCGAGAAACCACGAGCGCCCCCACCCTGCGGCCGCCGCCCAGCCGCTATCGATCATCGCGCCCAGCAGAACCGAGACCGCACTCATGACAACAAGCTGCCGCTCGACCGGCAGTGCCGGATCGAGGAACTGCGGGAGGAAAGCGGTGAAGAAAGCGATGGTTTTGGGGTTCGTCACCGCGGTGAGAAATCCGCGCGTGAAATAGACGCCGCGCGCTGGCGGCGATGCATTCGCCGTTCGATCGGCATGGCGCCACGCCTGCACGCCGAGCCAGATGAGATAGGCGACTCCCGCCCAGCGCATCACCTCAAACAGGACAGCGGCGTTACGCACAACGAAGCTGAGGCCGCAGGCAATCGCGGCGATCAGGATAGCGTTGCCGCACGATGAGCCCGCGACGACGCCAAGCGCCGCGCGCGTGCCGCGGCTCGCGCCGGTCGAGACGACGAGCGTCACGATCGGCCCCGGCGTCAGAAACAGGACGACGGTAATGAGCAAAAATGCAGAGAAGAGCTGGAAGTTCATCCGCCGCTATTCCTGCTCGCCGTTCTCCTCGCCGATGCGCTCGACGGAGACAACGCGCTCGTCGTCGGCGGTGTTGAAGACGATGACGCCCTGGGTCGAGCGGCCGGCGATGCGAATGCCGTTCACCCGCGTGCGGATGAGCTTGCCGGCATCGGTAACCAGCATGATCTGGTCGTTTTCCTCGACCGGAAACGAGCCGACGATCTTGCCGTTCTTCTTGCCGATCGACATTGCGACGATGCCTTTGCCGCCACGGCCGGTGATACGGTACTCGAACGACGAGGTGCGCTTGCCGTAGCCGTTCGCCGTGACGGTGAGGATGAACTGCTCGGCGGCGCCCATCTCGGCGTAGCGCGGCTGCGTCAGTTCGATCGCGTCGACCTTTTCCTCGTCGTCCTCGTTCTTCTCGGTGTCGTCGTCGCCGCGGCGGACCGCATTCGCCATCTTGAGGTAGGCGGCGCGTTCCTCCGAGGTCGCCTCCATATGACGGATGATCGCCATCGAGATCAGCTTGTCGCCGTCCGCGAGCTTGATGCCGCGTACACCGATGGAATTGCGCCCGGTAAAGACGCGCACGTCGCTCACCGGGAAGCGGATGCAGTGGCCGCCATCGGTGGACAGCAGCACGTCGTCCTTTTCGGTGCAGAGCGCGACGTCGGCGATGGCGTCGCCCTCCTCGAGTTTCATGGCGATAATGCCGGACGGCCGGATGCCGGTGAAATCCGAGAGCGCGTTACGGCGAACCGTGCCGCCGGTCGTCGCGAACATGATGTTCAGCTTTTCGCGCTCGGCGTTATCGGCGGGCAGCGTAATGATCGAGGTGATGCGCTCGTCGGCGTCGATGTTGATGACGTTGACCATCGCCTTGCCGCGCGCCTGCGGCGCGGAAAGCGGCAAGCGCCAGACCTTCTGCGTATAGGCCTTGCCCTTCGACGAGAAGAACAGCACCTCGTCGTGGGTGGAAGCGACAAACAGGCGTGTAACGAAATCCTCTTCGCGCGTCTGCATACCGGCGCGGCCCTTGCCGCCGCGGCGCTGCGCACGATAGGTCGAAAGCGGCACGCGCTTGACGTAACCGGCGTGCGACACGGTGACCACCATGTCCTCGCGCTGGATGAGGTCTTCTTCCTCGACTTCGGCGCCGCCTTCGGTGATTTCGGTTTTACGCGGCGTGCCGAACTCGGCCTTGATCGCCGCAAGCTCGTCCTTGACGATGCCCCGGATCTTCGGGCGCGAGCGCAGGATTTCGAGGTATTCGGTGATTTCCTTGCCGAGGCCGTCCAACTCCGCCTTGATCTCGTCACGGCCGAGCGCGGTGAGGCGCTGCAAGCGCAGATCGAGGATCGCCCTCGCCTGCTCGTCGGACAACTTGATCTTATCCGAGCCTTCGAGCATCCGGTGGCGCGGATCGTCGATCAGCGCGATGAGATCGCGCACGTCGGAGGCCTTCCACTCGCGTGCCAGCAACGCATCGCGCGCTTCGGCCGGATCCTTCGAGCCGCGAATGATCTTGATGACTTCGTCGATATTGGCGACGGCAATTGCGAGGCCCACCAAAATGTGAGCGCGATCGCGCGCTTTGTTGAGCAGGAACTTGGTGCGCCGGCCGATGACCTCCTCGCGGAACGCGATGAAGGCGTTGAGCAGATCGAGCAGCGTCATTACCGCCGGGCGGCCGCCGGAGAGCGCCACCATATTGGCCGGGAAGCTCGATTGCAGCGGCGTGAAACGATAGAGCTGGTTGAGCACGACTTCGCTCATCGCCTCGCGCTTCAGCTCAATCACGATCCGCATGCCGTCGCGATCGGACTCATCGCGGATGTCGCCGACGCCGTCGATCTTCTTGTCGCGGACAAGCTCGGCGATCTTCTCGATCAGCGTCGTCTTGTTCACCTGATAGGGAATTTCGGTGATGATGATGCTTTCGCGCTCGCCCCGGCCCTCTTCGATCGCGGCGCGGCCGCGCATCATGATCGAGCCGCGCCCGGTGCGATAGGCGTCGCGGATACCGGAACGTCCCAGGATCAAACCGCCGGTCGGAAAATCCGGTCCGGGGATGATCTCGTTCAGCTCATCGATCGAAAGCGACGGATTGTCGATCAGCGCGGTCAGGCCGTCGATCAACTCGCCGAGATTGTGCGGCGGAATATTCGTCGCCATGCCGACGGCGATGCCACCCGCGCCGTTCGCGAGCAAATTCGGAAAGCGCGCCGGCAGCACGGTCGGCTCTTTTTCCGAGCCGTCATAGTTTTCCTGAAAATCGACAGTGTCCTTGTCGAGATCCTCGACAAGCGCCGAAGCGACCTTCATCAGGCGCACTTCGGTGTAACGCATGGCCGCCGGCGGATCGCCGTCGACCGAGCCGAAATTGCCCTGGCCGTCGATCAGCGGCAGGCGCATGGAAAAATCCTGCGCCATGCGCACGAGCGCGTCATAGACCGACTGGTCGCCGTGCGGGTGATATTTACCGATGACGTCGCCGACGACGCGCGCCGACTTCCTGTACGGCTTGTTCCACTCGTAGCCGTTCTCGTTCATCGAATAGAGGATGCGGCGATGAACCGGCTTCAAGCCATCGCGCGCGTCGGGCAGCGCGCGCGAAACGATCACGCTCATCGCGTAATCGAGATAGCTGCGCTTCAGCTCATCGCTAAGCGAAATCGGCTTGATATCGGTGGGAGACGGAGCGGCCGGCTCCCCCGGTTTTGGGGTATCGGTGTCGGACAAGTGGCCTCAAATCACGCGAAAAAACGCTTGCACTTTATAGCCGATTCCGCCCGGAGAAACCAAGCTAAAACCCCGCGATTTTTTGCTATATTTTGCTTTAATATCAATAACTTAAATCGTCACTTTCATGCCCGTGCCGGGAGCCTGAAAAGCGCTGCTCAAAGCTGTTTTCTGGGTCGATTTTCACTGTCCGAAAACAACCCGATGCATGATGCGTCCGGGCACGAAGGTGAAGATTCCCGCGATCAATAGCGCGCCGACGAACAGCGAAATCATGGCGCGCCGATGGGTCGATACGCGGTGAACATGCGCGGCATACAGCGCCGCGGGAAGCGTAATCAGTGAAAAGATCGAAAGAAGATGAATCGGGCTCCACGGCCCCCACATCTTGATATCGTGTATCCAGAAACTGCTGATCGCGACCACAAACATCAGCAAGGCCCAGATCCAGCCGATCGTCCGGTGCGGCAGCGTTCCCTTGGGCGCCGCGAGTTGCACGATGCCGAGCGCGAATGCACCCATCGCGGCAAAGGCGTGAAAGCGGATCGGCAATGACGCGGTAAGTAGCGGCTCCCAGTTCATGCGCAGCCTTCCTTTTCGTTCGATGTTGATCCGTCGAGATTCCGTCACGACCCGCGTACTGGAATTTGTCTCCATCGTTCCCGTCGCCGCGATCCTGATCCCATGGTGCCGCACTTGCCGCATTCCGCACGCCCGTCGGGGCGAGCGTATTCCGCCGCTAGCGGTCGTCCCAGATTGCAAGGGTAATCAGCGTGAGTGCAAGAAGCGGGATCATTTTGACGAGCGCGCCGAGCGGATCGAGCCAGAGGCCCATGCGCATCAGTGTCCCGGCGGCGATGTAAATCAGGATCACCGGCAGGCTGAATACGAGCGCGAAGCGCGCAGTCGGGCGCAAGACGATGCCGAGACCTATCAAAAGATGCAAAAGGCCCGATGCGTCAGCGGCGATCGACGCCCAGTCGCCGAAGCCGACTTCCTTCAAAAGCTCGGCAGCCAGACCACGCGCAGGCCCAAGGCCGATCACGGCGGTGAGCAACCAGAAACAGGCAAGCGCGACGAGCGCGACCGGCTTCAGCAGATAGAGGTAGGCGTACCAGCGATCCTGTGCAGCGGCAGGATCGAGTTGCAACGCAGTCTCCAATCGTTGCGGCTGGATGCCGGTAATCCGGGTCCATTCGTCAGGCTTTTCGGCGAAAGCATGCGAAAGCTGCCGGAGGGATGTCGAGCGAAATGGCGGACGCCAGCCGAACCAGCTTACGACATCGCCCACCCTCGCGAGCGTGGTCGCGACGCTCGGCGGCAGGCGAATGATCTCGGCCGGCCGGAAGCCGAGCCACTGACGATAGAGCGTGATGATCTTGCGGAGCGGTAAGCGTTCGGGGCCGGCAATTTCCAGCGTTTGCCGGGCCGGCGCATCTTTCGCGACGAAGAATGAAACGGCGCGCGCGAGGTCATCGACCTGCACCGGCTGGGCGCTTGCGCTTTCTCTCGTGAGCGGCAGCACGAGCGGGATCGCCGCCATCGCGCGCAGAAGCGCGGTGCCGCTATAGGCCGTGCGGCCGACGACGAGCGACGGCCTCAAGATGACCCAATCGAGATCGAGCGATTTCAATTCCTCCTCGATCGCGAACTTGCTGCGCGCAAAACGCGTCCCCGCTTCCGCGCCGACGCCAACCGCGGAAATGTGCACAACCTTGCGCACGCCTTCGAGCGCGCAGGCCTCGTAGAGCGCGGCGGGGCCGCTGACGTGAATCTTCTCGGTCGAGTCACCAGGCTTATCCTGCAGGACGCCGGCGCAATTCACGACGGCATCGAGCCCGCGCACCAGGAACCGCCACTTCTCCGGTTTGCGGGCGCGCGCAAGATCGAGACGGATCCAGCGAAGATCGGGGCGGCGATAGGAAGCGTTGCGGATGCGGCGGCCGGCGCCGATCACTTCATGGCCGTCAGCGGACAAGCGCGCGGCAACCGCCGCGCCAATGAACCCGTAAGCCCCCACCACCAGGATTCGCATGGCGCGAGACTAGCCGATCATCATGACGGGAGCGATTGCATCCCGGACACGAAATATCGTCATGCCTGGCCTCGTGCCGGACATGACGTCACCAGCCCGGACGCTGGCGAAAAGCTCAGAACGGAATTTCGTCGTCGAGATCGCCGCGGCGGCTCGCGGCCGCCGGTGCCGGGCGCCGCGCGGATGGGCCGGAGGAGCCGAAGTCGCTGCCGGAATCTTCCAGCGCGCCGCCGCCCCCGCCGCCACGGCTGTCGAGCATCACCAGCTGCGAGTTGAAGCCCTGCAGCACGATCTCGGTCGAATATTTGTCCTGGCCATCCTTGTCCTGCCACTTGCGGGTCTGGAGCTGGCCTTCGAGATAGACCTTCGCACCCTTGCGCAGATATTGCTCAACCACGCGGCACAGGCCTTCGTTGAAGATCACCACGCGGTGCCACTCGGTCTTCTCGCGGCGCTCGCCGGTGTTCTTGTCCTTCCAGGTCTCCGAAGTCGCGATCCGAAGGTTGGCGACCGGGCGGCCATCGGTAAGCCGGCGAATTTCGGGGTCGGCACCGAGGTTGCCGACCAGGATGACTTTGTTCACGCTGCCGGCCATCACTTCCTCCCGCTATGGCTTTCGCATTCAGTACGGATCGACACTGCGCTATTTTCCCGCTAGGGCGCAGCGGGTATTAACGATTTTTCCACAAGGGGTTGGAGTTTGACACACGTAAGACACATTCAAATTGTTCGCGGTATGTTCTATTCCGTTTTTCCTGTTACCGCAAGGGTTTTTGCTAATTTACCAAAAAATCTGTGCAATCGAATTAAGGTGTCCGGCGACCGGCGTTCCACCTCTGTTCGTCGTTTTTCGGGACACTTCTGTTAATAACTTCCACTCCCTCGCCCCGTTTCCACCGGCTCATTCAAGGCAATCATGAACACAAGCTCGGGCTCCGCCCTGTTTCAAACCGCCAACGACCTCGCCAACCGCAACCAGTGGGCGGACGCCCGCGAGGCGTTCGAGGCGGCACTCGCCCAGCATCCCACCAATGCCGAGGGGCATAACCAGCTCGGCTTCGTTTATGCGCAGCTCGGCGACGGGGGCAAAGCGCTGCGGCATTTCCATCAGGCGTTCACGCTCAAGCCCTCGTTGCATGAAGCCTTCCAGAATTTCGGCCACCTTCTGACGGTTCTGGCGGAAAAGAACTTCACCGCGACCATCATCAAGGACAATCAGGCGGTGCTCGATCTCATCGCGCGGGCAAAGGCCGCGTGGCCCGCACGCGTACCGGCCGGAGAACTCCTGAGCGATCCGCGTTTTTTGGAAACCGCGAAAAACCCTTATCTCCTGTTTTATCTGGGCTCTACGCGCCTGCGCGATGCCGAGATCGAACAAATGCTGACGATGCTGCGCGCAGCGCTCCTTGATCTTGCCCCGGAGCAGACCGTAGATCCGCATTACCTCGCGCTGACCGGCGCGATCGCCTGCCAATGCTTCGCCAACGAATATGTTTTCTCGGCAAGCGCCGAGGAAACCAAAAAGGTCGAGGCGCTTTACAAGCAACTTGCCGCCGACCTCGATACCGGCGCCGAAATCCCGGCGCACCGCCTCGCGATCCTCGCAAGCTACATGCCGCTCCATCGACTGCCGAATGCCGCGAAGTTGCTCAGCCGCGCCGGCGACCCTGGCCTGCAGGCGCTGCTTCACCAGCAGGTCGAGGAGGTGCAGCAGGAGCGGAAAATTCGCGGCGAGCTGCCGCAACTGACACCGATCGAAGACGAAACTTCCATCAAAGTGCGCGGGCAATATGAGGAAAACCCCTATCCGCGCTGGATCGCGACTTCCACACCCGAGCGGCAAATCACCTTTCGCGAATATCTGACGATCCTGTTTCCGCATGCGCAGACGCGCAGCTTCAAGGACAATGTAGAAGTGCTGTTCGCGGGCTGCGGCACGGGCAGCGTCGTCGCCGGTTTTGCGCAACTGATCGCCAACGCCAAAATCCTTGCCGTTGACCTCAGCCTGTCGAGCCTGAGCTACGCCAAGCGCATGGCCAACCAGTATCGCATCAGGAACGTCGAATTTGGCCAGGCGGATATTTTACAATTGCCTTCGCTGGGGCGGCGCTTCGATATCATCAGCTCGACCGGCGTCATGCATCACATGGCCGAGCCGTTTCACGCATGGCGTACGCTTGTCTCGATGCTCAACCCCGGCGGCTTCATGCATATCGGCTTCTACAGCGAAATCGCGCGCAAGGAAGTCTCCGAGGGCTGGGCCTACATCAAGAAACACGGCTACGGCAAAAGCGCCGATGAAATCCGCCGCTTCCGGCAGGATGTGATGGCGCTGCCCGACAGCGAGCCGATGAAGCGCGTGCTGAAATCGCCCGATTTCTACAGCACCAGCGACCTGCGCGACCTTTTGTTCCACGAACACGAGCTGCGCGTGACGATCCCGCAAATCAAGCAGTTCCTGAAGGAAAACGGACTCGAATTCATCGGCTGGGATCTGCCGCTCGAGACGCGCCAGCTTTATGCACGTGAGTTTCCGATCGATGCGGCGATGATCGAACTGGATAACTGGCAGCGTTTTGAGGAGAAATATCCGCGCACGTTTTCGCAGATGTACAAATTCTGGGTGCAGAAAACCGCATGATTGCAGCCATTGAAATCGCGGGAAAAACCGCCATTTGGAGATGGCAAAGCGGCTTGGTGCGCCTTACGTTCGAAAGCCGACCTCCGGACCTGAAATAGAAGCCGTTTTCCCGCATGAGCCGCTCCACTCCCAAGCACGGCGATACCCGCGTGATTTCCGTTCGCGGCGCGCGCGAGCACAATCTCAAAGGCGTCGATCTCGATATTCCGCGCGATGAGCTTGTGGTGTTCACCGGGCTCTCGGGTTCCGGCAAGTCGTCGCTTGCCTTCGACACCATCTATGCCGAGGGCCAGCGGCGCTACGTGGAGAGTTTGTCGGCTTACGCGCGGCAATTCCTCGAGATGATGCAAAAGCCCGATGTTGATCGCATCGATGGCCTGTCGCCGGCGATTTCGATTGAACAAAAGACGACCTCGAAAAACCCGCGCTCGACGGTCGGCACGGTCACAGAGATTTACGACTATGCGCGCTTGTTATGGGCGCGCGCCGGCGTGCCCTATTCGCCCGCCACGGGCCTGCCGATCGAAAGCCAGACCGTTTCGCAGATGGTCGATCGCGTCATGGCGCTGCCCGAGGGTACGCGGATTTATCTGCTGGCGCCTGTCGTGCGCGGCAGGAAGGGTGAATACAAGAAAGACCTCGCGGAATTCCTGAAGCGCGGCTTCCAGCGCGTGAAGATCGACGGCAAGTTCTACGAGATCCCGCAAGCACCGGCGCTCGACAAGAAACTCAAGCATGACCTCGATGTCGTCGTCGATCGCCTTGTCGTGCGCGAGGACATCAAGACGCGGCTCGCGGATTCATTCGAGACCGCGCTGAAGCTTGCCGACGGCCTTGCGGTGATCGAATTTGCCGACGGCGCGCCGGAAGCCGTGAAGAAAGAAGGCATGAAGCGCGGCCATGCGGACGATCCGAACCGCATTGTATTCTCCGCGAAGTTCGCCTGCCCGGTCTCGGGCTTCACGATTGAAGAGATCGAGCCGCGGCTGTTTTCGTTCAACAGCCCGCATGGCGCCTGCCCGTCCTGCGACGGGCTGGGCGTCGAGAAGGAAATCGACGCCGACCTCGTGATCCCGGATCAGGCCAAGACGCTGCGCCAGGGCGCAATCGCGCCGTGGTCGCGCTCGTCTTCGCCCTATTACACGCAGACGCTCGAGGCTTTGGGGCGCAAATACAAATTCTCGCTCAACACCGCCTGGAAAGACCTGCCGAAAAAAGTCCGCGATGTCATTCTCTACGGCTCGGGCGACGACGAGGTGAAGTTCATCTACGAGGATGGAACACGCTCGTTCGAGACGAAAAAGCCGTTCGAGGGTGTTGTCGTCAATCTCGAGCGCCGCTATCGCGAGACCGAGAGCGACTGGGCGCGCGAGGACATCGAGAAATACTTTTCCTCGATCCCGTGCAAGGCCTGCCACGGCTTCCGCCTCAAGCCCGAAGCGCTCGCCGTCAAGATCGACGGAAAGCATATCGGCGAAGTCACGCAGCTTTCCATTAAAGGCGCACGCGCCTGGGTGGAGGATCTGCCGAAGAAGCTCACGGCCAAGCAGAACGAGATTGCCGCCCGCATTCTGAAAGAAATCCGCGAGCGGCTCACCTTCCTCGTCGATGTCGGGCTCGATTATCTGACGCTCGCGCGCTCCTCCGGCACGCTGTCGGGCGGCGAAAGCCAGCGCATTCGCCTCGCCTCGCAAATCGGCTCCGGCCTCACGGGCGTGCTTTATGTGCTCGACGAGCCGTCGATCGGTCTTCACCAGCGCGACAACGCGCGGCTTCTGGAGACGCTGCGGCGGCTGCGCGACCTCGGCAATACCGTAATCGTCGTCGAGCACGACGAGGACGCGATCCGCTCCGCCGATTTTCTGGTCGATATCGGGCCCGGCGCCGGTATTCATGGCGGGCGCATCATCGCCAAGGGCACGGCCGACGACATCATCCGCTCGAAGGAATCCATCACCGGCAAATATCTCTCCGGCGAACTGGACGTGCCGATCCACGAGCGCAGGAAGCCCAATCCGGCGCGCAAGCTGAAGATCATCAATGCGCGCGGCAACAACCTCAAGAATGTCACCGCCGAAATTCCGCTGGGGCTGATGACCTGCATCACCGGCGTCTCGGGCGGCGGCAAGTCCACGCTGCTGATCGACACGCTTTACAAGGCGGTCGCCCGCAAGCTGAACGACGCGCACGACGCGCCCGCCCCGTTCGAAAGGATCGAAGGGCTGGAGCATCTCGATAAAGTCATCGATATCGACCAGTCGCCGATCGGCCGCACGCCGCGCAGCAATCCCGCGACCTACACCGGCGCATTCACGCCGATCCGCGAGTGGTATGCGGGCCTCCCCGAAGCGAAAGCGCGCGGCTACGAGCCGGGCCGCTTCTCGTTCAACGTCAAAGGCGGCCGCTGCGAGGCCTGCCAGGGCGACGGCGTTATCAAGATCGAGATGCACTTCCTGCCCGACGTGTACGTGACCTGCGACGTCTGCAAGGGCAAGCGCTACAACCGCGAAACGCTGGAAGTCACTTTCAAGGAAAAATCCATCGCCGACGTGCTCGACATGACGGTGGAAGAAGGACTGGAGCTGTTCTCCGCTGTGCCGTCGATCCGGAAGCCCCTGGAGACGCTGATGCGCGTCGGGCTCGACTACATCCATATCGGCCAGCAGGCGACGACGCTTTCGGGCGGCGAAGCGCAGCGCGTCAAGCTCGCCAAGGAGCTATCGAAGCGCGCGACCGGCCGCACGCTCTACATCCTCGACGAGCCGACAACCGGCCTGCACTTCCACGACGTCGCGAAGCTTCTGGAAGTGCTGCATGAGCTGGTGGAGAGCGGCAACACCGTCGCGGTGATCGAGCACAATCTCGAGGTCATCAAGACCGCCGACTGGATCATCGACCTCGGCCCCGAAGGCGGCGACGGCGGCGGCGAGATCGTCGCACAAGGCACGCCGGAAGATATTGTGAAAGCGAAGAAGAGCTACACCGGCGAGTTTCTCAAGCCGGTGCTGGAGCGCGGCGCGAAGAAGAGGAAGCGCGTGGCGGCGGAGTAAACTGTTAAAAAGGGAGCCATTCCGCGGTAACATCCAATTCTATGGGATAGTCAAAAGCCCCATCGGTTGTCATTACGCGTACTAGTGAACGACCGGATAACCGATACGAATCCTTCAGTTTGTCTCCGTCAAGTGCATTTGCCACAGTCTTCCTCCCGCTAATTTTTACCTGCGCCCAAGACCCTGCGTTCAGGCGTCTCACTGGCGGCTTAACAAAATGTCGCAATTGAAAATCTGCGACGTCTGATGAGGTTGACGGGCATTCTTGGCCATCTTGAGCGTATCGCCAGCCCGCACCTGTATAGAAATAAACCGAATCGATTTCAGGAGAAGTGCTGTTCGTCTTGTTATTTAAATCAAAGTACAGATCCACATCTGCTACGACAACAAATTTGCTCTTTTCCAGATTTGCATCAACCCTGCCCACTGCCAGTGAAATGACTGTCCTTTTATTTTCTACCTGAGCCTTTATCCATGTAAGTTCCTTCTTTAGAAGTTGCCTTAAATTCTGAATAGAGCTCCCGTAAATTATGTGCCGGTGATGCTTTAGATCAAAGGGAATGTCGTCTGCGTTCGACGTTAGCAGCAGGCAAGTTTTTCCTTTGGCGTGAGCATACCCGGTTTCGTAGAATACATTTGCATTACGACCAGTCATATCCGCGATGATGAAATCAGCGGCCATAATCTGATTGTAGATGCGTTCAAGAATATGTTCTTGATGAAATATTTGCTCATCGACACGCTCAGCATTAATCGCCAGTTGCTCCGCTGTTTCCTTAATTCCTAACTTATAAACGTCATCGAACCTCGCATCGAAAGGCATTAATACGAAAGCAAACATACTCAGACACCCCCACCAGATTGATTTGATTACATAAGTTACCCGCCCAACGAAGTTTAGAATAGACGTCACTAGCTCGCTTTATGGCCAAAGATAAAGTCGCTTTATGCGCACGGCGGAAAGGACGGCAAGCAGACTACTGTGAATATTATCTTATTTGCCGCTTGACTTTCTCTTTTATAAGGCTTATATTCCTATCACTCCCGCTCGCGAGGGGCGTTTTCTAGAGGCGTCATGAGAGCGGAGCGGGATGTGGCGCCTGCGGGCGCGGTTCGCAGCCGCGCTCCCGGGACGGCCCGGGGCACCGCCTCCGGCGATTACGCGCCGGCGCGAGGAGCTCGCTGACGGAGAAGCCCGCGCCCGCGCGGGCCTCACGAAAAGCGCGGCCCGGACCGAAAAACCGCCACGATGGAGCGCCGCAAGGCGAGCGCCGGAGCATCAAACTTCGGCGCGGAAGGAAGATGGCTGCGCCGGGCGGCGCTCCATCCCCCTCGCCTTCATGGCGCGGGGCGCAATGATCCAGCCTCGCGCGCAAGCCGCAGCGAGGATGCACCCGCTTGCCCAACCCCTTTCATTCAACCTTTTGGAAGAGGATTTTCGTCTTGAACCCAACAACTCATTCGAACCGAACCACTCATCCCGCCCGCGCCGCACATGCACTCGACAGCGCCGCCGTTCTCCTCGCCGCGCACCGGCTGCTCGATTCCATGCAGGCGCGGCCGCGAAGCCGCGCCCAGTTCGAAGATGCCAAGATGCTTGCCGCGCACTCCGTGCGCGCCGCGCTCGATCACCCGCCGGCACACGGCGCAAGCCGCGGCTGGCTACGCGTCGCCCGGCGGCTCAGCCGGGCGCTTCGCAGCGAGACGAGCGACAAGACTCGCGGCCTGCGCCTTGCCGCCGATCTCATCTGCATTCCTCGCCTGTGCGAGCGCACCGCCTGCCGCAAGGCGCAACGGTGTCACGGCGCAGCGCGCGCCTGCCTTGCGCGCTCGGCGCAGCGCGTGCCGGATTCGCTTCGGCGCGCGATCGAAGCCCTCACGGAGCGGCTCGAGCGCGGCGATACGCTGGAGCTTGCGGTCGCGCTCATGCCGTTCGAGAGCAAGATGACGCTATGGGCATGGCAACGGGCGCAGACGAGACGGCACGCCGGCGGCAAAGATCATCATGACCGGGAAAAGGCCGGGCATGACGAAATGTAATGCGAAGCGCGATGCGCCTAGCGCCGCACGATCACCGTCGCGCCGATCTTGGTGCGGTTATAGAGGTCGATCACATCCTCGTTGGTCATGCGGATGCAGCCGGAGGAGCGCGCCGTGCCCATGTACCACGGCTCGTTGGTGCCGTGGATGCGGTAGAGCGTGTTGCCGAGATAGAGCGCGCGGGCGCCGAGCGGATTGTTCGGCCCGCCCGCCATATGCACGGGCAGGCTCGGGTCGCGCTGACGCTGACCGGGGGTCGGATTCCAGTCCGGCCATTCGCGCTTCATGCTGACCTTGTTGGTGCCGGACCAGGCGTAGCCTTCCTTGCCGACGGCGATCGCGTAGCGCAACGCCTGGCCGTTGCCGAGCACATAATAGAGGCGGCGCTGCGTGGTGTTGATGATGATGGTGCCGGGCGCGTGTTTCTCGTTGAAGGTCACAGTCTCGCGCGGATAGTTGGTGCCGATGATCAGCTTCTGGCCGAACAGTGTCGGAATCTCGATCGGCTCGCGGTTGTAAACCTGATCGGCAGCAGCCGAAGTGACAAAACCCGCCACGGCAATGAGCGGCAGCAGCATTTTCACAAAAGCACGCATACGGCACCTTCCCAGTCCGTAATTCAAAGGCTGTTGGACCGTGAATTTAGCCCGGTGCCTGTTGGCTCGCTAGTGTCGAAAAGACACAGCTTTGCCGGATATCCCCGGCTCGAGATCACATCCAGGTGCTTTGGAACAACCGTTTGCGAGATCGGCTCAGGCGGCCTTGTCGCCATGATCCTTGACCATCGCGCGCTTCAGCGCGGGCCGCTCTGCGAAGCGCGCAATGTAATCGGAAAATTCCTTGCGCTCGGGGATCAGCTTGAACATCGTGCCGTAGCGAATGCCGGAACCGAGCACGACATCGGCAGCGGTGAACTGCTCGCCCATCAGAAACCGGCTCTTGCTCACAGCCTTCGCCATGATGTCGAGCACCTGATCGAACGGCCGGTAGCCGAGCGCCGCGGGATTCGCCGCTTCCTTGCGTGGAAACGCGGCGTCGGTCATTGCGGGCTCGAACACGCTCGGCCCGAAGAACAGCCACTTCAAGTACACGCCGCGCTGCGGATTGCCGGCAGGAATGTTCAGCTTCGCCTGCGGGAATTCGTCTGCGAGATAGGTGCAGATCGCGGCGCTCTCCGTGATGATGGCATCCTTGTGCCTGAGCGACGGTACCTTGCCCATCGGATTGATGGCGAGATAATCGGGCTTGAGCTGCTCGCCTTTTTGCAAGTCGAGCTTGTGAATGTCGTAGGGCTGGCCGATTTCTTCCAGCATCCAGAGCGCGACCGCGGAGCGCGACGGGACAGCGTGATAGAGCGTGAGATCGGCCATGATTTCTCTCCCTGTTTCCATTCGGTTTTACTAGCGAAACCCGATGGCCGAAAGGTGACTTACCGGCACAGCCTATTCGCCAACCAAATGCAGCACGATTTCGCGCCGGTGCGGGCTGCTGCGATGCTCGAACAGATAGATGCCCTGCCAGGTGCCGAGCACAAGCGCGCCTTTCGTCACGGGGATGGAGAGCGAGGTGTGCGTCAAAGCCGTGCGGATATGGGCGGGCATGTCATCGGGCCCTTCGGTGTCGTGAATGTAGTTGCGGGATTCGGGCGCGATGTCTTCGAAGAATTTTTTCAAATCCTTCTGCACGTCCGGGTCAGCGTTCTCCTGGATGAGAAGCGATGCGGATGTATGGCGGCAGTAGAGCGTGAGCAAGCCTGCGCCGACACCCTGTCCCGCGAGCCATCCGCTCACCTCGCGCGTGATGTCAATCAATCCCTTGCCGCGCGTCTCAACGGCGATCGTGTGCTGCGCCTGCCGCATCATGGGCTTTCCTTCAAATTTGAATCGCATAACGCGCGCTGTTTTCGCAATCAAGGAACCGTGTTCGGGGCCCTCTTTACGCCCTTACAAAACGGGAGGATGATTCCCGCCAGCTCGCGGAGTCGATATGGAACCATACCAGCGGCGCTGCGTAGTCTTGAAACAAACGGGCATTGCGGTTCGCGCACGCGGCTGACAACTGCTTCGCCAGCCACGTCACGGCCTCAATCCCGGAATTGAGGAGGACCAGCATGGCTAATTTTCATGTCATCTCGGGCGCGAGCGCCCGCCCTGCGCATCCTGCGATCCGCAAAATCGGCCTCGGCGACCTTAAAATAGCGCTCCGCAAAGGCTGGGAAGATTTCATGACCTTCCCGACGCAACTGTTCTTCCTGTGCCTGATTTATCCGATCGTCGGCCTCGCACTCGGCCGCCTCGCATTCGGCGCCGCCGTGCTGCCGCTTCTGTTCCCGCTGATGGCGGGCTTCGCCCTCATCGGCCCGATCGCCGCGGTCGGCCTCTACGAAATGAGCCGGCGCCGGGAAGCCGGGCTTGAGACGACATGGCGGAACGCGTTCGACGTTCAGCATTCGCCGTCCATCGGAGCGATCACCGCCCTTGGCATTGTGCTGATGATCCTTTTCCTGGGCTGGCTCTATACCGCGCAAGCGATCTATCAATCGCTGTTCGGGCTTAACGCGCCAAGCGATGTAAGCCAATTCTTCCACGAAGTGCTGACGACCGAAGCCGGCCACAAGCTGATGCTCTACGGCAATGCCGCGGGCTTCCTATTCGCGCTCGCGAGCTTCCTGATCGGGGCCGTGTCGTTCCCGATGCTGCTCGACCGCGACGTCGGTGCGGCGGTCGCCGTCGAAACTTCGGTCCGCGCCGTGCTCGCCAATCCCGTACCGATGGCGATCTGGGGCATCATTATCGCCGCGCTCCTCGCCATCGGTTCGCTGCCGTTCTTCGTGGGGCTCGCGGTCGTCATGCCGGTGCTCGGTCACGCCACATGGCATCTCTACCGGCGCACCGTCACATACGAATGAGGCCGCGCGGCTGACCTTAGCCAAAAAAAAAAACGGCGCGCTGCCTTCCGGTGGCGCGCCGTCTTTATGCGAAGAAGACTTACTTCTTCATCAAATCAGCTGTCGGCTTGCCGGCGTTCTTGGCAAGACGCTCCATGACCTGCTTGTGCAGCCAGATGTTCATGGAGGCGGAGTCGTTGGTGTCGCCCGTGTAATTCAGGTCGTGGGCGAGCTGCTTGCGGTTCGTCAGACTCGAGTCGAGATCGAGCGCCTTCATCAGGTCGACAATCGAGTTACGCCAGTCGAGCTTTTCGCCCTTGGAGGCAACCGCCTTATCGAGCATCGCCGCCACGTCGACTTCGGGGATAACCTGACCGCTCTCGGCAGCCTCGGCCTTCGTACCGAAGATCGCGCTCATGATTTTTCCGAAAATGCTCATTCGTAACGCTCCTCTCTCTTTTTGCCTTCGTTGTTACGAGAAACCGCCGGCAGGCGATTTTTCGAAATGGAGTGCATCGAAGGTCAAAAGGTACCTCAAAGAGCATATATGCCGTCAAGCGGCGAGAAACGTCGGGAAACCTCATTCAAACTGACGTGCCGAGGTCATACCGGTGACAAAACACTATGCGCCCAGCTGATCGGCAATATCGCCCAGCGATTGGCCTGCGAGATCGACCGGCACGCTCGGCCCCGCCTCGCCTTTGCCGGGCGCTTCCTGAGGCCGTGCGATATGAGCGGTCTTGAGACCGAGCGCGGCCGCCGCCTGCAGATCGTAGGAATGCGCCGCGACCATCATGCAGGCCGAAGGTTCGAGATCGAGCGCCTCGCAGGCCGCGAGATATACGCGCGGCTTCGGTTTGTAGTCGTGAGCGAATTCGCCGCCGAAAATGGCGTCCCACGGAAATGAATTTTTGCGTGCGATCGCGACCATCAGGGAGATGTTGCCGTTGGAGACGGGCGCCAGCATGAATTTCCTTTTCAGCCGCGCCATCGCCGGCGGCACGTCCGGCCATGCTTCGAGGCGATGCCACACGAGGTTGAGGTCTTTCAGCACGCCCTCCTCCGCTTTGATGCCGAAGCGCGGCAGAATACGATCGAGGTTGCGGCGATGAACGACATCGAGTTTGGCGAACGGCAACCGGCCGGAGCGCACTTCTTCCATGCCGACCTGATATTCGCCGCGCCACGCATCGGCGAATGCGAGCCAGTCCAGCTTATAGCCGAGCGGCGACAGCACTTTTTCGGACTCGCGCGCGACGCCGTTGCGCCAGTCGGTCAATGTCCCGAATACATCGAAGAAAAGTGCCTTCACCGAATTCATTTTTGCTTTCCTTGTTGCAACGATCGTAGATAAAGCTCATCGCCTGCCCGGCGCAAGGCAGGCCGGACCAGCGTGCGCTCCTCGTCGGTCAGATACATTTCGTCGAAGCGATCGGTCGCCGGCAGGCGCGTCGCCGCGTCCTGCCGGTAGGCCTGCACAAAATGGCGCGTGCCGACGAAGCGCATGATATCGGCTTTCGATTTCTGCTTACGCGCAAGTTCATCGAGGCTGGCGACCGAGCCGTCCCGCAAGCGGACGCGATCATTGGCCACGGCTGCGATTTCGCGGCTACCGGGGTCGATGCCGATCTCCTGAAGATAGCCGCCGGTGGTCGCGGAAAGCTCCGCCAGCACGGGCGCAGCCGCGAGCAGCACTACCGACAGCAGCACAATGAAAAGTCGCATCGGTTTTGCAACAGGATTGATGGCAAGGTTGAATGGTTGCGCGAGCCCTACCACAGGCTGCCCGCCGCGCGAAGCGCGCGTTTTGAATCGCCGATAAAGCCGCTATCATCGCCTCCATCGGGTGGGGGAATGCATGATCGGCACGGATCCGGCCACGGCTTTTATTCTGGTCATCGTTATCGGCGTCGCCGCCGGCATGGTGTTCGATCGTTTCCACGGGCCGTCGTGGCTCGCGCGGCAGTTCGGCGCTCAGCGCAGCTCGGCCACGACCTCACTCGTCGGCGTCGCCGGTGCGTTTATCGGATACCACCTCGGATTAATGGGCCAGATGATTGGCCTTGGCGCCTATATCGGCTTCACCGGTGCGGCGCTGGGAGCAGCAATCATTCTGTGGCTATGGCGGCACCTGCCCTGAGCAAAACGCGCCTGGAACGAACAGCCCCGCTGCCGCGTTATGTACGGTGACGTACAGACACTAGGACAAGCGTCAAGCTAAGAAAAACCTGCCGGTCAATCATTGCGCGTGGTTGAGAGCTTTCGCTTTGGTTTGCTCTGAATCTCCGACGCCTCACGGATTGACCGCGGGGGAAGGTAGCTTCGTGCAAGAAAAGCTAAAGAATATCGCACCGCAAGGTATTGAAGGCCGTAACAGGATTCTTTCAGTGCTGAGTGCAGCCGAGCTATCGCTCATTCAACCGCACATCAAGGAAGTTCCATTCGCGCAAGGCGCGACCTTGCAGGAGCAAGGCGAGCCGATTGAACAGGTCTATTTCCCGCACTCGGGCATGATCTCGCTGGTTGCGGTCATGAACGATGGCGAAAGGAGCATTGAAACCGCCACTGTCGGCCGCGAAGGCACGGTCGGCGCGATGTCGGGGCTCGGCCCGCGCCACGCATTCAACCGTGCTGTCGTGCAGGTCGCTGGCACGATGGCGCGCATTCCGACCGTAAAACTGCAAGCCGCCGTCAAGGCAAGCCCGGTGCTGCGCGACGTCATCGTCAAGTATAATGAAGTGCTGCTGGCGCAAATCCAGCAAGGCTCCGCCTGCAACGCATTTCATGAAGCGGAAGCGCGGCTGTGCCGCTGGCTGCTGCAAACGCGCGATCGCATCGATAGCGATACAATTCCCCTCACCCAGGAATTTCTCTCGCAAATGCTCGGCGTGCGCCGCACGACGGTGACCTTGATCGCGCGCGCGCTGCAAAAGCGAAACCTGGTCCGCTATCGGCGCGGCAAGATCGAAATCATCGACCGCAGCGGCCTCGAGCAGTGCGCCTGCGAGTGCTACGCCACGGTGCGGCGGCAGATCGAAGAATATTTCCCGTCCGCCAGCAACTAGAACCAGTCGCGCCAGGCGTAGTAGCAGGTCATCACGACGCCTGCCGTTACGACGACCATGCGCACGAGCGCGGGCGGCAGCACCCGGATCAGGCGTCCGCCCGCATAACCGCCGGTAACCGCACCCGCGAGCATCACCAGCGTCTCGGGCCAGGAGACCACGCCCTTCACGACAAAGATTGCGATCGCGACCGCCGCAACGGCCGTAGCGATCGCATTCTTGAGGACATTTGCCGTTCGCACATCGTTGATGCCGACGACGGACAGGATTGCCATCAGCATCACGCCTAATCCGCCGCCGAAATAACCGCCATAGACGGCCGTCGCCGCAAGGAGCGTCTGTGACAGCAGCGGATGCGGCTCGCCGCCCGCAAGGCCACGGACGAGCCGCTCGATCTGCGGCGAAAAAGCATAGATCACCGTTGCAATGCCGAGCAGCAACGGAACGATGAACAACAGCGCGCGCTCCGAGGTGACGAGTAGTAGGACGGCGCCGGCAATCGAACCGAGGATCGAGATCGCATAAATCGCAACGGCGCGGCGATCGACCGGCGGCAACCGCTCGCGATCGGCGAAAGCCGCCATTGCGTGGCCCGGAGCGACGGCGACGGAATTCGACGCCGTCGCGATCAATGCCGGTAGCCCGGTCGCAAGCATCGCCGGGTAAGTGATGAGCGAAGCGCCGCCGGCAACGGCATTGGCAAGACCCCCGGCCATCCCGGCGCCAGCCAGCAACAGGATGGTCGTGAGCGTCATGACGTTCCGGCGGTGCCTGTTATTGATCGAAGGTGTTGGTCAGGCTGCCGATGCCGTCGATGACGATTTCGACGGTGTTCTTCGGATCCTTCATGGTGCCGACCCCGAGGGAGGTGCCGCAAGCGATCATATCGCCCGGCAGCAGCGTCACATCTTTCGAGAGCGCGGCAACGAGCCGGTGCGGCGGAAAGAACATGTCGGAAACCGGATAGTTCTGCCGCTCCACGCCGTTCAGGATCGTCTTCACTGAAAGCTTCATCGGGTCGAGGCCGGTTGCGATGACGGGGCCGAAGACGCCGAAGGTGTCGAAGCTTTTCGAGCGCGACCACTGATCGAAGGATTTATCCTTCTTCAACAGATCGACAGCGGTGATGTCGTTCACGCAAGTGTAGCCGAAGATGTAGCTGCCCGCTTCCGCCTCGCTGATATCGGCGCACTTCTTGCCGATAATGATGCCAAGCTCGCCTTCATAGATGATCTTGCCGCTGTAGCTTTTCGGGCGCCGGATCGGCTGGTTCGCCGGCCAGTAGGCGTTGGCGGCCTTGATAAACCAGAGCGGCTCTTCCGGCTCCGATTGATTGAGCTTCGCCGCAAGCTGATGAAAGTTATTCCAGAGACAAATCATTTTCGACGGATCGCAAGGCGTTGCGATCTTCACGTCGGAAAGCTTCACCGTCTCGCCGCTTGCCTTGGCATCGCTGAACATATCACCCGTATGAACGGTGATCGTATTCCCTTCCAGCTTGCCGAAGCCGAGCTTGCCGTTCTTCTCGAACCGTATCCAATGCGTCATCGGAATTTTTCCAGCCTCAAATGTGGAGTCCCCCGCTTTCCTATAGCAGGCGTTTTCCTATGCGAAACAACGAATTTCCGGAATAAACCCATCGGAAATTTCGCTATTTGAAACAGAGCAGCCACCAACGGTTTCGAATAATCCGAGCTCGAAGTTCCACGCGGCCGCTTGAAGGACATGGCGCGCCCGGCCCAGCCCGCGGAAGCATCATGGCCGGACATTTCCGGCCATGATCTTTTCCCTCAAGACGACGACAGCAAAATCACGCCGGTGATCAGAACGGCACAGCCGGCGAGCCGCCAGGGGCCGACCTTCTCGTGCAGCACCACCATCCCCATCAGCGCGCCGATCATCATCGACATTTCGCGCATCGGCGCGACGATGCTGAGCGGCGCACCGAGATCGAGTGCCGCGAGCACAAGAATGTACGACAGCGGCGACAGCAACCCGACGCCGAGGGCCAGCCACCAAAAGCCGCGCATTTTTTCGCGGGCGCGTTTCGGATTGGCAATGACGATCGGCGCAAGCAGAAAGAATCGCAACAGGTTGGCGAACCAGTCGAGCACGACCGGCGCGATTCCGACCTGCTTGACGCTATAGGCATCGACTACCGTGTAGGCCGCTATCAAACCGCCCGTTGCCGTGCCCCAGCGAACGCCGGTCTGGCCGCCGGGCCTGCGGAACGCGGCTAAATCACCTTGTGTCGCAATGAGGCCGATACCGGCGACCACGGCCAGCATACCGATCAGCACCTGGCTCGTGGGATTTTCCCCCAGCACGAGAATGGCGCCGACGGTCGCGAGCATCGGGCCTGTGCCGCGCGCGACCGGATACACCACGGAAAACTCCGCCCGCTGATAGCCGCGCTGAAGGCAGAGGCTGTAGGCGAGATGAATCAATCCGCTGAGCACCATCCAGCCGATCACCGCCGGATTCCAGATTACGGCGCCGTTCGCCAGCAGATAGACGACCCACGGCGCATAAGCGGCGCAGGAAACCACGTTGTAGAAAAAAACGAAGGTTGGGCCGGCCGGCGAAGCCTGCTTGGCCAGCAGGTTCCAGGTCGCGTGAATCAGGGAAGCAAGAACGATGAGCAGCAGCGAGGTAAAAGTCACTGAGACCTCCGTTGGCACCGTTTGGTGCTGGTTGTCTCGACTTCTCCTCCCCTGGGCTTTTGTCCCTTGGGTGCAGCCGCGAAACTCTCGCGGTTTCTGCAACGCTCGGACCAGCAGCGGTAATCCGCCCGGAACCCTAGTTGCCACTCGGTCGATGACGGCAAAATAAAGCGCGCCCCGCGAGCAAGCAAGCCGCTGCCGCGGGGCGCGTATAATTTGGAACGATCAGACGATCTTGAGCGTCAGATCCGGAAAGCCCTTGATCCGAGCGGTCATCGTATCGCCCTTCTTGACGGCGCCGACATTCTCCGGCGTGCCGCTGAGGATGATGTCGCCCGCCTTCAATTCAAACGCCTCGGAAAGCTTCTCGATCTGCTCGGCAACGCTCCAGATCATCTGCGAGAGATCGGCCTTCTGCTTCACCTCGCCGTTGACGAGAAGCTGGATCGTGCCTTTCGACGGATGGCCGATTTTCGAGACGGGAAAGATCGGGCCGATGGGCGCGCCCTTGTCGAACGCCTTGCCGATTTCCCACGGCTTCTTCTGATCCTTCATCTGGCCCTGAAGATCGCGGCGTGTCATGTCGATGCCGACGGCGTAGCCGTAAACATGCTTGAGCGCGTCCTTGGCCTTGATGTTCTTGCCGCCCGACTTGAGCGCGGCGACCATCTCGACTTCGTAGTGATAGTTCTTCGTCAGCGTCGGGTACGGGTGCAAACCGACGGTCTTCGGCGCGACGTATTGGGCGGCATCGGCAGGCTTCTGGAAGAAGAACGGCGGCTCGCGCGTCGGATCGGAACCCATTTCGATGGCATGCGCCGCATAGTTGCGGCCGATGCAGTAAATGCGGCGGATCGGGAACACGAGATCGGTGCCGGCGACCGGAATGGCCGTCTGCGGCAGGTTGAATACGGTCCTGGAAGCGCTCTTGGCGGCAACCGCTTTCGGCGCGGCCTTCCTCGCAGCCGGCTTCGCCTTTGATTTCTTATTGGATTTCGATTTTTTCGCTGATTTCTTCGCCTTCGCCATTATGGCCCCCAAAAGCGGCGCGCGGAAAACCGGCGCGCCGTGCGGTTGAATCGGGGCGTTTTAGCGGCCTTTTTGTTGCGGCGCGAGTGCCCTCATTGCCGCGCTAAGCCATTACGAAAATACTAAGATTTTAACATAACCCCATGCATTTACCGCATTGCAGCATTGCCGCTGCCCATCTAACCGGCACCCCCCGCCTCCGATACATACAGCCCAACAACGAAGACGACTCAGGCCCCGGGCCTGAGAGATGTAGGAGACCGAAAATGTTGCTCTGGGGTAATCTCGTTCGCGTTTACAAGCGCTGGCGCGCTTACGAGCGGACTTATGAAGAGTTGATGCGGCTCGACGACCGTGAGCTTGCTGACATCAATGTCCGCCGTAGCGACATCGATTTCATCGCCCGCCAGTCGGCTGCGACCGTCCACTAATTCGCATTTCCTGCGAATGATCTGAAGGGCCCCCTTGCGGGGCCCTTTGTGTTTTCGGCCCCATCAGCGCCGCCCGCTCCGACACCCTTTGTTTTGCCGCTCCGCGCGTCTAATTTCGCCGCCATGAAGGAAGTTCACATCATTGGCGGCGGCCTCGCGGGCTCCGAAGCCGCCTACCAGCTCGCCGAGCGCGGCGTTCCGGTCGCGCTGCACGAGATGCGCCCGGTCCGGGCTACGCCCGCGCACAAGACGGAAAAGCTCGCCGAGCTTGTCTGCTCGAACTCGTTTCGCTCCGATGACTCCGAGATGAATGCGGTCGGCCTCCTGCACTACGAATTGCGGCAGATGAATTCGCTCATCATGCGCTCGGCCGACAGCCATCAGGTGCCGGCGGGCGGCGCGCTCGCGGTCGATCGCGAGGCCTTTTCGGCGGCGGTGACGAGCGTCATCGAGAGCCATCCCAATATCAAAATCTCCCGCGAGGAAATCGCGCTGCCGCCTGCGGACTGGGACAGCGTGATTGTCGCGACCGGTCCTCTGACCTCGCCCACACTCGCTGCGGAAATATGCAGGCTGACGGGAGAGTCGGCGCTCGCTTTCTTCGACGCGATCGCGCCGATCGTGCATCGCGAGTCGATCAATTTCGACGTTGCCTGGTTCCAGTCGCGCTACGACAAGGCCGGGCCCGGCGGCTCGGGCGCCGACTATGTCAACTGCCCGATGACGCGCGAGCAATACGAGCGTTTCGTCACGGCGGTGAACCAAGCCGAGAAGGTCGAATTCAAAGAGTGGGAAGGCACGCCCTATTTCGACGGTTGCCTGCCCATCGAAGTCATGGCGGCACGCGGCATGGAAGTGATGCGGCACGGCCCGCTCAAACCGTTCGGCCTGACCAATCCGCACGACCCGCAAACCAAAGCCTATGCCGTCGTCCAGCTTCGCCAGGACAACAAGTTAGGCACGCTGTTCAACATGGTGGGCTTCCAGACCAAGCTCAAGCACGGCGAGCAGGTGCGCATCTTCCGCATGATCCCCGGCCTCGAGAATGCGGAATTCGCGCGGCTCGGCGGCCTGCACCGGAATACGTATCTCGACTCGCCCAGGCTGCTCGACGATATGCTGCGCCTGAAGGCCGCGCCGCGGCTTCGTTTCGCCGGACAGATCACCGGCTGCGAAGGCTATGTCGAAAGCACGGCTGTCGGCTTGATGGCGGCGCTATTCGCGGCGGCCGAGCGGCGCGGCGAGGAGCTTCGCTTGCCGCCGCCCACCACTGCGCTTGGCGCCCTGCTCGCGCACATTACCGGCGGACATTTGGCCGACGACAATGCGCCTGCCCGCTCCTATCAGCCGATGAACATCAACTTCGGTCTGTTCCCGCCCGCCGAGGAATTGAAGAAGCCGACCGGCGGCAAGCTGCGCGGCTCGCAGCGCGCGATCTCGCGCAAGCAGGCGATCACCTCACGCGCCAAAGCGGATCTGGAACGCTGGCTCGGCAAAGCCAAGGCCGACGCGGCCTAGCGCCGCGCGGCGCGCCATAAAATCCAAGGCTTCTTCCACGGCGCGATTTCAATGCGCGTGCGGAACGGATCGTAGCCGGAGCGCTCCATCGCCGCGAGATATTCCGGCACGAGCGCCGCCGGCAGCAAGGCCGCGAGCGCCTGATTTTTCTTCGTCAGCGAAGGCTGCGCCAGCATCCAGTCGCTGCGCGACCGCTCGCGCATTTCGCGAAGGGTCGCCGACAGATTATCGGTGACCTCGCCCGAAAGCGCTGCTGCATAATCGGCGCCGTGATGCGCGAGCACGTCGAGCGGCGGCGCAAATATCTTGCCGCGTGACGCATGCAGCCCGAAGCCGCGCAGCAAACCCATAAGGCCGAAGGCTCGGCCCGCGAAGGTCGCGCTCATTCGGCTTTCGCCGTCATCATCCAAAACCTGCAAGGCGAGCCGCATCAGCGCGACGGAGGTTTCGTCAAGATAGGTTTGAAGCTGCTGCATCGAGGCCATCGGATCGCTGTAGAGATCGAAGCCATGGGCGTCGATCAGCTCCGCGAGCGATGA
This sequence comes from Xanthobacteraceae bacterium, assembly GCA_035556215.1. Lineage (GTDB taxonomy): Bacteria > Pseudomonadota > Alphaproteobacteria > Rhizobiales > Xanthobacteraceae > Palsa-892. The sequence goes on along the minus strand of DATMFI010000010.1, from coordinate 14,602 downwards.
ATGCGAAAGCCCGCAGCGCTCGACGGTGTCGATCAGCGCATGTGCGACCGGATTGGCAGCCGCATCGCCGGCCGCTTTGCCTTCGATGGCTTCTCGCCACCATTGCAGGCGAATTTCACCCATCGCCGGTTCGCGCACGCGCTCGGCAACGTGCAGAATTTCGATGTTGAAGGCATAGAGCGCGAAAAGATGATGCCGCTTCGCCTCCGGCGCGAACAGCGCCGCAAGATAGCGGTCGCGGTCCTCGGCGCGCACCAGCGCGCGGCAACTCTCATAGCTCGCAGCAAGGTCCATCGTTCATTCTACCGCAATCAGCGCGGCAGCGACGCGGCGGCCTTCAGCAAGCAACACGTTGTATGTGCTGGCGGCGGCGCGGGTCGGCATGACGTCGAACGAGATGCCTTCAGCCCGCAGCCGCTCGCGCAATGGCGCAGGCAGCAGCACCGGCTCGGCCCCGCAGCCGATCAGGAAGATGTCGATAGCGGCTTTTTCGGCGAACACGCGGGTCAGCGAAGCGATGTCGATTTCCGCAGCGCTTCGCGGCGGCCAGGCCCATATCCCGCTGGGCAGCGAGAGCAGCGAGCCCTTGTGGGACATCTCCGCGAAACGAAAGCCGCCCGCGCCATAGGCCTCGATCGGGGCCTGACGGGGTAAATGCCGTTCGGCGGGATCGGTCAACGTTTGACGGGTGAAGGCTTGACGGGCGAAGGCTTGGGCTCAGGCTTGCCGAGCGCCGGAGCCGGTTTTGCCGCGGGTTTGGCGAGATCTTCCTCGATGTCCTCAAGATGCGCGGTGCGCCCCTGCGCGACGCCGAGATAAATCAGAATGGGCGAGGCGATGAAGATCGAGGTATAGGTGCCCACCAGCACGACGCCGAACATCATCGTCGCCGAGAAGCTGTGAATGGCGTGGCCGCCGAAGACCAGAAGCGCGAACAGCGCCGCCGACACCGTGACGTGGGTGATGATCGAGCGCGACAGCGTGGCGTTGATCGAGATGTTCAGCAAATCCTCGATTGCGAGCTTCTTGTATTTGCGCAGCATCTCGCGAATACGGTCGTAGATGACGACGGTGTCGTTCAGCGAATAGCCGAGAATGGTCAGGAGCGCGGCGATCGACGTCAGGTCGAAGTCGACCTGCGCGATCGACATGAAGCCGATGGTCAACACGAGGTCGTGGACGTTGGCGATCATCGCGCCGAGCGCGAATTGCCACTCGAAGCGGAACCACAGGTAAACGAGAATGCCGAAAATCGCGACGATAATGCCGATGGTGCCGTAGCCCAGAAGCTCCTGCGAAACGCGCGGGCCGACGACTTCGACGCGGCGATATTCGATGTTGTCGCCAAGCGTCGCCTTGACGCGGGTCATGACCTTCTGCTGCACCTCGTCGCCGCCGGGCTGCTGGGCGATGCGGATCAGGACTTCGCCGTTCGAGCCGAACTCCTGCAATTGCACCTCGCCGTAGCCGAGGGCGTCGAGCTGGCCGCGCATCGTGGCGATATCGATCGGCCCCGCCTTGGACTGAACTTCGAGCAGCGTGCCGCCCTTGAAGTCGATGCCGAAATTGAGGCCGTGGGTGAAATAAAGCGTCAGGGCCAGGATCGAAAGCGCCGCCGAGATCGGAAAGCTGATGCGGCGGAAGCGAACGAAATTGAACCGGGTGTTATCCGGCACGATGCGCAGATGCGGCAGATAACCGAACAGCACCAGAAGGCACAGTATGGTCGCGGCGATGCCGAGTCCGAGAAAGATCATGGCTTGGGTCGTCATTACTTCCTCGCGATCAGACCGGCACGGTCTGCGGCCGCCACCAGCGCACCCATAGCGCGACGATGAGGCGCGTCAGCGTGAAGGCGGTGAACAGCGTCGTCAGGATGCCGATGCCAAGGGTCACGGCAAAGCCGCGCACGGCGCCGGTACCGATGAAGAACAACACCGCGGCGGCAATGAAGGTGGTGATGTTGGAGTCGAGAATGGTCGCAAGCGCGCGCTCGAAGCCCTGGTCGATCGCCATGACAGGCGAGCGCCCGGCGCGCAGCTCTTCGCGGATGCGCTCGTAAATAAGAACGTTCGAGTCGACGGCGATGCCGACCGTCAGGACGATGCCGGCGATGCCCGGCAGCGTCAGCGTCGCTCCGAGGAAAGACAGGATGCCGAGGATCATGCCGACGTTGACGGCGACGGCGAGGTTCGCGAACAGGCCGAACAAACCGTAGGTCACGATCATGAACACGACGACGAGCGCCATGCCGAGATAGGCCGCCGAAATGCCGGCGTTGATCGAGTCCTGCCCGAGGCCGGGGCCGACGGTGCGCTCTTCGATGATGGTGAGCGGCGCTGGCAGCGCGCCCGCGCGGAGCAGGATCGCAAGATCGTTCGCGCCCTGCACCGTGAAGTTACCGCTGATCTGGCCGGAACCGCCGGTGATCGGCTCGCGAATGACAGGCGCAGAGATCACCTGATTGTCGAGCACGATGGCGAAAGGCTTGCCGACATTCTCCAGCGTCGCCGCGGCAAAGCGCCGGCCGCCCGAAGTGTTGAAGCGGAAATTGACGACCGGCTCCTGCGTGCGCTGATCGAAGCCCGGCTGAGCGTCGACAAGATCCTCGCCCGGCACCAGCACGCGGCGCTCGATCAGATATGGCTGGCGGCCGTCCTGCGAATAAAGAACTTCGGATTCCGCGGGCGGTCTGGTCTGCAATGCCTGCTCGGCCGGCATCGATATATCGACCATGCGGAACGTGAGCTTGGCGGTCTTGCCGAGCAGCGCCTTCAGGCGCGCCGGATCCTGCAGGCCCGGAACCTGGACGAGAATGCGGTCGTCACCCTGACGCTGAATCGACGGCTCGACCGTGCCGAGTTCGTCGATACGGCGGCGGACGATCTCGATCGATTGATCGACAGCCTGCCGAATGCGATTGCGGATGCCGAACTCGGTGATGTTCAGCTGAATGAGGCCGTTGCCGGCGTCATTCACTTCTATGTCGCGCTGGCCGCTCACCGCGAGCAATCCGCCGACCGGCGCCGACAATTCGCGCAACCGGCGCAGGCCTTCGGGAACTTCGGAGGCTTCGCGGATGCGGACCTGCACGCCGTTACCCTGGATCGTCAGGTTGCTGTAGCCGACGCGCGCCTCACGGAGGGTCTTGCGCACGTCGTCGCGCAGCGCTTCGAGCTTCTCCTTGCGGACGGCATTGCTGTCGACCTCAAGCAGAATGTGCGAGCCGCCCTGCAGGTCGAGACCGAGGACCAGATGGCGCTGCAAGGCCGCCGGGAGCTTCTGCACGGTTTGCGGCGAGAGCAGGCTCGGCACCGTGAACAGACAGACGATGAGCGAGAACAAAACAATCGCCCATGCCTTCCAGCGCGTAAAATGCAGCATTGTCTTCCTCGCTCGGCCGTGACCTGCCGCTTATGCGTTGTCGGCGACCGGTTCGCCCTTGGCGCGCACTTCGCTGATCATCGCGCGGACCTGACGGATGCGAACGTTGTCGGCAATCTGCATCTCGACCTCGTTGTCGTCGATGACCTTGGTGACCTTGCCGACGACTCCGCCCGACGTCACGACGGTATCGCCCTTGCGGAGCGCCTTCACCATCGCCTGATGATCCTTCACGCGCTTCTGCTGCGGGCGGAGAATCAGGAAGTACATAATGACGAAGATCAAAACGAACGGCGCCATCTGGATCAGCATGTCGGAGCCGCCGCCAGCCGGCGCGCCTTGCGCGAACGCGGGAGTGATGAACATCGGGTTCCTTATCGGAAAGTGAGGGTTTAAGGGTCGAATACGCCCGGAAAACCGAAGCGGGCGGACTATACCCACGCACCTCCGGATTGCAAATATTTCGGGGCACCCTGAAGTCCAAGGGGAGATTGCCGGAAACGTCACACACCCGTATCGTTCCGGCCATAAAAATACGAGAGAGGATGCAAAATGACCGTCTGGACCCAACGGCTGGCTGCCGCCTTTTTCGCTGGTAGCGCCATAGCCCTGCTGCCCACCCTCGTTTTTGCGCAGGACGACGGCTGCAAGAATCGCGGCGAACTGGATACCGCCTATTGCGACGAGAACAACGACCTCGTTGCCGATGCGCCGAAAGACCAGAAGAAGTGGAAAGACCCCTCCACCATCGTCTTCGCCTATACGCCGGTGGAAGACCCGGCGGTCTATGCCAATGCCTTCAAGCCCTTCACCGATTACCTCGCCAAGTGCACCGGCAAGAAAGTGCTCTATTACCCGGTGCAGTCGAACGCCGCCGAGATCGAGGCGATGCGCTCCGGCCGCCTGCATGTCGCGGGCTTCTCGACCGGCCCGACGGGCTTCGCGGTCAACCTCGCGGGCGCCGTTCCGTTCGCAGCCAAGGGAACCGAGAACGGCCCGCAGGGCTATCGTCTGGTTTCGCTCGTGCGCGCCGACAGCCCCTATCAGAAACTCTCCGACCTCAAGGGCAAGCGCGTCGCGCACACCGCGCCGTCGTCAAACTCCGGGCATCTCGCGCCGCTCGTGCTCTATCCGAAGGAAGGACTGAAGCCGAACGAGGATTACAAGCCGATCATGTCCGGCGGGCATGACAAGTCGGCGCTCGGCGTGCTGTCGGGCGACTACGACATGGGCGGCGTTGCCTCCGACGTTTACGAGCGCATGGTGGCGCGCGGCACGATCGACGGCAGCAAGCTCCGCATCATCTACAAGAGCGAAATCTTCCCGACCTCATCCTTCGCCATCGCGCATGACCTGAAGCCGGACCTTTCGAAGAAGATCATCCAGTGCTTCTACGATTTCCGCTTCCCGCCCGAGATGCAGAAAGAGTTCAACGGCGACGATCGCTTCTATCCAATCAACTACAAGGATAACTGGAAGGTCGTCCGCGATATCGCCGAAGGTTCCGGTACGCCGTACAACAAGGCGGCTTACGACAAGGAAAGCGCGCGCGAAGCGGCGGCCCTCAAGAAGAAGCAGGAAGAGAAAGCAAAGCAGGCGGCCCCGGCGGCGAAATAAGGCGCGCCGCCATGATGGGATTCTTCACCTCGCGCTTCTCGATCCGCATCCTGCTGATCGCGGGCCTGCTGGTGATCGCGGCTTACGCGATGGCGCAGGAATGCGCGCATCACAGCCAGCTCGACGCCGCCTATTGCGACGACAACAACGATCTCGTTGCCGACGCACCGAAGGATCCGAAAAAGTGGAAAGACCCCTCCACCATCGTGTTCGCCTACACGCCGGTGGAGGATCCCGCGGTCTATGCCAACATCTTCAAGCCGTTCACCGACTACCTTGCGAAATGCACCGGCAAGAAAGTGTTTTACTATCCGGTGCAGTCGAATTCGGCCGAGATCGAGGCGATGCGCTCGGGCCGCCTGCATGTCGCAGGCTTCTCGACCGGGCCGACGGGCTTTGCCGTCAATCTCGCGGGCGCCGTGCCGTTCGCGGCGATGGGCACCGAGAAAGGCCCGCAGGGCTACCGGCTGATCGCGCTCGTGCGCAAGGACAGCCCCTATCAAAAGCTCTCCGACCTCAAGGGCAAGAAGGTCGCGCACACTTCGGCTTCGTCCAATTCGGGCAACCTCGCGCCGCTCGTGCTCTATCCGAAGGAAGGCCTCACGCCGAACAAGGACTACACGCCGATCATGTCCGGCGGGCACGACAAATCGGCGATCGGGGTTGCCGCGGGCGATTACGACATGGCCGGTGTCGCTTCGAGCGTTTATGAGCGGATGGTCGCGCGCGGCACGGTCAAGGAGGATGACCTGCGTACGATCTATTCGAGCGAGCTGTTTCCGACTTCGTCCTATGCTTATGCGCATGATCTGAAACCGGAGCTTGCGAAGAAGATCGTCGCCTGTTTCCACGATTTCCGCTTCCCGCCCGACATGCAAAAAGAGTTCAAGGGCAACGACCGCTTCTTCCCGATCACCTACGAGAAGGATTGGAAAGTGGTGCGCGACATCGCCGAAGGCTCGGGCACGCCGTACAACAAGGCTGCCTACGAAGCGCAAAAAGCGCGCGACGAAGCCAAAGCGAAGAAGAAAATGGAACAGGCGGGCCAAGCCAGGAAACCGGCCGAATAACTGAACCGGATCAATTCATGAATGTCGCATCTCCCGCCGCATCTCCTGCCGTGTCTGTAGCCGCCACCGGTCACACGCTCGTCTTGAAAAACCTGAGCAAGGAATATCGCGCGGGCATTCGCGTGCTGAACGATATCTCCCTCACCTTTGCCGAGCGCGGCATGACGGCGATCATCGGCCCGTCCGGCACCGGAAAATCGACGCTCATCCGCTGCATCAACCGGTTGACCGATCCGACCGGCGGCAAAATCCTGTTCATGGGCACCGATCTTGCCAAGGTGAAAGGCCGTCAGCTCCGCCGCGCGCGGCGGCACATCGGCATGGTGTTTCAGGAATACAACCTCGTCGAACGGCTCTCGGTGATCGAGAACGTGCTGTGCGGGCGGCTTGGCTATGTTCCGCTGTGGCGGGCCTGGCTGCGGAAATTTCCCAAAAAGGACATCGACCGCGCATTCTATCTGCTCGACGCCGTGGGCCTTGGCGATTTTGCCACGCAGCGCGCCGATCAGCTTTCGGGCGGCCAGCGCCAGCGCGTCGGCATCGCACGCGCGTTGATGCAAGAACCGAATATTCTGCTCGCGGACGAGCCGACTTCCTCGCTCGACCCGAAAACCTCCGTCGAGATCATGGAACTGATGGCGAAGCAGGCGGCAGCGCGCGACATTCCCGTGCTCGTCAACATCCACAACGTCGATCTCGCCAAGCGCTATGCCGACCGGGTAATCGGCATGAGCAAGGGCGGCGTTGTGTTCGACGGGCCGCCCTCGGCACTCGAAGTCTCTCACCTCAAGCAGATCTACGGCGGCGAAGGGTGGCTGGATTGAGCGACACGAGCCTCCCTCACCGCACAGCGCGCGACGCCTTTCCGCCCAACTGGCCGGTGCGGATCGGGCTTGCCGTACTGGCGCTCTACGTCATCTACGCGACCAGCATCATCGACATCACCTGGGAGCGTTTCGTCGCGGGCTTCGGCCATGCCGGCCATTTCCTGTCGCGGATGTTCCCGCCCGACTTTTCTCCCGACAAGATGAAGCTGCTCTATGACGGCATGCTGGAAAGCCTGCAGATTGCGATCCTCGCGACGGCTTTCGGCATCACGCTGTCGCTGCCCCTGGGCTTTGCCGCCGCGCGCAATATTTCGCCGGCGCCGCTGGCCTGGGGCGCGCGCGGGCTGATCGCGCTCCTGCGCTCGTTCCATCCGGTGATCGTCGCGATCCTGTTCGTGAAGGCCGTCGGCTTCGGTGCGCTCGCCGGTATTCTCGCGCTGATCGTCGCATCGATGGGTTTCATCTCCAAACTGATCGCGGAAGCCATCGAAGACATGTCGATGAAGCCGGTCGAAGCCGTGCGGGCAACCGGCGCTTCGTTCATGTCGGTGATGACGATGGCGGTAATGCCGCAAGTCATGCCGCGCTTCATCGGCTTCTCGTCCTATCAGCTCGACTCGAACCTCAGAAACTCGGCGCTCGTCGGCATTGTCGGCGGCGGCGGCATTGGCGCGACATTATTCACCGCGTTCCAGCGCTTCGATTATGATTTCGTGCTGACCATTGTGCTTGCGGTGATCGCCATCGTCATGGTCGGCGAGCTTCTGTCGAACGCCGTGCGGAGGCTCTTCCAGTGACGGCCGCAGCAGCGCCCAAGGTCTGGCAGCGCTTCTCGCTCACCGAGCGCATTGCACGCTCCTGTCTTTATCTTTTCGCGCTGATCGCCGTGGTGTGGGCGATCCAGTCGGTCGCGATCATTCCCGAATTTCTCTACGACATGCCGGCGCAGACGGTGGATCTGTTCGCACGCATGTGGCCGATCGACTGGGCATGGTATCCGAAGGTCGTCCATCAGGCGCTCGTCGAGACGCTGCATATCGCGACACTCGGCACCATTCTCGCGGTATTTCTTGCGAGCTTCGTCGCGCTGATCACCGCGCGCAATGTCATGCCGTCGGCGGCCGTCAATTTCATCGGCCGTTTCATTCTGGTCGCGACCCGTTCGGTTCATGCGATGGTGTGGGCGCTGTTCTTCGTCGCGGTGTTCGGCCCCGGCGCGCTCGCCGGGACGATGGCGATCGCCGTCCACTCCATCGGCTTCACCGGCAAATTCCTGTCGGAAGCGATCGAGGAGGCCAAGCCCGGCCCGATCGAAGCGCTGGTCGCGGCCGGCGCCTCGCCTCTCGCCGTGCTGCTCAAGGGTTACTGGCCGCAGGTGAAGCCCGCATTTCTTTCCGTCGCGATGTTCCGCTGGGACATCAACATCCGCGAGTCCGCGGTGCTCGGCCTTGTCGGCGGCGGCGGCCTCGGCATGGCGCTCGATAGCGCGCTGGAGAACCTTTACTGGGACCGCGCCGGCCTGGTGCTGATCGTGATCTTCGGCATCGTCATCATCGCCGAGATCATCACCACCTATCTTCGGCAGCGGATTATCTGAGCACGATCTGCGTGCAGCGAAAGAGCGCGATGGTCTTGCCGTTCGCGGTCACTTCCGCGTCCCACACCTGCGTCGATTTGCCAAGGTGAACGCCCCTCGCCTCGCATTCGATGAAACCGTCGCGCGCGGTGCCGAGGAAATTTGATTTCAATTCGATCGTCGTGAAATTCTTCGCGCCGTCGGGGAGCGACGCGACGCAGCCGTAGCCCGCGCAAGTATCGGCGAGCGTGATGACGCTCGCCGCGTGGAGAAAGCCGTTCGGCGCGAGCAGCTTTTCGGTCACCTGCATCCGCGCCTTGACATAGCCGTGGCGGACCTCGAGCGGTTCGAAGCCGAGTACGCCGGGCAGCTTGCCTTCCTGCCGCTTCTTGAACGCCGCGATATCGATACCCTGATAGATCGACATGAAAATACCCCCGCCAGTTACCCGACGGAGGTACGATATTTTTCCCGCGATTGTTATTCAAAAATCGGCGGGCTGCCTTGCGCCTGTAACGGCTGGTTATTTCAGCTGATCGGCGACCTTGGCGATGCCGGCTTTCACGCAGACGTCGTCTTTTTCGCCGCCCGGTGCGCCGGAAGCGCCGACCGCGCCGATCGTCTCGCCGCTCGCCATCTTGACCGGCACGCCGCCGCCGATCGCGACGACGCCGGGGATTTGGCGCAGCAATGCGCCGTTCGGCGTCGAGCTCACTTCCACGAACTCGAGTGAGCTCTGGTTGCGCGTGCGCGCGGTGTAGGCTTTCAACCGGGCGAATTCCATCGTGTGCGGATTGGTGCCGTCGCCCTTGATCGAAGCGATGGTGTTGCCGCTCTTGTCGACGACGACGACCGACACCTTGTAGCCGTCCTTGGTGCACTGCTCGAGGGTGCCCTGCATGATGGCCATCGCCATGCCCATCGAGATATTGTGGTCGGTCAGCGGCTGCGCCTGCACCGGCAGGGCCAAAAGCGAGCCGGCGGCAAACAACGCAAAAGACATGAAACGCATAGACGAAACCTCCTTGGTTGACGCTGTTAAATCCCCAAACGCCCCAAATTTCATCCTTAAGGCTGATATCCTATCCTTACTTGCTCCCGTGAATTCCCGGAGGTATGCGCAGTGCAGCGAAATATCGGAGTGACCAATGAATAAGCCTGCGCCGAGCGACAGCGTTTTGGGGATGCTCGCAAACGCCTTTGACCGCGTCGCGAGCGCGCTTGAACGCATGGCGCCGCCTGCATCTCACAAGCCGGATTTCTCGGTGGCCGACGCGTTCATCTGGTCGGCGGCAGCGAAAAAACTTGAGCCGGTAGCGCGGGTTAACCGGGTCGAGATGTTCCTGCTCAAGGGCATCGATCGTATGCGCGATACGCTGCAGGAAAACACCGAGCGTTTCGCCAAGGGGTTGCCCGCCAACAACGCGCTGCTGTGGGGCTCGCGCGGCATGGGCAAGTCATCGCTGGTGAAAGCCGTACACGCAGATGTGAACGCGCGGATCGCCAAGGGAGCGCTCAAGCTCGTCGAAATTCATCGCGAGGATATCGAGTCCCTGCCCGTGCTGATGATGCTTTTGCGCGACGCAAAAGAACGCTTCATCGTGTTCTGCGACGATCTTTCGTTCGACGGCGACGACACGTCCTACAAGTCGTTGAAAGCGGTGCTCGAAGGCGGCATCGAGGGCCGCCCGGACAATGTCATCCTCTACGCGACCTCCAATCGCCGCCACCTGCTCGCGCGCGAAATGGTCGAGAACGAGCGCTCAACCGCAATCAATCCCGGCGAAGCGGTCGAGGAAAAAGTTTCGCTGTCGGATCGCTTCGGCCTGTGGCTCGGCTTCCATAAATGCAGCCAGGACGAATATCTCGAGATGGTCGAGGGCTACGCCAGGCACTTCAAAATTCCGGTCGAGCCCGACCAGCTTCGCCGCGAGGCGCTGGAATGGGCGACGACGCGCGGCTCGCGCTCGGGCCGCGTCGCCTGGCAGTTCGTGCAGGATCTCGCGGGCCGTCTTGGGGTGTTCATGAAGTAACCCCCGCGGGTATTTCGGCACCCGTTTCTCGGCAAGATATTGATATTTATAGAACTTTTTCGGTTGCGCTGGTTAAGCGGTATTTAACGCAACCGATGATACTCAGGCCTTTGCTGGAATGACCCAGAAGGGTTTGTGTATGAATACCCGGACTTCCCTGATTTCCGAGCTCGAAGAATCGATCCGGAAAGGCAATCGCGACGAGCGCGTAAGCTCACTCCGGCGCGTCACCGATCTATTTCTCTCGACCTCCGCGCGCCTCAACGACGAGCAGATCGAAGTGTTCGACGAAGTGCTCGGCCGCCTGATGGAGCATGTCGAGAGCAAGGCGCTCGCCGAGCTTTCGGCCAAGATCGCGCCGATCGACGAGGCGCCGAACGACGTCGTGCAGACGCTCGCGCGCAACGACGAAGTCGAAGTCGCCGAGCCCGTGCTCACGCAGTCGAACAAGCTCAGCAACGAAGACCTGATCGAGATCGCCGAGACCAAGGGGCAGGCCCACCTTTGCGCCATCAGCGGCCGCAAGCAGCTCGCGCCGCCCGTCACCGACGTTCTCCTCCGCCGGGGCGATCGCAATGTCGTTGACCGGCTCGCCGGCAATGCCGGCGCTTCGTTCTCCGAGGAAGGCTATTCGCGCATGGTCGATCGCGCGGTCGGCGACGAGTCGATCGCCGAAAAAATCAGCCGCCGGGTCGATGTGCCGCTCAAGCATTTCCGCGATCTCATCCTGCGCGCCACCGAAAGCGTGCGCACGCGCGTGCTGTCGATCGCGACGCCGAAGGATGTGCTGGAAATCCAGAGCTTCCTTGCCAGCGTCAACAACGAGCAGCGCGCGCCGGAAACGCCGCTCGATTTCAGCCACGCACAGCAGATCATCGCCGAGTTGCAAAAGAACCAGGCGCTCAACAACGAAGCGATCATGAAATTCGCCCGCGGCGAGAAATACGAGGAGCTGGTCGCCAGCCTTTCGATGCGCTGCGCGGCGTCGCTCACGCTGATCAACCGCCTGATGCGCGGCGACGGCTACAACGCGCTGCTGGTGCCCTGCCGCGCGGCCGGGCTCGATTGGCAGATCGTTCGGACGATCCTGAAGACGCGGCCTTGCCCGCAGCCGATTTCCGAGCGCGATCTCGGCAAGGCCGGCATCGAATATGCCAAGCTCTCGCAGCAGACCGCGCTGCGTGTCATGAGCTTCTGGCAGGCCAAGGAAAAGCCCGACTGAGCTTGATGGGCTGACCCCTCACACCGTTGCTTACGCGGCGCTGGCGCCGACCTTTTCGCGCACCAGCCAGAAGCGATTGATGCGCTCGGCGGTGTCGCGCGAAAGCTGCACGTAATCGTGCCAGATCTTCTGCAGCTCCGCCTCGCTGATCGTTTTCCAGCCGGGGCGGTTCTTCAGCACGCCCTTGACCGTCGGCCAGGCGAAGCCCGCGACCTTGCACGGGATCAACAGACCCTCGCCGCGCTCGGCATGCATCAGCTTGTCGATCAGTTCGACCGGCAGCCCGCTCAGCAGCGAAATGCCGGCAGCGATGTCTTCGTATTTCCGGCCGGCGACGAAATTGACGATCGCCTGCTGGTTGAGTTCGCCCCTTTGCTTGAGCGCCTGTGCACGCTCGAGAGCGGCGTTGAAATCGTGCCCGGCTGTAGCCTCGGTGATGACCTGATCGGTGGCGCGCGACAATACGCGCTCGATATCGCCCTGCACTTCGGGGCGCATCAGAAGCAGAAGCCGCGCGCGCACCGCTTCGGTTGCGCGCACAAGCAATTCGCGGAAGCGCTGCGCCGGAATATCGAGCCGGCGGCCGATCAGCTCCAACAGGCCTTCGTCGTCGCCCGCCTTGTTGATCAGTTCCGAGAAGCCGCGATCCGAAATCTGCGCCGTCTTGTTCTTCATCAGGCTGCCATGCACTTCGGGCGTGCCGCGATGGATCAGGACGTCTGTCACCTCGACCTTGAGGTTCGGGCGAGTCGAGATGGCGAGCAGGTGCTGCTGGCCCTTGCTGTTCGCGATCTCTATGAGATCGCTGGTCGATAACAGCTTCGATTGTGTGAGCACGGGGCCGGCGACGGTAATCTCGTCGTTCCGCGCGAGGCGCTGGATGACTTCGTTCGGCGCATTCGGCACCGGCGCGATCTTCTGGCTGAGCTCGGCAAGGGCGCGCGTTTCGATGCGCTCGATCAGCTTGCACAGGACGTTGTCGAAAACCTCGATCTGGTTGTCGTTGAAATGCTCGGCGCTCGAAAGAAAAAGATTGGTGACCTTACGCAGCGAATCCACGCGCTTCTCACGAGTGCCATTCCTGATGGCCATCTCGATGTCGTGAACCCACTGTTGATCGTATTGCATGGGCGAACCTGAATATGACTTCAACTATACGTTTAGTCATGTAGCGAACATTTCTAACCGTTCCCTTAAGTGGAGCTTTGCTCGTATAGATTGTAAGACAATATTCCTGCTACCACTGATTTAAACGCGCGTCAGAACGGCAGCCTAATCCGTGGATTGAAGTGCTCCTTGATCTGTTTGAGCGAACGCTTGCCGTCGTGGCGCTTCAAATTCCTCGCAGCATCGCCAGCCCGGTTACCTCCCGCCCTGCCCATGCCGTGCTTGCCTTCCAGCGCGCCGCGCCTGTCGAAGTGCTTGCCAGGATTTTGATCGGGATTCTTGTCCAGATTTTTGGCGAGATCGTTCTTGCCCTGACGATCGAGGTTCGAACGATCCAGATTGTGACGGTCGAGTCCGCCGCGCTTGTCGAGCCCTTTCTTATCCAGGCCCTTTTTATCGAGGCGGTTTTTGTCGAGCCCTTTATTGTCCAAGCCCCTCTTGTCCAAGCCCTTCTTGTCCAAGCCCTTCTTGTCGAGATTATCCATGCGCTTCTGGAAGCCCTTGCCCATGCGCGGATCGCGTCCGATACGGCGCGACAAATGCGTATGCGCACCGGTGACGACGCGCGTGAGCCGCGCGGCCTGCGCAGCGGTCGCAAGGCGAAAGCCCATGCGGCTCACCGCGATCGCCTTGTCGCCGGCGCGGATGTCGCGGCAGTCGTTGCCGCCGCGGCAGACGACGCCGATGCCTTCGACGGTGTTGAAGACCATGTCATCCTTCTCGAGCGAAATATCGATCACGGTACCGCGCACGCCGATGGTCGCGACCGGCGTCTTGATCTGATAGGCGCTGTGATCGGAGGTGCCGGTGACGAAACGCAGCGTGCCGCGCACGATATTCACCGTCGCATTCCTCGCCTTGCCGCCGTCGAAGATCATCTTGTCGAGGACGACCTCGGAATTGGCGCCGATGGTGAGCGAAGTACCGTCCACGAATTCGATCTCGGCGGCGCCGTTCTTGTCGGTGACGATGCGGTCGTTCTGCTCGAACTCGGTGCCGACTTCGATGGTTTGGGATCCGCCACCTTCCGAATAGGTCGCCGACGGTACCGCGGAGACCGCCTTGCCGATCGACTGCGCCCTTGCCGTGCCCGCAAGCGAAAGTGCGAGCAACGAAGCAAGCAGCAAAACCGGGAACCGGGCAAAGCTGGAGGGAGAGGTCTTCATGGCGCGCGTTCCGTCCCTTCGGAGCATAAAAGAGGACCCGGCCTTGGGGGAGACCGGGTCCAGCTGCTGAGCTATCTGTGGGGGTGGGGTGGACGCTCAGCAGGATCACAATGATGAGGACAGAATTAGCGCTCTCCGGAGAGACGCGATGTGACCCGAGTCACACCAAACGATATATGGGAACGGTTTGATTTTTCTCCAGCCGGGCTTGCGAGCTGAGAGACCGATTTCGGAAACCGGTATAACCTATTGATTTTATTACAATCTGCAAAAAGCTTATCCACACTCGTCCGGGCAGCCTTATGTTGTGCCCGTCCTGGCCCATTTGAGGGGCGTTTCTCGAGGCGTCTTGAAATGCGGGCCGGGAACGGTGGCCGGTCGTCGTTCGCAAGCGATGATCGGCGGCCCAAGCTGCGTGTTCCCGGCGAAGATGGCTCTTCGCCACGGACGCCGGTGACATCGACCTTGAGGACTCATCCGGGCCGTCAGTCGATGTTGAGCGTCGAAAGCGGTGGTTAGCAAAGTAACACCACCGGGGGC
>DATMFI010000009.1:0-2406 GCA_035556215.1 Xanthobacteraceae bacterium | reverse complement strand
CTTTCGCACATGGACCGTGGAGACCGGCAAGTCTCCGGCGTCCCGCGCCGCCCTCATTTGGAAGGGCGCGAATGGGGTAAACCCCAAGCGCGCTGTTTTTGAGGGGACCGGCAACTGACGAAGCCTCGGCGCTGAAAAGCGATCGCGAGAACGATAACCCATGCCCGCAAAACCCAACCGCATCCTCGCCCTGAGGAGAAAGCTGAGCCATGACGAGAAAGCCGAAGATGATCCGGCAGAAAATTCGCCGCGGCAGCGAGCGCAGCTACTCACGCATCAGCCGACCGGCGGGCGCGACCACTGCCCGGCCTCGATCTTCGACGCCGCGATGACGGCCTGCGTGCGGCTTTCGACGCCGAGCTTCTGCAGGATCGCCGAGACATGCGCCTTGACCGTCGCTTCCGACACGCCAAGCTCATACGCGATCTGTTTGTTGAGCAAGCCTTCCGACAGCATCATCAGGACGCGCACTTGCTGCGGCGTCAGCGTCGAAAGCTTGGCGACGAGATCGCGCGTTTCGGTATCGGCCTCGGCGGTCAGGTCAACATCGGCCGGCACCCAAATGCCGCCTTCGAGCACCTTGCGGATCGCGACGCCCATCTGGTCCACGCCGAGCGTCTTCGGCAGAAAGCCCGACGCGCCGAACTCCATGCAGCGGCGGATGACGCCGGGCTCTTCGGAGGCCGAGACGACGACGACCGGCACGCCCGGAAACTGCGCGCGCAAATACAAGAGCCCCGAGAAGCCGCGCACGCCCGGCATGGTGAGATCGAGCAGCACGAGGTCGATGTCGGCCTCGCGCTCCAGCAGCGATTGCAATTCCTCGAAACCGCCCGCTTCAAACATTTTCGAGCCGGCAAACAGATTACCGACGGCTTCCTTGAGTGCGCCCCGGAACAGGGGGTGATCGTCAGCAATGACGAAACGATGAGAGGCAGGCGAGTCCACGATGGAGGTTTTCCCGGCGCTATTAGGCGTTTTTTTCTGGGCGGCGCATTAGGCCGCGCACAAGACTTTGGAACTATACGCCCGCAGAGTGCAAGCGGGACTTTCCAGCCGCAAAACGGGTTCAAACCATTGGAATTGGGCTGGTATTCGGCGGTTTTCGAACCAAAAAGCTTAATAACTTCCGCCTATTACAGTGGCTTATAAGTCAAAGGTATAATATTTGGCGCTTTTTTTCGAGTGATAGCTTTTGATCATTAACGGCGGCACCGACCGCCCAAAACGAAAAGTGCGGTGTAGAGCCGCCTACGCCTTTATCGAACGCATAACTTCATCATCGAACGAACAACGGTTCCCGAGCCGAAGGGTGAGGTGAATCGAAAGGGGAGAAAACCTATGACTTCCGTCACAACGGCTCGTGGCAAGTCGGGGGCGATGACGGGCGAGCAAAGAATGGTGATCTTTGCTTCGTCGCTCGGCACCGTTTTCGAATGGTACGACTTTTACATCTACGGCACGCTCGGCGCGTTCCTGGCGAAATACTTCTTCTCGAACGTGCCGCCGAACGTCGGTTTCATCTTCGCGCTCCTGGCCTTCGCCGCCGGCTTCGCCGTGCGTCCGTTCGGCGCGCTGATCTTCGGCCGCCTCGGCGATCTGATCGGCCGCAAATATACCTTCCTCATCACCATGTCGCTGATGGGCGTCGGCACCTTCTTCATCGGCTTGCTGCCCGGCTATGCGACGCTCGGCATCATGGCGCCGATCCTGCTGATCGCCTTCCGTCTCGTGCAGGGCCTCGCGCTCGGCGGCGAGTATGGCGGCGCCGCGATTTACGTCGCGGAACATGCTCCGCCGGACAAGCGCGGTTTCTATACCTCGTGGATTCAGACGACCGCCACGCTCGGCCTGTTCATGGCGCTCTTGCTGATCCTCGGCATCCGCACCTTGATGGGCGAGCAGGCGTTCGGCGAATGGGGCTGGCGTATTCCGTTCCTGCTCTCGGCCGTGCTGCTGATCGTCTCGATCTGGATCCGGTTGCGCCTCAACGAGTCGCCGCTGTTCCAGAAGATGGTCGCCGAAGGCAAAGCCTCGAAGCGTCCGCTCTCGGAAGCCTTCGGTGAGTGGAAGAACGCCAAGATCGCGCTCGCCGCGCTGTTCGGCGCCACCGCCGGTGAAGCGGTCATCTGGTACGGCGGACAGTTCTATGCGCTGTTCTTCCTGACCCAGACGCTGAAGGTGCCCGCCGTCACGGCGCAAATCCTGATCGTGATTGCGCTCGCGCTCGGCACGCCGTTCTTCATCTTCTTCGGCTGGCTCTCGGACAGGATCGGCCGCAAGCCGATCATGATGGCGGGCTTCGCGCTCGGCGCGCTTACCTACTTCTCGATCTTCCAGGGGCTAACCCACTTCGCCAACCCCGCGCTCGAGAAGGCGCTTGCCGCATCGCCGGTGACGGTCACC
>DATMFI010000008.1:0-31141 GCA_035556215.1 Xanthobacteraceae bacterium | reverse complement strand
CGGCGGCCCAAGCTGCGTGTTCCCGGCGAAGATGGCTCTTCGCCACGGACGCCGGTGACATCGACCTTGAGGACTCATCCGGGCCGTCAGTCGATGTTGAGCGTCGAAAGCGGTGGTTAGCAAAGTAACACCACCGGGGGCCACGCGGAGCAAGCCGATTAAACACCGTGCGCGGGGCGCTGGTTACGAACCGGCGACTGCGGTGAGTACATATTTCGGTGTGTTCTTCATTTCTCACACCGAGCCGTGGAGACCGGCAAGTCTCCGGCGTCCCGCGCCGCCCTCATGATTATCAATGAGAGTGGTGAGCTGACGAAGCCTCGGCGCTGAAAAAGCGATCGCGAGAAGGAGAACCCATGCCCGAAATCAACCCCCGCCTTGAGAATCCTGCGAAGCAGGCGTCTCGGCCAACAAAAAACCCCGCGCTTTTGCGCGGGGTTTTTGAATTTGCAGCGAAGAGAAAATTACTTGCTCTCTTCGGCCTTGGCCTCGGGCTTCGCTTCGGCCTTCTCGGCCTTGGCTTCGCCGCCTTCGGCTTTCGCCTTCTTTTCCTTTTTCGGCTTCTCGGGCTTGGGCGCCTTCGGCTTGCCGGATGGCGCCTGCGGCGCGCCCTTGGCGACCTTGATGCCTTCATCCTTGATCAGCCCGCCGAACTTGCTGGAGAAGCGCGACAGACGGCCGCCGCGATCGAGCAACTGCTGCTGGCCGCCGGTCCAGGCGGGATGCGACTTCGAGTCGATTTCGAGCAGCATGGTGTCGCCTGCCTTGCCCCAGGTCGAGCGCGTCGTGTATTCCGTGCCATCCGTCATCGTAATCTTGATCGGATGATAGTCGGGGTGAATCCCGTCCTTCATAGCTAAATCCTCGAATGTCAGATTTGGCGGTTTCATACAGGAGAGCGCGCCATTCCTCAAGCCACGGAAGCCGCCGAAAAGCCCGGAAATAAGCGAAAAATCAGGCTGCGGCCGCTTTTAACGCTCGCTCCGTACCTCGCGCGTTACCGCGGGCGCATTCTGGCGGCTTTCGGGGCGCTGCTGCTGGCCTCCGTCGCGACGCTCGCGGTGCCGCTCGCGGTGCGGCGGATGATCGATTTCGGCTTCGCGCCGGAAAGCGCCGCGCACATCAACCAGTATTTCGTCGCGCTGTTTTTCCTCGCGGCGCTCCTGGCTTTCGCGAGCGCGCTTCGGTTTTATCTTGTCATGACGCTCGGCGAGCGGGTCGTCGCCGACATCCGCAGCGGCCTGTTCGCGCATGTCATTTCGCTCTCGGCGTCGTTCTACGACAAAGAGCGCGTCGGCGAGATCGTCTCGCGCCTCACCGCCGACACGACGCAACTGAAATCGGCGGCGGGCGCTTCGGCGTCGATTGCGCTGCGCAACTTCTTTCTGTTCATTGGCGCCGCGGCGATGATGGTGGTGTCGAGCCCGTGGCTCTCCGGCCTCGTGCTCGCCGCCATTCCGTTCATCGTGCTGCCGCTCGTCGCCTTCGGCCGGCTCGTCTCGCGCCGCTCGCGCGCCGCGCAAGACACGCTCGCCGACGCATCGGCCTATGCGACCGAAGCGATCGGCGCCTCGCGCACGCTGCAGGCCTTCACCGGCGAGGGCGAGGCGAAGGGGCGCTTCAGCCAGGATGTCGAGCGCTCCTATGAAGCGGCGCGCTCCTCGACGGCGGCGCGGGCGTGGCTGACCTTCGCGATCATCTTTTTGGTGTTCGCGAGCGTCGTCGCCGTGCTGTGGGCGGGCGCGCAGGATGTGATGGCCGGAAGGCTCTCCGCCGGCAGCCTCACGCAATTCGTGATCTATGCGGTGCTTGCGGCGTCCGCCCTCGGCGAGCTTTCGCAGGTCTGGAACGAAGTGAACGCGGCGGCGGGCGCGGCGGGGCGCATCGCGGAGTTGCTTGCGGTGCAGCCGGAGATTCGCGCACCGGAGCATCCGAAGCCGCTGCCACTACCCGCGCGCGGGGCGGTGCAATTCGAGAATGTCTCGTTTGCCTATCCGGCGCGGAGCGACTCGCGCGTGCTGGAGAATGTTTCGCTCGGCGTGCAACCGGGCGAGCGCGTCGCCGTCGTCGGCCCGTCCGGCGCGGGCAAGAGCACGCTCTTTCATTTGCTGCTGCGCTATTACGATCCGTCGTCGGGTATCGTTTCGCTCGACGGCGTTAATTTGCGCGAGGCCGATCCCGCCGAAATCAGAAAGCGCATTGCGCTGGTGCCGCAGGAGCCGATCATTTTCGCGGCCTCCGTGCGCGAGAATATCCGGCTCGGCAAACCGGATGCGAGCGATGCCGAAGTCGAAAAGGCGGGAGCGCTCGCGCTCGTCGATGAATTCGTGCGCAGCATGAGCAAGGGTTACGATTCGGAGATCGGCGAGCGCGGCGTCACGCTTTCGGGCGGCCAGCGCCAGCGCATCGCGATCGCGCGCGCGATCCTGCGCGATGCGCCGCTGTTGCTGCTCGATGAGGCGACTTCGGCGCTGGATGCCGAGAGCGAGCATCTCGTGCAGCAGGCGCTCGAGCATTCGATGCAGGGCCGCACGTCATTGGTGATCGCCCATCGCCTCGCGACGGTGCAGAGCGCGGGGCGCATCATCGTGCTCGATCGCGGCAAACTGGTTGAGGAGGGAACGCACGCCAGCCTCGTCGCCAAAGGCGGGCTCTACGCGCGGCTCGCGGAATTGCAGTTCGGCATCGCTAAATAGCTCTGCCTATTCATCCCTCCCCGGAAGCGGGGAGGGAATTATGGCTTCCACTCGCAGCGATAGACCGGCTTGCCCGACAGCGGATTGGTGCCGGTCCCGGAAATATCGAAACCCTCGCGCTGGTAGAAGCGCAGCGCCCGCGGGTTGTTCTGGTTGACATCGAGCGCGATGCCGTGCGGACAAATGCGCTTGGCTTCGTCGAGCAGTTGCCTTGCCGTGTCGCTGCCCCAGAACGCCGGATCGACGACGATCTGGTCGAGATAGCCCGACGTTTTGTTGATGACGACGAAGCCGATTTCCCTGCCGCCGGTCTCGGCGACGATCACCTGATTGTTCGGGACAAGTTCGGCAGTCCAGCGCTCGCGCCACCAGCTCAATCTCGCGCCGAAGTCGATTTCCGGCATCGCGAGGTCCCAGGCGCGGCGCCACAGCTCCAGCGACGGCTCAAGATCGGCCGCGCGATAGGCGCGGAGCGATACGGCGCTCATCAGCGTTCCGTCAGCTTGAACTCGATGCGGCGATTGCGGCGATAGGCATCCTCGTTCCGCGCCGGGTCGATCGGCTGGAATTCGCCGAAGCCCGCCGCCGCGAGATGCTCGGGCGAGAAGCCCTTGGAGATCAGGTATTGCACGACGGAGGTCGCGCGCGCCGACGATAGCTCCCAGTTCGAGGGAAATTGCGCCGTCGCGATTGGGCGAATGTCGGTGTGGCCATCGACGCGCAGCATCCACGGAATATCGGCGGGGATTTTCCTCGAAATCTCGGTGAGGGTCGCCGCGAGCTTGTCGAGTTCGGGATAGCCTTCGGGCTTCAATTGCGCGGAGCCCGCATCGAACAGCACTTCCGACTGGAAGACGAAGCGGTCGCCGACGATGCGGATATCGGGCCGGCTGCCGAGCACTTCGCGCAGGCGGCCGAAGAATTCGGAGCGATAGCGCGCGAGCTCCTGCACGCGCTGGGCGAGCGCGACGTTCAGGCGCTGGCTGAGATCGGTGATCTTGACCTGGCTGTCCTTGTTGCGCGCTTCCGATGCGTTCAACGCTTCCTCGAGCGCCGCAAGCTGGCGCCGCAGCGCCGAAATCTGCAGGTTGAGAATCTCGATCTGCGTGGCGGCGCGGGTGTTGAGTTCCTTCTGGTTGTCGAGATCGGTGGTCAGCGCCTTGATGTCGGCGCCGCCGCCTTCGCCGCGCAACCTGTCGCGCTCGGCCTCGCTCGCCTTCAGCGTGGCGCGGAGGGCGGCGAGCTGATCCTCGAGCGAGGACGAGTTGGAGCGCTCGAGCGACAGGAGTTCCGAGAGCTGCTTGAGTTGCGTCTGGATCCGCGCGAGCGCGGTTTCCTTGCCGGTGATTTCCTGCGTCAGGAAAAATTGCGCGACGACAAAGACCGTCACCAGAAACGTAAAGACGAGCAGAAGCGTCGACAGCGCATCGACGAAACCCGGCCAGTAGTTGATGGCGCGGTCGCGCCCGCGGCGGCCGAGTGCCATCAGCGCCTCTTTTCGGGGGCAGGCGCGCGCGAGAGCCGCTCGAGCAGTTTGCGGATCTCGGATTGCTGCTCGCCCTGATCCTCGAGCCACTCGCGCACCATCTGCTGCTCCTGGCGCATATGCTGGACGAGCGTTTTCAAATGCTCCGAGAGTTGCGCGGTCGCCTTGCCGGCGCCGTTGCGGTCGATCGCCTGTTCGAGCCGCTCGACGGCGAAAGTGAACTCGGACAGCATCTGCGCCGAAGGCCCGGCGGCGATTTTGCCGTCCGCGCTCTCGACGCCGAGGTCGCGCACGGTGGTGGAGAGCCAGTCCTCGAGATCGGTATAGAACCGGTTCTGCGCTTGCCCGGCCTGCAGATCGAGGAAGCCGAGGATGAGCGAGCCGGCAAGGCCGAACAGCGAGGACGAAAAGGCGATGCCCATGCCGCCGAGCGGCGCGGCAAGGCCGTTCTTCAGATTCTCGAAGGTCGCGCTCGCTTCGCTTGCAACCTCGAGCGACTGGATGACCCGGCCGATCGAGCCGACGGTTTCCAGAAGGCCCCAGAAGGTGCCGAGCAGGCCGAGGAAGACGAGCAGCCCGGTGAGGTAGCGCGCGATGTCGCGCGACTCGTCAAGCCGCGTGCCGATCGAATCGAGAATGCTGCGCATCGTCACCGACGAAATCGCCATGCGGCCGGTGCGTTCGCGCAGCATCGCGGCCATCGGCGCGAGCAGCACGGGCGGACGGGCGACGGCAAGGCCCGGATCAGCGATGCGGAAATTGTTGACCCATCGCACTTCGGGAAAGAGCCGCATCACCTGGCGAATCGCCATCAGGATGCCGATCAGGAGCGCGCCGAGGATGAGGCCGTTGAGGCCCGGATTGTGCAGGAACGAGGTCCAGAGGTGGCGGTACAACACGACCGCTATCAGGGCGACCAATGTGAGAAACACCAGCATCCGGACGAGAAAAATCCGGGGCGATGAAATCTTGACGGGCGTATCTATCTTTCGGGCCATGCGCATCCCTCAAAGTTCCGCGCCGGAAGCTTAGAGCATGATCCCGAAAAGCGGGAACCGGATTTCGGAGAAGATCATGCTTCAACAAGAAGCCGGACTTCGATCGGAACGGATCGAAGTCTAGCACCGAATTGAGTGCCGGGAAGGCGCGGCGAAATCAGGGCGAGCGTTCGAGCGCCGTCACGCGCTCTTGATAGCCGAGAGAAGTGACGCGTGGATGTATTCGTTGCCCGCCAGCACCGAGCCCTTGGTGAGCACGTCGATACCGCCGTCGAGGTCGGTGACGAGGCCGCCCGCTTCGCGCACGATCAGCATGCCGGCGGCAAGATCCCACGGCGAGAGCGCACGCTCCCAGAAGCCGTCGAAGCGTCCGGCGGCAACCCAGGCAAGATCGAGCGCGGCGGAGCCGGTGCGGCGCACGCCCGCGACACGCGGCTGTATGGCGGCAAGCTCGTTGCGGAATTTCGCGGGATCGCCGCGGCCGGCATGGGGAATGCCGCAGCAGACGACGCTCGTCGAAAGGTCGCGGCGTCCCGCGACGCGCAGACGGCGCTCGTTGACGAAGCCGCCGCGGCCGCGCTCGGCCACGTAAAGCTCGTCCATCACCGGATTGAAGACGAGGCCGGCGACGACGGTATCGTCCTTCATCGCCGCGATGGAGATCGCAAATTGCGGAATGCCGTGCAGGAAGTTGGTCGTGCCGTCCAGGGGATCGACAACCCAGGTCTGCGACGGATCGCTGCCTGCGATCTTGCCGCGCTCCTCCATGAGGAAGCCGAAAGTGGGCCGCGCCTTGTTGAGTTCCTTATAGAGAATGTCCTCGGCGCGGCGGTCGGCGGAAGAAACGAAATCCGACGGCCCCTTGAGCGAAACCTGCAGGTTTTCGACTTCGCCGAAATCGCGCACCAGGGAACGCGCCGCCTTGCGGGCGGCGGCGATCATCACGGTGATGATCGGAGAACGTAACATTTAGTCGGCGCGGCGGACGTAGGTGGTTTCGTTGGTATCGACGATGATCTTCTCGCCGACGCCGATGAACGGCGGCACCAGGACGCGCAAGCCGTTCTCGAGCTTCGCCGGCTTGTAGGACGAGGCGGCGGTCTGGCCCTTCACCACGGCGTCGGCCTCGACGATTTCCAGCGTCACCTGCGCAGGCAGGCGAATGCCGATCGGCTTGTCGTCATACATTTCGAGCGCAACGGTCATGCCGTCCTGCAGGAAGGCGGCGCGATCGCCGACGAATTCGGTGTTGAGCTCGAGCTGCTCGTAGGTGTCGGTGTCCATGAAGACGAGGTTGTCGTCCTGCTTGTAGAGGTACTGGTAATCCTTGACCTCGACGCGGGCCTGCTCGACGCGCTCGTCGGAGCCGAAACGATTGTTGAGCTTGCGGCCATCGACGATGTTCTTGAGCTCGACCTGGTTATAGGCCGGACCCTTGCCCGGCTTGACGGCAACCGCCTTCACCGCGACCCACAGCCCGCCTTCGTATTCGATCATCATGCCGGGCCGAATTTCGTTACCGTTGATTTTCATAAGTTAACCTTCGAGGTGCCGGAGAAATATTCTATCTGCCGCGTCAGGTGCCAGCCCGGCATGCCTGCCGTCAAGAGCGGGGCAGCCGGGTGCCCTTTTCCCATGCCTGAACGATCTTGGCCGCGGCTTCGCGCTCGTTGTCGGGCAATTTGGCGAACATCTCGTCGAGCGCCGGGTTCGAAGCGCCGCGCGAATGCGCATAGAGGTGCCAGGCCATCGCCTCGATCGGGTCGCGGGTAAAGCCGCCGAGGCCGTTGAGAAGAAGATAGGAGAGGCGGTTCTGGGCGATCGGGTTGCCGTAGAGCGCGGCGAGCTGGAACCAGCGGCCGCCGGCGACCTCGTTCTTCGGCACGCCGTCGCCGTTATAGACGGCGAAGGCGTATTCGGTCATCGACGGCGGGTGACGCAGCATCGCGGCGCGAGCGAGCCAGCGCGCGGCTTCCGCCGGATTTTTTTCGACGCCCTTGCCCTCGCGATAAAGCGTTGCGAGCGCCTGCTGCGCATCGGGCACGTCCTGCTCGGCGGCGGCGCGGAACCACTTGGCCGCCGCCGCGAAGTCCTGCGCGTAGACCTGACCTTCGAGATAAAGCAGCGCAAGATTATAGGCGGCGGTGGCGCTGCCTTTTTCGGCGGCGGCGGTGAACATCTTGCCGGCTTCCAGCCGGTTCGGCGCGGTGGCGCGGCCTTGCAGATAGAACAGGCCGAGCGCCGCCATCGCCTCGCGATCGCCGCGATCGGCGGCCTTGCGATACCAATCGAAGGCCTTGTCGTCATCGGCCGGCACGCCGAAGCCGCCGGCATACATCTCCCCGAGCAGCGTCATCGCCTTGGTGTCCTGCCCGGACTCGGCGCGGCGTTTGGCTTCATTGAAGGCGGTAAGATATTCGCCGCGCTGATAGGCGCCGAAGGCAAGGTCAACGGGCGCCTGGGGTTGCGGCGGAGGCGGCGGCGCTTCGGGTTGCGCGGCGGGCGCAGGCGGCGGCGTTTTTTGTTTTGGCGCACTCATGCCCGCCGCCGGCGCCAGCGTGAGAATGGCAAGCATATAAATCGTCAGCCGCGGTTTCATCCGGTGTGCCCGGCCGCCAGATGTGCCATCGCCTGTTTGAGCGTTGCGAGCGGCTGCGCGGTATTCCACACCGCGTCATCGAGCGCGATGAAATCGGCGCCGGCTTTGACGAGCGCGGGCACCTCATCGAGTGAAGCGGCCAAGACGACGCAGGGCACGTTGAAGATTTCCGCCCACCAGGCGACGCGCTCCAGAATCGTATCGAACGGCATGCGGTTGCCGGCAACATGTTCGCCGAACATCACGTAGTCGGCGCCGGTCTCACCGGCGC
The DNA here is from genome assembly GCA_035556215.1 of Xanthobacteraceae bacterium. GTDB lineage: Bacteria > Pseudomonadota > Alphaproteobacteria > Rhizobiales > Xanthobacteraceae > Palsa-892. Next base: position 23,091 of record DATMFI010000008.1, on the reverse strand, counting down.
TCATCGCGTCATGGCGCGAGGCGAGGCCCGCGGCACCGGCGATGAAGTGCGGCTTGAGCGGCGAGATCTGCGAGGCCTGTGCCGGAAAATTCGAGAAGTGCACGCCGTCGGGCTTGATGTCTTCGGCAAGGTCGTCGCGGTCCTCGATCAGGAGAGCCGCCGATTTTTCGATGGCGACCGGCAGCATTCGCCGCGCGCTCGCAATAATTTCGGCATCGCTCCTGCCGTTTGTGCGCAGGATGATCGAGGCGATGTCGGCGCGATCGCAAGCCTCGCTGATCAGCGCGCTCGCATGCTCGGCATCGAGCGGGGGCGCGAACAGAACAAGGCGCGGCGCGGTCTTGGGCGGATTGTTATCGCTACGGTTCTCGGTGCGATTCATGACGGGTCATCTAGAGCATGATCCCGAAAAGTGTGAAGCGGTTTTCGGGCCGGATCATGCTCAATCAAAGAGTAGGGCCGCGGGATCGTCCGCGCAGGATGCGGCAAAAGATGGAATAAAAAAGGGCCCGCCGGATGGGCAGGCCCTTAAAATCCGATGTAGCCGGATCAGGCGGCTTTTTTCTCGAGGTCGGACGACCAGCGGCCTTCGCTGGCGAGCCCGTTCATGCGGGCGCGATGCGAGAAGGCGCCCTGGGCTGCCTTGACGTTCTCGGCCTTGCCCGACCACGCCTTCTGGGGCGCGGCCTGCAACGCGCGGCCATAGGAGAAGGTAAGCTTCCACGGCAGGCCGCCGATCTTGTTCATGGCGTCGAGGTGGGCGGTCGCTTCCTCGTCGGACTGGCCGCCGGAGAGGAAGGCGATGCCGGGCACCGCGGCGGGCACGCATTCCTTCAGCAGCTTCACGGTCTTTTCGGCGACTTCCTGCACCGAAGCACGCTTGGCGCACTTCTTGCCGCTGATCGCCATGTTCGGCTTCAGCACCATGCCTTCGAGCGCGACCTTGTTGTAGTAAAGCTCCAGGAAAGTTTCCTTCAGCATCCACTCGGTGACGGCATAGCAGCGGTCGATGTCATGGTCGCCGTCCATCAGCACTTCCGGCTCGACGATCGGCACGATCTGCGCCGCCTGGCAGAGCGCAGCATAGCGGGCGAGGGCGTGAGCATTGGCGTGGATCGCGGTGTGGCTCGGAATGCCGTTGCCGATGTCGATCACCGCACGCCACTTCGCGAAGCGCGCGCCCTGTTCGTAATATTTCGCCAGGCGATCGGCGAGCTTGTCGAGACCGACGGTGATGAGTTCGCCGGGGCAGCCGGGGAGGGGCTTGGTGCCTTCGTCAACCTTGATGCCCGGAATGGAACCCGCCTGCCTGATGATCTCGACGAGCGGCGTGCCGTCCTTGGCCTTTTGCCAGATCGTTTCGTCATACAGAATGACGCCGGAGATGTGGTTCTTCATGGCGTCGGTTGAGCGGAACAACAGCTCGCGATAGTCGCGGCGGTTGTCCTCGGTCGACTCGACCTTGATCGCGTCGAAGCGCTTTTTAATCGTGCCGGAAGATTCGTCGGCGGCGAGAATGCCTTTGCCCGGCTGGACCATGGCAACGGCAACCTTGTTCAGTTCGGCGAGGTTCATCAGGCTCTCCCAAAACGCTTTAAGACGGGTAGTTCGGAATTTTGGCTATTTTATCCGCAAAGCCTCGACGCCAGGCAAGGGCTTGCCTTCGAGCCATTCCAGGAAGGCGCCGCCCGCGGTCGAAACATAGCTGAACTGGTCGATGACGCCGGCATGCTGGAGCGCGGCAAGCGTGTCGCCGCCGCCGGCGAAAGAACTCAACAGCCCTTGGCCGGTGAGCTTGGCGACCTCGCGAGCGAGCGTCACGGTGCCGGCGTCGAACGGCGAAACCTCGAACGCGCCCATCGGTCCGTTCCAGACGATGGTGCGCACGCCCGCGAGCCGCGCGGCATTGAGCGCGATCGACTGCAGGCCGATGTCGAGGATCATCTCGTCGGGACCGACGGCATCGATCATCACCGAACGTGTCGAGGTGTTCGGCTCGAGCTTCTTTGCGACCGCCGCATCGATCGGCAACACGATGTCGCAATTCTTGGCTTTGGCGTCGGCGAGAATTTTCCTGGCCGTATCGATCAGGTCCGGCTCGCTCAGCGACTTGCCGATGTTCTTGCCCTGCGCGGCCAAAAACGTATTGGCCATCGCGCCGCCGATAACGAGGAGATCGACCTTGGCGAGCAGGTTGGAAAGCAGCGTCAGCTTCGAGGAAATCTTGGCGCCGCCGACGACGGCGGCGAGCGGCTTCACGGGCGAGCTGAGCGCGCGGGTGAGAGCGTCGAGTTCGGCCTGCATGGCGCGGCCGGCATAGGCCGGGAGCTTATGCGAAATGCCTTCGGTCGAGGCATGGGCGCGGTGCGCGGCGGAGAAAGCGTCGTTGACATAAATGTCGCCGAGCCTGGCGAGCGCCGCGACCATTTCGGGATCGTTCTTCTCCTCGCCCTTATGGAAGCGGGTGTTTTCGAGCAGCAGCACTTCGCCGGGCTTCATCGCGGCGACGGCGGTATCGGCGTCGGGGCCGATGCAATCCTTGGCAAAAGCGACCGGCTTGCCGAGGAGGCCGGAGAGAACAGGGACGACGGGCGCCAGCGATTGCGACTCGTCGCGGCCCTTGGGGCGGCCGAAGTGCGACAGCAAAATCGCCTTGCCGCCCTTTTCGGTAATCGCGGCGATCGTCGGGATCGCCGCGCGGATGCGCGTGTTGTCGGTGATGCGCCCGCCTTCCATCGGGACGTTGAGATCGACCCGGATGAGAACGCGTTTGTTTTTGACGTCAGCCTGATCGAGCGTGCGGAAAGCGGTCATCGGGCGTCGGGTCAGTCAAGCTTGCCCATCACGACGGCCGTGTCCGCCATGCGGTTCGAGAAGCCCCACTCGTTGTCGTACCAGGTCAGGATGCGGACGAGGTTGCCGTCCATCACCTTGGTCTGGTCCATGTGGAAGATCGACGAATGCGGGTCGTGATTGAAGTCGATCGAGACGTTCGGCTGGGTGGTGAAGCCGAGGACGCCCTTCAACTGCTGCTCGGCCGCGCGCTTGATGGCGGCGTTGATTTCATCCTTGTCGGTCTTGCGCTTGGCGACGAACTTGAGGTCAACGACCGAGACGTTCGGCGTCGGCACGCGGATCGAAACGCCATCGAGCTTGCCGGCGAGTTCCGGCAGCACGAGGCCGACGGCCTTGGCGGCGCCGGTCGAGGTCGGGATCATCGAGAGCGCAGCGGCGCGAGCGCGATATAGATCCTTGTGAACCTGATCGAGCGAGGGCTGGTCGTTGGTATAGGCGTGCACCGTGGTCATGAAGCCCTTCTCGATGCCGATCGAGTCGTTGAGGACTTTGACGACCGGGGCGAGGCAGTTGGTGGTGCAGGAGGCGTTCGAGACGACCTTGTGGTCCTTGTTGATCTTGTCGTGATTGACGCCATAGACGACGGTGATGTCGGCGCCGTCGGCGGGCGCCGATACCAGGACGCGCTTGGCGCCGGCCGTGAGATGCGCCGAGGCTTTTTCCTTCGACGTGAAGATGCCGGTGCATTCCATCGCGATATCGACCTTGAGCTCCTTGTGCGGAAGCTCGGCCGGGTTCTTGATCGCCGTCACTTTGATGGGGCCGCGGCCGACATCCATCGTGTCGCCGGAAACTTTCACTTCATGCGGGAAGCGGCCGTGTACGGAGTCGAAGCGCAGAAGATGCGCATTGGTTTCGATCGGCGCGAGGTCGTTGATCGCGACCACTTCAATATCCTTGCGGCCGGACTCGACAATGGCGCGCAGGACGTTGCGGCCGATGCGTCCGAAACCGTTGATGGCAACACGTACAGTCATGCTCTCTCCTTGCGCGGCGCTCCGCGCTCGTTTTTCAAAGCGGTGGCGGCGGCCGCGACGATCGCGTCCGCGGTAATGCCGAAGTGGCGATAAAGATCCTTGTAGGGGGCGCTGGCGCCGAAGCCGCTCATGCCGACGAAGATACCGTCGGAGCCGATGACTTCATCCCAGCCCATGCGGATCGCGGCTTCGCAGGCGAGCTTCACCGGCGCATCGCCGATGACAGAGGCGCGATAGTTGGCGTCCTGCTCGAAGAAAAGATCGAGGCACGGCACCGAAACGACGCGGGCTGAAATGCCCTGCTTTTCGAGCGCGGCCTTGGCTTCGATGCAAAGCGAAACCTCGGAGCCTGACGCGAACAGCGCGACGTCGGCCTTGCCTTTGGCGGGGGCGATTTCATAGGCGCCGCGGGCGGAGAGATTCTTGTCCTCGAACGAAGTGCGAAGAGCCGGAAGGTTCTGGCGGGTGAGCGCCAGCACGCTCGGGCCCTTGGCGTTCTCGACCGCAAGCTGCCAGCACTCGGCGGTCTCGGTGAGATCGGCAGGACGGAAGATATTGGTGTTCGGGATCGCGCGGAGCGCGGCGAGATGCTCGACCGGCTGATGCGTCGGGCCGTCCTCGCCAAGACCGATCGAGTCGTGCGTCATGACGTGAATGACGCGCGTGCCCATCAGCGCCGCGAGGCGAATGGAGGGGCGGCAGTAGTCGGAGAAGACGAGGAACGTGCCGGAGAACGGGATCACGCCGCCATGCAGCGCCATACCGTTCATGGCAGCGGCCATGCCGTGCTCGCGGATGCCCCAGTGCAGGAACTGGCCCTTGTAATTGCCGGGCGCGATGACCGGCATCGACTTGGTTTTCGTGTTGTTGGAGCCGGTGAGGTCCGCCGAGCCGCCGACCATTTCGGGCGCGGCCATGACAAGCGTGCCGAGGACTTCTTCGGACGCCTTGCGGGTCGCGATTTCCTTCGGCGCCTTCGCGGCGTTTTCCTTCAGTGTGCGCACGGCGCTGGCGAAAGCCGGTGCGAGCTTGCCCGACACGCGGCGCTCGAATTCGGCGCGCTTGTCGGCGGGAAGGGCGGCGAGGCGATCCTTCCATTTTTTGTGCGCGTCAGCGGAGCGCGAACCTGCCTTGCGCCATTCGGCGAGGAGGTCGGCGGGAATTTCGAACGGCGGATGGTTCCAGCCGAGCTTCTCGCGCGTCGCCTTGATCTCGTCGGCGCCGAGCGGCGAGCCATGGGCGTCGGACTTGCCGGCCTTGTTCGGCGAGCCGAAGCCGATCATCGTGCGGCAGGCGATGAGCGTCGGCTTGTCGGATTTCCGCGCGGCTTCGATGGCCTTCGCGATGGCTTCGGGATCGTGGCCGTCGATGCGGACGGCGTTCCAGTTCGAGGCCTGAAAGCGCGCAACCTGGTCCGTGGAGTCGGAAAGCGACAGCGCGCCGTCGATGGTGATGCGATTGTCGTCGAACAGCACGATGAGCTTCGAGAGCTTCATGTGGCCGGCGAAGGAGATGGCTTCCTGGCTGATGCCCTCCATGAGGTCGCCGTCGGAGCACAGCGCATAGGTAAAATGATCGACGGCGGCATCGCCGAATTCGGCGTTCATGATGCGCTCGGCGAGCGCCATGCCGACCGCGTTGCCGATGCCCTGACCGAGCGGGCCGGTCGTCGTCTCGACGCCCTTGGTCATGAAGTTCTCGGGATGGCCCGGCGTCCTGGAATCGAGCTGGCGGAAACGCTTGATCTCCTCGATCGTCATTTCCGGGTAGCCGGTGAGATAAAGGAGCGCGTAGAGCAGCATCGAGCCGTGACCGGCCGAGAGCACGAAGCGGTCGCGGTCGGGCCAGGCCGGATCGGCCGGGTCGAATTTCAGAAACTTCGAGAACAGCACCGTTGCGATGTCGGCAGCGCCCATCGGCAGGCCGGGATGGCCGGATTTGGCGGCTTCAACGGCATCCATCGCCAGGGCGCGGATGGCGTTTGCCATGCGGTCGTGCTGGGCTCGATCTGTCACCGGCTGATCTCTCTTCGGGCCTCAAGTGGATCGGCGCGGCGGGCCGATTAAACGTCCACGTGGCTCATCTCAATCTTTTGCAGATCGAGGCCGCGGATGGATAACACGCAAGGCCCTAGAGTCAATGTTTACGAGGGTTTGCGAGGTGCAAGGCTTGAATGACGATTCCTCATGTCTGGTCATAACTTCGCTCCATCCGTTGACGCAGCATGTGAGCGGACCTTTACTACCGGCAAAGGAGTGTGAATCGACGTGAGCGCGATGGAGGAGGCCCTGCAACGGCTGGAAGCTGCGCTCGATGCGCTGGAGTCGGCTGTCGACAAGGCCGCGGGCGACAGCCGGGAGCGCGAACAGCTGCAAAACCAGTTGCAGGCTTTTGGTCAGGATCGCACCCGACTTTCGACTGATCTGCAGCGGCTCAAGGCGCGCTCGGAGGATCTGGAGACGGCGAACCGTGAAGTTTCGCGCCGTCTCGATCAAGCGGCCGAAACAATCCGCAGCGTGCTCGCTGCGCAGGAGCGCTGAGCATGGCGCAGGTCAATGTCACCATCGGCGGGCGCACCTACCGGATGGCGTGCGACGATGGTCAGGAAGAGCACCTGATGAAACTCGCGCGCGAACTCGACCAGAAGCTCGCGCATTTGCGCGAGGCATTCGGCGAGGTTGGCGATACGCGGCTCACGGTGATGGCGGCGATCACGATATTCGACGATCTCTCCGAGGCGCGGCGGCGGATCCGCGGGCTCGAGCAGGAGATCGAAGGCCTCAAGGAAGCGCGCCTGGCTTCCGTCGAGCGGGTCGATACCATCGAGCGTGAAAGCACACGCGGGCTCGAGCGCGCGGCCGAGCGGATCGAGCGGCTGGCGCAGACGCTGAACGGCGGCGCAGCGAATTAAGCCGCCTTTGAAATCGGTACTGGCAGTGCAAGCTTAACGCGCCTAGATTGCGCATGCGGAGCTGCGCGGCTCGTCAGGAACACTAAATTCCTGGGGCCTTATCGATCTCAACGGGAGCTGTCCCTGACCTTGCCCGTGGGCTTGGTCATTCACGGTGCCCACCTACTTCGTAGGTTTCCCGGGATCGTTGCTTCCAACGGCCTATCGTGGCTTCGCGCTGAATTTTTTTGCGAGACGAATGTGACAGCCACCAACATTGCCGAACTGAAAACCGCGCTTCGCAATGAAGCCCTCGGACGGCGCGATGCACTTGCGCCCGACTACCGCCAGCAGGCCGCGGAGACGATCGCGGCCTTGCCGTTTCCCGTGAACGTTCCCGCCGGCGCAATCGTCGCCGGTTTTTTCCCGATGAAGAGCGAGATCAGCCCGCTGCCGCTTTTGCGCGTGCTGGAGAAGAACGGCGCACGGATCGCGCTGCCGCGCATCGTCGGCCGCGGTCATCCGCTGTCGATGCGGGCGTGGAAATTCGGCGATCCCCTGGTGCCGGGCCAGTGGGGCATTCGTGAGCCTGCGCCGGATGCGGAAGAAGTCGCGCCCGATATTCTGATCGTGCCGTTCGCGGCGTTCGACAAGCGCGGTTATCGCGTCGGCTATGGCGCGGGCTATTACGACCGGACGATCTCGGGCCTGCGCGCCAAGAAAAAAGTCGTCACCGTCGGCTTCGGCTGCGAGGCGCAGGAGGTCGCCGAGTGCCCGACCGAGCCGCATGACGAGAAGCTCGATTTCCTGATGACCGAGAAAGGTCTGCGCGTCGGCCGGCCGGAGCGCGTTTGATGCGCGTTCTGTTTCTCGGCGATATCGTCGGGCGGCCCGGCCGCGAAGTGGTGACGAAGCGTCTGCCGAAACTGATCGAGAAATGGAACCTCGATTTCGTCGCGATCAACGGCGAGAACGCCGCCGGCGGCTTCGGCATCACCGAGGCGATCTACGAGGAACTCGTCGATGCCGGCGCCGACGCGATTACGCTCGGCAATCATTCATGGGATCAGCGCGAGGCGCTCGTCTTCATCGAGCGCGCGCCGAAACTCATTCGCCCGTTGAACTATCCCGGCAAGGCGCCGGGGCGGGGCGCGGCGCTGCTCGACGCCAAGAACGGCAAGCGCGTGCTGGTCATCAATGCGATGGGCCGCGTCTTCATGGATCAACTCGACGATCCGTTCCGCGCGGTGGAGCGCGAGATTGCCGCCTGTCCGCTCGGTGAAGGCTGCGACGTCGCGCTGTGCGACTTCCACGGCGAGGCGACCAGCGAGAAGCAGGCCTTCGCGCATTATTTCGACGGACGCTTTTCGCTTATTGTCGGCACGCATACCCACGCGCCGACCTCGGATCATCGTGTGCTCTCGGGCGGCACGGCGTATATTTCCGACATCGGCATGTGCGGCGACTACGACAGTGTGCTCGGCATGAATAAAGACGAGCCGATCCGCCGTTTTCTGTCGAAGATTCCGTCGGGGCGCTTCGAGCCTGCGGCCGGTGCGGGCACGCTTTCGGGCGTCGCCGTCGAAATCGGCGATGACGGTCTTGCGGCGCGCATCGCGCCGGTGCGGCTCGGCGGCGTGCTGGAAGAGGCAATGCCTTCGTTCTGGAGTTGAGCAGCTTCTCAAGGAGGAGATCCGCGATGCGCTTCTTCGCTTCCCTGCTTGCTGTTGTTTGCTTCGCCGCCGTTGCGCATACGCAAACGCTCACGAAAAACCCCGAGGCAACCGGCGCGGTCACGCCCGAAGATATGACGAAACGGCTCGAGCAGACGGCCGATCGCACCCGGAAAATCAACCCCTCGGGCGCGCCGCGCGCCGCGCAATTCGATTTTGCCTGGCCGCAGGACGAGGACGAGTACCGCAAGCTCGCCAAGCACGTCATCGTGCTGGTGAGCGTGGTGGTGCGGGACGAAAAAGAATTGCCGCTCAAGCGTGTCTATATCCGCAACAAGTGGAACCGTGAATTTCCGCTCGATCGCATCGTCAGCGAACGGCGCGAGGTCGCGCAGGGCTCGCTCACCCATTCGGTGCTCGGTGCCTACCGCGAGGACAGCTTCTATCTTGCGCCTGCCGGCTTGATGAAGGGCGAAGGCGAGGTGGTGGCGGACTTCGCCGCGAACCGCACGGGTTTCCGGCTCTATCACCTTCCCGGTACGCCGCCTGATTTCATCGAGGCGGATCGCCGCCCGATGCCGGCGCCGGGCGCGCGGCCCGAGCCGAAAGCGTTGAAAGCCATCCTGGAGCGGGAATATGCGGGCTTCCGGCTGCCTGACGGGTTGCCGTAGACGCGCTCCCTAACCTATAAGCTCGCGCCATCGACGCCGCTTTCCGGAGACCCTATGGCCGGCCATTCGCAATTTAAAAACATCATGCACAAGAAGGGCCGCGCCGACGCGGCCCGCTCGAAGCTGTTCGGCAAACTCGCACGCGAAATCACAGTGGCGGCGAAGCTCGGCCTGCCGGATCCGGCGATGAACCCGCGGCTGCGTGCGGCGGTGCTGGCGGCACGCGCCGAGAACATGCCGAAAGACAATATCGAGCGCGCCATCAAGAAGTCGCAGGGCGGCGAGGGCGAGAACTTCGAGCAGATCCGTTACGAAGGCTATGCGCCGGGCGGCGTCGCGCTGATCGTCGAAGCGCTGACCGACAACCGTAACCGTACCGCGGGTGAAATCCGCGCGGCTTTCACCAAGAACGGCGGCAGCCTCGCCGAGACCGGCGCGGTGTCGTTCATGTTCAACCAGGTCGGCATCGTGCAGTACGACGCCGACAAGGCTTCGAACGACGCGATGCTGGAAGCGGCGATCGACGCGGGCGCCGACGACGTCGTTTCGTCCGAAGGCGGACACGAGATCATCACCGGCAAGGAGACCCTGCACGAGGTCGCCAAACAGCTCGAAGCCAAGTTCGGCGAGCCGAAGAAGTCGGCGCTGGTGTGGCGGCCGCAAAACCAGACGGCGGTCGACGACGAAACCGGCGAGAAGATTCTGAAATTGATCGAAGCGCTCGAAGACAACGACGATGTTCAGAACGTCTATGCCAATTTCGAGATTTCCGACGCGCTGATGCAAAAGCTGAGCGCGTAATCCGCGTGAGCCCGGAAAAGCGTTCCGCGCTGATCGGCTATTTTGCGCTCACCGTCACCGTTCTGATCTGGAGTGCGTGGATCGTCTTTACCCGGCAGGGCGTGCAGCACGCGCTGCCGATTCCGGTCATCGCCTTCGTGCGGATGCTGGTTCCCGCTCTCCTGCTCGCGCCATTGACCTGGCGCGTGGGTATCTTCGGGCGCGGTCATCCGCTGGCGCTGATTTTCTGCATTCTCGGCGCGGGCTTGCCGCATATTTTTCTCTCCGCGACGGGATTGCGTTATGCCGGAGCCGCCGAGTTTGGCGCGGTGGTGCTGGGCACATTTCCGATTTTCGTCGCGCTGTTGTCATTGCTGTTATTCAAGGAAAAGTTCGGTTGGTTCCGGATGGCCGGCCTCGTCTGCACCGTCGCCGGCGTGCTGGCGATCGCGCAGAACGATTTGTTCAGCGGCGGCGCCAACGCCAACTTCGGGCATTTCGTTTTCCTGCTCGTCGCGTTGAATTATGCCGGCTACACGATCGGCTTTCGCCACAGCGGATTGACGCCGTTCGAGGCCACGGGGCTGGTTGCGTTCTGGTCGCTGTTGTTCATCCTGCCGTTCGGTTTGATGCCGGCCATCGAGCTTGCGCGAAGCGGCTATGCGGGAGAAATCGCCTTTCAGGCGATGCTGCAGGGTGTCTTCTCCAATCTGATCGGGCTTGCGACCTTCAGCGAAGGCGTGCGGCGGCTTGGCTCCTCGCGCTCGGCCGCTTTCACGGCGCTGGTGCCGGTGGTGGCGACCTTGATGGCTATTCCGGTGCTGGGCGAATGGCCCGACGGCTGGGCGATCACAGGCGTGATCTTCGCCAGCATCGGCGTCGTGCTGGCGAGCGGGATACTGGCGCTCAGCGAAAAACCCGGTCGAACAACGGCAGGCTGACGACGCCGGCGAAAACGATCACGGCATAGCAAATGCGCCGATAGGTTTCTTCCGACGCACGGTGAAACGAGAGTGCGCCGGGCAGAAAGCAGATTGTGAACGGGACGCCGAGCAGCGCCACGAGAGCCAGCACTTCTTTCGTGTAGAGTCCTTCGACGAAATAGTCGATGCAGGATTCGATTCCGAGAACGGCAAACAGGACGAACATATTTGCGCGCGCGACCGCCGCACGCAGCGCGCCGCCGAGCCAATAAAGCGCGACCGGCGGGCCGGCGATTTGCGCTACGCCGCTCGCCACGCCGGAAATGACGCCGACACCGAGCGTGATCGGCAGTTTCGGTTTGCCAGGATAGCGCCAGCCGCTTGCGAGAACGGGCACGGTCAAAAGGATCAGGCAGCCGATGTACCAGCGGATCCATATCGGATCGACCACGAGCAAAAGGTAGGTGCCCAATGGCAGCGTCAGCAAGGCAGCCGCTGTCAGCGGCCCGACGCTTCGCCACTCGGATTGCGGAAAGGCCTTGATGCCATAGGGCACGCCGGTGATGACGTCGATCAGAATGACGCTCGCCGCCGCGGTCTTTGGCCCGTACAACATGCCGATTAAGGGAATATAGATCATCGAAGAGCCGAAGCCCGAGAAGCCTCGTGCCGCGCCGGCAATGGCCGCGACCAGCGCAGCCAGCCAGAAACGCCGTTCGGTCAGCAGGGCAGCGAAGGTCGAAGCGTCGGGAAGGTCTATCATCGCGGGCGATTTGGAGCCTTAATGCGCGCGTTGTTGTAGAGGCGATTCGCCGCGCGATACAGTAAGAGCCGGTCTATTCCATGGGTGGGCGGTCCATTCGCATCATCGGTCTCGATCCCGGCCTCCGCCGTACCGGCTGGGGCGTCGTCGATTGCGCGGGCAACCGGCTCAGCTACGTTGCTTGCGGCACCGTCGAGACGAGCGACCGCGACAGCCTTGCGGCGCGGCTCGCAGCTCTGCATGAAGGGCTTGCCGCGGTGATCGCTGCTTACGTTCCGCAAGAGGCGGCGGTCGAGGAAACCTTCGTGAATGCCGATCCGCGTTCGGCCTTGAAACTCGGTCAGGCGCGCGGAATCGTGCTGCTTGCGCCTGCACAGGCGGGGCTGGTGGTCGCGGAATACGCACCCAACCTCGTCAAGAAATCGGTCGTCGGCGCGGGACGCGCGGAGAAACTGCAGGTGCGCAAGATGATCGGGATTTTGCTGCCGAAGGCCGAACCGGAAACCGATGACGCCTGCGATGCATTGGCGCTGGCGATCACGCATGCCCATCACCGGACGAGCGTGACGCTGCGGTTGGCGGCGGGAGCGGGCGCATGATCGGCAAGCTGCGCGGCGTCATCGACTCTTACGGCGACGATACGGTGGTGATCGACGTTCACGGCGTCGGCTATCTCGTGCATTGCTCGGCGCGCACGCTGCAATCGCTGCCGCCCGCGGGCGAAGCTGCGACGATTTCGATTGAGACGTGGGTGCGCGAAGACCAGATCCGGCTCTATGGCTTTGCGAGCGATCTCGAACGCGAGTGGTTCCGCATCCTCACCGGCGTCCAGGGCGTCGGCGCGCGCGTCGCGCTCGCCATCCTCGGCACGCTGAAAGTTGCCGATCTTGCCAATGCCATTGCGCTCGGCGACAAGGCGGCGATCGCGCGTACGCCGGGCGTCGGGCCGAAGCTCGCGCAGCGCCTTGTGCTCGAGTTGAAAGACAAGGCGCCGGCCTTTGCGAGCGTCGATCCGGCAGTGGTGAAGCTGCAGGGCGAGCTTTCCGAGCGCCGTGCCTCAACGCCGGTCAGCGAAGCGGTCTCGGCGCTGGTCAATCTTGGCTATGGCGAGATTCAGGCAAGCGCGGCGATTGCCGCTGCCGTGCGCACGGCCGGCGATAAGGCCAAAACCGAAGAACTCATTCGCCACGGCCTCAAGGAACTCGCGCGATGAGCCGCGATGTCGTCACACCGGAGCGCCGCGAGGAAGATCTCGCCGAGGGCTCGCTGCGGCCGCAGCAGCTTTCCGAATTCATCGGGCAGGAAAAGGCTTGCGCCAATCTCAAGGTGTTCATTGAGGCTGCGCGCGCCCGCAAGGAAGCGCTCGATCATGTGCTGCTGGTCGGCCCGCCGGGCCTTGGCAAAACGACGCTGGCGCAGATCGTCGCGCGCGAGCTTGGCGTCAATTTCCGCGCGACCTCCGGTCCGGTGATCGCGAAGGCGGGCGATCTTGCGGCCCTCCTCACCAATCTCGAAGATCGCGACGTTCTCTTCATCGACGAAATCCATCGGCTCAATCCCGCAATCGAGGAAGTGCTCTATCCGGCGATGGAGGATTACCAGCTCGATCTCATCATCGGCGAGGGCCCGGCGGCGCGCTCGGTGAAAATCGATCTTTCGCGCTTCACGCTGGTCGGCGCGACGACGCGCTCGGGACTGCTCACGACGCCGCTGCGCGATCGCTTCGGCATTCCGGTGCGGCTCGGCTTCTATGAAGTGCACGAGCTTGAGACGATCGTGAAGCGAAGCGCCCGGCTTTTGAATCTCGCGATCAATGCCGACGGCGCGCAGGAGATCGCGCGCCGCGCGCGCGGCACGCCGCGCATCGCCGGGCGCTTGCTAAAGCGCGTGCGCGACTTCGCGATGGTCGAAGGCAAGGGGACGGTCGATCGCGCAACCGCCGACCGTGCGCTCGGTGCGCTCGAAGTCGATGCCGCCGGACTGGACGCGATGGATCGCCGTTACCTGGCGCTGATCGCCAGGCACTATGGCGGCGGGCCGGTCGGTGTCGAGACGATCTCGGCGGCGCTCTCCGAGCCGCGCGACGCCATCGAAGACATCATCGAGCCGTATTTGATCCAGAAGGGTTTTGTCCAGCGCACGCCGCGCGGGCGAATGCTTACTTCCCATGCGTTCAAGCATCTCGGTCTTGCCGAACCCGCGCGCGATGCGTCACAAATCCCGCTGTTCGATCAAGGTGACGACGCGTGAATAAAGCCAAGCCCGGGCAGGATACTTCAACCGAACTCGCCGGCCGCCTGATCGAAGGCGGTCATACGATGCAGGTGCGGGTCTATTACGAGGACACCGATTTCAGCGGCATCGTCTATCACGCCAATTACCTGCGCTTCATGGAGCGCGGTCGGACCAATTATCTCCGGCTCGTCGGCGCCGATCACCGGGCGCTGTTCGAGGCGACGGAAAAAGAGGCGCCGAGTTTCGCCTTCGTCGTCCGCTCGATGAAGATCGATTTCCTGCGGCCGGCCTATATGGACGACCTCCTCGAAATCCGGAGCCTCTCGAAAGAGGTGTCGGGAGCCTCGATCTCGATCCACCAGAAGGTGCTCCGGGGCGAGGAAGTGCTGGTCGAGGCCGAGGTGCGGGTCGCCTTCGTCTCCGAGGGGCGGCCGCGCCGGATCCCGGAACCCTTGCGCAAGGCCATGGGCACCGACGCCGAGCACTACCCCAAGTAAGTTTGCTAACTGGACATTAACCATGACAGGCGCTCTCTATAGCCGCCTGTTAGGCCGGATATGCCCAAGTTTGGACAGAATCCGTGCCGTATTGAACCAGTCGATGGGGAAGGCGCCGGCCCAGCCATATTGCCAGGTCAACTTGTCGGGTCATCCGAATGAATGCCGGTGCGAAATGATCGCCGAATCCATCTTTCCGCAAGCCAAATGGGCACGCCGGGCACCGGGCCGGACTGCCGGGGACAATTGAAATGAATCCTTCTGATCTCGCGCCAGTCGCGCCCGTTGCCACGGTTTCGCTGTGGGCGCTGTTCATCCAGGCGCATATCGTCGTGAAGATCGTCATGATCGGCCTGATGATCGCCTCGGTCTGGGTCTGGGCGATCGTCGTCGACAAGACCATTCTCTATACGCGGACGCGCCGCGCCATCGACCGTTTCGAGGAAGTGTTCTGGTCCGGGCAGAACCTCGAGGAGCTCTATCAGCAGCTTTCGACGCGGCCCAATCATTCGATCGCGGCCCTGTTCGTTGCGGCGATGCGCGAATGGAAGCGCACCTACGAGAGCGGCGCGAAGACGCTGACCGGTCTTACCGAGCGCGTCGAGAAGGTGATGGACGTGACGATTTCGCGCGAAGTCGAGCGGCTGGAGCGGCGGCTTCTGGTGCTCGCGACCGTCGGTTCGGCCGGCCCGTTCGTCGGCCTGTTCGGCACCGTCTGGGGCATCATGACGAGCTTCCAGTCGATTGCCGCCTCGAAGAATACGAGCCTCGCGGTCGTCGCGCCGGGCATCGCGGAAGCCTTGTTTGCCACCGCATTGGGCCTTGTCGCCGCCATACCGGCGACGATTTTCTATAACAAATTTTCGAGCGAAGTGAGCCGGATCGCCCAGCGCCTCGAGGGTTTTGCCGACGAGTTCTCGGCGATCCTGTCGCGTCAGGTTGACGAGCGCTCCTGAGGGCAGCATGGCCGCGAACGCAGCAGGTAAGGGTGCATGGCAGAGCCGGCGAAGCCGCCGGCGCGGCACGCATGTCATGAGCGAGATCAACGTCACGCCGATGGTCGACGTGATGCTGGTGCTGCTCATCATCTTCATGGTGGCGGCGCCGCTTTTGACCGCCGGTGTGCCGCTTGATCTGCCGCAGACGCAGGCGAAAGCGCTCGATCAGGATAAAGAGCCGCTGACGATCTCGGTCAACGACAAGGGCCAGGTCTTCCTGATGAGCAGCGACAGCGAGATCAAGATGGATGAATTGCTGCCGAAGCTGGAAGCGATCACCAAGCAGCGCGGCGGCGGACAGGATGAACGCATCTTCGTGCGCGGCGACAAGCGAGTCGATTACGGCACGGTGATGAAGGTGATGGGCCGCCTGTCGCAGGCGGGCTATCGCAAGGTCGCGTTGATCACGGAAACCGAGCAGTAGGATTTGATGGAAGTCCGTCCGGGCCTCGCAGTCTCCTCTGTCGCTCACGCCGTCATTCTCGGCTGGGGGCTGTTCTGGTTTACGCCGAAGACGCTGGAATCGAAGCCGATCGAGTCGATGGCGGTCGATCTCGTGCCGATTTCCGACGTGACGCAGAACCGCGCCGGCGCCAAGTCGCCGCCGAAGCCGGGTGCAAAGCCGCTCGTCGAAAAACAGGCGGATCCGAAAGAGCTGAAAGAACTTGTAGAGAAGGTCGCAAAGCAGGAGATCAAGCAGGCCGCCGCCCCTCCGCCGCCCTCCGAAGAGACGAAGCAGACGGCCAAGCCCGAGCACAAGCCGGAGCCGAAACCCGAGCCGAAGCCTGAACCGAAAAAGGAAGAGGCGAAGAAGAAGCCCGAGCCGCCGAAAAAGCCGGAGCCGCCGAAGGAGCACGCCAAGTCCTCGCCCAATAAGATGAAGGCGGCTCCGACCAAGCAGCGCGACTTCGATCCCAACAAGATCGCGGCGCTGCTCGACCGCCGCACGCCGCAGCGTCAGCAGATGACCAGTCTGCAGAACCCGACGAACAATCCGGCGCCGGGTTACGTCAACGGCCAGTCGGCGATGCTTTCGCAGACCGAGATCGACGCGCTGCGCCGCCGTCTCGCGCAGTGCTGGAATCCGCCGGCGGGCGCCGCCGATGCGGGCCGGCTCAAGGTCGTGCTGCGCGTTCTGTTCCGCCGCGACGGTTCGGTCGCCGCGCCGCCCGAACTCGTGGCCGGTACGCCGTCGGCGCTGGGGCCTGCGATGGCGGAGAGCGCCAAGCGCGCTGTGCTGAGCTGCCAGCCGTTCACGATGCTCAATCCCGCCCACTACGATCAGTGGCGCGACATGGAAATCAATTTTGACCCGAGCGAAATGCTCGGAGGCTGACGAGGAAGCTCAGTTCCCATGAAGACGATTGCCGGCTCACTTTTTATGAATTCGTTGTCGCGCCGCAGCCTGCTCACCGCCATCGGTGGTGCGGCCGCGGGCTCGTTGCTGCTGCCGCGCGCCGCGCGCGCCGTGCTTCGCCTCGACGTCACGCAAGGCACGCCGCAGCCGATTCCGATCGCGATCCCGGAATTTCTCGGCGGGCAAGGCGGCGGCTCGGACGTCGGGCGGCTGCTTACGTCGGTCATTACCAACAACCTGCGGCGCTCGGGCCTTTTCCTGCCGATCGACCCCGCTTCCTATATCGAGCGCATCCAGAATTTCGACGCGGCGCCGCGCTTTCCCGACTGGCGCGCGATCAACGCGCAGGCGCTCGTCGTCGGCCGCGTGTCGCGCGAGGGTGACGGCCGCTTCCGCACCGAGTTCCGGCTGTGGGACGTTTTCGCCGGCACGCAGCTTCACGGCCAGCAGTATTTCACGCAGCCCGATCAGATCCGCCGCATCGGTCACATCATTTCGGATGCGATCTATCAGCGCATCACCGGCGACAAGGGTTACTTCGACACCAAGATCGTGTTCGTTTCCGAGAGCGGCGCGAAAGAGCGGCGCACCAAGCGGCTCGCGATCATGGATCAGGATGGCGCGAATCTTCGCTACCTGACGCGCGGCGACAATCTCGTGCTGACGCCGCGGTTCAATCCGTCGAGCCAGGAAATCACCTACATGTCCTATGATCAGGGCAAGCCGCAGGTGCACCTGATGAATGTCGAGACCGGCCAGCGCGAAGTCATCGGCGATTTCCCCGGCATGAGTTTCGCGCCGCGCTTTTCGCCCGAAGGCCAGCGCATCATCTTCAGTTTGCAGAATCAGGCGAACTCCAACATCTACTCGATGGATCTGCGCTCGCGGCGCACGACGCGGCTGACCGATACGGCGGCGATCGACACTTCGCCGTCGTACTCGCCCGACGGCCGGGCGATCGTGTTCGAATCCGATCGCGGCAACAGCCAGCAGATTTTCATGATGAACGCCGACGGCTCCGGCCAGCGGCGCATTTCGTTCGGCCAGGGCAGGTATTCGACGCCGGTATGGTCGCCGCGCGGCGATATCATCGCCTTTACCAAGCAGACGTCGGGCAGCTTTGCCATCGGTGTCATGAAGATCGACGGCTCGGGCGAGCGCATTCTCACCGAGGGCTATCACAATGAAGGCCCGACCTGGGCGCCGAACGGCCGCGTTCTGATGTTCTTCCGCGATCCGGGCGGCAGCGCCGGCCCGCAGCTCTATACGATCGACCTCACCGGCTATAACGAACAGAAAGTGCCGACGCCGGGCTATGCGTCGGACCCGGCCTGGTCGCCGCTACTCTCCTGAGGCGAGCGGCCTTGATATGGCCGTTTTGCCTATGGAAAGATTGTTCATCCATTTTTAACCATGCTTTCCGCTTTTTGGGGTGACTACGCGGAAAGCTAAAGTTTTCTGCATGCCGCCAAGGTTCCATCAAGGTAAATGAAGCATTCAATTAACCTTGCCGCGGTTAGATCGCCCCGAATTTTGTGAGTAAGTTAAGAGGGAGCGACCTGCCATGGTCAATTTCAATCCGCTGTTTCGGGGAATGCGTTTCGCGGCGCTGGCCGCGGCGATGCTCGTCGCCGCCTGTGCCAACAATCCGAACGACCCGAACGCAGCCATGAATGCCTCGGCTTCGACGCCGGGCAGCGCGCAGGACTTCGTCGTCAATGTCGGCGACCGCGTGTTCTTCGACAGCGATTCGTCGGAACTGAATTCGCAGGCGCGGGCGACGCTCGACAAGCAGGCGACCTGGCTCAACCAGTACAGCCGTTATTCCTTCACCATCGAAGGTCACGCCGACGAGCGCGGCACCCGCGAATACAATATCGCGCTCGGCGCTCGCCGCGCCCAGGCGACCCGCGATTACCTGATCTCGCGCGGCGTCTCGGGCCAACGGATGCGGACGATCTCCTACGGCAAGGAACGCCCGGTCGCGGTCTGTAACGACATCTCGTGCTGGTCGCAAAACCGCCGCGCCGTGACGGTGCTGAACGCCGGCGGCGCCTGAGTGTAAATTCGGGGCGAGGCCGTATTTTGGACGTACTCGCCCCGGTATGGTAGGAGTTCCACCGCAGGCGCTCCAGGCGTGCAAGGCTGCTGCCGCCCATTGGTACTCAACACGATGAAATTCGCGATCGCCCGTTCCTTCGCGTGTTCTTTGACGCTCGCTTGTGCACTCGCATTCGCGGCAAGCACCGCAAATGCGCAAAACTGGTTCGGCCAGCAGCGCAATACCGACGAGGCCAGCGAACTTACTGTGCGCATCCAGAAGCTCGAAGCGCAGATTCGCGATCTCACCGGACAGAACGAAGAGCTTCAGCATCAGAACAATCTGCTGCAGCAGCAGTTGAACGCGCGCGGCGGCGGCGCTCCGCAGGGCGCGCCATCGGGACCGCGCGCGCAGGGCGGACCTTATCCGGCACCCGCAGGCGGACCGATGGGAAGCCCGGGCATGACGCAGGGCTCAATGACCAATCCGCCGCTCGCAGGGGGGCCGCAGGGCGCGCCTTATGGCGATCAGCGTTACGGCGGTCCGCCGCCCGCGCAGCCGCCATACGGCCAGCCGCAATATGACGATCGCCCGCCGGAGCAGCCGGGTTACGGCCAGCAGCCTTATGGCCAGCAGCCTTATGGCGGCCAGCCGCAACCGCAGTATGGCGGCCCGGCTCCGTCGCCCGCGCGCGCGGGACGCAACGACGCCTTCGACCCGAGCACGCAACCCAACGCGCCGGGCGCGCCGCGCCCGTTAGGCGCACCGCTCGACATGGGCGCGGTCGCCGCCGGCCGTCCGCAAAGCGCGCCCGTGCCAACGCCGCAACAGCAACAAATGGCGGTGCTGCCGCCGTCGGCGAGCGCCAAGGACGAATACGATCTGGCCTACGGTTATATCCTGCGGCGCGATTATGCGCTGGCCGACCAGGCGTTCCGCGTTTTCCTGCAGAGCCACCCCGACGATCGTCTGGTGCCGGATGCGCATTATTGGCTCGGCGAAAGTCTCTATCAGCGCCAGCAGTTCAACGACGCGGCACAGACTTTCCTCGACGTCTACAACAAGTATCCGAAGAGCGCGAAGGCGCCGGAAGCCTTGTTGCGTCTCGGCCAGTCGCTCGCCGCGACCGGCCAGCAGGAAGCGGCCTGCGCTTCGCTCGATGCCGTCCTGAAGAAATATCCTAAGGCGACACCTTCGGTGAAGAGTCAGGTCAGCGCGGAACAAAAGCGTGCGCGCTGCTAATTCTCACGGCGGATCGCTCGGCCGCCGCGAATGCGACGCTCTGTTTCAGGATTTCATCGGACATAAATCCATTCTGCTCGCGATTTCCGGCGGACCGGATTCGACGGCGCTTTTGGTGCTCGCCGCGCGCTGGCGCGATGCGCAGAAAAACAAGCCGAAGCTGATCGCCGCCACCGTCGATCACGGCTTGCGCAAGGAAGCGAAGGCGGAAGCTGCGGGGGTCGCAAAGCTCGCGCGCAAGCTGAAAGTGCCGCACCGCATTCTTGACTGGCACGGCAAGAAACCGAAGAGCAGCTTGCAGGAAGCGGCGCGGACGGCGCGCTATGCGCTTTTGCTGTCGCTCGCACGCGAAATGAAATGCACCGCGATTGTCACCGCGCATACGCAGGACGATCAGGCCGAGACAGTGTTGCACCGGATCGGGCGCGGTTCCGGCATTACGGGACTCGCGGGCATTCGCGCGCAGCGAACGCGCGACGGCATGCAGATCCTGCGGCCCTTGCTCGGCGTTTCGAAAGCGCAGCTGATGGCATTTTTGCACAAGGAAAAGATCGCTTACGCGATCGATCCGACCAATGCCGATCCGCGCTATTTGCGCTCGCGGTTGCGCTCGCTCGCGCCGCTGCTCGCCAAGGAAGGCATCGACGCGGCAAAGCTTTCGCAGCTTGCCCGCCGGCTTTACCGCGCCGACACCGCGATCGAGGCGGTGGTGAACGAAGCGCAGGCACGCGCAAGCCGTGTCTCGAACGAGAAACGCGAATCGCTCGACCCCCGGCTCGTATTCAGGCTGCCGGAGGAAATCGGTTTGCGGCTGGTGCGCCGGGCCGTCAACCGGCTCGGCCACGAAGGCCCGGCGGAACTCGGCAAGCTCGAGGTATTGTTTGCCGCGCTCGCCGCGTCCTGGCGCGGCGGGAAGCGCCTGCGGCGGACGCTTGCCGGCGCGCTTCTCGATCTTTCGGATGATCGCCTGACGATCGAACCGGCGCCGTTTCGCCGTAGTGCCCGGA
The DNA here is from genome assembly GCA_035556215.1 of Xanthobacteraceae bacterium. GTDB lineage: Bacteria > Pseudomonadota > Alphaproteobacteria > Rhizobiales > Xanthobacteraceae > Palsa-892. The sequence goes on along the minus strand of DATMFI010000008.1, from coordinate 2,181 downwards.
AGACTCAAGGAAATCGCGGTTAAGCGGCGGAAACGCGAAAAGCGCCACGCCCGCGCCTACTTCCCTTGTTTCAAGGGGGGACGGAGCTTATTTTAACTACCCACGGGTAAGATGTGTCCGTTTGGCCCCGGTTTTCAGGGCAAGGCGAGCGCACGAAAGGTAGGAAATGAACGCCAATTTACGCAATTTCGCCCTCTGGGTGATCATCGTTCTCCTGCTGCTCGCCTTGTTCTCGCTGTTCCAGTCGCCCGGTCAGCGTTCGTCCTCGCACGATATCTCGTTCTCGCAGCTTCTCGCCGAAGTCGATCAGGGCAAGGTGCGCGACGTCGTGATTCAGGGCAACGACATCTCCGGCACGATGACCGACGGCAAGTCGTTCCAGACCTATGCGCCGAACGACCCGACGCTCGTGCAGCGGCTCTACGGCAAGGGCGTTTCGATTTCGGCGCGGCCGCAGGGCGACAACCTGCCGTGGTACGTCTCGCTGCTCGTTTCGTGGCTGCCGTTCATCGCGCTGATCGGCGTGTGGATTTTCCTGTCGCGCCAGATGCAGGGCGGCGCCGGCAAGGCGATGGGCTTTGGCAAATCGCGCGCCAAGATGCTCACCGAAGCGCATGGCCGCGTGACATTCGAAGACGTCGCGGGCGTCGAGGAAGCGAAGAGCGATCTTGAAGAGATCGTCGAATTCCTGCGCGATCCGCAAAAATTCCAGCGCCTCGGCGGCCGTATTCCGCGCGGCGTGCTCTTGGTCGGCCCTCCGGGCACCGGCAAGACGCTGATCGCGCGCGCCGTCGCGGGCGAAGCCAACGTGCCGTTCTTCACGATTTCGGGCTCGGACTTCGTCGAGATGTTCGTCGGCGTCGGCGCCTCGCGCGTGCGCGACATGTTCGAGCAGGCGAAGAAGAACGCGCCGTGCATCATCTTCATCGACGAAATCGACGCGGTCGGCCGTCATCGCGGCGCCGGTCTCGGCGGCGGCAACGACGAGCGCGAGCAGACGCTCAACCAGCTGCTGGTCGAAATGGACGGCTTCGAAGCGAATGAAGGCATCATCCTGATCGCCGCGACCAACCGTCCCGACGTGCTCGATCCCGCGCTGCTGCGTCCGGGTCGCTTCGACCGCCAGGTGATCGTGCCGAACCCGGATGTAGTCGGCCGCGAACAGATCCTTAAAGTTCACGTCCGCAAGGTGCCGCTCGCGCCCGACGTGAACCTGAAGACGATCGCGCGCGGTACGCCCGGCTTCTCCGGCGCCGATCTCATGAACCTCGTCAACGAAGCCGCACTCATGGCCGCGCGCCGCAACAAGCGCATGGTCACGCAGCACGAATTCGAAGACGCCAAGGACAAGGTGATGATGGGCGCCGAGCGCAAGTCGCTGGTGATGACCGAGGAGGAGAAGCTCCTCACGGCCTATCACGAAGGCGGCCATGCCATCGTCGCGTTCAACGTCAAGGCGACCGATCCGGTGCACAAGGCTACGATCATTCCGCGCGGCCGTGCGCTGGGCATGGTCATGCAGCTGCCGGAGCGTGACAAGCTGTCGATGAGCTTCGAGCAGATGACGTCGCGCCTTGCGATCATGATGGGCGGCCGTATCGCCGAAGAGATGATCTTCGGCCATGACAAGGTCACCTCGGGCGCACAATCCGATATCGAGCAGGCGACCCGTCTCGCCCGCATGATGGTGACGCGCTGGGGCTTCTCGCCCGAGCTTGGCACCGTGGCTTACGGCGAAAACCAGGAAGAGGTGTTCCTCGGCCATTCGGTCTCGCGTACGCAGAACATCTCGGAGACGACGGCGCAGAAGATCGACAGCGAGGTGCGCCGGCTTGTCGAGGAGGGGCTTTCCGAAGCGCGCAAGATCCTGACCGAGAAGCGCGCCGATCTCGAAACCCTCGCCAAGGGCCTGCTGGAATACGAGACACTTTCCGGCGACGAGATCCAGGGGCTGCTCGCCGGTCATCCTCCGGTGCGTGAAGGCGTGTCCGAGCCCTCCGGGCCACGCGCCTCGGCGGTGCCGCCGGCCGGCAAATCCCGTCCGCGCCCCGAGCCGGGCGCCGGCGGCATGGAGCCGCAGCCGCAGGCCTGATGGCCGCTGGCGAATACGAGAATGACAAGGGCCGGGGGAAACCTCGGCCCTTTGCTTTTGCGGGGACCTGTCGCGTGCGGGACTGATCT
>DATMFI010000007.1:0-203746 GCA_035556215.1 Xanthobacteraceae bacterium | reverse complement strand
TCGGCCATGATGTGCGCCTGCACCACCGGCACCAAATCCTTGGCGCCGAGATAGCGCCCGACCTTGACCTGATGATCCATGGCCCACTGGCGCAGCGGGCCGGCTTCACCGGCGAGCAGCGATTGTTCATAGTCCGTCAATTTCATTTCATACGCTCCGGCAGCCAGAGAACGATCTCCGGCACGTAATAGACAAGGTAGAGGAAGGCGATCTGCGTCAGGATGAACGGCATTACGCCGCGCGCGAGCTTTTCGAGCGGGATGCGGCTGATGCCATGGATCGTGAAAAGGTTGATGCCGACCGGCGGCGATATCTGCGCGATCTCCATCGCCATCACCGCGAAGATGCCGAAGGTCAGCGGATGCATGCCAAGATGCATCGCCACCGGAAAGAAGATCGGCACCGAAATCAGAAGCATCGCCGCCGATTCCAGGAACATGCCCATCACCAGATAGCCGAGCACGACAAGCGAGAGCGTCACCAAATGACCGCCGGGAACGCCCGCGATCGCCTTCGCGATCGTCTGCGGCACCTCTTCATAAGTCAGGTAATGCGCGAAGTACTGACCGAAGATGATCAGCATCAGCAACATGACGCTCGTGCGCGTGGCGCTGAGAATGGCGCGCCAGGTATTCTCGAAAGTAAGCCTGCATTGCAGCAAGCCGAGCGCCAGCACATACAACACCGCGAGCGCGCCGACCTCGGTCGGCGTGAAAACGCCGAGATAGATCGCTCCGATGATCACCGGCGGCAGCAGGATGACGCCGATGCTGCGGCGAAGCAGCACCCAGTGCTGGCCCTTCTCCACCGGCACCGCTTCGATCCGCGGCTGCGAGCGCCAGGCATAGATCGCGAACACGATCATCATCAGGATACCGGGAACGACGCCCGCAATGAATAATTGCCCGATCGAGGTATCGGTAATGATGCCGTAGAGGATCATCGGAATGGAGGGCGGGATGAGAATGCCGAGCGTGCCGCCCGCGGCGACGAAACCGCCGGCGCGGGTGTCGCCGTAACCGGCTTCCTTGAGGGCCGGGATCGCGACATAACCGACTGTTGCGGCGGTCGCGATCGACGAGCCGCAAATCGCCGCGAAGATGCCGCAGGCGACAATCGTGGCGATACCCGAGGCGTTGCGAACGCGGCCCGCGAAAGCGTTGACGACCAAATAGAGATCGCGGCCCGAACCGCTCTGCTGCATGATCGTGCCGGTCAGAATAAAGAGCGGAATGGCGATCAACTCGTAAACGTGGGTCGATTGCCACACCGTTTCGGTGAAGCCGTAGAGCGCCGTCGTCCAGCCATGGGCAAGGATAAAGCCGGCAAACCCGGCGAGTCCCATCGCCACGAACACCGGCAGGCTCATGGCCATCAGCACGAGAAAAAGAAGAACGATGAGAAGCCCTGTGGTCATCGCTCAGCCCTCGACCACGTCGGGATATTCGTCGCGGATCAGCATGCTGAGCGCCTCCAGCGCAAGTACGAGTGCGCCGATCGGCATGACCGATTGCGGGATCCACAGCGGCGCGTCCAGGATCGTGCCGGACGTGAAGCCCGCATTATAATTGTCGAGGGCATAGCCCGCCGTGAGCCACGTCATCATCGCCGCGAATGCAAAGGTCGCGAAATAGGCGACGCGATCCGCCCAACGTCGGCCGTTCTCGCCGATCATGTCGGCGAATATCACCATCCGGAAATGCGAACCGGAACGCAGCGCATATGCGCTTCCCAAAAAACCGGCCGCGATCAGGAGATAGAGCGATACGTCGAATATCCAGATAGTCGGCATGCGTAAAGTACGGGTAATCGCATCGTACGAAACCAGGAATGCAAGCGCGCCGATGATGGCAGCACTGACCACCGTCAAAACGCGCGTTGCATGGTCGATCAGCCGAAGAAGCATGGCGTTTCCCCTCCCCGAATTGAGAGGGGCATGGCCCCTCTCTCTCCATTCGCGTTAGCTGCCTGATTTCGTCATGGCGACAAGATCGGCGGGAAACTTCTTGGTGAGTTCCTCACGGTGTGCCTTCAGTGCATCGGACCACGCCTTCCACTCCGGCGTACCGGGCGTCAGCACGTTGACCGTCAGCCCCTTTGCCTTGAGGTCCGCGAGGTAAGCCTTGTAGCTGCGCTCAAGCTCTCTGTTGTTGGCTTCGCTCGCGACAACATTCGCTTCGAGAATGGCTTTCTGCACATTCGCCGGCAACTTCTCGAAGCGAGACTTGTTCATCAGGAAGCCGTTTACCAGCGCGCCGAGAATGCCGCCGCTGCCGAGCACGTGATCGGTCACCTCGTAGTGCTTGAGTCCGTAAGCGCCCTGCAACCCGCCGAGCGCACCGTCGATCGCGCCCCGCTGCAAGGCGGAATAAACGTCGGCGACACCCATCGTGACCGGCGCGATGCCGACCGCCTTCATGCTTTCCGAAGCGCCCTTCGAATAGCCTCGCATCGTGTGCCCCTTCATCGATTCAGGCAGCAGGCACGCGAATTTGCAGAAGAACGCCGGCGCGCCGATGTCGAACAGCGCGAGCAGCTTGGTGTTATGCTTCTCCATCAGTTTATCGAAATAGACGAATAACGGCTGACCAGGCGCCAGCGCTTTTTCGCTCGCCTCCATCGGGAGCGTCCACAGCGGACTCGCAGCAATCGAAACCTGCGGAATACGGCCAGCCCAGCTATCGAGCGTAGTGAGCGAAATATCGACTTGGCCACCCGGCACCGCGCTCGGCACGAAAGCCTGCTTCACCAGCGTATCGTCGGGAAAGAACTTCCACTCGACCTGACCGTTGGTGCGCTTCTTCACTTCATCCATGAACACATGGGCATAAACTTTGACCTGCGGATGCGAGGAAGCGCCCCAGGTCGCGAGCGAAAGTGTGATCTTATCCTGTGCGGAAGCGCTTGCGGCGGCACCGATCGTGAGCGCAAGCGAGAGCGCTGCCCAACGCAGCCCTAGCCCGCTTGTTTGGTGTAATTTGTGAAGCCAGCCTGAAGCCGGATTGCCTTGGCGTGTCTGGACTTTGTCCACGAATCCCTCCCTCTCATTTGGCGTTTCCTAATCTCGCGGGTTTTCCCGCTTATCTTTGAGCTTCTAAGACGTTATGATACTTATTAGATACAATATGAGACAACTATGACGCCGAAGTCAAATCGCTCCACGGCTGCCGCTCTTACGCGCGACAATGCCCGGCCCCTGCACGAGCAATTAAGCGATCGCCTGCGGACGGAATTGCTGTTCGCCTATCGCGCCGGGGATCAGATCCCCACCGAGGAGGCGATCTGCGGCACCTATGGGTTGAGCCGCGTCACTGTGCGGCGCGCCATGCAAACACTTGTCGATCAGGGCGTTCTCATCCGGCGGCAGGGCAAGGGCACCTTTCTCGCGCCGCCGAAGCCGCGCATCACCTGCGAGATCGACCGGCTCGGGCCGTTCATGGCCGCTTTCGCTGCCTCGAATGAAAATGTTTCCGTGCAGCTTGTCGATTTCAGCTGGGTTTCGGGCGAGCAGGTACCCGAAGAATTCAACGGCAGCGACACCGCTTTACTTTATAGCCGCGTTTACGAGACCGACGGTTCGCCGCATGCCTCATTGCAGATCGCCCTTCCCGGCCGCCTTGGTGAAAAGGTGAGCCGTGCCGACGCGGTCAAAATGGGCATCTACCAGATTCTGCAGGACAAGCTTCGCGTCATTCCGTGGCGCGCGAACTTCATCATCAGCAGCGAACTGCCGAGCGCGCAGCTTGCACAACGGCTGCATGTCTCGCCGACGACACCGCTACTCGTGCTCGAGCGCGTATCCTTCGACAAGGACGACAAGGTGATCGAGAAAACCGTACATCACCTTTTGCCGGAGGTTTACAAGCTTAGCGTCAAGGTAAAACGCATGACCGCGAGGTGAGATTCAGCGGAAACCGCGTTACGCGATAAGAAAACCGCGAAACGCCGTGGCGCCTAGGACGCAGCGCATGCTTACTTGGTCAGGTAGAGCGCAAGTAGGAAGAATCCTATCTAACCAAGCACTCGCATTATCCAACACAGGCAATGCACTCGATCTCCACAAGCGCATTGCGCGGCAAACGGGCCACCTCGATCGTTGAACGCGCCGGAAGACTTGTTCCGAAGACTTCAGCATAAATTGCGTTCATAGCGGAAAAATCGTCCATGTTCTTCAAAAACACAGTTGTCTTGAGCACAAGCTCTTGGCTCGAACCCGCTGCTTTGAGAACAGCTAGAACGTTTGTTAAAGACTGGCGCGTCTGCGCCTCGATGCCTTCCGGCATCGCTCCTTCAAGATTGATCGGTAACTGACCGGAAATAAACACCTGCCCATTCGCGCTGACGCCCTGAGAATAAGGGCCGACGGCGGCTGCGGCTTGATCAGTGGCGATAATACGACGATCGGTCATCTTTCTTCCTTTAAGATCGAAGGTGGATGGGAAGCCTGTGCGGCGCTATCGATTAAGATTGGTCAGATGCCACGCTGCGGCAGCAACAGTTCGAGCGGTATCAACAAGATCAGTCAGCAGCACTCTTTCATCAGCAGTCGGCCATTCACGATAGATGCGAATATCTCCCGATCCGAATTGCACGGAAGGAATGCCGGCTTCTCCCAATACATTCCCGTCACCGACATTGCCCAACCGGCCGTAACCGCCGATTTGCGGCTCACGGCCTGTTGCCTCGCGGAAACCTTCCGCAAGGCAGCGAACCAATGGATGATCACGCGGGGTTTCCATCGGCGCCTGATACCACCGGTCTTCCGGCCCGCCGGCCGGAAGCGTGAGCATGTAAGAAAAAGCGGGGTGATCGGCCTTTATCCCCTCAAGCAGACGCTCAAGATCCTCGCGTATCGAGGCAAGAGTCTGTCCTGGTACTGTGCGAATTTGAAATGTCATCTCACAATCACGGCTGGTCATATCCGGCCGCACCGATGGAAAATAATAATGATCCTTGGCGATGGTATCGACTGTCAGCGTGGGGAAACCTGGCAGTTCAGGGTGCGGCTTGAATGTAAGCCAAGAATTCTCGGGGATGGGAGTCAGGCTCGGACCGATCCGCCGCAATATCTCCGCTTGCTGCTCGACCGGATTCCAGTATGCGGCTCGCGCGTTATCCGAGTAACGGAAAAATAGATCCGGCGCTGTTGGCGTATTCTTGCCATGATCACGCCAACGCAGACATTGGCAATGGTATTCGCGGCGTGCTCGAGGTTGATGCACATATCCGCCGTCACGCCTGCCTTGAGAAGCGCTCTTGTGCCCAACCCACCATATTTGTGAGCGATAACCGGGCATAGGAGAATATCGCCCTTCGGTCGGAGACCAGAGGCGACGATCGCCTCAACGGCAATAATCATCGCCGCAACATTACCCTTGTCATCGTGGGCACCCATTCCCCAAATCCAGCCGTCTTTCATGTAGCCTTCGTAAGGATCGACCGTCCATCCCGTCATCTCGACGCCCGGATCCATGTGGCCATTCAACATGAGGGTTGGCCCACCGCCCGCCACCGGGGTGGATCGTGATCGTTACTTCTCCATTAGTCGCCTTGCGAACTGCGTCGGCGAATGCCGTTGCATTCTTCACATGAAAATTGGTTGAAGGCAGAACGGATACAAAATTCCATTTCTGCGCAGCGTAAGAAGCACCGGTAGCAGCCGTCACCATCATTGCGACCAGTGCGCCAAGAATTCCTACTTTTGCGAAGCCAAATATTCTCATTGCAACGTCTCCCTGCTGACCGCGACGCTTCAATTTGGCTGTTGGCCTTATTAGTTGGCTTAGAATTGCCTCCTGATTCATCTCATACAAATTATTTTTAATTTCTATTATTCATGCAAATTTGTTATGAATTCTTCATGCGGACGGAAGGCCTCGAAACTCTTTTATGGATTGTTCGTCTGGGAGGCGTCGGTGCAGCGGCCCGACACATGAACCTCACCCAGCCTGCCGTGACTCGTCGCATCCGCGAATTAGAGCGTGATTTGAATGCGCGACTTTTTTATCGTTCGGGTCGCGGAGTTCAACTAACCGCCATAGGTCAAAGCTGCGCTATCGTGGCTGAACGTATTGTCGCGGACGCTGCAGCATTTCGACAGACCTCCGGCGCCGACGCTTTGTTATCCGCAACGATCCGCTTGGGCGTGGCCGAGGTAGTCGCGCTGACATGGCTTCATCGTCTACTTGCGAAGATCGAAAAAAACTATCCCATGGTTCAGATCGAACTAGATATCGACCTAACGACAAACTTGATCACGAAGCTGGAGCAAGGCACGATCGATATCGCATTTTTACCGGGGCACCCGACGATTCAAGGGAGCGTCAGAACTTCACTCGGCCTTTCTCCTCTACGCTGGATGTGCAAGCCGGGGTTTTGGGGTCGTTCGAAGATCCTAACGCCCAATGATCTAGCCAACGTTCCTATCTTCACGCTTTCACGCGGATCAAACTCCTACGCGATCATGACAGGATGGTTTAGTGAAGCCGGGATTGTACCGCAACAGATTGGCCACTGTAACAGCCTAACGGTAATCGCAACACTCGTTGAGAGGGGGATCGGCGTCAGCCTTTTACCGTTACATCTGTTTGGCGATCGTGTAAGAGCCAAAAAATTATCTGCGCTGGCGGAAAGACCTAAAGTTCCCGTCGTCGAATACTGGGCGGTTCACCGTCCGATTGCGGGGTTCCCTATTCTCGGCCGCATCGCAGAATTGGCCAAAGCGGAAAGCAGTTTCGAGTATAGTGGCTAAATGCCTGCAGGAAGCTGATAGGTCTATCAAGCTTCGCCCAAGCTTAGCGAGAACAACAGCGCTCGGCGCTTGCGTTATCTTACTTTGGCTTCCTATTGCCGAATGCTTGAACATCTGCACGGCCGACTTTTTCCAGTGTTATTTCGACTGCTCTAACGGCGAGCATGCACCACTAGCTGCACAACCGCCCGCTGCGTTTAGAATATTTTTGTACAAAGAAAACTAATTGCGCAGCGGCACTGCAGAAACAAATATTTTAACATTTGAATATCTCATCTTCTGCACGCAATTCTTTTTAATAATAACTTTTAAACTCCTTGTGCTGACAGAGAGTCTCGGGTCTGTACGTGCCGCGTCCCACACATCGCATAACGCTACGGACATTCTCTGAGGAGCGGAAGCGATCTTCGACAAGCACTATCTCGGACCGCGGCGTGAAGCTCGCGGGAAAGCTCGACCGGCGAGCTGACGACGAAGAAAGAAGCGAACGGCCTCATTTGGTCTCGCCAAACTCGCCGCAAGTCTTTGAGGAATTTGGTGGGCGCACTAGGGCTCGAACCTAGGACCTACTGATTAAGAGTCAGCTGCTCTACCAACTGAGCTATGCGCCCGTCGCCTGCACGGATTGGTTTCTGTGAGGACGCGACGATCTAGCAGGCTCATTCTGGCCTGTCCAGTCAAAGCCGCCATTTCGCGAGCAGAATCCGCCGGGTTTCACCGCAAAATCCGGCGTTTTCCGCCCGGCACCCCGGCCTTGTCCTTTGACAGGCCGCCCCTAAGCTTTTCGGCAAGCGCGAGCCTACCGGCCGCGCGATCGTCAACACGCAAAACAGGGAGCCCTGCATGTCCGAGATGAATCGCCGAAGTTTCATCCTAACGGCAACCGCCGCAGCGGCCTTCGCAAGACCCGCGATGGCCCAGACGCAAGCCCCCGCTCCGCAAGGCCCGTTCCGGCAGCCGCCGCTGCCCTTTCAGGAATCGCAACTCGCGCCGGTGATCGGCGCGCGTACCGTCAATCTGCATTACGGCAAGCATCACGCCGGCTACTACACGAACCTCAATGCGCTCGCGAAAGAGACGCCTTACGTAAACATGAGTCTGGAGCAAGTCGTCGTCGCGGCGAACAAGGAGACCGACCGCCGCATCTTCAACAATGCAGGTCAGGCCTGGAACCACGAACAATATTGGGAAATGCTGAAGCCTGGCGGCGCGAAGGAGCCTTCCGGGAAACTCGCCCAAATGATCAACGCTTCGTTCGGCTCAGCGGATGAAATGAAAAAGAAGATCGTCGCTTCATCCGCCACCGTCTTCGGCTCGGGCTGGACGTGGCTCGTGCAGGATGGCGACAAGCTTGCGATCCTCAACACCGCCGGCGGCGACGGCCCGCTGACGTCAGGCAAAACGGCGCTGATCGGCATCGATGTCTGGGAGCACGCCTATTATCTCGACTACGAGAACCGCCGCACCGATCACGTGAAAGCGGTGCTCGACAATATCGTGAACTGGGATGTGGTGGCGGGCCGTCTCAAGGCTTGATCCGCCGGGCCGAAAAGCTTGGGGGCCGCTTTTGGCGGCCCCCATTGTTTTTGTTCTTGAAGAGTTGTTATTCCTTGAACGCTTCTTCGCGTTTCTTGCTGATCGACGGGATCAGCACGAGGACGAGGGCGGCGATCGACATAATCAGCAGCACTGCGCTGATCGGGCGCTGGAAGAAGACCAGCGGATCGCCGCGCGAGAGCAGCATCGCGCGTCTGAGATATTCTTCCAGCATCTTGCCGATGACGAAGCCGAGGATCAGCGGCGCCGGTTCGCAATCGAGCTTCACCAGTACGTAGCCGACGACGCCGAAGAACGCCATCGTATAGACGTCGAACGGATTGTTGCTGACGCTGTAGACGCCGATGCAGCACACCGCGATGATGCCCGGGAACAGCACGTGATACGGCACGGTGAGGAACTTCACCCACATGCCGATCATCGGCAGGTTGAGAACCAGAAGCATCACGTTGCCGACCCACATCGAGGCGATCAGGCCCCAGAACAGCTCCGGCTTCTCCGTGACGACGTTCGGGCCGGGCTGAATGCCCTGAATGATCATCGCGCCGATCATCAGCGCCATGACCGGGTTCGACGGGATGCCGAGCGTCAACATCGGGATGAAGGACGTCTGCGCGCCGGCGTTGTTCGCCGCCTCCGGCGCAGCGACGCCCTCGATCGCGCCCTTGCCGAACCGGCTCTGGTCCTTGGCGATGCGTTTCTCGAGCGAATAGGCCGCGAACGACGACAGCATGGCGCCGCCGCCCGGCAGGATGCCCAGCACCGTGCCGAGCGCTGAACCGCGAAGGATGGGCTTGATCGTCGGCTTGAAGTCGCTCCAGCTCGGGAGCAAACCCATCACCTTCTGCGCGAACACCGAGCGCTCGGATTCGTCCTCAAGGTTGCGGATGATCTCGCCGATGCCGAACAGGCCCATAACGAGTGCGACGAATTCGACGCCGTCGGCAAGCTCCGTCATGCCGAAGCTGAAGCGCGGCGTGCCGGTGTAAAGATCCTGGCCGACGGTGCCGAGCAGAAGCCCCAGAACCACCATTCCCACCGCCTTGATGAGCGAGCCGTGTGCGAGCGCTACCGACGCGGCAAGGCCGAGCACCATCAGCGAGAAGTATTCGGCCGGGCCGAACGACAGCGCGACGGCCGCGAGCGGCGGCGCGAAACCCGCGATCAGGAAGGTCGCGACCGTGCCGGCGAAGAACGAGCCCACCGCCGCCGTGAACAGCGCAAGCCCCGCCTTGCCCTGCCGCGCGAGTTTGTAGCCGTCGATCGCGGTAACGACCGACGATGACTCGCCCGGCAGATTGATCAGAATGGCCGTCGTCGAGCCGCCGTATTGCGCGCCGTAATAGATGCCGGCCAGCATGATGAGCGCCGAGGCCGGCGGCAGCTGGAAGGTGATCGGCAGCAGCATCGCGATCGTCGCGGTCGGCCCGAGGCCCGGCAGCACGCCGACCAGCGTGCCGAGCAGCACGCCGAGGAAACAGTAGAACAGGTTGCCGAGCGTGAAGGCCTGCCCGAAACCCATCGCGAGATTGGAAAAGACGTCGAATTCCACTTTAAGCCCCCGTTACGCGCTTAGTAACCGCCGACCCACGGACCCCAGACCTGAATCGGCAGGCCCAGCCCCCAGATGAAGATCGCCCATCCCGCGAACACCAGCACAACGACGCTCAACAGCGCCGTGCGCAACTTGAAGTGCACGCTGGCGATGCTGACGAAGAACACTGTGATGCCGAGCGAAAGAACAAAGCCGAGGCCGCGCAGCGTCACGCCGAAAAACACCACCGGCAGAACGATGTTGAACAGGCCGCGCCAGGTAAATTGCGCGATCTTCTCTCCGTCCAGAACGAAGCCGTTGAACATCACAACCAGCCCCAGCGCCGCGAGCATGATGCAAAGCACCATCGGGAAATAACCCGGCCCCATCCGGAACGCCGTGCCGATCGGCAACTCCATCGTGCCGTAGGCAAAAAGTGCGGAAATGAAGATGAACAGCAGGCCCGCAAGGAAATCCTTCGGGTTCTTGATAAAACTCGGCACTCGCCCCCCTCCACTTACATTAAGCGTCGGCCGGCGGCTGAGCCGCCGGCCGAGATGTTTCGACTTGCGTTAGTCGGCGTAAACGCCGGCTTTCTGAATCAGCGGACGCCAACGCTCGATTTCCGCCGCGAGTTTCTTCTTGTGCGCTTCCGGCGTCGCTTCCGCTTGCGATACCGGCTCGGTGCCGAGATCGGCAAAACGCGCGATCACCTTCTCGTCGCGCAGCGCCGCCTGCAATGCCTTCGACAGCTTGGCGATGATCTCCTTCGGCGTGCCCTTCGGCGCATAGATGCCGTGCCAGACCGCGACTTCAAAGCCCTTGAGACCGGCTTCGTCGAGGGTCGGAACGTCTGGCATGTTCTTGACGCGCGTCTTGGTCGTCACGCCAAACACCTTCACCTTGCCGCTCTTGATGTGGCTCGTGGTGTTGGTGGTCTGGTCGCACATCAGATCGATCTGGCCGCCGAGAAGATCGGTCATCGCCGGGCCGGTGCCGTTATACGGAATGGTGGTCATCGGCACATCCATCGCCGACATCAGCAGCATGCCGCAAAGATGCGAAGCCGCGCCGACGCCAGCGTTGCCGAGCGAAATCTTGTCGCGCTGCTTCTTGATGTAGGCGAGCAGCTCGGTAAAATTCTTCGCTTCCAGAGTCGGACGCGAAATCAGCGACATCGGCGCGTCGGTGACGAGGCCGACGGTTTCGAAGTCGGTCAACGGATTGAACGGAAGCTTGCGATAGAGTGTCGGCGCCGTCGACATGCCGATATGGTGCAGGAGAATGGTGTAGCCATCAGGCTCCGCCTTGGCGAGTTGGCCCGAGGCGCGCGTGCCGCCGGCACCCGCGAGGTTTTCGACGACGATCGTCTTGCCGAGCGTCTTTGCCATCGACTCCGCAACCAACCGGCCGACCGTGTCGGTCGGGCCGCCTGCAGCGAATGGAATCATCATTGTAATATTGCGGGTGGGGTAATCTTGCGCCGAGGCGGCCGAAAAGCCGCCCGCGAGCAATACCACCGAAGCTAAAAGCCATTTACGCATTTAATGTCCCTCGTTTCGTTTTGCGGCATGCCTTATAATCAGCGCCGCCGGTTGTCTAACCGAGCATTCACAACGTACCGCGTCAAGACGCCTCACCCCGCCCCACACTCACAGACCCCGGTCCTTAAAGGGCTTCTCTCACATCTTCGCGGACGCCCTTTCTTTACGCGAAATTCTGTCCGCGTAACCGGCCGCCTCTTTCATTGCCTTCATTAACTTTGTGTGCGGGCGCCGACACTCTTCTGGAGGAGCGCTCGGACAACGGCAAAGCCATCCCTCTTTATTGCGAGGCTATAGCCACCACTCATCCGGCCAGCCGTCAAGCTCGAAGCTGCGCCATCGGTGCAGTGCGGCATAAAATTTATAGTACCTTGGAATGAAATTCATGCGCCCCAAAGCCGTTCGCGCAACGTACATCAGCAATTACGCCGTTTTCGCTTTTGATTTTTTCAACAGCCAAAATTCAACGTGCGATTTTTCCGGCTTGCGGAAACTCGACCGTCTAACGCGGCTTTACCAGGCCGTAACGCTGCAACATGCGCCGGAAGATGCCCGGCTTGCATTTGCCGTTATGGATCCACGAGGCATTGGCGATTTCCGCTTCGCACAGGCTCGCATACTGCGTCTCGACTCCGTTCGGCGCGGTCGCGCAAACACGGAAGCCGCGCCGGTTACAGTTCGATGCCGCAAGACACTTGCCGTTATGCAGAACGCGCGCGCCCTTCATCGTCGCATCGCAGGCGTTGGCGTAATTGTCGCGCGTTCCCTTGTCGTTGATCGCACAGACCGCGCCGCCCTCCGGCTTGCACTGATCGGGGCACTTCGAGCGTGTCAGCACGACAGCGCCCGCCTTCTCCGCGACGCATGAATTGCTGAAGGTTTGATTCTTGCCTTCCTTGCGTGCGCAAACCGGAAGCTCGATCGGGGGACATTTCAGATCGTCGTCGCAGCGGCCCTTGAGAAGGATGGCAGCGCCCGCCGATTTCGCCAGACACTCGTTGGCAAAAGTCGTGAGCACGCCTTCGCGCGTGCGCGTGCAGACCGGCTTGTATTCGCGGGTGCAGCCTTCGGCTGCCTTCGCGCGCTTTGAAAAAATCTGCGCCGAGGCAGGCATGGTGAAGGCAACGGCTGCGAACAGCACGCCGATAAAGCCAAGCCGCTTGAGATCGCGTTTTGTCACCACAGCCCCCTGTCGGTGCAAATGCAAGCAATTGACGCAGCAATGATCCTAAAACTCATCGGGGGCCGCAAGGGCCCCCGATCATCGCCATTAAAACAACCTTAGCCGTAAGCGGTCTGCGGATTCACCGTCTGGCGCTTGTGCATCAGCTTATTGAGTGCCGAAATATAGGCTTGCGCCGAGGCCACCATGGTATCGGGATGCGTGCCGCGGGCGGTGACGGTCTTTCCGTCTTCCTCCAGCCGCACCGAAACCTCGGCCTGCGCGTCGGTGCCTTCGGTCACCGCGTGCACCTGGTAGAGCTGCAGCTTTGCCTGGTGCGGCACCAGTTGCCGGATCGAGTTGAACGTCGCATCGACCGGGCCGTTGCCGGTCGCCGTCGTCGTGTGCTGCTTGCCGTCGATGTCGAGCACGAGCGTCGCCGACTGCGGCCCCATCGTGCCGGCGACGATCTGCAGCGAGACGATCTTGATGCGATCGTTGGCCTTGGCGATCTGATCATCGACCAGCGCGACGATGTCCTCGTCGTAAACGTGCTTCTTCTTGTCGGCGAGATCCTTGAAGCGATTGAACGCATCGTTCAGCGCATTGTCGCCCAGCTCGTAACCCAGCTCTTTCAGCTTTTCGCGGAAGGCGTGACGGCCCGAGTGCTTGCCCATGACGAGCGACGTCTGCTTCACGCCGACGTCTTCGGGCTTCATGATCTCGTAGGTCTCGGTATGCTTCAGCATGCCGTCTTGATGGATGCCGGACTCGTGCGCGAACGCATTCCGGCCGACGATCGCCTTGTTGTATTGCACCGGAAACGAAGTCACCGCCGAGACGAGTTTCGAGGCGCGCGTCAACATTTCCGCGTCGACCGTGCTCCAGAACGGAAAGGCGTCGTTACGCACCCGCATCGCCATCACGACCTCTTCGAGCGCGGCGTTACCCGCCCGCTCGCCGATACCGTTGATGGTGCATTCGATCTGGCGCGCACCGCCTTCGACGCCGTGCAGCGAATTCGCCACCGCCATGCCGAGGTCGTTATGGCAATGCGTCGAGAAGCGCGCCTTATCGGCATTCGGCACCCGCTCGCGCAGCATCCGAAACAGCGCCGCGTATTCCTGCGGCGTCGTGTAGCCGACGGTATCGGGAATGTTGATCGTCGTGGCGCCGGCCTTGATCGCGGCTTCGACGCAGCGGCACAGGAAATCGTGCTCGGTGCGCGTCGCGTCTTCCGCCGACCATTCGACGTCCTCGACATGATTGCGCGCGCGCGTGACCTGCGCCACCACCATCTCGAGCACTTCATGCGGCTCCTTCTGGAGCTTGTACTTCATGTGCACGGGCGACGTGGACAGGAACGTATGGATGCGCGGGCGTCTGGCGTGCTTCACAGCCTCGGCGCAGCGATCGATATCCTTGAACGCCGCGCGCGCGAGCCCGGCGATGACCGCGTTCTTGGCGCGCTTCGCAATCTCGGCGACGGATTCGAAATCGCCTTGCGAAGCGATCGGGAAGCCCGCCTCAATGATGTCGACGCCCATGTCGTCGAGCAGTTCGGCCACCTGCAGCTTCTCCTCGAAATTCATCGAGGCGCCGGGGCACTGCTCGCCGTCGCGCAGCGTCGTGTCGAAAATCAGCACACGATCTTTATCGCTGCCGGGTGTCTGTCTGGTCATGTCTCTATTCCTTCTCCTCGCGCCTCTCCTTGAGGCATTTCAGGGGTTCATCCGATCGATCCCCTGAGTGCCAAGGCGCAAGCGCCCAGCCGGCCTCAGGGGCGGCGAAGGAGAAGAAGCCCGGCGAGAACGAGAGCGCGGCCCGAAGTCGCGCGGGCGACCGGGTTGGCAGAACGAATGTACGAAACGTGCGTCATGTCTGCGTCGGCTCTCGAATCGGCCGCCAGTGTTCGCCCAAAACTTTAATGAGAGATAAAGGCGGCAGCGGGCAGCCTTGTAAACCGATCCCGTGGCCGGGACAAGTATAACGGCAGGCTTATTGCGGCAGCGACTGGGCCTTGATCCAGCCGGTGATCTTGCCGGTGACCTCGTTGTCGAGCCCGTAAAAACCGTGCGGCGAGAGCGCGTTACAGGCGTCGCTTTTCGGCGGCAGGCCGCCCTCCATCCAGATTACGTCAAGCTTCCTGCCATTTTTCTCGTACCACGCCTTGAACGGCTCGACGTCCGAAGGTTTTGTATGCTCGCAGCCATCCTTGCGGTGGTGGACGACGAGCGTCGGCAACGCGAAGGCATCCGCCTTGTCATGAACGAGCTTTCGCACAGTAAAACCTTTGGGCGGCGGCGGCGCGAGGAACGCCGAAGTCAGCACCGCCGCATCCGGGCGCGCCGCTTTGTCTTTGATGTGGAAGAGTTCGTTCGCGACCGACAGCGAGCCGCGGCTGGTGCCGGCCATCACCACCGGGTTCTTGATCTTGCGCATGTACTGCACGGCGGCGGCAAGATCCTGCGCGAAAGCATCGGATGCCCGATAGCCCTGCATGACGCCCGACGGCGTCTTCATATCCGGCGCGATATCCGGGACGAGCACCGCATAGCCCGCCTTGGCATAGGCCGCGCGCGTGCGCACGAGCTGGTTCTTGGCGCCCCACCCGATATGCCCGCTCGCGGAAATATCGAGCTTGCCGTGGCCGCCGGCCATCAGAATGACGCTGCCAATCGGATTTGCGGGCTGAATCAGGAGTGCGCGGAATTTCTGCCCGCGCGACTGGATTTCGACCGCCTTCTCGTTCTGCGCGAAAGCGGAAAAACCGCCGCATGCGAAAATCAATATAGCCAGCCAAAGCCGCATTGGAGTAACCCTTGTTTTGCAATTACAATCCAATCCTGACGCTTGAAGCCTAGCACTTGTCCGAACCGTAAAAGTCAGTGGGGGAATACCATCATGCAATCGAGAACCATCGCCGCCATCGCATCACTGACGATTCTGCTGGGTGGCTGCGCCGGCGGCGGCCATCAGCAGGCCCCGGTTCAACCTGAAGTCCCCGATGGTGTCGGCAAAGTCGCGCAGCACGGGCCCGCCACGGGCCCGGCGCGTTGCGCCAATGCGATCAACGCATACGAGAAGATCATCGACCACGATGTCTCGACCGGCTATCTGAGCCAGAGCGTCTACGACAAGCTCATCGCCGACATTAATGCGGGGCCGCGCCAGTCATGCGCCGCCAATCGCGACGGCGATGCCGTCATGCAGCTTAGCCGCATCAAGACCGCGCACGGTTATCGCTGACGAGGTTCAAGGCCTGCCTAAGAGACGGCTTCCGCCGCGAAAACCCGCGACGGCCTGACGAATTCGTCCTGCGCCGCGACCAGTAATATCTCGCGCGAGCCGGCCTCTTTCGTGCGTTTCAACATGCCAAAAACCGAAGATGCGGCGCGCGACAGCGCGTCCGCCGTCGCGCCGGTTTTCAGCACATGAAACAGGAACAGCGCAGCGATCGCGTCCCCGGCACCGTTGACGGAAATGTCGAGAAGCGGCGTCCTGACGCGAAAGCGCCCGTCCGGCCCCGATGCCAGAAGATCGACCTGATCTTTCGGCGTATCCTCGGCATGGAGACTTGTGACCAGCACCCGCTTCGTCCCCATGGCATGCAGCGCGCCGCAGGCGCGCACCGCTTCTTGCATGGATTTGCTCGTCAGGCCCGACAGAAGATCAAGCTCGAACTGGTTGGGCGTCACGATGTCGGCCGCGGGCAGCGCGCGCTCACGGATGAATTCGGGGATGCCGGGACGCACGAAGATACCGCGCCCGACATCGCCCATCACCGGATCGCAGCAATAGATCGCTCTCGCATTCGCCGCCTTGACGCGATCGGCCGCATCGAGAATGGCGGCACCGATATCGGCCGAGCCCATATAGCCGGAGAGCACCCCATCGCACGACGGCAGCACGCCGCGCTCCTCGATGCCCTGCATCACCTCGCCGATCTGCTCCGCGCCGAAAACTTCGCCGCGCCACTTGCCGTAGCCGGTGTGGTTCGAGAACTGCACGGTATGAATCGGCCAGACCTCGACGCCGAGCCGCTGTAGCGGAAAAACCGCCGCGTCATTGCCGACATGACCATAGGCGACATGCGACTGGATAGAGAGAATATTCATGGCGTCTTCCTTGCCGCCTTCATAGCAAAAAGGGCGCCGCTCCGGGCGCCCTTCTCATCGCGACGATCCACCGGATTATTGCGAAGCCCCTGCCTTCTCGACATAGGCGTTGGTGTAGGTCTTTGAGAGATCGATATTCGCTTTGGCGATCTCCGGCACCGACAGGCTGAAGACATCGAGCACGGCCTTCGCACCCTTCGGATCCATCTTGCCGGTCTCCGAATACATCGGCAGCGTGTTCTTGAGCGCCGCGAGGTAAAGCGCCTTATCGGCGCCGACGAGATTGTCCGGCATCTTCGCCATGATTTCCTCGGCGGAATGCGAATGAATCCACTTCAGCGTCGCAACCAGGGCATTGGCGAGCGCCTGCGTTTCTTTCGGATGTTTCTCGATCCAGTCGGCCTTGGTGTAGAGCGCGCCGCCCGGATACTCGCCGCCGAACAGCGAGAGCGTATCCTTGGTGGTGCGCGTATCGCTGATGATCTTGAGATCCTTGAACTTGCCCTGCAGGAGCGTGATCGCAGGATCGAGCATCACCGCCGCGTCGATCGTGCCCTGCTCCATCGCCGCGACCGCCGTCGGCCCGAGCCCGACACCGATCACGGAGGCCGCATCGGCCTTCATGCCCGCTTTGGCGAGCTGATATTTGAGGAAGAAGTCCGTCGAAGAGCCCGGCGCGCTGACGCCGACTTTCTTGCCGGCAAGATCTTTCACCGAATGGATGTTCGCCGTCTGCTTGGGTGAAACGACAAGACCAAAGCCGGGATAGCGGTCATAGACCACGAAGGCCTTGAGCGACTGGCCCTTGGCCGCAAGATTGACGCAGTGGTCGTAATAGCCCGAGACGACATCGGCGCTGCCGCCCATCACCGCCGCGAGTGCCTGCGAGCCGCCCTTGAGATCGACAAGTTCGACATCGAGCCCGGCCTTGTCGTATTCGCCGAGCTGCTTGGCGAGCATCGTCGGCAGGTAACAAAGGCAAGCGCCGCCGCCGACCGCGATCGTCACCTTCGATTTTGCCTGCGCCAGCGCGATGCCCGCCGACAGCGAAAGCGCGAGCATGCTGCCCGCAACGATCTTGAGCGCAGATCTCATGGTACCTCCCGAATGCGTTTTGTTTGATCGAACGCTAAATCATCCGCCCGTTTGCGCAAGATGCCTAAATACGTGTTTCCGCGACCGCAGGCCGCCAGATCAGGAGCCGCTTTTCGACCAGCGAAACAATGGTGTCGATCACGATCACGAAAGCCGCGAGCACCAGCATCCCCGCGAATACGCCCGCGACATCGAACACGCCTTCGGCCTGCTGGATTAGATAGCCGAGGCCGGCCGCGGCCCCGAGATACTCCCCGACCACCGCGCCGACGACCGCAAAACCCACCGAAGTGTGCAGCGATGAAAACATCCACGACAGCGCCGACGGCCAATAGACATGGCGCATCAATTGCCGCTCGCTCATTCCGAGCATGCGGGCGTTCGCCAGGATCGCCGGGCTGACTTCCTTGACGCCCTGATAGACATTGAAGAAGACGATGAAGAAGACGAGCGTGACGCCGAGCGCCACCTTCGACCAGATGCCGAGGCCAAGCCACAGCGTGAAGATCGGCGCGAGCACGACGCGCGGCAGCGAGTTCACCATCTTGACGTAAGGATCGAGCACCGCCGCGACCAGCGCCTTGCGCGCGAACCAGAACCCGATCAGCACGCCCAGGAGCGAGCCGATGACGAAAGCCAGCATCGATTCCGTCAGTGTAATGGCGAGGTGATACCAGATCGTGCCTTCGCGGAACCATTTGACGACGCGCAGCGCGACATCCAGCGGATGCGAAAAGAAGAACGGATCGAGCAGATAGCGCCCGAATATCTGATAGCTCGTCAGCGCATGCCAGCAGAGGATCGCGATGATCCCGATCATCGCTTGCAGAAAGAGAAGCCGGCCGCGGCTCATGGCTTTCCTCCCTGCGTGCCGTAAGTCTTCACGACTTCGTCTTTGAGCTTCGCCCAGATTTCGCGATAGAGATCGCGGAACGCCGGATCGAGCTTGATCTCGGAGATGTCGCGCGGCCTCGGCAGTGAAACTTTCCAGTCACCGATGATATGCGCCGCCGGCCCCGCCGACATGATGACGACGCGATCGGAAAGCGCGATGGCTTCCTCAAGATCATGCGTGACGAACAGCACCGCCTTGCGGTCGGTCTGCCAAAGATCGAGCAAAAGGTTGCCCATGATCTGCCGCGTCTGCGCATCCAGCGGCCCGAACGGCTCGTCCATCAGCAATATCTTCGGATCGCGGATCAGAACCTGCGCGAGCCCGACGCGCTTGCGCTGTCCGCCCGACAGCATATGCGGATAGCGGTCGCCGAAATAATTGAGGCCGACGCGCGAAAGCCACACCTGCGCCTGCGAGCGTGCTTCAAGCGGCGGAACGCCCGCGATCTCGAGCCCGATCGCGACATTCTCGAGCGCCGTCTTCCACGGAAACAGCGCGTCCACCTGGAAGAGATAGCCTGCCCGGCGATTGAGCGCGGCAAGCGCCTCACCAAAAATCTTGACCGTTCCCGCCGACGGCGTCCGCAATCCGGCGGCGATGTTGAGAAGCGTCGATTTTCCGCAGCCGGTCGGCCCGACGATGGAAACGAATTCGCCGTCCGCGACCGAAAGCGTCGCCCGTTCGACCGCCTTGTAGCTGTCCCCGCGGGCAAGGCCGAAAACGACATCGACATCGGCTAGCGAGATCGCCGCTGTATTTTCGCTGGCCGTCATGCACCCCATACCCGCTGATCCGGCAAAATCTTCGCATGAATTCTACCGAATGAAAGCCGCCCATTGGAAGTTTCCATGGCCGCGCCCCCAACTTCCGGCGCAATTGTCACACATCAGATAGGCAGGCAATTTTCCGCCCGAGCTATTTTCGCGGTGCGACAATTCGATTGCGCAAACCCTCGAGAACCTTCAAAACTTGACGAACGCCTGCCGCCTTCCTCCCCCAGCCGGTGACCCTGCATGAGCCTGAGCGCTTTCCTCCAGGAAATTCCTGTGTTCGTGAAGGACCATCACACCTGGGCACCGTTGATCGCCGGCGGGCTCGCCTTCTGTGAATCGCTCGCCATCATCTCGTTAATCATCCCCGCGACCGGCATCCTGCTCGCGCTCGGCGCGCTGATCGGCGCAAGCGACCTGCCGCTGCTGCCGATCTGGATCGGCGCTGCCGTCGGCGCCGCGCTTGGCGACTGGCTCTCCTACTGGGTCGGCCTCAAGCTCGAGAATTCCGCGCGCACGGTCTGGCCGCTGTCGCGTTATCCGCACATGATCGAGCAAGGCGAAGCTTTCTTCAAACGCTGGGGCGTATGGTCGATCTTCATCGGCCGTTTCTTCGGCCCGGTCCGCGCCATCGTGCCGCTCGTCGCCGGCACGTTTGAAATGCCCTGGCTGCAATTTCAAATCGCCAACTGGACCTCGGCTTTCGTCTGGGCCTTCGTGCTGCTTGCGCCCGGTTTTGCGACGCTGAGATTTTTCTCGTAAAGCGAGCCCAGGCACGCTATCCGGTTTCATGGCCGGAACGAACGCGATCGAAATCAGGGCCGTCACGAAGCGCTACAGCGAGCGCGTCAATGTGCTCGACGGCATCTCGCTGAATGTGGCCGAAGGCGAATTCCTCGCGATCGTCGGCCCCTCGGGCTCCGGCAAAACGACGCTGCTGCGTCTCATCAATCGCCTCACCGAGCCGACGAGCGGCGCTATTCTCGTCAGCGGCCGCGAAGTGCGGGCAAGCGATCCGATCCGGCTGCGCCGCGAAATCGGCTACGTCTTTCAGGGTGTCGGCCTCTTTCCGCACATGACGGTCGCGGAAAATATCGCAATTACGCCGCGTCTCATCGGCTGGAGCGCGGAAGAGCGCGCCGCGCGCGTCGATGCGTTGCTGCAACTCGTGCGGCTCGATGCGAAAAAATATCGCGCGCGTTTCCCGTCCGAGCTTTCGGGCGGCGAGCGCCAGCGCGTCGGTGTCGCCCGCGCACTCGCCGCAAAACCGAAGATCGTTCTGATGGACGAGCCGTTCGGCGCGCTCGATGCGCTCACGCGCGCCGCCCTCACCCGCGACTATCGCGAACTGCATGACGAGCTTGGCCTCACCACCGTGATGATCACCCACGATCTCACCGAAGCCGCGCTTCTCGCCGGCCGCATCGCCGTCATTCATCGCGGCCATATCGTCGAGCAAGGCACGCCGCGCGAATTGCTCGCATCGCCCAAAGATGAATATGTCCGGCAACTTGTCGAGACCCCAAAAACACAGGCGGCGCGACTTGCAACACTTTTACGGGGCGAGCCGTGAGCTTCGATCCACGCGTGCAGGAGGCATTCGCCCGGCTGCCCGATTATCTCGGCAGTCATGTGCTGGTGAGCGTCACGGCACTGCTGCTGGGGCTTGCGATCAGCCTGCCGCTCGCGGTTCTCGCCACGCATTGCCGCTATTTGCGCAACGCCGCGCTGGGCTTCGCGAGCATCGTCCAGACCATTCCGGGCCTCGCGCTGCTCGCGCTGTTCTACCCGCTCTTGCTGGCGATCTCGGCGCTCACCGAAAAGCTGTTTGGCACCGGCTTTTCCGCGCTCGGTTTTCTGCCTTCGGTGCTGGCACTCGCGCTCTATTCCATGCTGCCGGTGCTGCGCAATACCGTGACCGGCATTCTCGGCATCGACCCCGCCGTGAAGGAAGCGACGCTCGGCGTCGGCATGACCAGGCGCCAGGCGCTGACGATGGTGGAGCTGCCGCTCGCGCTGCCCATCATCATGGCCGGCATCCGCACCGCCGCTGTATGGGTCATCGGCACCGCGACGCTCGCGACCCCGGTCGGCCAGACGAGCCTTGGCAATTACATCTTCACGGGATTGCAGACGCAGAACTGGGTGTTCGTCGTCTTCGGCTGCGTCGCCTCGGCGGTGCTCGCGCTTGCCGTCGATCAATTGCTGGCGCTGATGGAAAGCGGCGTCTCGGCACGCAAACGCGGCCGCATCCTGCTCGGCGGCGCCGGCATCGCCGCCATTGTAATCGCGGCGCTGATGCCGGTATTCGCCCGGCCCGCCGCGACGTACATCATCGGCGCAAAAACCTTCACCGAGCAGTACATCCTGGAATCCCTGATCGAGCAACGCCTGCGCGCCGCAGGGCTCTCGGCGCGCCACCGCGACGGCCTCGGCTCAACCGTGATCTTCGATGCGCTGAAATCCGGCGAGATCGATGTCTATGTCGAATATTCCGGCACGCTGTGGGCCAACGAGATGAAGCGCAGCGACACGAAATCGCGCGCCGAAGTGCTCGCCGCCGTCAAGGCGTGGCTCGCGGAGAAATATAACGTCCGCCTTCTCGGCGAACTCGGTTTCGAGAATGCCTACGCACTCGCGATGTCGCGCAAACGCGCGGAGGAACTCGGCATCAAGTCGATTGCCGATCTTGCCCGCGTTGCGCCACGGCTTGTCATCGCCGGCGATTACGAATTCTTCGCCCGCCCGGTCTGGCAATCGCTGGTGCAGGCTTACGGCCTTTCTTTCCGCGAGCGGAAGAACATCCAGCCCGAATTCATGTATCCCGCCGCCAGGGATGGCGAGATCGACGTCATTTCCGCCTTCACCAGCGAGGGCAAGATCAAGCAATTCGATCTCGTCGTGCTCGACGATCCCAAGCAGGCGATCCCGCCCTACGATGCCATCGTTCTCCTGTCGCCGCAGCGCGCCAGCGACGAAAAGCTCATCGCAGCGCTCATGCCGCTTCTTGGCGCGATCCCGCCCGCGTTAATGCGCGAGGCCAATGCCCGCGCCGACGGCCAGGGCGGCGCAAGCTCGCCCGATAAAATCGCCGGCTGGCTGTGGGAAAAAATCAGCGCGCGGAAATAAAAAACCCCGGATGCGTTTTCCGCATCCGGGGTTTTCGGAACAAAACAGCTTAGTTCTTTTCCTTGTCCACCAGCGCCTTGGCCTTGATCCACGGCATCATGGCGCGCAGCTTCTCGCCGACATGCTCGATCTGGTGCTGCGCGAGCTTGGCGCGCGTCGCCTTGAACGAAGTCTGGTTGACCTTGTTCTCGAGCATCCAGTTGCGGGTGAAGATGCCGTTCTGAATGTCCTCGAGCACCTTCTTCATCTCCGCCTTGGTCTGCGGCGTGATGATGCGCGGACCCGAAACATATTCGCCGTATTCGGCGGTGTTCGAGATCGAGTAGTTCATGTTGGCAATGCCGCCTTCGTAGATCAGATCGACGATCAGCTTCACTTCGTGCAGGCACTCGAAATAGGCCATCTCCGGCGCGTAACCGGCTTCCACCAGCGTCTCGAAGCCGCCCTTGATCAGCTCGACAAGACCGCCGCACAGCACGACCTGCTCGCCGAACAAGTCGGTCTCGCACTCTTCCTTGAAGGTCGTCTCGATGATGCCGGCGCGGCCGCCGCCGATGGCGGAAGCATACGACAGGCCGAGATCATGCGCGTTGCCCGACGAATCCTTGTGGATCGCGATCAGGCACGGCACGCCGCCGCCCTTGAGATATTCGCCGCGCACGGTATGGCCCGGCCCCTTCGGCGCGACCATCAGCACGTCGAGATCGGCGCGCGGCTCGATGAGATTGAAGTGCACGTTGAGACCATGCGCGAACAAGAGCGCCGCGCCGTTCTTCATGTTGGCGTGGAGATGATCGCGATAGATGTCGCCCTGCAATTCGTCCGGCGTCAGCATCATCATGACATCGGCCCACTTGGCGGCTTCGGCGACTTCCATCACCTTGAACTTCTCGCCTTCGGCTTTTTTCGCCGAGCCCGAGCCCTTGCGCAGCGCAACGGCGACTTCCTTCACGCCCGAATCCCGCAGGTTCAGCGCATGCGCGTGCCCCTGGCTGCCATAGCCGATGACGGCGACCTTCTTGCCCTTGATGAGGTTCAGATCGGCATCGCGATCGTAGTAAACGCGCATTTTCTCACGCCCCTTCGTTCAGTGTCCGTTCAAATGATGGAAAACCCGCAGGCCATGTAGCATATCGGCGCCAGCCGATCACCCACCAATAAGCGCCTGCGGGGGTTGGATTTATCGAGAGATCACATTTCCTCCGGCCCGCGCGCGATGGCGCAGATGCCGGTCCGGGAGACTTCGACAAGTCCGAGCGGCGTCATCAGCACGATGAACTGGTCGATCTTGTCGGGCTTGCCGGTGAGCTCGAAGACGAAGCTCTCGGTCGAAGCGTCGATCACCCGCGCGCGGAAGGCGTCGGCTAGGCGCAGCGCCTCGACGCGGTTCTCGCCCTTGCCCCGCACTTTCACGAGCGCAAGCTCGCGCTCGATGGCCCGGCCGGTCTCGGTGAGGTCGATCACGCGATGGATCGGCACCAGGCGCTCCAGCTGATGCTTGATCTGCTGAATCACCATCGGCGTGCCGGTGGTGGCGATGGTGATGCGCGAGAGATGCTTCTCGTGCTCGGTCTCCGACACCGTCAGCGAGTCGATGTTGTAACCGCGGCCCGAGAACAATCCGATGACGCGCGCGAGCACGCCCGGCTCGTTATCGACGACAACCGATAACGTGCGCCGCACGATTTCTTCCTTCACGGCCTGCGCCGGATAGTGCGAGGTCGATGAATTTGCTTGCGTGCTCACACCATCACCTTTCCTTCTTCGGTGATCGCTTCGTCGAGGCTTTCGGCGGCGTCACCCAAAATCATTTCGTTATGCGCGCGGCCCGACGGAATCATCGGGAAGCAGTTTTCCATCTTGTCAACGATGCAGTCGAACAGCACCGGCCTCTTGACGTTGATCATTTCCTTGATCGCCCCGTCGAGATCGCCCGGCTTCTCGCAGCGGATGCCGACGCCCTTATAGGCCTCGGCGAGCTTGACGAAATCCGGCAGCGCTTCCGAGTAAGAGTGCGAGTAGCGGCCGCCATGCAGCAGCTCCTGCCACTGGCGCACCATGCCCATATATTCGTTGTTCAGGATGAAAATCTTGATCGGCAGATCGTATTGCACCGCCGTGGACATCTCCTGCATCGTCATCTGCACCGAGGCTTCGCCGGCGATGTCGATGACGAGCGAATTCGGATGCGCCATCTGCACGCCGACCGCGGCCGGCAGGCCATAACCCATCGTGCCGAGGCCGCCGGAGGTCATCCAGCGCCGCGGCTCCTGGAAGTGATAGAACTGCGCCGCCCACATCTGATGCTGGCCGACCTCGGTCGTGATGTAGGTGTCTTTATCCTTCGTCAGTTCATAAAGCCGCTCGATGGCGTATTGCGGCTTGATGACCGACGACGAGTTCTTGTAGGCGAGCGATTTGCGCGCGCGCCATTTGTTGATCTGCGCCCACCAGTCAGCGAGCGCTTTCTTGTCGGGCTGCACCGACGAAGCGCGCCACAGCCGCACCATGTCTTCAAGCACATGCGCGCAATCGCCGATGATCGGCACATCGACGCGCACATTCTTGTTGATCGACGAGGGATCGATATCGACGTGGATCTTCTTCGAATTCGGCGAGAACGCGTCGAGCCGCCCGGTGATGCGATCGTCGAAACGCGCGCCGATGCAGATCATGACGTCGCAATCATGCATCGCCCAGTTCGCTTCCCAAGTGCCGTGCATGCCCAGCATGCCGAGCCACTGCGGATTCGCCGCCGGGAAGGCGCCGAGGCCCATCAAGGTCGAGGTGATCGGAAAGCCCGTGAGCTTCACGAGCTCGCGCAGGAGCAGCGAGGCTTCATTGCCCGAATTGATGATGCCGCCGCCGGTGTAGAACACCGGCTTCTTGGCGTTGCGCATCAGCTCGATCGCTTCCTTGATCTTCGGCAGATCGCCCTTGACCTTCGGCTGATACGACTTGTGCGCCATCCCGCGCGCCGGCTGATAGATGCCTTTGGCGAACTGCACATCCTTCGGAATATCGACCACGACCGGGCCCGGACGGCCGCTGCCGGCGATGTAGAACGCCTCATGCAGAATGCGCGAAAGGTCGTTCACGTCGCGCACGAGATAATTGTGCTTGGTGCAAGGGCGCGTGATGCCGACGGTGTCGCATTCCTGAAAGGCGTCGTTGCCGATCAGATGCGTCGGCACCTGCCCGGTGATGACGACCATCGGGATCGAATCCATCAGCGCATCGGTGAGGCCCGTCACGGCATTGGTCGCGCCGGGGCCGGAAGTCACCAGCACGCAGCCGACCTTGCCGGTCGAACGCGCATCGCCTTCGGCGGCATGCGTCGCGCCTTGTTCGTGGCGAACAAGAATGTGCTTCAGCTTGTTCTGCTGAAACAGCGAGTCGTAGATCGGCAGCACCGCGCCGCCAGGATAGCCGAAGATATGCTCGACACCCTGATCGTTCAGCGCCTGGATCACCATTTCCGCGCCGGTCATTTCCCTTTGCATCGTCCGCTCCGTACTTCTTTCCGCTTACACCGCCCACAAACAAAAAGGGGCCTCATCGGAGACCCCTTGCGCGCCATCAGACAATGAACAGCCACAAGGCCATTCGCCGCTAGGCGCGCCCTCCTACTACGAGAATTAGCGTAAGAAACTTGCTCATTTGAGGCAGCTTTCGTTCAAATCGTGCGGGGAACCTATAACTCCCGCCTTCAAGGGTCAAGCGTATTCCGCGCCGCACCTATTTCGCCTGAGGCGCGCCTCACGCGAACCGGTACCCGCTTCGCCCGAAAACACGCCTGCTGCTCACTTAATCAGGGCCACCGCCTCACGGAACCGGGGGTGATTGGCGGTCGCCAGCCACTCGAACACCACCATTTCGGTGGTGACGATCTCGGCGCAGTGCCGCTCCATCCGGCGGATCGCCGTTTCCTTGTTCTCGGGCTGGCGAGCGCCGAGCGCGTCGCGCACGACATACACTTTCCGCCCCGCATGCAGGAGGCCGAGCACGGTCTGCTGCACACAGACATGCGCCTCGCAGCCCGCGACCACGACATCGGGGCGATCCTGCAGACGGCGAAGAAAACCCGGCTCCCGGCAGGCATCGAAATACATTTTATGCGTAAGATTTTTCTCGTCCGGGACGAGTTCAGGAACCGTATTGCCGAGGCCCCTGGCATTCTGCTCGGTGAAGAACACCGGCACCTCGAGCAGCTTTGCCGCCTCGATCAGGCGTTTGGCGTTGGCGATGGCTTTTGCGCCCTCATGGATCGCCGGCATCAGCTTCGACTGGAAATCGACGATCAACAGCAGCGAGCTTTCCCGGTCGATGGTGAACATCTCAGCGCCCTTTCAGTTGCGCGATACGATCATCGACATATCGCGCCATCAGATCGCGCGCCGACGCGCCGAACATCCGGATGCGTCCGGTATGCGCGAGCAGTAAAAGTCCCGCCGCATGCGCGAAGGTATCGACGGTCAGCATGCGCGCTTCTTCTTTCTTCGCGCCGAGTTCTTCGGCGGCATCTGAAATGGATTGCAGCGCGCTCGCGAGCGCGGCATTCAGTTGCTGGTCGCGCTCCTTGCCAAGGCCATGCGGTTTCATGCCGCCGCGAAAAAGATAGAAACCGAGATCGAGATCGCGCGGGTTCTCGGCATAGAACGAGAAGAAGGCCATCGCCGCCGCGCGCAGCTTTTCCACCGGCGTGCGCGTTTTCGTTACCGCCCGCTCGACCTCTTCCTGCAATCGCGCGATCGAGGCGCGCAGCACTTCGGCGTAGATCGCTTCCTTCGAATCGAAATGAAAATAGAGCGCGGCCGGCGTATAGCCCGCCTCCGCCGCGATGGCGCGCAGCGAAGCGCCGTCCAGCCCCTCCTGCTCGAATACCTTGCGCGCGGCATCGAGAATGAGCGCGCGCTTGTGCTCGCTCACCGCCTGCCTGCGGCCGATCCTTTGCGCCCCTGCCATATTCCCTCGTTCTTTTTGCTTGACTCGAATTTAACAGTGTTCAAAATTTAGAACAAGCCAAAAGTAAGCTCAAGTCTCGGGAGAGAACGTCATGCTGATGACCGCCGCTGATTATCGCGAGTCGCTCCGCCGCTATAAGCCCCGCGTCTTCGTCAACGGCGACCGGATCGAGAGCGTGGCCGACGAGCCGCGCCTCGCGCCCGGCATCAACGCCATCGGCGTCGCTTACGACTTCGCCCACAAGAAGGAGCACGAAGTCCTGATGACGGCGCGCCAGGGCACATCGGGTAAAACCGTCAATCGCATGCTGCACATCGACGAGAATTCGACCGACCTTCTCTACAAGCTCGAAGCCGTGCGTCTTCTCTGCCGCACATCCGGCTGCGCCCAGCGCTATCTCTGTCACGACGCCTTCGGCGGCATTTTCCAGGCGACGAAACGCGCCGATGCCGCGCACGGCACCGACTATCATCAGCGCTTCCTGAATTATCTGCACAAATTCCAGGACGAGGACCTCACCGTCGGCATCGCCATGACGGATGCCAAGGGCGACCGCTCGAAGCGCCCCGGCCAGCAGGAAAACCCCGACGTTTATGTGCACATCAAGGAGCGGCGCAAGGACGGCATCGTCATTTCCGGCACCAAGGCGATCGTGACGAGCGCGGCTTACGTCCACGAATTCATGGTCATGCCCTGCCGCACCCACACCAAGGAAGACGCCGGTTTCGCCGTCTGCTGCGCCGTGCCGTGCGATGCCGAGGGCGTCACCATCGTCGCGCGCCCCGCCGGCCGCCCCGGCGAGAACGCCGCGAAGTTTTCCGCGAAATACGGCCAATCGACGGGCGTTGTGATCTTCGACAATGTGTTCGTGCCGCATGAGCGCGTCTTCATGGCGGGCGAAGTCGAGGAAGCGGGCTTCCTCACCACTTCCTACGCCACGCATCACCGGCATTCGTGTATCGGCGCGCGCGCCGGCTTCGGCGATCTTTTGATCGGTGCGGGTGCCTTGATGATCGAGGCGAACGGCCTCGATCCCGATCGCCACGGCCACATTCGCGACGCGATGGTCGAACTCATCACCATCACTGAAAGCTTCTACGCCTGCGGCGTCGCGTCATCCGTTTACGGCATGAAGGATCCGGCCGGAAACATCATGCCCGATGCCGTCTTCTCGAATATCGGCAAGCTCCTGCTCGCGACCAAAATCTACGACATGCACAAGCTTGCCCATTATGTCTCGGGCGGCTTGATCGTCGCGCTTCCCGGCCCCGACGAGGATCACAACCCCGAAACCAGAGCCTCGCTCGCCGCCGTGCTCGGCGGGCGCGCCGACATTCCGGCCGAGCAGCGCCTCGAAGTTTCGCGGCTGATCGAAGACCTCACCATCTCGCATCAGGGCGGCTGGTATTCGGTGATCTCCCTGCATGGCGGCGGCTCGCCCGAAGCCATGAAGCGCGAAATCTGGCGCAACTATCCCGTCGGCGAGAAAGTGCAGGTCGTTGAACAATTGCTCGATCGCGGCGTGCTCGCCGACGGCCGCCGTGTCTCGAAGCAGCCCGGCCGCTGCTGCGCCACCGGCTGCGAAGTGCCGGGCCTGCCGGAGGCCGCCGAGTAATTACAGGAGATTGCCATGTCCCAACGGCTCGACTACGCGAAGATCATTCCCGACGCCATGAAAGCGCTCGGCACCGCCCACTCCTATGTCGCGAGGTCCGGCCTGTCGCGCGAGCTGATCGATCTCGTTTATCTGCGCGTCTCGCTCATCAACGGCTGCGCCTATTGCATCGACATGCATACCCGCGATTTGCTCAAAGGCGGCATGAAGCCCGAGAAGGTCGCCCTCGTTCCGGTCTATTGGGAGGCGAAGTCCTTCTTCACCGAACAGGAGCGTGCGGCGCTGGCCTGGGCGGAGTCGCTGACGCTGATTTCCGAAACCAGGGCACCCGACGACGTCTATCACGCTGTCGCCAGGCAGTTCGACGAGAAGCAGCTTGGCGACCTCACCGTCGCGATCAGCCTGATGAATGCCTACAATCGGATCGCCATCGGTTTCCGGCGGGAGCCGGGGCACTGATTTTCGAGCATGATCTTTTCCGCGAAAGCCGGTTCCCGTCTTTCGGGATTAGGCTCAGCTTAATTTGGAAATCAGGTGTTCCCGCGCCGCCTCCGGCGAGAGCCACGGCCAGTCCTTCATCTGATGCCTGAACCAGGTTTCCTGCCGCTTGGCGTAGTGGCGCGTGTCAGTTTTGCCGGAACTTGAAGCTTCTTCGCGTGAAATCTCACCTGAAAGATAGCGGGCAAGTGCGGGCGCGCCGTGCGCCTTCAGGGCAGGCAATGCCGGGTCTAGCTTGCGCGCCATGAGCGCGCGCACTTCGTCGAGCGCGCCCTCTTCAAGCATCCTGTCAAATCGCGCGTCGATCTTCTCGCGAAGCGCCTTGCGTTCGACGGTAAGAAAGACCGGCAGAACTTTTCCCGATTCCAGCAAAGGGTTGCGCGGCATTTGTTGCCAATCCGCAAGAGAGCGCCCCGTCGCCTCGAATACTTCAAGCGCCCGGATGATGCGCTGGCGATCCGAAGGCCGCAGCACCGACGCCATGCGAAGATCGCGCTCGGCCAGCCGCGCATGCAGTGCCGGCGTCTCGCGCCCTTCCGCTTCAGCCCGCACCCTCGCCCGCACTTCGCCGGGAACTTGCGGCATTTCGGAAAGCCCCTCTACCAGCGATCTGAAATAAAGCCCCGTGCCGCCAACGAAAATCGGCAGGCGCCCCGCCGCTTCAACTTCTTGCAGAACTTGAGCCGCGTCCACCGTCCAGCGCCCGACCGAGTAGTTCTCGGCGGCATCCACATGGCCATAGAGAAGATGCGGCACCCGCGCCTCCTCCTCCGGCGTGGGCCGCGCGGTGAGGATGCGGAAATCGCGGTAAACCTGCATGGAGTCCGTATTGATGACGGCGCCGCCAAAGCGCTCGGCCAGCGCCAGTGCCAGCGCGGACTTGCCGCTCGCCGTCGGACCTGCAATGAGCACCGCCTGAACCATATCGTTTCCCGAAAGCCGCAACGGATTCTTCCATAGCATGTCGCACATCGCGGTCCTGATCTCGAATCCCGAAACGCCCGCGGTGACGCCCGGCACCGTGCTCGCCGCCCGTGCCCTCCTGCCGTCGCCGGGCGAACCCGTCACCCTCGATAGCGATATCGCCTCGGAAATCCCGTTCGCCCTTCCCGCCGGCACCGATGCCAAAGCATTCGCCGAAACGCTGCGCGCGGCCCTGCCCGCCATCGATGTCGCGATCCTGCCCGCCGCCGGCCGCCGCAAGCGGCTGTTCGTGGCCGACATGGACTCGACCATGATCCGGCAGGAATGCATCGATGAGCTTGCGGCCTTCGCCGGTCTCAAGGAACACGTCGCCCGGATCACCGAGCGCGCCATGCGCGGCGAGATCGAGTTTGCGCCCGCGCTGCGCGAGCGCGTCGCTCTCCTCAAGGATCTGCCGGCGACCATCGTGGACGAGGTTCTCCAGAAGGTCATCCGGCTGATGCCCGGCGGCCGCACGCTCGTCATGACGATGAAAAAGCACGGCGCCTATACCTGCCTCGTCTCCGGCGGCTTCACCGTATTCACCTCGAAGATCGCGGCGCAAATCGGCTTCGACGAGAACCGCGGCAACCGCCTCGTCATCGAAGGCGGAAAATTCTCCGGCAAGGTCGAGGAACCGATCCTCGGCAGCGAAGCCAAGCTCGCGAGCCTCAGGGAGCTTGCCGCCAGCCGCGGCATCGGCCTCGAAGATTCGCTCGCCGTCGGCGACGGCGCGAACGACCTGCCGATGCTGCAGGCCGCCGGCCTTGGCGTTGCCTATTACGCCAAGCCCGCCGTCGCGGCGGCTGCCGCCATAAGAATAGAGCGCGGCGATCTCACCGCGCTCCTTTATTTGCAGGGCTATCGCCGCGAGGAATTCGCGGCCTGACCGCTTACGGCACCGGCACCGGCACGAAGCGCTGCTCGTCGCCGCGCATCACCAGCATCAGCGCCGTTTTTTTGCCCTCCTTCTTGAGGGCATCGAGCCGCTTCTGGACATCGGCCGGGTTCGACAGCGACTGGTGCTGGAACTCGACGATGACGTCGCCCGGACGAATGCCGCGGTCGGCGATCGGCGAATTCTGGTCGATCGAGGTGACGACAACACCTTTCACGCCGTCCTTCACCTTGTAGCGCTTGCGGACATCGTCGGTGATGGCCGAAAGCCCGAGGCCGAGCGCGTTCTTCGGCGCGGCCGCCTTCACCTGATCTTCCTTGCTGACCGAGGCCTGTTTTGGCTTCTCGGCATCCTCCAGGCGATCCGGTGTGATCTTGACCGTCACTTCCTTGCCGTCGCGCAGCACGACCATGTCGACTGCCTTGCCGATCGGCGTATCCGCGACGACCTTCGGAAGCTCGCGCATGTCCTTGATCTCATGGCTGCCGAACTTGACGACGACATCGCCGGTCTTCACGCCCGCCTTTGCCGCCGGGCTGCCGTCGGTGACACCGGCGATCAGCGCGCCGCGCGCCCTGCCGATGCCGAGGCTCTCGGCGATCGCGTCATCGACCTGCTGGATGCGAACGCCGATCCAGCCGCGCCGCGTCTCGCCGAACTCCTGCAACTGCGCGACGATCGGCTGCACGCTTTGCGAGGGGATCGCAAAGCCGATGCCGATCGAGCCGCCCGAAGGCGAAATGATCGCGGTGTTGATGCCGATCACTTCGCCGTCCATGTTGAACAGCGGGCCGCCCGAATTGCCGCGATTGATCGCGGCATCGGTCTGGATGAAGTTATCGTAAGGCCCGGCATTGATGTCGCGGTTGCGCGCCGAGACGACGCCGACCGTCACCGTGCCGCCGAGGCCGAACGGATTGCCGATCGCCATCACCCAGTCGCCGACGCGCAGCTTGTCGGAATTGCCGAACGAAACCGCCTTGATCGGCTTTTCGGGTTTCACGCGCAGCACCGCGATGTCGCTCTTGGTGTCGCGGCCGACGAGTTCGGCTTTCAGCTTCGTGCCATCGGTGAAATTGGCGTAGATTTCGTCGGCGTCGGCGATGACGTGGTTGTTGGTGATGATGATGCCGGACGCATCGATCACGAAACCCGAGCCGAGCGACGACACCTTGCGCGCGCGGCCGCCTTCCTTGCCGTTCTTCTTGAAGAACTCGTCGAAGAATTCCTCGAACGGCGATCCCGGCGGGAGTTGCGGAACCTGCACGCCCTTCTGCGCTTCGACCGTCTGCGAGGTGGAGATGTTCACCACCGCATCGGTGACGCGCTCGGCGATATCGGCGACCGAATCCGGCCCCTTGCCGGAAGCGGCGAAACTCGCCGTCGCGAGCAGCGCACCGCAGCCTGCCGCGAACAACAGGGCTGCCGCCGTGCGGCGAAGCGAAAATCCAGGGGAAACAAGTGTGAAAGCCATGAGCTCCTCGAAATGCGTTTCGCTGATCTTCTTTCGAACAAACTGCGACGGAAATCGCCAGCCGACAAGACGCCGGGGGCATAATGACGAAACGGCCGCGATCACATTATCCGGCACGGCGATTTCGGCGGAAAAGCGGCCACCGCGTCAGCCGGGCCGTTTTCAGATCGGCATTCCGCGCATGAACCACAAGAGCAGAATGCCGAATACAGCCGCGCCGATTCCCATCAGCCGCAGCGGCCCCTCCGGCGCGCCGGCGACCTCCTCCGCCGCACGTTTCGCGGCGCCCGGAAATGCCGCGAACGTCAGCCCTTCGATTGCGAGCAGCAGACCGAGGGCAGCGACGAAATCGTGCATGACACCGATCCGTTACCGTGCAGCGGGCGGCACTTTACCGGCGGCGTCGTTGAAATAGCGCATGAAATCGGAATCGGGCGTGATGAGCAGCGTGGTATCGCCCCGCTTCATCGTCTGCTCGTAAGCCTGCATCGAGCGGTAGAAGGCGAAGAAGTCGCGATCCTGATTATACGCATCGGCGTAAATCTTGTTCCGCATCGCATCGCCTTCGCCGCGGATCTGCTCGCCGCGCGACTGTGCTTCGGCGACCGTCACCGTCACCTCGCGGTCGGCCTTGGCGCGGATCGTCTGGGCGATCTGGTTGCCGCCGGCGCGGATTTCGGCGGCTTCCCGCTGAATCTGCGTCTGCATACGCTGGAACACGGCCTGGCTGTTGGCTTCGGGCAGGTCGGCGCGGCGGATGCGGACATCGACCACGGCGATGCCGAAGCTCTGGCCTTCGCGCGTGATCTGCTCGCGGATGCGGCCCATCAGCGCCTCGCGCTCGTCGCGCACGATCTGGATGAAGGTTGATTCGCCGAGCACGCGGCGCAGCGCCGAATTGAGCAGCGTCGCGAGCTGCGAATTGGCCCGCTCGACCGAGCCGAGCGTCTGATAGAAGCGCAGCGGATCGGAAACCTTGTAGCGCGCGAAGGCATCGACCACGAGGCGCTTCTGATCGGAGGCGATGACTTCCTGCGCCGGGTTTTCAAGATCGAGGATGCGCTTGTCGATATAGACGACGCTATCCATCACCGGCACCTTATACTGCAGGCCCGGATCGGTGATGATGCGGATCGGCTCGCCGAAGCGGAGCACGATCGCCTGCTGGTTCTGGTTGACCGTGAACAGCGCGCTGTAGAGCACGATCAGCGCGATCGCGGCGAGGACGGCGAAAGCGCCGGTGAAAATCCTGCTCATCGGCTGCCTCCCTGCTGGCCCTGCGCGGGCGCGGGCGTACGTACGACGCCGCCGTTGTTACCGAGCGGCAGATACGGCACGACGCCGGTCTT
Source organism: Xanthobacteraceae bacterium (assembly GCA_035556215.1). Lineage (GTDB taxonomy): Bacteria > Pseudomonadota > Alphaproteobacteria > Rhizobiales > Xanthobacteraceae > Palsa-892. Next base: position 169,429 of record DATMFI010000007.1, on the reverse strand, counting down.
CGACAGGTTCGGGTCGATCACCGTCTTGTTCACGCCGCTCATCACCTGTTCCATCGTTTCGAGATACATGCGGCGGCGCGTGACCTCCGGCGCCTTCTTGTACTCTTCGTAAATTTTCGTGAAGCGCGATGCGGCGCCCTTCGCCTCGGCGACAATCTGTTCGCGATAGGCTTCGGCCGCCTGCTGGATTTGCGCGGCACGGCCGCGCGCTTCCGGGACGACCCGGTTGGTGTAGGTCTGCGCTTCGTTCTGCACGCGCTCGGCGTCGGCGCGCGCCGCCTGCACGTCGCGGAAGGCGTCGATGACCTGGCTCGGCGGATCGACCTTGGCGAGCTGGACCTGGGTGATCAGCACGCCGGCGCCGTAACCGTCGAGCGTCTTTTGCATCAGTTCATGCACCGCCTGCTCGATGGTCTGGCGCGCACCGGTCAAAATCGGCTGGATGTTCGAACGGCCGATGACTTCCCGCATCGCGCTTTCGGCGACGGCCTTGATGGTGCCTTCGGGGTTCTGGACGTTGAACAGGAAGTTGGCGGCGTCCTTGATCTTCCACAGCACCGTGAAATCGACATCGACGATGTTCTCGTCGCCGGTCAGCATCAGGCTTTCTTCGGGCACGTCGCGCACGCCCGAGCCGCGCCGCGGATCCTCGATCAGGCGCATGCCGATATCGAGGCGGCGGCTGCTCGTCACTTTCGGCACGAGCACCGTTTCGATCGGATACGGCAGGTGATAGTTGAGGCCCGGCTGCCGCTCGCCGACATATTTGCCGAAGCGCAGCACGACGCCGAGTTCGTCCGTCTGCACGCGGTAGAAGCCCGAGAGCATCCAGAGCGCGATCGCGCCGACGACGATCAGCAGGCTGCCCCAGCCGCCGAACGAGCCGCCCGGCAGCATGCTTTTCAGCTTATCCTGGCTGCGCCGGACGAGATCCTCGAGATCCGGAGGCGTCGGTCCGCCGCCCGGCTGCGGGCCCGAGCCCCAGGGCCCGCGCGGCCCGCCGCCGCCACCGCCACCCCAGGGACCGCCGCTCTGATTTTTCCAGGACATGTATTTCCTCCGCCCGCGATTTGCGGACGCGCCGTTATACGGGAGTAACGGGGTAGGTTCAACGCGCGAGGAACCCGCGCAACATGCCCTGCTGCGCGGGTTCGAACATTAAATTGCGGTAACGTCAGGCGACGGCACGCGATGCGCGGAAGTGATCCAGAACGTAAAGGCGGATGGCCGACGACAGGTTTCCCTGATTACGCAGCGCGTCGATATTTGCGACGACCTCCGACAGCGTGACGTCGCGCGTCGAAGCGATTTCCTTCAGCGCGTCCCAGAAGGCGTCCTCGAGGCTGACGCTGGTTTTGTGACCCGCAATGACAATCGAACGTTTGACGACGGGACTCTTGATCATGTGTCATCTCCGGATTCGATGCGCAGACCGTCGAGCCTGCGCTCCCGTTTCAGTTCGACCGCTTTTTCGCTTCGCTTGGCTGCCAGGGTACGGCCGAACCGGACCCGGTTTTCGGCGGCCAGCGAGGCTTGCTTCTTCCTCGCATCCGCCTTGCGCCGGCGCCTCAGGTTGATGATCTCAGCCATATTGAGAGTCACCTGTCCGGTCTTGCCAGCCACGAAACAAACAGCGGTCGGGCACGCGAAATGCAGACGGGGAATCAAAGCTACAAAACCATATGGCCGCAGCATATTACCGCAAGCCGATTTTTTTGACGTCCCCGCCCGGGCCCCGCTCTGAAAGAGCGATTGTTCCCCGTGCGCCTGCTTCCTAGAATACCGTTAGTTGACGGTAATGGGCTGCGACACGTTGTCCCAAAGTTGTAGGCCGAATAGCCCCCAACCGGGAGCCCTAAGGGCTGGGAAGCCCCGTTTTCCGTGATTTCCGCCGCGTGATAAAAGCCCCCCACCTTAATCTGACCAAGAACCCGACCCGAGAACCAAGGTAGCCATGACCGCCACGAAGCCCGTCGCCCACCGTACCGAAACCGACACCTTTGGCCCGATCGAGGTGCCGGGGGATCGCTACTGGGGGGCGCAGACCCAGCGCTCGCTGCAGAACTTCAAGATCGGCGGCGAGCGGATGCCCAAGGCCATCGTCCGTGCGCTTGGCATCGTGAAGATGGCGGCGGCCCAGGTGAACAAGGAACTCGGCGTCCTCGACGGCAAGCTCGCCGACGCGATCTCGGAAGCCGCCCGCGAGGTCGTCCACGGCAAGCTCGACGATCACTTCCCGCTCGTCGTCTGGCAGACCGGCTCCGGCACCCAGTCGAACATGAACGCCAATGAGGTGATCAGCAACCGCGCGATCGAAATGCTCGGCGGCACGATGGGCTCGAAGAAGCCGATCCATCCCAACGATCACGTCAACATGGGCCAGTCGTCGAACGACTCCTTCCCGACCGCCATGCACATCGCGGCCGCCGAAGAGATCGTGCACAAGCTGATCCCGGCGCTCGAGCACATGCACAAGGCGCTGAGCGTCAAGGTCAGGGAATTCGACAAGATCATCAAGATCGGCCGCACCCACACGCAGGATGCGACGCCGCTGACGCTCGGCCAGGAATTTTCCGGCTACGCTGCGCAAGTCGACTCCAGCATCAAGCGCCTGAAAGTCGTGCTGAACGAGCTGTGGCCGCTCGCGCAAGGCGGCACCGCCGTCGGCACCGGCCTCAACGCCAAGAAAGGATTTGCCGAAGCCTTCGCGGCGAAGGTCGCCGATATCACCGGGCTTCCCTTCGTCACCGCGCCGAACAAATTTGAAGTGCTCGCCGCGCACGACGCCTATGTGTCGGTGCACGGCGCGCTCGCGGCCTGCGGCACGGCGCTGTTCAAGATCGCCAACGACATCCGCCTCCTGGGCTCCGGCCCGCGCTCGGGCCTTGGCGAGTTGTCGCTGCCCGAGAACGAGCCGGGCTCGTCGATCATGCCGGGCAAGGTCAACCCGACGCAGAGCGAAGCGCTCACGATGGCGTGCTGCCAGGTGTTCGGCAATCAGACGGCGGTGACTGTCGCCGGCAGCCAGGGGCACTTCGAGCTGAACGTCTATAATCCGGTGCTCGCCTATGCGCTGCTGCAATCGGTGAAATTGCTCGCCGACGCCGCCGTATCGTTCACCGACAATTGCATCGTTGGCATCAAGGCCAACGAGAAGCGTATCGCCGAGCTGATGGAAAAATCGCTGATGCTGGTGACGGCGCTCGCGCCGAAGATCGGCTACGACAACGCCGCCAAGATCGCCAAGACCGCGCACAAGAACGGCACGACGCTGCGCGACGAAGCCGTCGGCGGCGGTTATGTCACCAACGAGGAATTCGACGCGCTGGTGCGGCCGGAGAAGATGGTCGGGCCCGGCTGATCCGGCGTTCCAAATTACCAAACTGTCACTTTACACACCGAACTAAAGCCGCATTGGCGAATTTAGCTTTGCCCATGCGGGCGCGTTGTTGCGCGCCCTCCCGTCAGGAGGCTTTAATGAAGAAATCCGTGCTTGCCTTGACCACTGCCGCGATTCTCGCCGGCTCGGCCGCGACCTATGCCGTCGCCCAGCAGCCGGCGAAGTCCGAGAAAACTGCCGCCGAGGATCAATGGAAACCCTCCGCGGCCGATCGCGCCGCCTTTGTCGCCGCGCGTGTCGCGGCGCTGCATGCCCGGCTGGGACTTACCCCCGAACAGGAAAAACTCTGGCCTCCGGTCGAGAGCGTGCTCAAGGACATCGCGCAAAAACACGAAGCGCGCTGGGAGCAGCGCCGCGAGGAGCGCCGCGCCATGCGCGAGAATAAAGACGCGCCAAAGCCCGACGCGATAGCGCGGTTGCGCAAGGGCGCCGAGTTCATGACCGAGACCGGCAACGATCTGAAGCGTCTCGCCGATGCCGCGCAGCCGCTCTATGCCACCCTCGACGATTCGCAGAAGCGGCGTCTCGAAAAGCTCGTCCGCCACGGCATGCACGAGCGGATGAGCCAGCATATGCGCGAGCGCGCCATGGAGCGCTTCTCCGAATGGCGCGATCGTCATCACTGGCGCGACCGCGACGGCGATTACCGCACGCGCCGCGACCGTCAGGGCAGCAACGGCACCAGCGATAACGGCGACGATGACAGCGATGAAGGCGAACAGCTCTGAACTTCGCGCAGCCTGAAATGCGGATGCCCGGCCTTTCGGCCGGGCATTGTTTTTGAAGCTTACGCGATTTCCAGATTTCTAGAGCTTGCGCGTTTCTTCGGGTTCGCCCGCGGGCATTTCCTCGCCTTTCAGAATGCCGCGCAGGCTCGCATCGGGCCAGCGAATCTCGTCGATCCGCCAGCCTTGCGGCAGCTTCTTGAGATCGAGTTCGACAGCCTGCTTCTCGCCCATATTGGTGAAGGTCGCGAGGCCAAGGGCCTTGCCCGGCCCAATGTCCTTCACCGTGACGCTCACATCCTTGATGTCCCAGTCCTGCGCGCCGACGAACGGATCGCCGTCGAGCGCCGGCACTTCATCGTTCTTCTGCGCCTGGTCGGCGTCGGCCGCGATCAGCGCGGCAAGCTCCGGCGTGAAGTAGTTGAACAGAACGTCGTTACTGCCGAGCGCAACGCCCGGCGTATTCTGTCCGACATATTGCTTGTAGATCGCTTCCAGGAATTTCTGCGCTTCGGCGTCGGCGCGCGCAGGTGCCGGCAGCATCGCAAAATTCATCAGCAGGAACGCACTCAGCAGCCCGTGAACGAACTTCATCTGCGAATCTCCTGTCCAGATATTCCGTCCGAATCTCGATCGAGCCGCAGCCGCGGTCCGCCGTTTTCAAACGGCGATGTCGGCCTTGATCGGTGCATCGGCAACATAATTCTCGATGGCGATGTCCTCGTAACGGAAAGCGAACAGGTCTTTTACGTCAGGATTGAGTTTCAATTGCGGTAGCGGGTGCGGCTTGCGGGTGAGCTGTAGCCGGGCCTGCGCCAGGTGATTGCGGTATAAATGCGCGTCTCCCAGCGTGTGCACGAAGTCGCCCGGCTGAAGGCCGGTGACATGTGCGACCATATGCGTCAGCAGCGCATAGGACGCGATATTGAACGGCACGCCGAGAAACACATCGGCCGAGCGTTGATAGAGCTGGCAGGAAAGCCGCCCGTTCGCGACATAAAACTGAAACAGGGCATGGCACGGCGCGAGCGCCATTTTCGGCAGATCCGCCGGGTTCCACGCGCTGACGATCAGCCGCCGCGAATCCGGGTTGCGCTTGATGTCCTCGACAACGCCGCGCATCTGGTCGATGACGCCGCCGTCAGGCGCGGACCATGAGCGCCATTGCTTGCCATAGACCGGGCCGAGTTCGCCGTGCTTGTCCGCCCACTCGTCCCAGATCGTGACGCCGTTGTCCTGCAAATACTTCACATTGGTGTCACCCGCGAGGAACCACAACAGCTCGTGCACGATCGACTTGGTGTGCAGCTTCTTGGTGGTGACGAGCGGGAAACCCTCAGCGAGGTCGAAACGCATTTGATGGCCGAACACCGAGAGCGTGCCGGTGCCGGTGCGGTCTTCCTTGCGGGCGCCGGTGTCGAGAATGCGCTTCAGGAGGTCGAGATATTGGTACATGAGCCGCTGCCTGATTCCTGGCCGCAGGCTATACGGCAACAACCCCCGGCTGCCAGAGGGGGCCGCAGGGCTAAAGCAGGGGATAAATGGCGCCGAGGATGAGGCCCAGAAACACCGAGGCTGCAAGCAGCATGGTTTGATCGATGCCTTGCCGTGCCGCTGGCCACATGGCGGTTCCTCCGGCCCATACCCGGAAAACCTAACGCGGGGCGGCCTTGCCGGTTCCCCTGCTCTTGGCCGTTCTGAAGCGCGGCGATCCTAGTTACAGTCGGTGCCTGCCGGCATATCGGCGATCAGTTCGACCTCGTCGATGATCTGCAATTGCAGGCAGCTGAACGTTTCCCCGATTGCGGGCGCATCGGTTTGCATCTCCTCGGGGCCGGCGCCAGGCGCCGGCAGCGCGGCATCGGCAGGCAGGCTGCCGGTCACATCCGAGATCGCTTGCGAAGATCCTTGATCGTCGACCTTTAAGGCGGCGTCACCCACGGCTTGCGTGAGGGCGAACAGCCCCACCACCGCAGGCAGCAATACAAATGGGCTGGTTACGACGGCCATCATCTCGTTCCTTGTGCTTCCGTTTTCTGACTTCGCGTCGCTGGCGTCGGCGTTGCGGTCTACACCAAACAAGCATGCAGACGTTGGTTCCGCTGTTCACCAGAGATTTTAACCCTGGGCTTGAGGCTTGAGGCCCGAGCCTGGGCCCTGCCGATTGCTTGCGAAGAGCGTGCCAATGCAAAAACATGCCGAAGCGGCAGGCGCGAATTTGCGGGCTATTGGAATGCGAAATCTAGAACGGGGAATTTAATAAAGAATGAAAATCGAATTTAAGGCGCGGAAAACCGCGATCGGAAAATCAATCGAATATTAGAATCTTGGCTTCACAATGGGCGGCGTAACAAAAGCGCTGATTTGATTGCGCATTTGCAATTGGAACGCACGCACTAATTTCCGGAGGCCCGGATGGGACGCCCCGCCCGCTTCACCGACCGCGATCTGATCGCCGCCGCAACGCGCGTCGCGGCCCGCCTCGGCCCTGCCCAGACAACGCTCGCCCTGATCGCCAAAGAGGCAGGCGCCCCGGTCGGCTCGGTCTATCACCGCTACCCCTCGAAGGGCGCGCTGCTCGCCGAAGCCTGGATCGAGAGCGCGGCGGCCTTTGGCCTTCGCTTCCGCGCCGTCCTCGCCCAGGCCAAAACGCTTGAAGATGCCTTGCAGGCCGCGCTCGTCACGCCGCAATTCGCCCGCGACAACCATGCCGGCGGCGTCATCCTCTTCACCCACCGCCGCGACGACTTTCTGGACGATGCGCCGGAGGAAAGCCGCAACCGGGCCGCGCAACAAACATCCGAAGTTCTCCAGTCGATTGCCGATGCCGCCAAACGCCTCCTATCCACGGATCCGCGCGGCCGCGACAAGCTAACCCTTGCGCTGATTGGCCTTCCCTACGGCGCTGTCCGCATGTTCCTTCCGCATGTGGTGCCGCCGAAGGAAATAGACGGCCTTATCCGCGCCTCGTCCCGCGCCGCCACAACTTCCTTGTTGTGATCTCCCGCACGTCTTGATTCCCCATTGAATCTGCGGGCCGAAAGGTCCAGATTGTCCCAGTTCCGAGGGGTGCCCGGCTGTCGGCCCGGGCTGAGATACCCAGAGTGGTGACCCTCCGAACCTGATCCGGGTCATGCCGGCGAAGGGACAGGGACATGCAACGCTCTATTTTTTTAGCACGTTTGATCGGCCCCGTTTTGATTACGGTCGGCATTGCGCTCATTTTTAATTCCGACACCTACCGCTACATGGCAGAACAGTTTCTGGTCAGCTACGCGCTGATTTACGTCGCCGGCGTCATTGCGCTCTTCTCGGGCCTTGCCATCGTCAACCTGCACAATATCTGGGAATGGAAATGGCCGGTGATCATCACCGTGCTCGGCTGGCTCGCCGTGATCGGCGGCGCAGTCCGCATTCTCGTTCCGCAGGAAGGCCAGATCATGGGTACCGCGATCGTCGGCCTTGATATCTGGCCGGGCATACCGGGCCTCATCATGCTTGGTTTTGGCCTGTGGCTCTTTTACGAAGGCTACCTCGCCCACGCACTTCGCGCCCGCCGTGCCGCAGCCGCGAAACATTCCGCTCCAAAGCAGAGCGCCTCAAAACGCAAAAGGTGAACTATGAACGTCCATAACCGCGAGATCGCCACCCCGAAAGTCACCACGGGACCGATCACCGGCTCGAAAAAAATCTATTCGACGCCAGATGCGGCGGGGGACGTGCGCGTACCCTTAAAGGAAATTGCGCTGCAACCAAGTGCAAATGAGGAGCCGGTTCGCGTTTATGACACCTCGGGCCCCTATACCGAGGAAAACGCCAGGATCGACGTCGAGAAAGGCCTGCCGCGCTTGCGCGCCGCATGGGTGAAGGAGCGCGGCGGCATCGAGGAATACGAAGGCCGCCCGATCCAGCCGGTCGATAACGGCAACGCGACCGGCAAGTATCTCGCCCGCGCCTTTCCGAATACGCCGAAGCCGATGCGGGCGCTCGACGGCAAGCCGGTCACGCAACTGGAGTGGGCGCGCGCCGGCGTCATCACCAAGGAAATGATTTACGTCGCCGAACGCGAAAACCTCGGCCGCAAGAAGATGCTGGAGCGCGCCGAAGCCGCGCTTGCCGACGGCGAAAGCTTCGGCGCGAGCATTCCCGCGTTCATCACGCCCGAATTCGTCCGCGACGAGATCGCCAGAGGCCGCGCGATCATCCCGTCGAACATCAACCACAACGAACTCGAGCCGATGATCATCGGCCGCAACTTCCTCGTCAAAATCAACGCCAATATCGGCAACTCGGCCGTCACTTCATCGGTCGAGGAAGAAATCGAGAAGATGGTGTGGGCGATCCGCTGGGGCGCCGACACGGTGATGGACCTCTCGACCGGCCGCAACATCCACAACACGCGCGAATGGATTCTGCGCAACTCGCCCGTCCCCATCGGAACCGTGCCGATCTATCAGGCGCTCGAGAAGGTCAACGGCGACCCCGTGAAGCTCGATTGGGAGTGCTACAAGGACACGCTGATCGAGCAGTGCGAGCAGGGCGTCGATTACTTCACCATCCACGCCGGCGTGCGCCTGCCCTACATCCATCTCACCGCCGACCGCGTCACCGGCATCGTCTCGCGCGGCGGCTCGATCATGGCGAAGTGGTGCCTGTCGCGGCACAAGGAAAGCTTCCTCTACGAGCGCTTCGACGAAATCTGCGACATCATGCGCAAGTATGACGTCTCGTTCTCGCTCGGCGACGGCTTGCGTCCGGGCTCGATTGCCGACGCCAACGACCGCGCGCAATTCGCCGAATTGGAGACGCTCGGCGAACTGACGCAGATCGCCTGGAAGAAGGGCTGCCAGGTCATGATCGAAGGCCCCGGCCACGTGCCGATGCACAAGATCAAGATCAATATGGACAAGCAGCTCAAGGAATGCGGCGAAGCGCCGTTCTACACGCTTGGGCCGCTGACGACTGATATCGCGCCGGGCTACGATCACATCACCTCCGGCATCGGCGCGGCGATGATCGGCTGGTTCGGCTGCGCGATGCTCTGCTACGTCACGCCGAAAGAACACCTGGGTCTGCCGAACCGCGACGACGTCAAGGAAGGCGTCATCACCTACAAGATCGCGGCGCACGCGGCTGACCTCGCCAAGGGCCACCCGGCGGCGCAGCTTCGCGACGACGCGCTCTCACGCGCGCGCTTCGACTTCCGCTGGGAAGACCAGTTCAACCTCGGCCTCGACCCCGACACGGCGCGCGCCTTCCACGACGAGACGCTGCCGAAGGAAGCGCACAAGGTCGCGCATTTCTGCTCGATGTGCGGGCCGAAATTCTGCTCGATGAAGATCACGCAGGACGTGCGCGACTATGCGGCCTCGCTCGGCGACAACGAGAAGGCGGCGCTTTATCCGGAAGCCGCGCAAAAAGGCATGGCCGAGATGAGTGAAAAATTCAAAAAGCTCGGCAATGAAGTGTATGTGGATGCCGATGCGGTGAAGGAGAGCAATAAAACGCTCTAACGCAATACGGCCTCATCCTGAGGAACGGCCAAAGGCCGCGTCTCAAAGGATGATGCCGAACGCGGCATGGCCGAGATGAGCGAGAAATTCAAAAGGCTCGGTGATGAAGTGTATGTGGATGCCGACGCGGTGGAGGAGAGTAATAAGGCGTTTCAAGCCACCTGAAATCATCACTGTTTTCGGCTAAAAGCCAATGTTCAGGCCAAATTAGGAACTTTACGAGAACCTCTACCGTTCCTATATTGATTCTTTGAAGAGGAACCTATCGATGACACGAGAACTGCAAGAACTCGTCGATCGAGCACGGAAAATCGAAATGACCCCGGAACAGTTGCGCGAACAACGGCGCAGCTTTGCATATGGCAACACTCACATTGAGAATGAGCGTATCACTCGCGAAATGGTTGCCGATCTGGATGCAAAGTTAGAAGCCCAACGCAAGTAATTATCTTGGCTCAAGATAGACACAGCATCGCCGAAACTGCAGCTGTTCTTACAGATCCAGAAGAAATTGCTCGTCGTGAAGCCGAAAATGGTCTTCGCCAATTTAATTTGGCTTTGGAGATCATAAGATCATATGTGAAAGACGAAGGTCGTCCATTTCGGCTTCGCTCAAGTTTAATACTACAACTTCATCAAGCAGCTCTTGACGGACTTCACCCACTAGCAGGAACTTGGCGCAATACATCCGTAAAAATAGGCGGCAGCGCACATCAACCTCCCGAAGCGGCCTTCGTTTCGGAGGAAATAGAATTGATGTGCGATTATGTAAATGAAAACTGGTCCAGCAAATCCGCCGTGCATTTATGCGCTTACGTTTTATGGAAGCTAAACTGGATTCACCCGTTCTCAGATGGGAATGGACGCACGGCCCGCGCCGTGGCATATGTCGTTTTGAGCGCAAAGCTCGATAGCCTACTTCCAGGATCGCCTTCTATCCCCGAACAGATTGCTGGAAATAAAGAGCCTTACTATCATGCTCTTGAAGCCGCTGATTCAAATTTGAAATCAGGGGAAATTAATGTGGGCGACTTAGAAGAAATGTTGGAAGGAATGCTCGCGACACAGCTGCTTAATGCGGCGAAAGAAGCTTCAGGCGAAACGAGTTTAGCTACGAATACAAAAAACTTTCACTAGAGAGCAGAGGATTCATTCCTCGAATTCTACAAATCACTCCTGATTACCGGGTAAGCAGTACCTCCCAGCACGGAAACGTGACAGATAGAATATTGCGGACATAGGCAACACGTGCCCCGCAACCCCGACATCGATCACTGGTAATCCCGCTCGCTTCGGAGGAGTTTCGGCTAGAAGCCGAAACGAATTTCTAGTGCGCCGCAAGCCGCTGCTATCGAAGGGCCATCCATCATGAATTTTCTCCCTTCTCTCTCATTGAGTCGCATCCGCAACACCGCCCTCGCCGCTCTCACCGCTCTCGCCCTCACACCCCACGCCCTCGCCCGCGATGTCGGCGCGGAGGCCGCGAAGCCGCAGGCCGCGCCCACGCAACCCGCAACACCGCCCGCACAAACCGGCGGCTATCCGGCCGTGCCGCTGCTCTCGACCGGCAAGACGATCGTCGGCGAAACCATCCGCTATCCGCGCACCGGCGAAGCACATGTCACCGCGGCGATCTTCACGCTCGAGCCCGGCGGCAAGTCGATCCTGCACAAGCACGGCGTGCCGCTGTTCGCTTACATCCTCGAGGGCGAACTCACCGTCGATTACGGCAAGCACGGCACGCGCACCTACAAGAAGGGTGACTCGCTGATGGAGGCGATGAACGTCGCCCACTTCAGCGTCAACAACGGCACCGAGCCGGTGCGGCTGCTCGCGGTCTATATGGGCGCCAAGGGCGCGAAGGATGTCGTGCCGGTGAAGTGAGGGCGTTCCCGAGTCTAATGCAACTGCGTTGAATCAGACTCGTCGCTAACCTATTTGATTGAGCATGATCTTTTCCGAAAACCGCTTCGCACTTTTCGGGATCATGCTCTATTCGTCCCGGAACGGCACAAGGTTCACGTCTGTTCTCAAAAGAACGAATCGGCACCGCGAATTTTTCCCGAATCGAATCTGAAGAGAGTGTTACTTCAAGGCGCGATTGGAAATTTTCTCTGGCGGAGAAGAAAAATGTCCAGCAACCCCGACCTCGATCACTGGGAAGCGCGCTTCGCTTCGGAGGAATTTCGCTTCGGCAAGGAGCCGAACGAATTTCTCGTGCGCTGCAAGCCGCTTCTGCCGAAGCACGGCAAAGTGCTCGCGGTCGCCGATGGCGAAGGGCGAAACGGCGTCTGGCTCGCGCGGCAAGGGCTTGAAGTCACCTCGACCGATTTCTCGCCATCGGCGCAGGCCAAAGGCCGCAAGCTCGCGGCCGAGCACAATGTCAGCGTCAACTTCATCGAAGCCGACGCGCACGAATGGAATTATCCCGAAGAAACCTTCGACGTCGTCGCCGAAATCTTCACCCAGTTCAGCACGCCGGACAAACGCCCGAAGAAGTGGGCCGGTATGCGCCGCGCGCTCAAGCGCGGCGGCCTCCTCATCATCCAGGGCTATACGCCGAAGCAGCTCCAATTCGCCACCGGCGGGCCGAAGAATGTCGAGCAGCTCTATACGCGCGAATTGCTCGAGCGCGCCTGGGGCGGCTTCAAGGATGTGAAGATCGTCGAGGAAGAACGCGAGATCCAGGAAGGCCCCGGCCACTCCGGCATGTCGGCGATCATCGGGTTGACAGCGCGAAAGCCCTGACGCGAAGATAGCGCCAGAGATGGCGTCATGAGCAGCGAGCAATACGTCACCCTGCCCGAACTCGACAAGCAGATCGCGATTGTGCGCGACAATATCCGCCAGATCACCGAGCAGGCGGCGGCGCAATCGGGCGCCGGTGACGAAGACCGCAACGCCGACCGCATCGCGCAGCAGCAGGAAGAGCTCGACCGATTGCTGAAACTGCGCGACGAGCTGGCGACGAAAAAGTAACGCCGCGCAGATCCGCCGCTCGCCTGCATCGAGCGCGTCACCACACCGCATATTATCGCCCCCAAAATGCCGGATCGCTGCCGGAAGCTTCGCCCATGGCAACGGGCGGAGGGCGGCACGGCACAGGAGGAGCGGAATGCGGGCCCCAATCCTCGCAGTCTTTCTTTCACTCGCGGCGATTGCGCCGGCACAAGCGGAGCAACTTTGCTCGACATACACCGGCGCGAAAATCGTGGCCGATGACGGCCGTTATCTCGGCAAGGTTTCGGGCACCCTCGATCCCGAATCCATTCTGAACAAATACGGCAACTACGGCAGCAAATATTCGTCGACCAGCATCTGGAACGAATACGGCCAATACGGCGGCGAATATTCCGGCCTGTCGCCGTTCAATCCATACGCACGGAAGCCGCCCTCGCTCATGCAGGATAAAAAGGTGATCGGCCGTCTCACCGTGAATAAAACGATGACAGGCGCGGTGAGCCCCTATTTCCTGCAGAAGTGCAAATATCTATGAGCCTTGGCTCCGCACGGCCGCAATAAAAAAGCGGGAAGCTTTCGCCTCCCGCTTTTCGATTTGAATATTGCGCGCGTTAACGCAGCGAGATCGCCATGCCGGAGAGATCGGCGTTGATCTGCGCGCCGACCTGCCTGCCCGAGAGACGCAGCGTTGCGCCCTTCTCGTTGCGGAGCACGATCACCTGCGCGCCGGGGCCGAACGCGCCGCCCGCACCGGCTGCGCCGTAAACGCCCGCGACATCCGACGGACGATAGACGTTCGACACCGTGCCGCGGAACCAGGTCTGCGAGCCACCGAACACGAGGCCGGCGGAGATGCCGCCGATGGTGATCGGGTAGCTGCGGCCGCGGCAGGACATGGTGCCGCTGCCGCCCGAACCGCCGATGAACCAGCCCGCCTTGAACACGCTGAAACGGATGTTGCAGGTGTCAGCATGGGCTGCCGGCACCGTCGCAAAACCGGCGCCCGCAACTGCGGCAAGCGCGAACAGCGAAGTGCGAATACGGGATGAAAACTTCATGAGAACCCTCTCCTTTGTGAAACCCATCAATGGCGAATGCCGGTGTTGCCTGCATAAAACCGCCGTATAGACGGCTGGTTCCATGTCGAAAATTTGGCAAATGTGGCAACCGGGCGGAGATCCAGCCCCAATCCCAAGGAATTCCTGCCGCGTTGCAGCCGGAAAGCCCTATTGGCATGCGTTGCAACCGGGCTGCAGAGCAAATGCGCGGTAAAGGGAAAAGCGAAAACCCGAACGGGAAACCGGCGTCGAGGATAGTCCTTCGTCATCTTGACTCCGCGCGTAACCGCACTAGCTTTAAATGATGGTTCTGAACGCTGACCGCATTTCCATTCGCGCGGGCCGCCTGCACGCAGGCGGTTGACCGGCCGGCTGCGCGCCGTCCGGAACGATTTCGTTCATCCTCCATTTCACATTTCGCAACGTAAGCAGGAAGGATTCCGCGAGGAACCATGTCCCGTTCATCATTTCCCATGGTGCAGATCGAGCGTCAGGATCACCGGCGCCTGAAAGAGATTGCCCGCACAGCCGAGCGCGATGGACACCCGACCGCGCCGTTCCTGCTTGCGGAAATCCGGCGCGCCCAGGTTTTCGATCATGCGCTCGTCGAGGAAACGGTGGGGCTGAACAAGCAGGTGAGTTTTCGCATCGATTTCGGCCCGACGCGGCGGCGGCTGTTCGTGCTGCCCGATCACTATTCGAACAGCGAGTTTGAAGTGTCGGTGCTCTCGCCTGTCGGTGCGGCCATGCTGGGTCTGCGCAAGGGCGATCGCATGCCGTACCGCGACATTTTCGGCGCGCTGCATTTCGTCACCATCATGGACGTCGAACCCTTGAGACCAAATTTTACAGCCGGCGCTGGCCCGCAAGATCCGCCGGATCCCGGCCCGCAAGCCGCCTGAACGGAGAAATGAAATGAAACAACTTCCGCCGATCACCCTCATTCCGGCCGACCGCGAGCGCCTGGAGGCGCTGGCGCAGGCGGGCCTCGACCGTCACCCGCAGACCGCGGGTTACCTCGCGCGCGAGATCGAACGCGCGCGCGTGCTCGAGAGCGCAAATGGCGGTAATTTCGTCCGCATGGGCTCGACCGTGTCGTTCCGCGACGATTCGTCAGGGCAAGTGCGCGAAGTCACGCTCACTTACCCCGACCGCGCCGACATTGCCGCAAGGCGTGTCTCGGTGCTGACGCCCATCGGCGCCGCGCTCATTGGCCTCTCGAAAGGCCAGACCATCGACTGGCAGAACCCTGCCGGCGAATGGCGCACGCTTACCGTGCTTGAAGTAAAGGAGCCGGCCGAACAACCGGAGCCGGCCTGACCTGCCTATTCTCCCGGCCTGAAGCGGACGCATGGCCTCCATGCGTCCGCTTCATTGCATCAGCGGCTCCGCAGGCCCACATAGGCCATGCGAGCGGCGCAATCTCCGAAAACGCAAAGCCACATTCTGAAACCTAACCAGCGGCCCCTCGCCTGAGGATCGATGCCATGTCCCTTCGCCCGGTAAAGGAAATCATCAAACCGCAACCCACGATCGAGGGCGCGGGCGTCAAGCTGCAGCGCGGTTTCGGATTCGGGAAAACCGAGCAGTTCGATCCGTTTTTGCTGTTCGACGATTTTCGCAACGATAATCCCGAGGATTATAAAGCCGGCTTTCCCTGGCACCCGCATCGCGGAATCGAGACGATCACGTATGTTCTCGCGGGCACCGTCGACCACGGCGACAGCCTCGGCAATCGCGGCGCGCTCGGCGCCGGCGACGTGCAGTGGATGACCGCAGGCAGCGGCATCATGCATCAGGAGATGCCGAAAGGTGATGCCAGGGGCCAGATGCATGGCTTTCAGCTTTGGGCGAATTTGCCTTCGCATCTCAAGATGACGGCGCCGCGCTATCAGGACATCCCCTCCTCGGCGATCCCCGAAGTGACCGACGACGACGGCACGAAAGTGCGCGTCATCACCGGCGATTTCTGGGGCAAGAAAGGCCCGGTCGAAGGTGTTGCGGCCGATCCGCGCTATCTCGACGTTTCGGTCGCGCCCGGCAAGAAGAAGACGCTGAAGGTTGAGGTCGATCGTCACGCCTTCGCTTATGTCTTCGCCGGCAGCGGCACTTTCGGCTACGCGTCGAATCCGTTCGGCGTGCTGCGTGAGGAGGAAGGCCCGAACGGCGAGGAAATCCTCGTCCGTGAGGATGCCGGCGATCGCTCGCTCGTCGTGTTCGACCGCGGCGACGAAGTCACCGTGCAGGCCGGCGATCAGGGCGTGCGCTTCCTTCTCGTGTCGGGCAAGCCGATCGAGGAGCCCGTCGCCTGGTATGGCCCGATCGTGATGAACACCCGCGAGCAACTCGTGCAGGCAGTGCAGGAGTTGCAGGACGGGACGTTTATCAAGCAACGCTGATCCGCAGCGCGGCGTAAAGAAAGAAAAAGGCGGCGAGCAAACGCCGCCTTTTTCATTTGCGAGAGCGCTTCGTCTTGACCGGCTTCCCAAACTTCTGCGCCAGATAAACCGCGCTCGCCAGCGCGCCGAGACTCGCTGTGATGCAAGGCTCGATCGGCGCGGGAATCCGCACCGGCGTGAAATAGTGCAATAGCGCGGCGCCGATCGCAAAATTCACCCAGCCCCAGGCCACGTTTATCCAGGGCGCCGACTGTTTCTCACCGCGCCAGAGCGCAATTGGCGTCTCGAACTTCTCGCCGCAAATGCCTTTGACGAAATGCGGCACGCCGTTGGCGAGCAGCGCACCCGCCAGAAAATAGGCCATGTAGTGCAGAAACGTGATCGACTGATTCCCGAAAGCCATCATGTGCAATCTCCATATCCATGCGGCTATCCAGCATGGCATGGCGAAAGCCGTTATGACGGCCGTCACATTTTCAGCCGGGTCCAAGCAAAGCCCGCGACACAGCCTGCGAGGAAGCCGAGCGGCCCGGTAATGAAGATGCCGAGGAGCGGCCCCTGGTTGGCGTCCGGCGTGAAGACAATCGGGCCGGCGAAGCCGGCGAGAAAACAGGCGAGCCCAATTCCGGCTCCGATCACGAGCGTCCACACCATGCGCGAGCGCTCTTGCGGATTGTCGGCGAACAGCACGAACCACCCGAGAAAGGCCGCGATCAGCCCGGCCACCGCGCCGGCGCCGAGCGCGATCACGTCGAAGTGCTGGAAAACGACGCCGAAATAAATCAGCGACCAATAGGCGAAGAAGGCGCCGGCCAGTCCCGCGACGATCCGCGCAAGCAGCATCGGCGCCTCCGGCGTCACTGTTTGCCTTCGTTCTTGTCGATCGCCGCGTAGATCGCGTCGCCGAGCTGCTGGAGCATTTCGGCGTTGATCTGGAAATCGAACTCTTCGCTCTTGGTCTTGATGTAAAGCTCGTAGGTGCCAGGCTGCTGGCCGTTTTCGACCGAGAATTTCACTACGTTATCGTCGTACTGCTGCTGTTCAGCCATCGAGGAACTCCCCTGTTGCGTGGCCAGTATCCGGCAGGCCCCGTGCTTTGTATAGCGAGCGACGGCTTGCCATGAACAAGACGGCGCGAATGTGCCGGCCGTCACATCCGGCGAACCTGGCTTGCGCGACACAGCACCGCCCAAACGGAGCTTGCCGATGCCGCTTTCGATTCGATTTTACTTACCATTTGCCGCCTTGTTCATGTTCATCTCGGGTACCGCAGCCGTCGCGGATTACGACGGCTCGCCGCAAGAAAAAGCGAAATGGGTCGAGTTCTGTGTCAACTCACTCAATAGCGGCAAGGATCGGCCTGGCGCCCGCCGTATCTATTGCCAGTGCATGAGCGAAGTCGTTGATACCGCCGACTTTCGCCGTCTTTACGAATGGGAACGTATGTTCCCGCCGGCGCACCAGAGTTGCTACGACGAAGCGGGCTTCGAACCGGGCGGCTAGGTCAATTCGATTTCTTGCCGGCCGGTTTCGGCTTGCTTTCGGTCTCGACCGCGCGGAATTTGCGCCAGGGGTCGTTGCTTTCCTGGCCGTCGGGCAACCGCTGCAATGTGTTGCGATACCGCTGATCGATCGCGCGGTTTTCCGGCAACATTTCCGGATCGATCGTAGCGTTTGCCTGCGCAAAAGCCGCCGCCGTCAGCAGCAGGTAAGCCGCTCCCGCAAACAAAATCCTCATGCGAACTCTCCCATCCGCCCATCAAGCACGGCGATTTTGCTTTTTTCCGGGCGCCGCCCGGTGGGCAATTACTAGCCAAAACCGGGCGTTAAAGAAAGCTGGGCGGGCGGATGGCGCCGGCTATTTCTTTCATGATTTCCGGCGCGATTTCCTGCGCGATTTTTTGCGCTTTTTCGGCACTTTCTTGCCTTTCTTGCGCGCCTTCGAAAGCCCGATGGCGATCGCCTGCTTGCGGCTTTTTACCTTGCCGCCTTTGCCTCCCTTGCCGCTTTTCGCCTTCCCCTTCTTGTAGCGCCGCATCTCGCGCTCGACTTCCTTGCCAGCTGATTTGGAATATCGACGAGCCATATCTGAATCTCCAAACGATGAGACAAGTAAAATGCCGTAAAGCGGTCACGGTTCCTTCATTGCATCATCCAACTCTGCTCCCGCATCCAAGCCTGCTCCCGTATCCAAGTCTGCTCCCGCATCACGAAGTTTTTCATTACGCGTTCCTTACGCGGATTTGTTGACCGCCTTACGCGATTTTAATTTGCCCCACAGGCCGCTTGCGTCGCTGTGTCGCGCTGCGGGCCACCTTCATGACGCAAAGCATCAACAAGGTGAATCGCACGGGGCCGGATGAGGTCATACGCTCGTCATGAGCGATGGCTATCCGGACGGCGTCGACGCTCAGAAAGAATACGGAGCAGTGTCATGCCGAAAACGAAAGCCGAGCGCTTCCGGATCATGGCCGCCGAATGCGAACGGCAGGCCGAACTCGCGACCGAAGAGCACGAGTTTCGCGAGATACAAATGCGCCTTGCGAGTTCGTTTTATGCGCTCGCGGAAAATGAAGATTGGCTCGACGGCCGCGCCGAAAATCGCGGCGCCGGGACAACGCAACTCGCCGCTTCGGTTTACGAAGCCGCCTAATAGCCTTCTGCTGCCGCCCCCGCGACACGCGGGTCGGCAACACCCTGCAAATTCTTATCGGTGATCAGGATCGAGTGCGCGGCGCCCCACGGGCCGCCGGGCACCACCTTGTTGCCGCGCCGCTCCAGAAGCCATGCCATATCCGGCGGCACGTCGGGTTCGACCCGAGCCTCGTCCGGCATCCACTGGTGATGGATGCGAGGTGCCGCAACGGCGTTTGCAAGCGACATCTTGTAGTCGATGAAATTGATGATGACGTTCGCCACCGTGGTGATGATGCGGCTGCCGCCGGGCGAGCCGGTGACGAGCACGAGCTTGCCGCCCTTCAGCACGAAGGTCGGCGCCATCGAGGACAGCGGCCGCTTGCCCGGCCCCGGCGCGTTCGCTTCGCCGCCGACGAGACCGAAGGCGTTCGGCGCGCCCTTCTTGGCGGCGAAATCGTCCAGCTCGTTGTTGAGCAGCACACCCGTTCCTTCGGCGACGAGGCCGATGCCGTAACGCAGGTTGAGCGTATAGGTGTTGGCGACCGCATTGCCGTCCTTGTCAACGATCGAATAATGCGTGGTGTGATCGCTCTCGAACGGCACCGGATTGCCAGGCTTGATGTCTTTCGAGGCCCGTGCCCGTTCCGGGTCGATCTGCTTACGCAGCGAGCCCGCGTATTCTTTCGAGATCAGACCATCGACCGGGATTTTGGTATAATCCGGATCGCCGAGATATTCGGCGCGGTCGGCATAAGCGAGTTTCATCGCCTCCACGCGAATATGCGCCGCCTGCCCCGATGCAGGTCCGAGCGGCGCAAGATCGAAGCCGTCGAGAATGTTCAGGATCTGGATGAGATGAACGCCGCCCGACGACGGCGGCGGCATCGAAACGATATCGTACTCGTGATAGGTGCCGCGCAGCGGCTTTCGCTCCACGGCCTCGTATTGCGCGAGGTCTTCGGTCGTCATCACGCCGCCGGCCTCGCTCACCGCGCGCGCGATCTTCTCGGCCACCGGGCCGTGATAGAAGCCGCGAGGCCCCTCCCGCGCAATCGTTGCGAGCGTCTCGGCAAGATCCTTCTGCACGAATTTATCGCCTGCTTTCGGCGCGCTGCCATCGGCGGCGAAGAAGATCGGCTTCGTCGAAGGCCACCGCGCCAGCGTATCGCGCGACTGCTCGATCGACTCGGCAAGCGGCTCGCCCACCGTAAAGCCGTCGCGCGCAAGCGTGATCGCAGGCTGCACGAGATCGGCGAGCGTGAACTTGCCCGAGCCGTATTTTTCGAGCGCAAGCGAAAGCCCCGCCACCGTGCCCGGCACGCCGACCGCAAGCCCCTCCTCGCGCGATTTCTTCGGATCAGCTTCGCCGCGTGCGTTGAGGAAAGCGGTCTTTGTCATCGCGAACGGCGCGGTCTCACGATAATCGATGGCGACAATACGGCCATCCGCGAGCCTCACCATCATGAAGCCGCCGCCGCCAAGATTGCCGGCATTGGGAAACGTCACCGCAAGCGCAAAACCGACCGCGACCGCCGCATCGACCGCATTGCCGCCCTGCCGTAACACTTCGGCTCCGATATGCGTGGCAATCGCATCGTCCGTCACCACCATGCCGTTCTGCGCGGTGACGGTTACAGCCTTCAGGCGCGTTGTCGAAGGCGGAACGGTCTTCGTCTGCGCGAGCGCAGGCATGCCGAATGCCGCCAGCGCGCAAAGCACGAGGGCGAAACCATTTCCGAAACCGTGAAAGCGGCTGCCTTTGCGGATGATGAACTCCCGTTGAGTCGGCCCTTTTTTTACCGAAGGAAAATGCCTATATTCGTTCCGCTGGCGCAAGCCAGCTATGGCAATAAACGCGCGCCGCAATAAACCATTCGGACCCGGGGGCAGTACCCGGCGCCTCCACCAAAATTCGCTTCGATGAATTGAAGGAATCGAATTTCGGCGGGGGCGAACCAGGATCGACGAGGGCGTAAAGGGCGAGGCTTTTGCTCGGGATGGTTCCGTCGTTATCGGGCCATGCATAGTTGCCAACGACAACTACGCTCCGGTTGCTCAGGCCGCGTAAGCGGTTTGAAATACCGAAACTCAAGCCCTAAGGGTTTGCACCTTTAGGCGGGGTCCGGGGGCACCTGGCAACAGAAGCCCCCACTTTCGTTGCGCACGTCCTTCTCATCACGGCTGGAATCGGCTTGAGTGCAGATATGGCTGACTTGATCCGCTACGATTTGCTCGCTCAGGACGCGCTACGCGGCGTTGTCCGCAAGGTATTGTCGGATGCCGCAAAAAACGGCCTGCCTGGCGATCACCATTTTTTTATCGAGTTCAACTTTGACGCGCCCGGCGTCAAGATTTCCGAGCGCTTGCGCCAGCAGCAGCTCAAGAAGTCGCCCGCTAGCCACTTCATGACGATCGTGCTGCAACACCAGTTCTGGGATCTCGCGGTCACCGACAAGCAGTTCGAGATCGGACTCTCGTTCGGCGGCGTGCCCGAAAAGCTCATTGTCCCGTTTGACGCGGTCAAGGGCTTCTACGATCCGTCGGTGCAGTTCGGTCTGCAGTTCGAGATCGCGACCGACGCCCAAACCATGGCCGGCAGCGCCGCGAATGAAGCGGACAGCGGGACGCCCGCCGCGGAACGCCGCCCTGCGCCGCGCGGCGCCGCGTCGGAGCCCGAAGAAATGCCGAAGGCTTCCGCCCGTGCGAAGCGAAAGGACGCCGAAAGCCCAGCCAAAAAATCGGGCAAGGACGACACGAGAGAAGACGGCGCAAAAGAAGACGCTGCTGCGCAGCCGAGCGCGCAGGTCGTCAGCCTCGACAAATTCCGCAAGAAATAAACATGAAAAAACTCGTTCTGGTCGTGGCCGTCGCCGAGAACGGCGTCATTGGCAAAGACGGCCAGCTGCCGTGGAAAATTCCCGGCGACCTCAAGCACTTCCAGGAGCTCACCATCAACAAGCCGATCGTCATGGGCCGCCTGACCTACGAGTCGATGGGCGGGCCGCTGAAGAACCGGCTGAATATCGTCATCAGCTCGAACCCGAACTACAAGGCCGAGGGCGCGGTGACGGCTACCAACCTCAAGGACGCGCTCGCGCTCGCCGAGAAGGACGCCGACGCGCGCGGCATCGACGAGATCGCCATCATCGGCGGCAGCGTCGTATTCGCCGAGACGATGCCGATTGCGGCCAGGCTCGAAATCACCGAAGTCCACGGCTCGCCCGAAGGCGACACCGTTTTTCCTGCGTTCGACAGGAACGAATGGAAGGTGACGCGCCGCGACGGGCCGCATCAGGGCGAGCGCGACTCGCTCCCCTACACCTTCGTCACATACGAACGGAAATCGCTTTAATGAATCGGATCGAGCTTTAGCTGCCGGTTGCCTTGCGGTGCCGGCGCGGTTTTCGGACGCGGCGGCGGCGAAACTTTCGGCTTTGGCGCCGGCGGCGTTTCGGTCGCAAGTGGCGGAACCGGCTGCATATTGACCGGAAGCGCCCGGCCCTGCTCGTTGATCCTGCGCATTTCACCGTCCATCGCTTGCAGCGACAGCGCCGCCATCAGCGGCGCGATTTCGATATTCCTGGCGGGCTCCGCAATCGGCCCGCGCCAAGCCACGGTGATGGCAGGCCTGGCGCTCATGCCTTTCGGAGCCGGGTTTTCGAACGTCACATTCGCATCGAGATAAAAGCGGCTGAGGTCAAACGAGACATTCGATACGGTATCGGCATTCCCCGCTTTTGCCACAGCCTTGCCGGCGCGGATCACGCCGTTTGCCGCGACGATCGGGCCCTCCAGCTTGGCAATCTTGAGTGGCGCATCGTCGAGCGCCTTCGCGAGCTGCATCCGGACGTTCGCTTCATCCGGCAGGTTCTTGCCAGCCGCGGCAAAAACCTTTGCAAGCGCGCCCGGCGACAACTTTTCGATCTCGGTATCGGCAAGCGTGAATTTGCCGCGCCCCGCGATGTTGCCGATGAGCTGCGCGAGCGAAGCGCCCTGCCCTGCAAGCTCAAGAGAAACGTCACCCTTGCCGTGAAGGCGAGAGCGCCAGTCGGCGGGCGAAATCAGCCGTGAAACATCGGCGCCCTCCAGCGAGAGCTTGCCGTCGAAAGCGATCAGGTCAGGACGCGAAATGCGCGCCTGCCCCGTGAGCTTGCCGCCCGCAAGATCGCAGGAAAGATCCTCGACCGCGAATTGAGTGCCGCTGAAGCGGAGCTTCATCCGCGCGCCGGTGGCCGTCAGATTGCCGAACAGTCCGAGTGCGGCGCTTTGAATGGCAAAATCCCCGCTCGCCCCGGCGAGCGGCGGCGTGCCGAGCGGCGCGTCCGACCACAGCGCACCCGCGCCGGCCTCGTCCATACGCCCGATCCCGAGCGCGAGCAGCGTCGTCAGATCGCTGCGATTGAGCGTAAGATCGCCCGAAAGCACGGGCTGTTCGACACCCCTGAACGTCATCCTTCCGCGCACGCGCGTGTCACCGAAATCGATCGCAAGATCCTCGAGCGCCACGCCACCCTCGTCGCGGATCAAGCGCGCGGTGCCGCTCGCGGGCACGACGCTATCCCTGATCCGTGCCGCGGCCATGGACAGCGCGCGGAAATCCGTCGCCTCGAGCTTGAGATTGATGCGCGGCTCGATTTTTTCGGCAAAGCGCAAAGCGCCATCCGCCGAAAGATCGATGCCGGGAAACACGAGCTGCGCTCTCAGCGGCGCGGCGCCTTTATCTTTCTTGCCGATCGCAATTTCGAAATGGCCCTGGCCCGCAAGCGGCTCAGGCATCGGCAGGCCGAGAAGCGCGACAAGATTGGCGGCATCCGGCGCATCGAGTTCGAGCTTCGTGTCGTCGATCGCAAAATTCAGCGGTTCGCCGCGCGACGTAAGCCTGATTTGCGCGTTTTTCGCTTTGCCCTTCGCCTCGATTATCACCGCCGGGCCTTTGCCATCGCCGGTGATGCTGCCCGCAAGCTGCAGCGGCGCGGCGGCGGCGGTCACGCGGCGAAGATAAGCCGCAAAATCCGGATCGCTCAACATGCCCGCAAGATTATCGAGGCCTTTGGCGTTCGCGGCATCGAGACTGAAATCGACCTTGCCCCTCGGCTTGTCCGCATAGGAGGCAATCTCGCCCTTGGCGCTGAGATTAACGCCCGCCATGTCCTCGATTGCGAGCCGGTCCAGCACAATCACATCGCCATTTCGCGACAGGGACGCGCTCAAGCGGCGCGCCGGCTGGCTGAAGATGCGCGGCGACTGAATGTCGAGCATGGCATGGATCGCGAGCGAGTTATCCTTCGCGATGGACTTGCGCGCGAGCGGCTGCAGAAGCGCAAGATCAAGCGTGCTGCCATTGAGCTTTGCATCGAGGCGCGCGTTCTGGCCGCCGGCCTGCCAGCTGTAAACGAGATCGCCGCCGAGTTTCGCCGGGCCCATCGTCAGCAGGAACGGGTCGAGCGTGAGCTTTTGATCCGAAACCAGAAGGCCGCCATCGACCCTGAAACTGCCTTCGCCCATCACGTCGGCTGGCAGAACGCCGCTCCATTCGGCGAGCGCCGCGGGCTCTTCCGCCGACACCGCCCAGCGGCCTTTGAAACTGCCATCCGCAAGCGGCGCGCCGCTGAGCTGAACGGCGCCGCGGCCGGGCAGCCGCGCATTCAGCCGCTCCGGCATAGGCGCGCCATCGCGCCAGGCAAGCACACTTTCGACATCGCGCAAGGTACCGCCGCCGGCGACGAGTTGGGCGACCGAAAGCTTCAGTTTTCCCGTAAGCGGATCGCCCCGGAAGCCTGCCAGCGTGTCGCGCAGCTGCGCGATCACCGCCGCGGCGCTCTTGTTCTGCGCGCCGAGCGCCTTGTCGAGATCGACGAACTTTGCGGAAAGCTCGGCGTCGAACACGCCGCGCTGCAAGGAACTCACCTGCGCCTCGCCTGAGAACTCGGCCGGCGCATCCGGTGCGCCGAACGAGATTTCAAGTCCTTCAAGCTTGAGCGCGGCATGACTTGCGATCGCATTCGCCGCGAGCTTCCACGGCATGGCGCCGGGCTGCGCGAGATTGATCTTTCCTTCAAAACGCGGCTTCGCCTTTTCGAGCGAGAGCATGCCGTCCGCATCGAATGAAAGCCCGTCGGCGCGTGTCAGCGAAAATCGCGCTCTGC
Source organism: Xanthobacteraceae bacterium (assembly GCA_035556215.1). Classification (GTDB taxonomy): domain Bacteria; phylum Pseudomonadota; class Alphaproteobacteria; order Rhizobiales; family Xanthobacteraceae; genus Palsa-892. The sequence continues at coordinate 144,590 of DATMFI010000007.1, read as the reverse complement.
CGTTGGTGTCGTTGAACTGTCCGCTCGAGGCGCGCAGCTTCCACGCATTGTTGCGGGGCTTGCCGTCCTGCGCGAAAGAAGCCTCCAGCTTCAGCGGACCGGCGCGCGACTGCAACTCGCCGGCAGCCGCGATATCGTTGAACTGATATTGCCGCTTGTTGGCGCGATCGTCGAGAACGAGCCGGCCGCCTTCGATCGTGAAGCGCGAGACCGAAAGCGGCCCCGGCTCGCCCTCCGTCTTTTTGACAGCGATGCGGCCATCGGCGCCGAGCGTGAGGCGCAGCGTCGGCTTGGTGAAAACGATCTCCTCCGCTTCCACCGCACCGCGAAACAACGCGCCTAACGAGAGGATGCCGCGGATCTGCCCTGCCGTGAGGCCGGTGCCTTGCGCCGCATCACCCACCGTAACGTCGCGCATAACGAAAGCCGGCGTCGGCAGGATCGAGGCTTCAATCGAACCCTTGATCGTGACAGGCGTGCCGACAAGCGCGCTCGCGCGCTGTTCGAATTCGGGCCGCCAGGCGTTCCAGTCAACAAATAAAGGCGCTCCGAGTGCCGCGACAATCGCCGCGATCAGCGCGAGGCCCAAAGCCAGTAAACCGTGTTGCAATCAGCCGCTCCTCAAGGAGCATGGTCTTATCCGAAAACCGCGTCACACTCTTCGGAGGTCATGCTCTATCCGCCTGAAATTGCGTCAGGAAGCGCCGCGCGTCGAGTAAAAAACGCGCGTGCGAACCGGGCCTTGCACGCTGGAATACGGCGGGAAAATGTCCGCGCGATCTACTAAGGCGCGAATATCTTGCCGGGATTCATGATGTTATCGGGATCGAGCGCGCGCTTCACGCCGCGCATCGCCGCAAGGCCGACCGCGCCATGCTCGGCTTCGAGATACTGGATCTTGCCCTCGCCGACGCCGTGCTCGCCGGTGCAGGTGCCATCCATCGACAGCGAGCGCGCGATCAGGGCTTCGTTGAACTTCTTCGCGCGCGCGACCTCCCCGGCGTCGCTCATATCGAGCAACACTGCGACATGGAAATTGCCATCGCCAACATGGCCGACAATCGGCGCAATGAGATCGAATTTCTTGATGTCTTCCTGCGTCGCCGTCACGCATTCGGCAAGCTTCGATATCGGAACGCATACGTCCGTCGCGAAGGCCTGGCAGCCTTTGCGCATGTTGACCACCGCCCAATAGGCATCGTGACGCGCCTGCCAGAGCTTTGTGCGGTCTTCGGCCCGTGTTGCCCAATCGAACGGGCCGCCGCCGAATTCCGCGGCGATCTCGCCGAAGCGCTCGGCCTGCTCGGCAACGCTCGCGTCGGAGCCATGAAATTCGACGAACAGGGTCGGCGTCTCTTTCAAATCGAGTTTCGAATAGGCGTTGCAAGCCTTCACCTGCAGCGCATCGAGAAGCTCGATGCGCGCGACCGGAATGCCCGATTGGATCGTCGCGATCGTGGTGTTGCAGGCGGCTTCCACCGACGGAAATGCGCAGACGCCCGCCGACACCGCTTCGGGAATGCCGGCGAGTTTCAACGTCAGCTCGGTGATGACGCCAAGCGTTCCTTCGGAGCCGACAAAGAGCCGCGTGAGGTCGTAGCCCGCCGAGGATTTCTTCGCCCGCCGTGCGGTCGTCAGCACCTCGCCGTTCGCGAGCACGGCTTTCAATGAAAGCACATTGTCCTTCATCGTACCGTAGCGCACCGCATTGGTACCCGACGCCCGCGTCGAAGCCATGCCGCCAAGCGAGGCATCGGCGCCGGGATCGATGGGGAAGAACAGGCCCTGATCGCGCAGATATTCGTTGAGGCGCTTCCTCGTCACGCCCGGCTCGATCACGCAATCGAGGTCTTCGGGATGGACGGCGCGGATCGCGTTCATTTCGGAGAGGTCGATCGACACCCCGCCGAACGGCGCATTGATGTGGCCCTCGAGCGACGTCCCCGTACCGAAGGGAATGACCGGCACCCGGTGCTCGGCGCAGAGCCGCACCACCGCCTGCACGTCTTCAGTTGAGGCGGCATATACCACCGCGTCCGGCGCCTCATTGGCGAGCCAGGTGGTGGTGTTGGCATGCTGCTGGCGGACCGCCTCGGCGGTCGAGAGCTTGTTGCCGAAACGGGCGGCGAGCGCCGATTTGACCTGCTCGACCGCTTCGGCGGCCGGGCGCTGCTGAACATGGCTCATAGGGCTTTATTCATCGTATGGTTCGATGGAGTAGTTTTCTTGCCGCAGCCTAGCAGAATCCGGCCGCTTACAGAGCCCATACCATTGCGCGAAAGCCTGCGGCATTGCATCATCACTGATGGGAGACAAAGAAACGCCACCCGATGCCAGCCCGCATTGATTTCGAGCCGGTCTTTTTCGCGCCGTTCGTATCGTCCGTCATGACCGTCGATCCGTCCTGGATCGACTATAACGGCCACCTCAACATGGCCTATTACAACGTGCTGGTCGACCGCGCGGTCGATGAAGCATTTTTCCTCGTCGGTCTCGGTCCTGATTACGTGCGCGAGCGCAGCGCCTCGTTCTTCACCGCCGAGGCGCATGTCCGCTACCTGCGGGAGCTTGGCGCGCACATGCCGGTGCGCGCCGCGATCCGGCTGATCGACTACGACACGAAACGGCTTCACCTCTATGCCGAACTTCACCACGCCACGGAAGACTGGGTGTCGGCGACTTCCGAGCAACTCGCCCTTCACGTCGATATGAAAGCGAAGAAGGTCGTTCCCTTCCCCGACGACGTGCTTGAACGCCTTGCCATCATGAAGTCGGCGCACCGCACGCTGCCGCGCCCGCCCGAAATCGGCCGTGCCATCGGCATGCCGCCGCGCAACTGATCGGAAAGCCGTCCCTTAACGCGTTGGCAATGCGGCATGCGGCGGCCACGCAGGTGGCATGCGCCAGGGCCAATACCCTTTCCGGCGGGAAAGCCTATGTTTTGCGGGTCTGGAGAAACGCCATACCGAGGGTGTCCAACCAAAGGAGACACCGATGACCGCTCTGACGATCGCGCTGACCCGCCTTTACAAGGCCTTTGTCGAGACCCGCACGAAGCAGGTCGAGGCTTCTCTCCGCCGCCACAAATACATTCAGTGACGTTGCGGCCGGATGACCCGGCGGAATGTCAGGGTCGTCCAGCCGTCCATGGTCCGGCGCGTCTGCAACGTGAGCCCTTGCGCACGCCAGATGCTCGCCGCCGCATTGGCCTGCGAAGGCAGCAGCCCCGACAGCACGACCGTCGCGCCCCGCGCAAGCAACGGGCGAACCGGTTTTGCAAGCTGTTTCAGCACCGGCAGCAGAATATTGGCGAGCACAAAGTCGTAGCGCGCATGGTTGCGAATAAGCGGCGCATTCGTGCCCGCCGCCTTCGTGAAACGAATGAAATTACCCGCCCGGTTTTGCCGGGCGTTTTCTTTTGCGGTTGCGACAGCGACCGGATCGAAATCGCTCGCGATTACCGGCCGGCGGCAACGCCGCGCAACCGCTATCGCCAGCACGCCCGTACCCGTGCCGAGATCGAGCGTGCGTTTCGGACGGCCACGCCGGGAAAATTCCTCGATCGCGGCAAGACAGCCCTGCGTCGTGCCGTGGTGCCCCGTGCCGAACGCAAGCGCGGCCTCGATCTCGATGCCGATCTCCTGCGCGCCGACCTTGGCCCGATCATGCGCGCCGTGCACGACGAACGGCCCGATGCGGACGGGCTTCAAACCTTCGAGGCTCAGCGCCACCCAATCCTTTTTGGCGACGGTCTCGAACACGGCTTTTGCCGGATCGACATCCGCCGCCCGCAGCAAATCCTCGACACGCACGCGATCCGGCGCCTGCGCAAAATGCACTTCGGCGCTCCAGCCTTCGGCGGTTTCGAAAGCCGACGCCGCCACTTCCTCGGGGTCGAAAGTTTCCGCGAAAAAGTTAGCAATTCGCTTGGCAACAGCCTCGTCGGCTGCGACTCGGACGATGTGGGTTAGATCCTGCGCTTCCACGAGCTAGACCCGTTCAACGAAATTTTCGACGACACGCTTTTCGCCGGCCTTCTCGAAATTGACGGTGAGCTTGTTGCCATCGACTTCGGTCACGCGGCCATAGCCGAACTTCTGGTGGAAGACGCGCTCGCCCAGCCGGAATGAACCGTTTGCCGATGGCGTCCGGTCCACGGCCCTGGCGTTGATCGTCACCGGGCCGCGCTTGAAGTTGCGCTGGCCTTCCGGGATCCCGCTCTCGTCCTTTTGGCTCTTCTGGGCGCGGCCGCGCTGCCAGCCGGGCGTGTCATAGCTTGAAGAGAACGGCTCGACGCGATCGAAGCGGCTCACCGGCTGGCCCCAGCCGCCTTTGGCTTCCGTCACCTCGACGCTCTTTTCCGGCAATTCATCCAGGAAACGGCTCGGCACCGTCGAATTCCACATGCCGTGGATGCGCCGATGCGACGTGAAATAAATTTTCGCGCGCTTTCTCGCCCGCGTGAGCCCGACATGGGCGAGCCGCCGCTCTTCCTCGAGCCCCGCGCGGCCCTGATCGTCCAACGATCGCTGGTGCGGCAGAAGCCCCTCTTCCCAGCCCGGCAGGAACACCGTGTCGAACTCGAGGCCCTTGGCCGAATGCAGCGTCATGATGCTGACCGCATCCTGCCCCGCGCCGCTCTCGGCATCCATCACCAGCGAAATGTGCTCGAGGAAGCCGGCCATGTTCTCGAACTGCTCCATCGAGCGCACGAGCTCCTTGAGGTTTTCGAGGCGTCCGGCGGCTTCCGCCGTGCGCTCTTTCTGCCACATGTCGGTGTAGCCGGATTCCTCCAGCACGATTTCGGCCAGTTCCGTATGCGGCAAGGACTCCAGCTGATTACGCCAGCGGTCGAACGACGCGACAAGCTCGCGCAACGAGCCGCGCTGCTTCGGCTTCATGTCCTCGGTCAGCGACATCGCGCGCGCGGCATCGAGGAGCGGCACGTTATTGGCGCGGGCATAATCGTGCAGCATCTGCACGCTGGAATCGCCAAGGCCGCGCTTCGGCACATTGACGATGCGCTCAAACGCCAGATCGTCCGCCGATTGCACAATCACCCGGAAATAGGCGAGCGCATCGCGGATTTCCTGCCGCTCATAGAAGCGCGGGCCGCCAATCACGCGATACGGCAGGCCGAGCGTGACGAAGCGATCTTCGAATTCGCGCATCTGGAACGAGGCGCGCACCAGAATGGCGATCTCCGAAAGCCGGTGGCCCTTGCGGTGAAGCTGCTCGATCTCCTCGCCGACATCGCGCGCTTCCTCTTCGGAGTCCCATGCCCCGGTGACGTTGACCTTCTCGCCATCGACGTCTTCGGTGTGCAGGGTCTTGCCGAGACGGCTTTCGTTGTGAGCGATGAGATACGAGGCCGCCGAGAGAATGTGCCCGGTCGAGCGATAGTTGCGCTCCAGCCGGATGACCTTCGCGCCGGGAAAATCCTTCTCGAAGCGCAGGATGTTGTCCACTTCCGCGCCGCGCCAGCCATAGATCGACTGGTCGTCGTCGCCAACGCAACACAGGTTGCGCGTGCCCTGCGCGAGCAGCCTGAGCCACAGATATTGCGCGACGTTCGTGTCCTGATACTCGTCCACCAGCATGTAGCGGAAGCGCTTCTGGTATTGCTCCAGCACATCCGGCTGCTCCTGAAAGAGCCGGATGTTCTCAAGCAGCAAATCGCCGAAATCGACGGCGTTCAGCGTCTTCAGCCGTTCCTGATAGGCGGCATAAAGCTCGCGCCCGCGCCCGTCGGCGAACTGTGCGCCGTCGCCCATCGAAACTCGTTGCGGCGTCAATCCGCGGTTTTTCCAGCTGTCGATGATCCCGGCGAGCAGCCGCGCCGGCCAGCGCTTGTCGTCGATATCGGCGGCCGAAAGGATTTGCTTCAGGAGACGAATTTGGTCATCGGTGTCGAGAATGGTGAAATTCGATTTGAGCCCGACAAGCTCGGCATGCCGCCGCAAGATCTTTGCACCGATCGAATGGAAGGTGCCGAGCCACGGCATCCCCTCCACCGTTTCGCCGACCATATTGCCGACGCGCTCCTTCATCTCGCGCGCCGCGCGATTGGTGAAAGTCACCGACAAAATCTGCGACGGCCACGCCCGGCCGGTCGCCAGAATATGCGCGACGCGTGTCGTCAAAACCCGCGTCTTGCCGGTTCCGGCGCCCGCGAGCACCAGCACCGGGCCATCGAGCGACTCGACGGCTTCGCGCTGCTCCGGGTTGAGCCCTTCGAGATAGCCAGCATTACCCGTCGCCGCCGCGCGGGCGCGCGCAGCGATCCCGCCCGGCCGTGGCGCGGGCGGCGCGAAATCCTCGATATCCTTCAACGGGTCGGCCACAACGAATCCTTTGAGAACAAAATGGCACCAAGGGCAACACTTTACGAGGGCGATCTGGCGGTACCGTGATGCGTGCCCTCTATGGACGAATACGAAGGAAGATGGACGAAAAAGCCGCGCGGCCTTAGAAGGCGCTTATGTTCGAGGCCAAATTTCAATCCTTCAGCGAAAAAACCGATCCCTCCCGGGGCAAGGAGCGCCTCGCGGCGCTGCGAGCGGAACTTGCGAAACGCAAGCTTGATGGCTTCATCATCCCGCGCACCGACCAGCATCAGAACGAATACGTGCCCGCCTGCGAGGAGCGGCTGGCCTGGCTCACCGGTTTTGCCGGCTCGGCCGGTGTCGCGGTCGTGCTGGCCGACAAGGCGGCGCTGTTTGTCGACGGCCGCTATACGCTCGAGGCCAAGGCGCAGGTCGATACATCGGCGTTCGCGATCGAGCATCTGGTCGAAACGCCTCCGAGCGAGTGGATCGCAAAGAACCTCAAGGGCGGCAATTTCGGTTACGATCCGCTCCGCACCACCATCGACGGCGTCGAGAACCTGAAGAAGGCTTGCGAACGCGCCGGCGCGATGCTGGTGCCGCTGCCGGAAAACCCGGTCGATGCGATCTGGAGCGATCGCCCCGCGCCGCCGCTCTCAAAGGTCGTGCTGCATGACATGCGATTTGCCGGCGAAAGCGCCGAGAACAAGATCAAGCGGCTGCAGGAAGAACTCGGCAAGGCAAAGCTCGACGCCGCCATCCTGTCCGACCCCGCTTCCGTCGCCTGGACGTTCAACATCCGCGGCGCGGACGTAACCCACACGCCGCTCCCCCTCTCCTGGGCACTGGTGCCGCGTGAGGGCAAGCCGTCGTTGTTCGTCGATGGCCGCAAGCTTTCGAACGAAGTGCGCGCGGCGCTCTCGAAGGTGGCCGATGTGCAGGAGCCGCCGGCATTCGATCAGGCGCTTGCCGCCATTGCCAGGGGCAGGACGATCCGCCTCGATCAGGCGACCGCGCCGAAACATCTGGCCGATGTGATCGAGCAAGCTGGCGGCACCGTTGCCAAAGGTGCCGATCCCGTCACCCGCATGAAGGCGGTCAAGAACGAGGCCGAAATTGCAGGCACACGTGCGGCGCATAAGCGCGACGGCGCGGCGCTCGTCAATTTCCTCGCCTGGTTCGACCGCGAGGCACCGGATGGCAAGCTGACCGAGATCGACGCCGTTGCAGCGCTGGAGAGCTTCCGCCGCGAGACCGGCTGGCTGAAGGATGTTTCGTTTCCGACCATCGCCGGCGCCGGCCCGCACGGCGCGATTGTGCATTACCGCGTCACGCAAAAGACCAATCGCCGCATCTCAAAGGGCGAATTGTTCCTGATCGATTCCGGCGCGCAATATGAAGACGGCACCACCGATGTCACGCGCACGCTTTCGGTCGGCGATCCCACGCACGAAATGCGCGAGCGCTTCACGCTGGTGCTGAAGGGCCATATCGCCATTGCCCGCGCCGTCTTCCCCGAAGGCACCACCGGCGCGCAGCTGGACGGTTTCGCCCGCGCACCGCTGTGGCGCGCCGGTCTCGACTTCGATCACGGCACCGGCCACGGCGTCGGCAGCTATCTCTCGGTTCATGAAGGCCCGGCGCGCATTTCCAAAATGGGCAACGCCAAGCTGGAAGCCGGCATGATCCTGTCGAACGAGCCCGGCTATTACAAAACGGATGCCTATGGCATCCGCATTGAAAATCTCGAATTGATCGTGCCGCATAAGGCCCCGGCCGGCGCCGAGAAGAAACTTCTGTCGTTCGAGGCATTGACGCTCGCGCCGATCGACCGCCGCCTGGTGCTGCCGAGCATGCTCTCGCTGGAAGAACTCGACTGGCTCGACACCTATCACGCTCGCGTCCGCGCGGAGATCGCACCGCTCGTCGGCAGTGAAGCGCGCGACTGGCTGATCGAGGCGACCGAGCCGCTGATGCGGATCGCTTAGCGCAGCTAGTTAACCGACCAGCTTGAACCACTCGTCTTCCGAGATCACCTTCACGCCGTGTTTCCTGGCTTCCGCGAGTTTCGAGCCCGCGCCCGGCCCGGCGACGACAAGATCGGTCTTCTTCGAAACCGAGTTTGAAACCTTGGCGCCGAGTTTTTCAGCCATCGCCTTCGCCTCGTCGCGGGTGATCTTCTCGAGCGCGCCGGTGAACACCACCGTCTTGCCGGAAACAGCGCTGTCGCTCTTGACCGCTTCCATCGGCTCGACATCGACTTCCTTCACCAGCTCATCGAACACCTTGAGGTTCTGCTTCTCCTTGAAGAACTCGACCACGGCCTTTGCCACCACCTCGCCGATGCCGCCGATATGGGTGATCTCCGCGAAGGCTTCTTCGTCCTTCGCCGCCGCCACCGCGCCGTCGCGGAAGGCCTTCACGGAACCGTAATGCCGCGCGAGCCGCACGGCATTGGTTTCGCCGATATGGCGGATGCCGAGCGCATAGATGAAGCGATTGAGCACGATCGTCTCGCGCGCCTTGATGGCGCGCAGCAAATTGTTCGCCGATGTCTCGCCCCAGCCCTCGCGGCCGACAAGCTGTTCTTTCTTCAGCCGGAAAATGTCGGCGGGCGTCCGCACCAGCTTGTCGTTGAAGAAGGCCTCGACCTGCTTCTCGCCGAGCCCCTCGATATCGAACGCATTTCTCGATACGAAATGAATGAGCCGCTCCGTGGCCTGCGCCGGACAGATCAGCACGCCGGTGCAGCGGCGCACGGCGTCGGCTTTCCCGGTATCGGGATCGATCTCGCGCACCGCATGGCTGCCGCACACCGGGCATTTCGTCGGGAACTGATAGGGCTTCGCGCTTTTCGGCCGCTCGTCGAGATCGACGTCCAGCACCTGCGGAATGACATCGCCCGCGCGCTGGATGGTTACGGTGTCACCAATACGGATATCCCTGCCCTCGCGGATCGGCTCACCGTCGCCGCCGATGCCCTTGATGTAGTCCTCGTTATGCAGCGTCGCATTTTGCACCACGACGCCGCCGACCGTGACCGGTTCCAGAATCGCCGTCGGCGTCAGCGCGCCGGTGCGGCCGACGGTGATGGAAATATCCTTCACCACCGTAATCGCCTTTTCCGCCGGAAACTTGTGCGCGATCGCCCAGCGCGGATCGCGGCCGGCAAAGCCCAGGCGCTCCTGCCAATCGATACGATCGACTTTGTAAACGACGCCGTCGATGTCGTAATCGAGCCTGGCGCGCCGCTCCTCGATGCTCGCATGAAACGCGACAAGCTCCTTCACCGAACGGCAGATTTTCGCCAGCGGATTGGTGGTGAAGCCGCAATGCTCGAACCACTCGACCATGCCCGATTGCGTCTTCGCCGGCATCTCGCTCATCTCGCCCCAGCCGTAAGCGAAGAAGCCAAGCGGCCGCGACGCCGTGACCTTCGGATCCTTCTGGCGAAGCGAACCCGCCGCCGAATTGCGCGGATTGGCAAAAACCTTGTCGCTGCCCGATTTCTTTTGCTGCTCGTTCAGCTTCAGGAAATCGGCCTTGGTCATGTAGACCTCGCCGCGCACCTCGCAGACGTCCGGGATCTTCCGGCCCTTGAGTTTCTGCGGCACGGATTTCAGCGTGCGGATATTGGCGGTGACGTCCTCGCCGACGCTGCCGTCGCCGCGCGTTGCCGCCGTGACAAGCTCGCCCTTCTCATAGCGCAACGACATCGACAGGCCGTCGATCTTCGGCTCGGCGACAAAAACCACCGGCTCGTTTTCGGAGAGTTTCAGAAACTTGCGAATACGCCCGGCGAAATCCTCGACATCTTCACCGCTGAACGCATTGGCCAATGAGAGCATCGGCACTGCATGCTTCACTTTGGCGAAGCGCCCGGCCGGAGCCGCGCCGACGCGCATCGACAGGCTGGTCAGCGTTCTAAGATCGGGAAAGCGCTTCTCGATCGCGTTGTAACGCTGCCGAAGCGCATCATATTGAGCGTCGGAAACCTCCGGCGCATCCTTTTGATAGTATAGCTGGTCGTGGCGGGAGATTTCCGTCTCGAGGCGGGCGTGCTCGGCCTTGGCTTCCTTCTCGCTCAAGTCCTCGACCGCTTTGGGCGCGCCGCTTGCGCGCTTCTTCATCGCCCCGCTCCCGCGATCAGCTTCTCCGCCGCCGCCCGCGCTTCCTCGGTGACTTCGGCGCCGGCCAGCATGCGGGCGATCTCCTCGCGCTTCTGTTTCGATTCGAGCGCCCGCACCCGCGTGACAACTTTCTTGGCGCTCGCCGGTTCCTTGCTGACGAGGAAGTGGTGCGCGGCGCGCGCCGCGACCTGCGGCGCGTGCGAGACCGAAAACACCTGCACTTTTTCGCCAAGCCGGGCGAGCCGCGCGCCGATCGCGTCGGACACCGCGCCGCCCACCGCCGTATCGATTTCGTCGAACACCAGCGTGGGCGCCGAACCCTTGTCGGCCAGCACGACTTTCAGCGCCAGCAAAAACCGCGCGAGCTCGCCGCCCGAGGCGACCTTCATCAGCGGGCCGGGCTTAGAGCCCGGATTGGTCCGCACCCAGAATTCGACGCGGTCGATGCCCGCAGGACCCGCGGCTTTTGCGTCGCTTTCGATCTCGACGATGAATTCGGCACGCTCCAGTTTCAGCGGTGCAAGCTCGCGATTCACCGCCTTGCCGAGCGCCGTGCCCGCTTTCTTGCGGGCGGCGGAAAGTTTCTCGGCGGCGGCGCGATAGGCGCTCTCGCCTTCTTTCGCGGCAGCTTCAAGCTTCGCGAGATTTTTCGAGCCCCGGTCGATCGCCTCGAGATCGGCGGCAAAGCGCGCCGCGACTTCCGGTAGCTGGTCCACTGTCGTGCGGTATTTGCGCGCGGCGGCGCGCAGCGCGAACAATCGCTCCTCGATGCGTTCGAGTTCTTGCGGATCGAAATCGGCGGCGCGCAGCGCGCGCTCCAGCCCGTCGCGCGCTTCTTCAAGCGCGTTGATGGCCGTCTCCAGCGCCTTCACCGGAGCGCCGACAAGCTCGGGGGCATCGTTGGTTCGCCGCTCCAGACGGCGCAGCGACGCCGACAGTGACGGCACCGGGCTGCCCGAACCCGCCACCGTTTCATGCGCATCGCGCAAATCCTCGGAAATCTTTTCCGCGCCCATCATCCGGGCGCGCCGCTCGGCAAGCTCGTTCTCCTCGCCGGGCTGCGGCGCGAGCGCCGTCATCTCCTCGACGGCGTGGCGGATATAATCGGCCTCGGCATTGGCTTTTTCGACACGCGCGCGTTCTTCCTCGGCTTTCGTTACCGCTTCGCGCCAGCCGTTCCACAGCGCCTCGACTTCGGCCGCCTGATCGAGATTGCCGCCGAAGGCATCCAGCAGGCTGCGATGCGTCGCGGAATCGATCAGCGCCCGCTCGTCGTGCTGGCCGTGGATTTCGACAAGCTTCTTGCCGACTTCGCGCAGCACCTGCACCGACACCGGCTGGTCGTTGATGAAGGCGCGCGTGCGCCCATCGGCAAGCTGCACGCGGCGCAGGATCAGCTCGTCGCCATCGACGCCGTTTTCGGAAAGCACCTTGCGCGCCGGATGGTTCTTGCCGACCTCGAAAGCCGCCGTCACCTGCCCCTGCTCGGCGCCGGCCCGCACCAGCGCGGCGTCGCCCCGCGCGCCCAGCGCGAGGCTGAAGGAGTCGAGCACGATCGATTTTCCGGCGCCCGTCTCACCGGTCAGCACCGAAAGTTTCGGCGCGAAATCGAGATCGAGTTTATCGATCAGGACGATGTCGCGTATGGAGAGATGAACGAGCATGAATCGCTCGAGTCTATCTCAGGAGCCGCCGGTCCTAGCAAGCGGTTCTGGCGGGCTGCTCAGGCGTCCTTGCCGGTCTTCTCGCCCTTGAAGAGCTTGGATATCCACGAATCTTTGTTTTCGCGCGGCTCGCTGCCGCCGGACACCACGAGCTTGTAGGCGTCCTGGTACCAGGGGCTGTTCGGGAAGTTGTGGCCGAGCACGGCCGCCGCCGTCTGGGCTTCGCCCGTGATGCCGAGCGCCATGTAGCACTCGGCGAGCCGCATCAGGGCTTCCTCGACGTGGCGCGTCGTCTGGTATTGCGTCACGACCGTCTTGAAGCGGTTGATCGCGCCGATAAAGTTGCGCCGCTCCATGTAATAGCGGCCGATCGTCATTTCCTTGCCGGCGAGATTGTCGCGCGCGACCTGAATTTTCTGCTTGGCGCTCTCGGCGTATTCCGTATCGGGGAACTTGCGGACGACCTCCTGCAGCGCATCGACCGCCTTGCGGGTGCGCGCCTGGTCGCGGTTCACGTCGGGGATCTGGTCGAAATAGGCCGACGCCATCAGATACTGCGCATAGGCCGTATCCTGATTGCCCGGATGCAGCGAGATGTAGCGCTTGGCGGCGATGATCGCCTCGTCGAACTGCCCGCCGGCGTAATAGGTGTAGGTCATCATCAGGAGCGACTTGCGCCCCCACTCCGAATAGGGATGCTGGCGATCGACCTCGGCGAATTTCTTCGCGGCGTCGGCATACTCGTTCTTGTTGAGCAGCGTCAGGCCCTGATTGTAGAGGACGTCGGCCGGCTCGTCGGCGGGAATTGCGTTCTTGTCGACGGTCGAGCATGCCGCGAGCCAGCCAGCGGCAAGAAGCAGCGCGAACAAACGGACAATCCGCGACCGGCCGGAACTGCGATTGTTAGATCCCATCGAACGCAACACCCGTCTCCGCGTTGGCCGCATTGAAGCGGCGGCGCTTCCATACCTGTAATGCGAAGACCCCGCTACCGCGTAGCGAGGGATTCGGACCCGATTGTGGCGTCTAGATTAACGTAAATCCGGAGAAATCAGGATTCTGCCCGGTAGGCCGGCACTGCCACCGGCACGCCCAGTTCGGCCTGGCCGCGGGCGCGGGCCTTCGGAGCCTCCACCACCGTCCAGGCGGAACGGTCGGCGGTAAGCGCCGCGACGACAGCGGCATTCAGCTTGTGGCCGCCGCAAACCGAGTGATAGCGGCCGAGGATCGGCAGGCCTGCAAGGGCGAGGTCGCCGACGGCGTCGAGCGCCTTGTGACGCACGAATTCATCGGAGAAGCGCAGGCCGCCCGGATTGAGGACACGGTCTTCGCCGAGGCAAACGGTGTTTTCGAGCGAAGCGCCGAGGGCGTAGCCCGCGCTCCAGAGTTTAGCGACATCGCTCATGAAACCGAAGGTGCGTGCCGGGGCGAGATCCTGCCGGAAAGTGTCCGGCGACAGGGTCGCGGCATAGCGCTGATGGCCGATCAGCGCGTGATCGAAATCGATTTCGACCTCGACGCGGAAACCGGCGTCATAGGGGAGCAATTCGCCGCTCGCGCGGCCCTGGGCGACGCGGATCGGCTTCAAAACCTTGAGATAGCGGCGCGGCGCCTCCTGGTGCTCGATGCCCACCGCCTCGATCGCCTCGATGAAGGCGAGCGCGCTGCCGTCGAAAATGGGAACCTCGCCGCCTTCGACCTCAACCACGACGTTATCGATGCCGAGGCCGACGAAAGTGGCCAGGAGATGCTCGACCGTCGAGCAAAGCGTGCCGTTCTCGTCGCCGAGCACGGTCGCGAAATCGGTATTACGGACGGCTTCGGGGGAAAGCTTGATACGCTGGCTGCGAGCCGCGCCCGCCTTTACGAAGACGATGCCGGTGTTCGGTTCGGCCGGAAGCAGCGAAACGCGCGATTCGGCACCGCCATGGACACCGCGGCCCATGAGATCGACACGCTCGGCCAGAGTCGTCTGGAAGTTCGCCCGCATTCCCCACCGTCTTGAAAACCACGGCCCGTCGCCGGTGGTTCGCCCCAAGGCTTGCCCAAAGGGCACCCCGCCCCAGAAGCTGGAATGCACGATAAACCTCGATCTCCCAGCGGCAAGTCACGGTTTTTTACCATTTGTTACCCGCTTTTGGCGGGTTGCTGCCGGGTTCTCGCCATCATTAGAAAGCCCCGAAACATGGGCGATTTGTGAAGTTCCGGCACCCGGCACGGGAAGTGCACGCTATCCACAAACGAAAACGCCCGGAGCGTTTCCGGGCGTCTTCAGAGACTTTGGTTAGTTGATTGATTCGCTAGAGGAATCCGCCCTAGTTCGCCTGGCGGCGGAGGAAGGCCGGAATTTCCAGCTCGTCTTCCTCACTCCGCGTCGGTGCCGGGCGCGTGGATGCATCCGCCACCGGGGCCCGCGTCGAGGCCGGACGCTTAAAGTATTCCGATACCTCTTCGGTCGGCCTGCGGTCATTCGACTTCACGGCAGATTTTTCCTGCGACGACGTATCGCGGGATTTCAGGAAGGACGGCAGTTCGTTGCTCTTCTCGGCCGGCGCCTTCTCTTCGGGCTGGGCCTTCACGCCCATGCCGATATTGGCGAGGCGCTGGAGGAGCGTCATGCGCTTGGTTTCGAGCGCCGCGTTCTCGGGCGCCTCACCCCGATGCGCCCGCATCTCGTTCTGCGCGGGCATCGGGAATTCGTCGATCCGCGGCATGCGCGGGGAGCGCACGGGACGTTCCGGGCGCTCGGCCTGCGGCGGGATGAAGGGCTTGAGCGGCTCGTCGGCCGGCTCCTCGGCGCGCGCTTCTTCCTGCTGGATCGGCTGGAACAGCGACGGACGCGGCGCCATCGGCCGGAAGGTCACCTCGTCGATCACCGCTTCGGGCTGAAGCGTCGCTCCCTGCTCGTCATCCACCGGCTCGTCGGTTGTGATGTGCGGGATGGTCTCGCGGGTCATCGGGCGGATCGGGTCGCGCTCGCCCGCCTCGATCGCCCGCATGCGGGCGGCAAAGTTGCGCTCGGCGGCATTCGAGAGCGCCGTCGGGGTCGGGATCGGCTCGATGCCGGTCGCCACGACCGAGACGCGCACCAGGCCCTCGAGGCTCTGGTCGAAGGTCGCGCCCAGAATGATGTTGGCGTCGGGGTCGACTTCCTCGCGAATGCGGGTCGCGGCCTCGTCCACTTCGTACAGCGTCAGGTCCTTGCCGCCGGTGATCGAGATCAGCAGGCCGCGCGCACCGCGCATGGAGACTTCGTCGAGCAGCGGGTTGGAGATCGCCGCCTCGGCGGCGGTGACCGCCCGGCGCTCGCCGGAAGCCTCGCCCGTGCCCATCATCGCCTTGCCCATCTCGCGCATCACGGCGCGGACGTCAGCGAAGTCGAGGTTGATGAGGCCTTCCTTGACCATCAGATCGGTGATGCAGGCGACGCCCGAATAGAGCACCTGATCGGCCATCGCGAAGGCGTCGGCGAAAGTGGTCTTTTCGTTGGCGACCCGGAACAGGTTCTGATTCGGAATGACGATCAGGGTATCGACGTACTTTGAAAGCTCCTCGATGCCGGCCTCGGCAAGCCGCATCCGGCGCTGGCCCTCGAACTGGAACGGCTTGGTGACGACGCCGACCGTGAGAAGGCCCATTTCCTTGGAAACCCGGGCGATGACCGGGGCCGCCCCGGTACCGGTGCCGCCGCCCATGCCGGCGGTGATGAAGGCCATATGCGCGCCCGAAAGGTGATCGCGCAGCTCGTCGATCGCCTCTTCGGCGGCTGCCTTACCCACTTCGGGGTGCGAACCGGCGCCAAGTCCTTGAGTTGATTCGATTCCGAGCTGGATGACCCGCTTCGCCTTGGATGAAGCCAGCGCTTGCGCGTCGGTATTGGCGACCACGAAGTCGCAGCCCGACAGGCCCGACGTGATCATGTTGTTGACGGCGTTGCCGCCTGCGCCGCCCACTCCGAAGACCGCGATATGAGGCTTGAGTTCGCGGATATCAGGCATTTGAAGATTGATCGTCATTGTCGTCACCCCTTGGGCGATATCGCCCCTTGATTACGCCCACCGATGCCGACTCACATCAGTGTTGTTTGAATCACAATTCGCGAACATTCAAAAGCTTTCTCTTAGCCAGCGCCCCATCTGAATGAAGTACCCGCCCGGCTCGCCGGCCCGTCTGCGGCGCGGCTCGAAATGTTCGCGATCGGCATATTGTGGATAGACCAGGAGACCCGCCGCGACCGCGAAGCCGGGGCCGGCATCCCAATCCTTCAGTCCCGAGACTCCGAACGGCCGTCCGATGCGGGCGGTGCGCCCGAACATGCGGCTGACCAGATCGGCAAGGCCCGTAAGCTCGGCGCCCGCGCCGGTCAGTACGATCTGGCGGCTCGGTTCGCCGAACACGCCGGCCTCCTTCATGCGCTCCCGCAGAAGCTCGAGAATTTCTTCGGCGCGCGGCCGCGTCACCGCGACGATGCGCGAACGCGCCACCGCGTCGGGCGCTTCGATATCGCCTTCGAACGCAGGCACCGAAATCATGTCGTGGTCGTCGGAGGTGTAACCGATGACGCTGCCATGCAGAATTTTCAGCCGCTCGGCATCGGAAAGACGCAGCGAAAGCCCGCGCGCGAGATCGGTGGTGATGTGCTGGCCGCCGAGCGCGATGCCATCGACATGCACACAGTGCCCGCCGACAAACGCCGCGAGCGTCGTCGTTCCCGCACCGAATTCGATCACCGTCGCGCCAAGCTCGGCTTCATCGCCGGTGAGCACGGAGAGGCCCGCGGCGTAAGGCGCGGCGACCACGCCTTCCACGGTGAGATGGCAACGCTCGACGCACAGCACGAGATTGCGCAGCGCCGGCAGATCGGCGGTGACGACGTGAAGATCGACGGCAAGATCGTTCGCGAGCATGCCGCGCGGCTCGCGGATGCCGCGATTGCCGTCGAGCGCATAATTGACCGGCAGCGAATGCAGCACGGCGCGGCCGTCGCGGATCGAATGCAGGCTCGCCGCGTCAAGCACCTGCGCGATGTCATGCTGCTCGACCGAGGGACCGTTCAACTGCACGGACGCCGAAAAAGATTCGCCGCCGATACGGCCGCCCGAAAGCGCGAGCACGACCGACGCGATCTCAACACCCGCCATTTGCTCGGCGAGCGAAACCGCCTGGCGCACGCTCTCCTCGGCGCGCGCAAGATCCGCGACAGCGCCGGCCTTGATGCCGTTCGCGCGCACCTGGCCGAGGCCGAGGACGTCGATCGAATGGCTGCGGCCGTCGATCACCTCGCCCCGCAACGGCTTGAGCCGCGCGATCGCGCAAGTGACCTTGCGTGTGCCGATATCGAGAACGGCGATCGTCGCCGAGCGTTTCGGCGACAACGGATTCATGCGAGGCGCAAGGCCGCGAGACAGCGCGCTCATGTGTCCTTGCCCTTTTTCTTCTTCATGTCCTTGAACGCCGCATCGCGCGCGGCCTTTGCTTCATCCGATAACCGCACGGTCACGCGATCCGGCTCGCGCAAATCGACCACGGTGATATCGCGCGTCAGAATTTTGTCCTCGCGATCGAGCGCGACGAGGCGAAGAAGCGCGACATCGGCATTCTCGCCGGGCAGGCGAATATCGAGCCCGCTCTTGAGCCGCAGATTCCAGCGCCGCTCGCCGACCATCACGGCCGCCGCGACTTCGGATTTGACCGACGGAAAGCGCGCAAGCAGCGCATAAAGCTCGGCGGCTTTTTTCTCCGCGCCCGCGCCGACGACGAACGGCATCTTGGAATTGCGGATATCCTGCGGCGCGATCTGGTCGATCACCGTGCCGTCCCTGGCGATCACCGAAAACTCGCCCTTGTTCTGCCAGATCGCGTAAGCCTTCTTTTCCTCGATCTTGATCTCGAGGCGATCGGGATAAAGCTTGCGCACTTCCGCTTCCGCGATCCACGGATTTTCCAGAAGCGCGGCGCGCGCTTTCGCGGCATCGATCAGGAACAGCGTCGATTTCTCGGTAACGCCGGCCGCGCGCAGCACGTCCGCGCGCTTGAGGCGCTTCGCGCCGGTTACGGTTACTTGCGCCGTCTCGAGCCCCACCGCCTGCGCGGCCTGATCGGCAGCATTGTGGAGCGAGACATAAAACCGGTCGAGGTGCCCGCCCTTGATCGCACCGTAACCGCCGGCGGCGGCAAGGATCGCGATCACGGAAACGATTCCGGTGCCGCGCAGAAAACGAAACTGCTTTGCGCGCACCGAGACGCGGCGAAGAAAAAGCGAGAAGCGGCTGGGTGGAGCGGCGTCGAAGCCTTCCTCCGGCGCTTGCCGGAGGTCTAACGATTCAGCGAAGCGTCCTCGACGATCCATGTCACCAACTCACCGAACGAATGGCCGGCATAAGCGGCCATTTCAGGCACCAGCGACGTTTCGGTCATGCCTGGCTGGGTGTTGACCTCGAGACAGATGAGGTCCCCCGAGCCGTCGGGTTGGTTATCAAAGCGGAAATCCGCCCGGCTAATTCCCCGGCATCCGAGGGCGTGGTGCGCCTTCAGAGCCAGCTTCTGCGCCAATTGGTAAACATTTAGTAAAATTCTCGCCGGGAGAATGTGGCGGGAGCCGCCGGGGGCGTATTTCGACTCGTAATCGTAGAAACGGGTCGTCGGTTCGATCTCGATGACGCCCAAAGCCTTGTCGCCCATCACCGCGCAGGTGAGTTCCAGCCCCGGCACATATTGTTCCACCATCAGGATTTCGCCATGCGGCCAGTCGGCGCGTGAAAGTTCCTGCGGCGGATGCTTGTGTTCCTTGGTGACGATGAAAACGCCGACGCTCGAGCCTTCGGCCGGCGGCTTGATGACGTAAGGCGGCTCCATGACGTGAGCCTTCGCCGCTTCCGCGCGCGTAACCGTAATGCCTTTGGCGACGGGCACGCCGGCCGCCGCCATCACGATCTTGGCCTGCGGCTTGTCCATGGCGAGCGCCGATGCGAGCACGCCCGAATGCGTGTACGGAATCTGCAGCACCTCGAGGATGCCTTGCATGGTGCCGTCCTCGCCGGGGCAGCCATGCAGCACGTTGAAGGCGACATCGGGCTTGAGCTTCGCCAGCACCTCGGCGATATCGCGCTGCACATCGACAAACGTGACCTTGTAGCCCGCCTGCTCGAGCGCGTTGCCGCAGGCCTTGCCGGAGCGAAGCGAAACTTCGCGCTCCGCCGACCAGCCGCCCATCAACACCGCGACATGCTTCTTGCTCATGCTGCCTTCTCTATCGCTTTGCCCAAGCGAACGATTTCCCATTCTAGCTGAACGCCGGAATTTTCCTTTACCCGGCGGCGCACTTCCTCACCGAGATTTTCGATATCGGCGCCGGTGGCATTGCCGCGATTGATGAGGAAATTGCAGTGCAATTCGGAAACCTGCGCGTCACCGACCACGAGCCCGCGGCAGCCGGCGGCATCGATCAACTGCCAGGATTTGTGGCCGGGCGGATTCTTGAACGTCGAGCCGCCGGTGCGGCTCTTGATCGGCTGGGTGGATTCGCGCCGCTCGGTGATCTCTTCCATCTCGGCATGGATCGCCTTCGGATCGCCCGGCTCGCCCCGATAGATCGCCTGCGTGAAGATGAAATCCTGCGGCGCTTCGCTATGACGGTACGTGTAGCCGAAGTCGGCATTCTTCAGGATGTGAAGCTTGCCCTTGCGGTCGATCGCGCGTGCTTCGAGAAGCGCATCTTTCGTTTCGCGGCCGTAAGCGCCGGCATTCATGCGAAGCGCGCCGCCGATGGCGCCCGGCACACCGCGATAGAACGCGAGGCCCGCGAGGCCCGCATCCGCCGCCGCTCGCGCGACCTTCACATCGGGCACCGCCGTGCCGGCCTTGACGAGATTGCCTTCGGCCGCGACTTCATTGAAACCGCGCGCAAGACGAATGACGACGCCTTCAACGCCGCCATCGCGCACCAGCAAGTTCGAGCCGAGGCTCATCACCGTCACCGGAATTTCCGGCGCAAGATTGGCGAGAAAATACGCAAGGTCCTCTTCATCCGCGGGCGTGAACAGCACCTGCGCCGGGCCGCCGACGCGGAACCACGTAATGTCGGCAAGTTTTTGGTTGGCGATCATCCGCCCGCGCAACTTGGGCATCGCGCTCGCAAGTTGCGCCGTAATGTCAGGAAAATCGCTCACGCCAACGCTCCATCAAACCATGCCTCGAACACCTTGCGCCCGGCTTGCGCCGTGCGCGCGCCGAGTTCCGCGGTCTGCCTGCGGATCTCGCGCGGATCGATCCCGGCCTTGCCGAGTTCGACCGTATGGCCGATCAGCCATTGCTCGATCCTGGCCGGGCTCGCCTCGATGTGAAATTGCAAGCCGAGCGCATGCTTGCCGATGCGAAAGGCTTGATGCGGGCAAACGCGCGTCTTCGCAAGGTTTTCCGCGCCTTCCGCAAGGCCGAAAGCATCGCCGTGCCAGTGCAGCACCGGCACATCTTGCAGCGGCGCCAGCACCGATCGCTTACCCGGTTCAGTAAGCTCCACCGGCGCCCAGCCGATCTCTTTCTCGGGGCCCGGCTTCACTTCGGCGCCGAGCGCATAGGCCATCAACTGCGCGCCAAGGCAGATGCCGGCGACCGGCTTCTTCGCGTCGAGCCGCGCGCGTACCGCCGCGATCTCGCCGTGCAGGAACGGATATTGTTCTTCTTCATAAACGCCGATCGGCCCGCCGAGCACAATGACAAGATCGGGAGCGAGCAGCGTGTCCCGCTCGATCTTGTCGATGCCCGCCTCGAGATAGCGCAGCGAGAAACCGCGCTCCTGCACAAGATCGGCGAGAAGTCCTGCATCCTCAAACGCCACGTGACGGACGGCGATGCATTCGCGCATTTACTTCCCCGCGAGCTCGCCCGGCAGCGCATAGGCCCATTGCGTGATGTTGCCCGCGCCGAGGAAGACGACGTAGTCGCCGGGCTTTGCCATTTTCCTGACGAGCGAAGGCAGCGCCTCCGGGCCTTCGAGCGGTTGCGCGTCGCGATGGCCGCGCGCGCGGATTCCCTGCACCAGCGCGTCACGGTCGATGCCGGAGATCGGCGCTTCCCCGGCGGGATAGACCGGCGCGACCAGAACATGATCGGCATCGTTGAAGCAGGCCGAGAACTGATCGAACAAATCGCGCAGCCGCGTGTAACGGTGCGGCTGCATGATCGCGATGACGCGGCCTTTGGTCGAAGCGCGCGCCGCCTTCAGCACCGCGCCGATCTCGACCGGGTGATGGCCGTAGTCGTCGAAGATCGTGACGCCGTTCCACTCGCCGGTCTTGGTGAAGCGCCGCTTGACGCCGCCGAACTTGCCGAGCGCCTCGCGGATTTTGCCGGCGGGCACGCCCAATTCGAGCGCGACCGCGATCGCCGCCGTGGCGTTGAGCGCGTTGTGATGACCCGGCATCGGCAGCACGAGGTCCTTGATCTCGGTCGCCTTGCCGCCGTCGCGGCTCCTGATGAGAATGTTGAAGCGGCAGACGCCGCCGCCGAGCTGCACATCGATCAGCCGGACGTCGGCCTGCGGATTGGTGCCGTAGGTGATGACCTTGCGATCCTCGATGCGGCCGACAAGGCTCTGCACCACCGGATGATCGAGACACATCACCGCAAAGCCGTAGAACGGCACATTGCCGACAAAGGAGACGAACGCCTCCTTCACCGCGTCGAACGTCTTGAAGTGATCGAGATGCTCGGGATCGACATTGGTGACGATCGCGATATCGGCGGGCAGCTTGAGAAAAGTGCCGTCGCTCTCGTCGGCTTCGACCACCATCCACTCGCCCGCGCCTAACCGCGCATTGGTGCCATAGGCGTTGATGATGCCGCCGTTGATGACCGTCGGGTCCATGCCGCCGGCGTCCAGGAGCGTCGCAACCATCGAGGTCGTCGTCGTCTTGCCGTGCGTGCCGGCGATCGCGACACAGGATTTGAGCCGCATCAGCTCGGCGAGCATTTCGGCGCGCCGGACGACCGGCACGCGTTTCGCGCGCGCCGCCATGAGTTCGGGATTGTCGCGTTGCACCGCCGACGAAACGACGAGGACGCCCGCGCCTTCGACGTTCTTCGCGTCATGGCCGACGAAAACCTCGACGCCCAGCCCGCGCAGCCGCTTGACGTTGGCGCCGTCGGCCTGATCGGAGCCGCGCACCTTGTAGCCGAGATTGACCAATACTTCGGCGATGCCGCTCATGCCGATCCCGCCGATGCCGACGAAATGGATGGGGCCGAGTTCGTGGGGAAGCTTCATGCGGCAGGGTTTTGGCGCATTTACGCGAGGCGGGCAACGCGCAAAACGAGATCGGCCAAACGCTCGGCGGCATCGGCATTTCCGGTGCGTTTGGCGCTCGAAGCCATCGCCGAGAGCTGCGCCGGATCGCCAAAAAGCTGCGTCAAATCCTGCGCGAGTCGCTCCGCCGTGAAGTCCGCCTGCCGCACCAGCATGGCGCCGCCCGCGGCCGCAAGCGCCGTCGCGTTGGCCAGTTGATCGTTGTCGAGCGCATGCGGCAGCGGCACGAGGATCGCCGGCCGGCCGATCGCGGCCAATTCGGCGACGGTCGAAGCGCCGGAGCGCGCGATCACGAGATGGCTCGCCGCCATCCTGGCGGGGAGATCGTTGAAGAAGGTCGCAACCTCCGCCTTCAGCCCGAGCCGGGAATAAACCGCCCTCACTTCCGCGACGTCTTCCGCGCGGCACTGCTGCACGACCTCGAAACGCGAGCGCAGCGCGGGCGTGCAGCGTTCGATCGCGCCCGGTACGATCTCGCTCATGACGCGCGCGCCCTGGCTGCCGCCGAACACCAGAAGCCGCGCCGGATTGTTTCCCTGCGGCGCTTCGTAGGAGATCGTTGCGGCTTCGCGCACCGCGCTACGCACCGGATTGCCGGTATGCGTTGCCTTGGCCGCAAGATCCGGCCGCGCCGTGAAGATATTGGGGTATCCCGTCGCGATGGCGCTCGCGCGCGAGGCCAGCGCGCGGTTGGCGCGGCCCATCACCGCGTTCTGCTCATGAACGATGCGCGGCGTGCGGGTGAGCCAGGCCGCGATCAGCGGCGGGAAAGTCGGATAGCCGCCGAAGCCGACAACGGCGTCGGGCTTCAGGCGCAGGAGAAGCAAGAACGCCTTGATGATACCGATGCCGAGCACCGCGAGCGTCCACAGCAGGCGAAACGGATTGCCGCCGCGCACCGTGTCGGACGGAATGACGTGAATGCTGCGCGCCGGAAAGTGCCCGGCATAGGCGGCGGCGCGATTATCCGTTGCAAGATCGACGGTGACGCCGCGCGCCTGCAATATATGTGCGAGCGCTTCCGCCGGGAACAGATGACCGCCTGTTCCTCCCGCCGCGAGCAGAACCAGCGGCGCATGTTTGCTCATCGAGCGAGGCTCTCGGCGTAGAAGCCGGCGTGGCTCTCGCGCTCGGCTTCGGCGCGCGCCTGCGGGCGGCGGCGCGTGAGCGCGATCAGCATGCCCATGCCAAGCGCAAGCGAAATCAGCGACGAGCCGCCGTAGGAAACGAACGGCAGCGTCATGCCCTTCGCCGGCATCAGGTTCAAATTCACCGCCATCGCGATCGCCGATTGCAGGCCGAACAAAATCGCAAGCCCCGCGATCGCAAGCCGCGTGAACGGATCCTGCTCGCGCAGCGCATGACGCAGGCAGCGCAGTACGATGAACGAGAACAGCGCGAGGATAATGAGACAGAGAATAAGTCCGAACTCTTCCGCCGCGACGGCGAAGATGAAGTCGGTGTGGCCGTCCGGCAGAATGCGCTTCACGGTGCCCTCGCCCGGCCCGCGGCCGAACCAGCCGCCGCGCATGAAGGATTCGAGCGAAGTGTCGATCTGGAACGTGTCGCCCGACGCCGGATCGAGAAAGCGCTGCAGGCGGCTCGTGACATGCGGAATGAATTTATAGGCGCCGAACACGCCGACGGCGGCGACACCCGCGAAACCCGCCGTCCACGCCCAGCGCAGCCCGGCGAAGAAGAACAGCGCGCCCCAGGTGAGGCACAGAAGCATCGTCTGGCCGAAGTCGGGCTGCAGGATGAGAAGCGGCACCGACGACAGGAGAAGCGCGAAGGCGAGCATCGTCGCGGGCATCTCCGGGCGGCGCGCGCTCTCGGAAAACGCCCAGGCGGCGAGCACGACGAAGGCCGGCTTCATGAACTCGGACGGCTGCACCGAAATGCCGAGGAACGACAGCCAGCGCCGCGCGCCCTTGATCTCCGGCCCGATGACCAGCGTCGCGGCAACGAGCGCGAGGCTGATGAAAAAGATCGCGAGCGCGAGCCGCCGCACCGCACGCGGCGACAGCATGGAAGTGCCGAGCATGACGATGATCGCCGGCACCAGGAACATCGCCTGCTTGTGGACGAAGTGGAACGGATCGATGCCGAGCCGGATCGCGACCGGCGGCGAGGCCGCGAGCAGCAGCACGATGCCGATCAGCATCAGGGTCAGGATCGCGCCGAGCAGAAGCCGGTCGACGGTCCACCACCATTCGCTGATGGGAGTGCGCTGGGCGCGCGAAATCATGCGGTCTTCCCTATCCCTTGGAAGCCAATCCTTTGGAAACCAAGTCCTGGAAACCAGGAATAGCCCGGACTAGTTCACGAAACCTTTCGCCCCGGATTTCGAAGTTCCGGAACTGGTCGAATGAGGCACAGGCCGGCGAGAGCAGCACGACCGGCTGATTTTGTTGGGATTTTTCGGCGTCCGCCGCCGCCTTCTCCGTCGCGGCTTCGAGCGTGCCGCAACGGGTGTAAGGCACCTGGCCCTCGAGCGTGGCCGCAAAGGCATCGGACGATTCGCCGATCAAATAAGCGTGGGCGATGCGCGGGAAGTAGGGCTTGAGCGGCGCGATGCCGCCCTCTTTCGGCTTGCCGCCGACGATCCAGTAAATGCCGCCCTCGAATGACGAGAGCGCCTTCTCGGTCGAGTCGGCGTTGGTCGCTTTCGAGTCGTTGACGAACAAGACCTTGCCCTTGCGGCCAAGCTCCTCGAGCCGGTGCGCAAGGCCGGGGAATGTCGAGAGGCCGGCGCGGATTTCCTGCGGCGTAAGCCCGAGCGTCAGCGCCGCCGCGATCACCGCCGCCGCGTTCTGCGCGTTGTGGCGGCCGCGCAGGCTGCCGATGCCGTCGAGATCGGCGATCGGCTCGGCGTCACATTCGGTCGCGCGGACAATCGTGGTGCCGTCGAGAAAAATGCCCGGCGAAACGGATTCCCGCGACGAGATCCGGATGACGTTGCGGCCGCGCTGTTCCAACCGCTCGGCGATGGCGCGGGTATATTCGTCCTCGACGGCGATCACCGCCGTATCGGAGCGCGCAACGAGGCGCTCTTTCACCGCGGCGTAGTGCTCCATCGTGCCGTGGCGGTCGAGATGATCGGGTGTGAGGTTCAGGAGAATGCCGACGGTCGGATCGAGCGTCGGCGAGAGGTCGATCTGATAGGACGAGCACTCGATGACATGCGTGCGATCTTTCGCGGGCGGCTCGAGCGCCAGAATGGGCGTGCCGAGATTGCCGCCGACCTGCGCGTTGCGGCCGCTGCTGGCGACGACATGCGCAAGCAGCGCCGTCGTCGTCGATTTGCCGTTGGTGCCGGTGATGGCGGCGAACGGCGAGCGCGGCGCATGGGCGCGGCGCTCGCGGCAGAAGAGTTCGATATCGCCGATCACTTCGACACCGGCGGCCTGCGCGAGCTTCACCGTCCAGTGCGGCTCCGGGTGCGTGAGCGGCACGCCGGGCGCAAGCACGAGCGCGGCAAGCTGCTTCCAGTCGATGCCGTGGAGATCGCGAACCTCGAAGCCTTTTTTCAGCGCCGCATCGCGGCCCGGCGCCTGATCGTCATAGGCGATCACTTGCGCGCCGCCGGCTTGCAGCGCCGCGCAGCAGGCAAGGCCCGAGCCGCCGAGCCCGAATACCGCGACCTGCTTTCCCGAAAAGACGCTGACGGGAGTCATCGCCCTCGTATTCCTTTAACGCAGCTTCAGCGAGGAGAGGCCGATCAGCGCGAGCACGATCGCGATGATCCAGAAACGGATCACCACCTGCGCCTCGGTCCAGCCCTTCTGCTCGAAGTGATGATGGATCGGCGCCATCTTGAAGATGCGTTTCCCCGTGAGCTTGAACGAAATCACCTGCACGATGACCGAAACCGCCTCTAGCACGAACAGCCCGCCGATCACGGCAAAGACGATTTCGTGCTTGGTCGCGACCGCGACGGTGCCCAAAAGACCGCCCATCGCGAGCGAGCCGGTATCGCCCATGAAGATCGAGGCGGGCGGCGCGTTGAACCACAGGAAGCCGAGCCCCGCGCCCATCACCGCGCCGCAGACGACGGCAAGCTCGCCGACGCGCGAGACGTGGCGAAGCTGCAGATATTCGGCAAACACGATGTTGCCGGCGAGATAAGCGATCAGCGCGAGCGACAGCGCCGCGATCATCACCGGCACGATGGCGAGGCCGTCGAGGCCGTCGGTGAGGTTCACGGCATTGCCGGCGCCGACGATGACGAAAGCGCCGAGCGCGAGGAAAAAGTAGCCAAGATCGAAGACGTAGAGCTTGATGAGCGGAAATGCGATCGAGGTCGAGAGCGGCGGCCGCCCGACGCGCACCATCACCATCACTGCGATCAGCGCGATGAAGAATTCGATCAGAAGCCGCGAGCGGCCCGACAAACCGTTATGCGTCTGCTTGGTGACCTTGAGATAGTCGTCATAAAAGCCGATCGCGCCGAAGCCGAGCGTCACCAGCAGCACGACCCAGACATAGGGATTGGCAAGGTTCGCCCACAAAAGCGTCGAGACAATGAGGCCGGAGAGGATCATCAGGCCGCCCATCGTCGGCGTGCCCTGCTTGGCGAGAATGTGCGACGGCGGGCCGTCGGCGCGGATCGGCTGGCCCTTGCCCTGCGTGAGCCGCAGTTTTTCGATGATCATCGGCCCGAACAGAAAAACGAAGACGAGCGCGGTCAGCACCGCTCCGCCGGCGCGGAAGGTGATGTAGCGGAAGACGTTGAGCGCACTGAATGTGTCGGAAAAACTGGAAAGCCAGTAAAGCACTCGGGACCCCCTTAGGCCGCACTGCCTGCGGCGCGCGCGGAGAATTTCTGAATCATCGTTGCGGCAATGGCGTGCATCCGGCTCGCATTCGAGCCCTTGATCATGACGGCGTCGCCCGGCTCGACCGCGGCAAGAACCTCCGGCTCGATTCGCTCGCCGCTTTCGGCATAGCCCCCGCGCCGCGCCGGAGGCAAGGCGTCGTAAAGCGCCCGCATCAGGGGGCCCGCGCAGAACACTTTATCCACCTGGGCGGCGGCCAGCGCGTGGGAAAGCTGGGCATGCAGGTTTGCTGCCTCCGCGCCCAGTTCGAGCATCTCGCCGAGCACGGCGATGCGGCGGCCGCCCGCGCCGACCGGCGTGCGGCCCAGCACCTCGATCGCGGCGCGCATCGAGGCGGGATTGGCGTTGTAGCTCTCATCCAAGAGCAGCGCCTCGCCGCCTTCGAGCTTGAGCACGAAACGCTGGCCGCGCCCTTTGGGCGGCGTCATCTGCGCCAGCGAGCGCGCGGCTTTCGCAAGATCCGCACCCATCAGCTTCACGCAGGCTAGCACGCCAAGACTGTTCTGCACGACATGCCGCCCCGGCGCACTGAGCGCGTAGGAGATTTCTTCGCCCAGAATCGAAGCGCGCACGCTTGAGCCTTCCGCAAGGAGTTTCATCTCGAGAAGCCGCGCGGCTGAACGCGCATCCTTGCCGAAGCCGACGACTTCTTTCACGCCTGCCGCTTGCGCGGCCCCTGCGAGCCGCTCGTATTGCGCATTGTCGCGGTTCAGCACCGCCGCGCCGCCTGTGACGAGTCCGGCGAAAACTTCCGCCTTGGCGCCGGCGATCGCCTCGATGCCGGAAAAGAATTCGATATGCACCGACTCGATGGTGGTGATGAGCGCGATATGCGGCCGCACCATTTGCGAGAGCGGCGTCAGCTCGCCCGCATGGTTCATGCCAAGCTCGAACACGCCGTAACGCGCACTCGCGGGCAGCCGCGCAAGCGACAGCGGCACGCCCCAGTGATTGTTGTAGGACGCCGCCGAAGCATGCGTCTCGCCGCTTTGCGAAAGCGTGAGCCGCAGCATCTCCTTGCTTGACGTCTTGCCGACCGAGCCGGTGACGGCGACGATCTTCGCCTGCGAGCGCGCACGCGCCGCGCGCGCGAGCCGCCGCAATGCCTCCAGCACATCATCGACGACAACGAGCGGCGCCTCGCCCGGCATATCGGCAAGCCGCGCCTCGCCAACAACGCAAACACCGGCGCCGGCGGCATGCGCCTTCGCCACATAATCGTGGCCGTCCACGCGGTCGCCCTTGATGGCGAAGAAAGCTTCGCCCTTCGCAAGCGTGCGGCTGTCGATCGAGATGCCGGTGATATTCCGCGCAGGCGCGCCGCGCACGCGGCCCTGCACCGCGGCGGCGAGCGCATCCAGCGTCCAGAGCGGCGTATCGTTCATTCGTGAATTCCGAGCGCGGCGCGCGCCGCCGCCTGATCCGAGAAAGGCAAGGTCCGATCACCGACAATCTGGCCGGTTTCATGGCCCTTGCCGGCGATCAGCAATACATCGCCCGGCGCAAGCTCGGCAATCGCCCGTTTGATCGCTTCGCCGCGATCGCCGATCTCGTGAGCGCCTGGAGTTGCCGCCAGGATCGCGGCGCGGATCGCCGCCGGGTCTTCGCTGCGCGGATTGTCATCCGTGACGTAAATCTTGTCGGCGTGCTCGAGCGCCGCCGCGCCCATCAATACGCGCTTGCCCGGATCCCGGTCGCCGCCCGCGCCGAACACCACGGCGAGCCTGCCGCGCACATAAGGCCGCAACGCTTCCAGCGCGTTCTCCAGCGCATCGGGCGTATGCGCGTAATCGACGAACACCGGCGCGCCCTGCTTGTCGCCAACAAGCTCCAGCCGGCCGCTCGCGCCTTTCAGCGAAGCAAGCGCCGAAAGCGCATCCGCCGCCTTCGCGCCGGTGACAACCGCAAGCCCCGCCGCGACCAGCGCATTCGCCACCTGAAAATCACCGACCAGCGGCAGCGTCACGGCGTGGCGCTTGCCCTCGGCTTCGACGGCGAGCGTTTGCGAAAAACCCTCGCGCTGCACATCGACGAGTTTCAAGTCATGCCCGGCGCGGCCGACGCTGAAGAATTTCAGCCCGCGCTGCTTCGCGACATTCGCGACCGGCCCGGCATCGGGCTGATCGGCATCGACGACGGCGCTCGCCCCTTCCGGCAAGAGCGTATCGAACAGCCGCAGCTTGGCCGCGAGATACGCCTCCATCGTGCGGTGATAGTCGAGGTGATCGCGCGTGAGATTCGTGAAGGCGCCCGCCGCGAGCTTCACGCCATCCAGGCGCCGCTGATCGAGCCCGTGCGACGACGCTTCCATCGCAAGATGCGTGACGCCCTCGCCCGCGAGCCGATCGAGCAGTTGATGCAGCGCGACCGGATCGGGCGTCGTGAGACTGCCTTTGATCTCGCCCTTCGGTGACGTGACGCCGACCGTGCCGACGCTCGCCGCGGCAAAGCCAAGCTGCGTCCAGATCTGCCGGGCGAACGAGGCGACCGATGTTTTGCCGTTGGTACCGGTGACGGCAACGATGGTTTTCGGCTGGCGCGCATAAAACCGCGCGGCGGCCTGCGCCAGCGCAAGCCGCGCGTCTTTCACTTGCACGAACGGCACGCTCACGCCATCGGGCTTCGCGCCGTCGCTGACGACAGCGCACGCGCCCTTCCCGGCGGCATCGAGAATGAACTGGCGGCCGTCGGCGCGGCTGCCGGCAAGCGCAAAGAACACGTCGCCCGCCCGCACCTTGCGGCTGTCGGCGGCGATGCCGCTTGCGGCAACGCCCGCAGGCGCCGCCGCCTCCGGTCCGAGCAGCTCGCGAAGGTCAAGGCTCGTCGGCATTCTCGAAAATCCCTCGCGGGCGTCAGTTCGCCGCGCGCTGCGAGACGGTCAGCAACAACTGGTCGGCCTTCGGCAAATCGAATTTCGGCTCGACACCCAGTAACGGCCCGATCCGGGCAATGATTTGGCCGGTCGTCGGCGCCGCGTTCAGGCCCGCCGTCGAATGGCCGGTATTCTTCGGCTCGTCCACCATCACGAGCACGATGTATTTCGGATCGTAGCACGGGAAGACGCCGGTAAAGACGGTGAGCAGCTTCTCGTGCGAATAGCGCCCGCGCACGACTTTTTCCGAGGTGCCGGTCTTGCCGCCGACATAATAGCCTTCGATCTCGGCGCGCCTGGCGCTGCCCTTCTCGACGTTGAGGCGGAAGAGATAGCGCATCTTGTCGCTCGTCTCCGGCCGCAAGACGCGTTTGGCGATCTTCTTGGCTTCCTCCGGCGAGCGCTTGAGGAAGGTCGGCGGAATGAGCAGCCCGCCATTCACCAGCGCGGCCGTCGCCATCACCGCCTGCAGCGGCGCGACCGCAAGGCCGTGACCGAAGGCGATCGTCGCGGTGTTGATCTCGCCCCAGTTCTTCGGCACGAGCGGCATCGCGCTCTCGGGCAGCTCCGTGCGCAGCCGGTCGAGCTGGCCCATCTTTTTCAGAAACGCCTTGTGCTGCTCGACGCCCATCGACATCGCGATCTTCGCCGCGCCGATGTTCGAGGAATAGGTGAACACTTCCGGCACGGTGAGCACGCGGCGCTGCGCGTGATAGTCGGTGATGGTGAAGCGGCCGAAGTGCAGCGGCGCCGAGGCGTCATAACGCGAAGCAAGCGTCGCCTTGCCGGAGTCGAGCGCCATCGCGATGGTCAGCGCCTTGAAGGTCGAGCCCATCTCGTAAACGCCGGTCGTCAACCGGTTAAGGCGCGAAAGATCCGTCGGCTTGCCCGGCTTGTTCGGATCGTAATCGGGCAGCGAGACCATCGCGACGATCTCGCCGGTGCGCACATCCAGCACCATGCCGGAGGTCGATTTGGCCTGATAGTTCGCCTGCGCCTTCATCAGCTCGTCGCGCATCGCGTGCTGCACGGCAAGATCGACCGAAAGCTGCACGGGCTTGAGCGAACGTCCGGTCGCAAAGCCGGCAAGATGCAGGTCGGCAAGGCCCCCGCTATCGACCCACTTTTCGAGGCCGGCGATACCGACGCTGTCGACATTGACGCCGCCGAGCACATGCGAGAGCTCCGCCCCCGCCGGATAGACGCGCTTGCTCTCATCCAGAAAGCCGACATGCGGAATGCCGAGCTTGCGGACTTCATGCTGCTGCCGTTCGCTGATCTCGCGCTTCAACCGCACAAAGCCCTTCTTGGAGGAGAGTTTGTCGCGCAATTCGCGCTCGTCGAGATCGGGGAACACGGTGCGGAGCTGATCGACCGCGTCATCGACATAGCCGACGCCCTTGCGCGGTTCGGCATAGAGCATCGCCGATTGCACGTCGGTCGCAAGCTGGCGGCCATCGCGATCCAGAATGTCGGGCCGCGTCGAGGCGAGAAGATCGGGATTGCTGACGCGGCGCGCGACCTGCGGATCGGACTTGATGCCGATCAGCGCGAGACGGCCCGCGATCACCACATGCACCGAGGCGAATAGCAGCACCACGATGGCGATGCGCCGGCGCGATACGCCGCCCTGGGTAAAACGCAGCCAGCCGGACAACGCGGCACGCATTTGCGAAAACCGGTTCATTGAGCGCCCTCCGGCTGCTCGCCGGCCGGCGCCATGCCCGCTTCCGGCGCGGTATCGGGCGCGGCATCCGGCGCCTCGCCCGGTATGTCGCCGAGCGTGCCGGTCGGCTCGGGCAATTCCGTTTCCCCGACCGAGCCGGTCGTTTCCGGCTCTTCATTCGGGGCGATGGTCGCGGTCGTCTCCGGCGCGGGCGCGGCCTGCTCCGCCGATTCCAGCTTCTCGATGATGGTGCCGATCGGATCGCGCGCGCCGCCATTATGATCGAGCGAATTGATGATATCGCCGATCGGATCGGCGCTCGTATAGAGACGATCGGGCAGCGCCGAGAAATTGCCGATTTGCGTCACCGGCAGCGGCTTCATGTTGAGATATTTCATGGCGAGCCGCTGGATGCGGTCGGGCGAGGAGAGCGTGCTCCACTCGGCCTTGAGCGTCGCGATCTTCTCGCGCTCCTTGGCGATCTCGCTGTTGAGCCGCGCCACCTTCTGCGCCTCATAGGTCGCGCTGTATTTGACGTCATAGACCACGGCCGCGGCCGCGATCAGCCCGCCGATCGCGATGATGTTGAGCCCGCGCAGCATCTCAAACCCCCATGCGCGGCAAGCGCGCGGTGAGCGAAGCGAGCGGATCGTCGCCGCGGGCGATGGCCGTGGTGCGCTCGGCGGCGCGCAGCTTTGCGGAGCGCGCGCGCGGGTTGCCCTCGAGCTCGTCGTTCGCGGCGGCGAGCGGCTTCTTGGTGAGCAGCGAAAACGTCGCGGGATCGAACTTCGCCGCCGGCGCATGGCGCGACACCGCGGGCGCGGACGAGCGCGCGGCCATGAAAGTCTTGACCAGGCGATCTTCGAGCGAGTGGAACGAGACGACGACGAGGCGGCCTTCGGGCGCGAGGATGCGTTCGGCGGCCATCAGCGCCTCGGCAAGCTCGAACAGCTCGTCGTTCACGTAGATACGAAGCGCCTGGAACGTGCGCGTTGCAGGATCGATGTCGCCGGGCTTGCCGCGCACCACCGCGCGCACGATATCGGCGAGCCGGCTTGTCGTGGTGATCGGCGCTTCCTTGCGCGCTTCAACGATCGCCTGCGCGACCTTGCGCGCGAATTTCTCCTCGCCGAGCGTCGCGATGACGCGGGCAAGCTCGCGCTCGTCGGTCTTGTTGACGACGTCGGCAGCGCTTTGCCCGCGCATCTCCATCCGCATGTCGAGCGGGCCGTCGCCCCGGAACGAAAAACCGCGCGCCGCCTGATCGAGCTGCATCGAGGAGACGCCGACATCGAGCACGACGCCGTTGACCTGCCGGTGACCGAGCGCATGCGCCACTTCATCGAGATTGGAGAAGCGATCCTCGACGAGCGTCAGCCTGCCGCCGAATTCCTCGACCATCGCCGCACCCGCCGCCACCGCGCTCTGGTCGCGATCGATGGCGATGACGTTGCAGTTCGTGGCCTCCAGGATCGCGCGCGTGTAACCGCCCGCGCCGAAGGTGCCGTCGATATAGGTCGCGCCGTCCTTGGGGTTCAACCGCGAGAGAACCTCGCGGAGCATGACAGGTACATGGCGAGCCAGTCCGCCAGCGGCCGCCGGTTGCCCGGGGCCGCGGCCCGCCGTCATCCCGATGCTCCGGAAGGTTCCCCCGCGCCCGATGAGCCGAGCGTCTTCTTCAGCGCGCGAATTTTCTCGTTGGCCTCTGCGAGATGCGCGCGTAGCCGCTCCGGCTCCCAAATCTGAAACTTGTGCCCGAGCCCGACGAAGCTCGCCGCGTCCTTGACGCCGGCATGCGACTTCAGGTGCTCCGACAGAATGATCCGCCCTTCCGAGTCCGGCTTCAGCGTCTCGCTCCGGCCGTAGAGCGCCGCGGCGAACTGCTCGCGCTCCTCCGAATACGGCGGGTAGCGGTTGATCAGCGTCTCGATCTCCGAAAGGAGCGCATTGCCGCCCGCATCGAGCGCGGGCCGGTCGAGTGCCGGATGACAATAAAGTCCCTCGAAGCCATCCCGCGCGAGCACCGCGCGGAAGCTGGCTGGAATCGAGATTCGGCCCTTGGCGTCGAGGCGCATGGTGAAGGTCGATACAAAGCGGTTCATGATGCCGCCCGACGCGTGAACTGAGGTCTTCCCGATACGCCGACGCTGGGAAAAGCCTACACCGGAACGGGATATCTTGGGATATCATGGGTATTCATGGTCCGTCAACGAAACCGGTGCATTTGTCCACGAGTGATGCGCGCGAAGCACCGCAAGCACTCCTCGTACGAATCCGGATTAACGCCCTGTGAAGCTTAAGATTCTGTTGCTGCGGCGCGGCCAGGCAGCCAAAGCTTGCGTTAAAGCCGGTCGTTAGGCCTGCAAGTCAGGATCAAGGGTTAAAGAGGCAGAGCAGTTCCCATGCCCGCGACGCCCAGAAGACCCAAGGGGCCTAGGAGGCCCAGGATCCGTGGATCATTCCGCCCCGACAGTCGCCTTGTGCAGGAAGTCCGTCCCTCGCCCAACTTCGGCGCGCGGCGCGGCGTCAAAAGACCCGATCTTTTGATCCTCCACTACACCGGAATGCAAGATTGCGAGGCCGCGCTTCGCCGCCTCACCGAAAAATCCTCCGAGGTTTCAGCGCATTACCTCGTCTTCGAGGACGGCCGCATTGTGCAGTTGGTGCCCGAAAAGAAACGGGCATGGCATGCCGGCGCCTCCTCATGGCACACCTATAGCGACATCAATTCGCACTCAATCGGCATCGAGGTTTGTAATGCGGGGCACGATTTTGGCTACCCGAAGTTTCGGCGGCGCCAGATGCAAGTCGTGATCGCGCTCTGCAAGGATATCGTGAAGCGAAACAAAATCCTGCCCGAACATGTGCTTGCGCATTCCGACGTGGCGCCGGCGCGCAAGCAAGACCCGGGAGAGAAGTTTCCCTGGCACCAACTGCATATGGCGGGCATCGGGCATTTCGTGCGGCCGGCGAAAATCACGCGCGGCAAAAAGTTCCGGCGCGGCGACACGGGCCCGGCAATTCTCGAAGCCCAGCGGCAACTTGCCGAATACGGCTACGACATTACGCCGAGCGGAAAATTCGACGTCACAACCGAAGTAGTCGTCACCGCGTTTCAGCGGCACTTCCGCCCCAGGCGCGTCGACGGCGTGCTCGACGTTTCGACGCGCGCGACGCTCGCTAAACTTTTGGCCAAGCGTCCTTCTCATCGCGCCTGAATCGCCACGCACCCGCCGCAATCGAAACAATGTTCCTCGTGCCATAAAACGCGCGAACGATGATTCCGCCGCGCGCGGAAAATTCGCCCGATCCGTACGCCGATAATCCGCCCGCGGCCCGACTGCGGACTCATTTCGCCGCGACTTCTCCGCGCTCACCCCAAACGGAGAAGGTCTTTTTTGAAAATGCGGCTTCCGCTTCGCGCGCTCGTGTGCACGATGGTCATATCGTGCGGCGCACTCACTTCGCTTCATGCTCGTGAACTCAACACAAATCCCGAACGCGCCCCGCGCATCCAGGGCATCGAACCCGACACACAAACGCGCCGTGAGCTTTC
The DNA here is from genome assembly GCA_035556215.1 of Xanthobacteraceae bacterium. Classification (GTDB taxonomy): domain Bacteria; phylum Pseudomonadota; class Alphaproteobacteria; order Rhizobiales; family Xanthobacteraceae; genus Palsa-892. The sequence goes on along the minus strand of DATMFI010000007.1, from coordinate 109,235 downwards.
CGCCATCGTCGATCGTCACGCCGCGGCAGCAAACATCCCCGCCGATTTCGTCCGCGCCGTCATTCGCATCGAGAGCGACTGGGACGTGAACCTCACCGGCCTCGCCGGCGAAGTCGGCCTGATGCAGATCAAGCCATCGACCGCGCGCGCGATCGGATATTCCGGCAGCGACGAAGCGCTTTACGATCCCGACACCAACATCCGCTGGGGCGTGAAATATCTTGCCGCCGCCTATCAGCTCGCCGGCGGCGATCTTTGCCACACCGTTCTCAAATATCAGGCCGGCCACCAGGCGATCAAAATGACCGGCGCCGCGAACGCCTATTGCGGCCGCGTCCGCGCCATCATGGCTTCGAACTGATCCGGTTCGTGCGCGTAACAAAGGTGCTGCGTAGCGGGGCTGGCGCAACAAAGCGTTAGCCCCGTTTTTCGGTCGTGTCTCAGTTTGAATTTCTGAGACCAATCCAAAGCGTGGCGGCGACGGGAGGTCCGAAGAACAAAGAAAACATGACCCACTCGCTGGCATCTCTGGATAATCCCAAAATCCGGCCGATGCCTTCTCCTATGAACCCAGCGAAGATGGCGAAGCCGAAAAATATGCAAACCAATAACAATTTATTTCGGAAGCCTCTCAGCACGGCTCCCACGAGCCAGTTTGGTTGCCGCTCGTCGCCCATCACGCAGCCTTCTTCCTATATGGCCCACGCTTCTTCGGGAGCGCTTTTTCCTCGGCTTCGATCATCGAAACGATATCACTCATATCCATGAGCTTGTCGGTAATTCCAGCGGCCATTGCTGGCGTCATACGGTGTGCTTTGTGTGTCTTGATGAAATTATACCAAACAAAATAGAGCGCGAGCGCGTGACAGTGGTTCTCCATCTTTTTGGAAAAACCGTTTGTGAGCCGCGTGAAGCGGCGCATCTGCATCCGCATCGTGAGATTTTGCCGTTCCGCGTATGAAGTGTTGACATATCGCGGGTCTGGATTGCCGCGCACATTCTGGACTTTCGTGCCGACGACAACCGGCGGGCTATAACGGCCCGCACTACCAAGAACGCTACCTTCCTTGCCGAATACCTTAATCAGCATCGCGTAGTCGGTATCGAAGTCCAGTTCTTCCACCGCACTCAAATAGGCCTTGTGGCCGTCGGTCGAAAGCTGAACCTTGTTTGCCAAGCGCGCTTTGAGGTCACCGATAAACTCCATGGCTGCGACGTGGTGACGGTCGCCAACATGCCATGAAATAATCAGCTTGGAGTCGGCATCGATGCCGGTCCAAGTCCAGACATCGCCGGAACCGATAGGAGCGGCACTAGCGTGGCGAAGGTTACTAGCCTTGCGGTAATTGAAACTCCAAATTTCGTCGCACTGGACGCTCTTTGCTTTCACATTGCGGACCGCTTCATGATGAAAGGCAGCGCAGGCATTGCCTGCATCAACGAGAAGCTTGGTCACGGTATTGATCGAAACCCCGGTGACCCGCGAAATTGAGCGCATCGATGAGCCCTCACAGAGCATCGAGAGAATTTGAACGCGCTTTTCGACTGGCAGTTTGTTCATAGCGAGCAGCATCGAGAAACAATGGAATCTTGTCAAGCATTTTGTTCAGTTTGATTCCATTTTAACAATAGAATACGTAACCCCTTGATTCATTTGCAAAAAGGGGCTTGCAAATAGCAATGTCGGTGATATATTGAACTGGCTGGTGCCCCCGGCACGACTCGAACGTGCATCTAGGACTTAGTAGGACCCTGCTCTTTCCAGTTGAGCTACAGGGGCGAGAGCCAGAAGAAGACCCAAGCGGCTAACGCCGCCTGAGCCTTCCAGATGGAGCAGCTATCTGCTCCGGGTGATTTGCCAATTCACGCAGGTCTCCTTTCTTAGCTGAGCAAGTCTTCGAGCCCCGCCGTCTCACCGGCGGGGTTCCTCGTTTCCGCATGCTGCGGGACGAAGAACCACGTATGCCCCTGGCGCCTTACACGCGGAGGCTTTTCCTGTGAAAGCCGATACAACGTCATTCCGACCGTTTTATCGTGCAATTTCATAGAGTAAGCTGTTTCCAGGTATTTTTGCAGATCGGCCGCTTTACTGCCGCGCGGATGAAGCGATGTTAGCTTTTCGAGAATTCCTTCCCGGACAGTAGGAGCATTAGCGCCCTTCGCGGCCGGCTCTTCCGGAACGTTGTCTAGCTCAGATAGATCGACGTCCTCATCGAGCTCGTCTTCTTTGGCCTTAGAGTCTTTGGCGATCTGCGCTTTTCCCTGCTCGATCGCCTTGTTGTAAGCCTCTTGCCCGATCATCTCGCGGATTTGGGCCCAGACCTCTTTTCCATTTAAGTCTATGCCGAACACGCCGAAAGCGGTTTTGATGTTCGTGACCCGTAGCATGGCAGCGCTTGCCCGAGCGTTCGCGTCAGCCGCGATCTTCTGCGCTTCTTCGCGTTCCTCGAAAGCGGCCACATAACGCGCCAGAAGCGCTGTTATCGCGTGTTTATCTTCATTTGAAGCCATGGCTCGATCTCAGAACTAAGGGTTCCGAGAATCATATATCACGGCATCAAATGGAATGCAAACAAATAACTACACAGATTTCCAACGTGATTTAGATGCTTTCCGTGCTATGTTTGTTCTTTCCTCTGGGGTTAACTTCAGCGCTCGCGCTTTCCCTCCCGCGCGACCGCCCACTGAGCGACCGGGCGTTTTACTGGCGTGATCTTCTATCTCGCCGGTGGCGATACGCGCGATCAACACCGCGTTTTTCACCGGGTCAGCGTGGCGCTTCTCGCCTTTGGGGCCTTTGGGCATTTGCTGTCCTTTCAAACAGGATTTTAGCACACGCCATTCGGCAGCCCTGTGGGTTTGCGCGCAAGTTTTTCACATGCCCAAATTTCAAACTGAGACACTACCCGTTTTTCCTTGCGCCTTGACCTTCGGCCCGTGAACCCGCACATCTCCTCCATCAGTCGGCCGGGCAACCGCTATCTTCGGATAGAGGAAAGTCCGGGCTCCACGGAGACACGGTGCCGGATAACGTCCGGCGGGGGCGACCCCAGGGAAAGTGCAACAGAGAGCAGACCGCTTCGGTTCGCCGAAGTAAGGGTGAAAGGGTGGAGTAAGAGCCCACCGCGTGGCTGGCAACAGCCACGGCACGGCAAACCCCACCGGGAGCAAAGCCAAATAGGAGTGACACCGGGAGAAATCCCGAGATCCGCCTCCGGATCCGTCATTCGGGTTGGCTGCTTGAGGCGGCGAGCAATCGCCGTCCCAGAGGAATGGTTGCCGCGCGGGGAGCGATCCCCGCCTTACAGAACCCGGCTTACAGGCTGGCTGATGATTGAGTGAGAGGGCTCGGCGGAATCCCCGCCGGGCCCTCGCCAATTGTGGCGGCCTGATTCTCCGCTGGTAAAATCAAACCCTCGATCAGCGCAATAAAATTAGTTCCGCACAAATAATCTTGCTTTTTTTGCTGCACAGCAAACAGGCAGGCGTTGTTTTCAAACAGTATTCCAGCCGGGTGCCGCCATCGGTTGTGCTTGCCGCGAAGCCGGGCTCTTGCGGCACCGTTTTGACGGATTAGGGTCGAACCAAGGCTAACCATACGGGAGGCAGACTTTGGATACCGCCCGCAGCTTCAATGCCCTCGCGATCTGTGCCGTGTTTGCGTTTTTAGGCGCGGTCCTGCTGGGAATGATCTGAGAAATTTCCAAAGAATAGAAACGCCGGGGTTTTTCCCCGGCGTTTTTCTTTTGCGTGATTTCTCTGGCGCCTTTCGTTTTCGCTTACGCGACTTCGCGCGGCGTGTCCGCCATCAGCCGCCGCCGGTCGCGGCCGAGCCATAGCGAAACGGTAAGCCCCTCTTTCGTCCTGCCTTCGGGCTCGAGCGCGCGATGCGAGAGAAATTCGAGCCCCGCCGCCTTCATCCATTGCGCGATCGTTTCTTCGGTGAAGCCGAGACGGCGATGCGCATGCTGCTCGCGCAAGAACTCCAGCTCATGCGGCGCAAAGTCGATAACGAGCAATCGCCCGCCGGGACGCAGCGCCCGCGCCGCTTCGCGGATCGCGCGCGCGCCGTCATCCAGGAAGTGCAGCACCTGATGGACGATCGCGACATCGAACTGATCGCGCCCGAGCGCAAGATTGTAGATATCGCCCTTGCGCACGGTGCAGTGCTTGAGTCCCGCGCGCTCGAGATTGGCGCGCGCGATCGACAGCATCTCCGGGTTCATGTCGATGCCGACGCCGCGGTCGATCTCGGGCCCGAACATCTCGAGCATCCGTCCGGTGCCGGTGCCAAGGTCAAGCAGGCTTTCGATCCGCATGCCCGCGAGCGCTTCGCGGATTGCCGCCTCCACCGCACTCTCGGAAATGTGCAGCTTGCGTAATTCGTCCCAATGCCGCGCATGTTTGCGAAAATAGGCTTGCGCCGCCGCCTGGCGTTGCGCGCGTACCTGCGCGAGCCGTTCGCGATCGCGCGCCAGAACCGGGTCGGCGGGATCGACCAGCTCCAGGAGCGCCTCGCCGAGCGCCGCGCCTTTGCCGTGCGAGACGCGGCGATGGAATGCCCAGCTGCCTTCGCGGAAGCGCTCGATCAGGCCGGCATCGGAAAGGAGCTTGAGGTGCCGCGAGATGCGCGGCTGCGACTGGCGCAGAATGTCGGTGAGATCGGAAACAGTGAGTTCTTCCTCGGCAAGCAGCGCAAGCAGCCGGAAGCGCGTGTCTTCCGCCGATGCCTTGAGCCCGGCGAGCAGCGCCTGAAATCCGAGTCTGTCCTGTTGGCGTATGTCCTGGCCTGCGGCCATGCCGTTTTCCTTCAATGCGTGGGTTTCGCATACATCGCCAGCCGCTCTGCGGCGAGGGGCGGATTGGCGAACGGCAAAAAGGTTAATGCCATGCACATCTAAAGGGTGAATTTAATACTAACAATAACTAGAAGTTGAATTACCTCTTTATGCCACTAAGCTCCCCACAGATGCGGTCAGTCCAGTGGAGTCAACTCATGAAACGCATGTTCCTTGCAGCTTCCGTCATCGCCATGCTCGCGACCCCGGCCTTCGCCGGCGGCGGCAAGCAATCGCTCAATCTCAATATCGGCGTCGCGACCGGCAAGGGCGGGCTCGTCGGCACCCTGCTCGGCACGGTGCACGGCAAGAACGGCCTCATCACCAATGTGAACGCGACGACCACCAAGGGCGGCATTCTCGGCCTCGTGCTCGGCGGCGGCAGCGGCGGTCACGGCGGCTGCGGCTGCGGTCACTAGCTGCGCATTCTGCTCCGCCCTTCCCCACCCCCCAGGCTGAGCAGCAACTAGCGGGCGGAGCTTTCGGCTTCCGCTCGCTTTTTGCCGCCGAAGCGCTGGGTGAGCGAAGCGATCACGGCAACGCCATCGACATTCGGGCCGGCGATCGGCTGCATCTCGCTTCGCGTAAGCTCGAACCCTGCGCTCAGCTTGTCGGAAATATCGTGCGTGAACTGGAGGCCGTAGCTCCTGGTGATCTGCCGGAACGGCGAGTCGAGATAACGCTTCTCGATCCAGCGGCCGAAGACGGCGAGCGAATTCTTTTCGTTCAGCTTGCGCGCGATCTTGCCGGCATAGGCCGTGTCGATGGTGATCGGCGAAATCGGAAACGTCGTTTCTTCCGCCGTGCGCTTCGCCGAAAGCTCGAAGCCGAACGGCTCGCCATTGTAACTTAATGCGGCGTCGTAAAGCGTTTTGCGCACATCGCTGAAATCGACGTCGTGCCAGTCGCCGTAGAGCCGCGACAGCGACGCAAACAGCGAAAACTTGTCCTTGCTGTAGCGCAGAAACAAAAACGGCTCGATCCGCTCGTTGTCGCGGCGAAAACCGAAATAATCCAATTCGTCCTGATAGCGCGTCGCGGAAAGATTGAGCGAAACGCCAGCTTCCCATTCGCCGCGCTTCACCGCGACACCGGGAATGATCGTGCCGCGAAGGAAAATTTCCGGCTGCGGCAGAAATCGATTGAGCAGGATATTGCTTTCATTCAGCGCCGAGTAGCGCAGCTCCGCGGTAACGAAGGGCTGCACATCGCCGCTCGTCTTGCGCAGCTTCAGGCGCTCGATCGCGTCGAGCGATTTGGTATTGTAGTTTTCGAACGACGTGACCGACGCCGTCGATTTCAGCGAAAACTCGCTCTCGTCCTTATTGGCGATGTCGAAGGCGGCGCGATAGCGTGCGAGCGGCGCATCCACCGTCTCGCGGTAGCGCGTATAGCTTGCTTCGCCGCTCACCGCCGCGACGTAACGCTCGGTCGAGCGGCCCGCCACCACCACCGCATTGACGCCCGCAAGCGCCGTATCGCCCGGCGTGAACGAGAAGTCCGGGTTCGAGTCATAGCCGCCGCGCAATTGCAGCGAGCCGAGAAATTCGTCTTCTGCGCGTGCAGCACCGGCGAGCAGCACGAGCAGGCCCAGAACGATAATGCCGTTATAATAATACCTCCATCCCATAAAACCTTATGGAATGCCTATGCTTAACTTCTGCTTAAAAACGCCCCAAAGCCTGTCCACAGCCGCGCGCGAATGACCGGCGCATTTTGCCCGGAGCGCGATGTTCGCCCGCCGCGTCCGCCTGTATTCTCCTAAGGTCTCAAACCGCGCCGAAAGCGGCGCCGAAGCCAAAACATGCCCCCGATTGCCCCCGGCACTCGCGACCTTCGCCTCGATTTCTTCCGCGGCCTGTCGCTGTGGTTCATCTTCGTCGATCACGTGCCGGGCAACATCATGACCTGGCTGACCGTGCGCAATTACGGTTTCTCCGACGCCTCCGAAATCTTCGTCTTCATCTCCGGCTACACCGCCGCCTTCGTCTATGGCCGCGTCATGAAGGAGCGCGGTTTCATCGTCGGCGCGGCGCGTGTCCTCAAGCGCGCCTGGCAGATCTATGTCGCCTTCGTCTTCCTGTTCGTGTTTTACGTCGCCGAGATTTCCTATCTCGCGACGCGCTTCCAGAACCCGCTCTACACCGAGGAGTCCGGCTTCTTCGAGCTTCTGCAAAAGCCCGAGATCGTCATCCTCGAAGCGTTGAAGCTGCGCTTCCTGCCGGCCAACGTCGATGTATTGCCGCTCTATATCGTGCTGATGGGCTTCTTCCCCCTCATCCTGTGGGGACTATTGCGCCGCCCCAATCTCACGCTTGCCGCCTCCGCGATCCTTTACACGGTCGCGCGCTATCTCGACTGGAACATCGCGCTCTATCCGTGGGACCGCTACTGGTTCTTCAATCCGTACTGCTGGCAGCTTCTGTTCGTGATCGGCGGCTGGTGCGCGCTCGGCGGCATCGACAAGATCGGCCGCATTCTGCGCTCGCGCGCTTTCCTCGCGCTCTGCATCCTGTTCCTGCTCTATGCCGCCGTTTTGCAGCTGAGCTGGTTCATCCCCGGCCTCACCCGCCAGCTTCCGGCATGGATGCATGTGCTGCCGCTCAACAAGAGCGATCTTTCGCTGTTCCGGCTCGCGCATTTCCTGGCGCTCGCCAATCTCGTCGTCCGTTTCGTGCCGATTGACGCTTCGTTCCTGCGATCGGTCTGGGCGCGGCCGGCGATCATCTGCGGCCAGAATTCGCTCGAGATCTTTTGTCTCGGCGTCTTCCTGTCGTTCTCCGGCCACTTCGTCATCACCGAAATCTCGTCGCGCAAGCTCGCCTATTTCCTGGTCAGCCTCGCCGGCATCCTGATCATGATCGCCGTCGCCGCGCTGATGAGTTGGTACAAGGGACTGAACCGGAGCGTGGAGAAGCCGGCTCCGAAAAAGAACCTCGAGGAGAAGATCGCATGAGGATTATTTCCGCCGCGATCGCATTGCTGCTGGCCGGGATCGTTCCGGGCCATGCGCAGAACTGCAACGTCAATCCCGAACTCGTCGAAACGTCATCCGCGCTTCAGCGCGTCAACACCGCAGTGACCAAGGAAGGCAAGCTTGCGATCCTCGTCGTCTCGGCCGCGCCGACCCAGGTCGGCCAGGCCAGCGGCCTGAAAAGCTATCCTTCGTTTCTGGAAGCGGCGCTGAAGGAGAAGCTCAAGGAAACCAATGTCAGCGTCTTCGCTTTCGCCGTGCCGCGCGAGCCGATCGGCAAGGTGCTGAAGGCGCTCCCCGGCGCGATCCGCGAGCACAAGCCCGATCTCGTCATCTGGCAGACCGGCACCATCGAGGCGATCCGCGCGATGGATCCCGATGTTTTCGGCGACAAGCTGATGGAGGGCGTAAGCCTGATCCGGGCCGACAAGATCGACGTCATCCTGATGAACCAGCAATACAGCCCCCGGACCGACTTCATGTTCGACGGCACCCCCTATACCGACAACATGCGCTGGGTCGCCCAGAGCAAGGATATTTCGCTGTTTAACCGCTACGAGATCATGAAATATTGGGCCGATCACGGGGTTTTTGACCTTCGCGCCATGAAGAGTGACGGAACCTACGAAAAGTTGCATAGATGTCTTGGGGGATTGCTGGCTGATTTCGTTCTTCGCGGGGCATCGCTGCCGGGAAGCCCGGACAATCACCGGAAATGAACCACGTTGAAATGAACCCGGAAGGATCGCGCTTGCGTTTTTTTCGCCTTGCTGTTGCTACCGCCTTGTTGGCCGCGTTCGCGGCGGGTAGCGCGCGCGCCGATCAGCCGGTGCCCTTTCAGGGCGACTGCCAGGCGATGGCCGAGAGCGGCGAACTCGCCGGCGCGGGTCTTACCCGGCTCGCAACGCGCATCGCGGAACGCAAGGCGATCACCGTCATCGCCTTCGGCTCGTCCTCGACCGAGGGCATCGGCGCGAGCAGCCCGTCCAACACTTATCCGGCTCGCCTCGAAGCGGAGTTGAAACAGCATTTCCCCGGCCTCGATTTGCGCGTCATCAATCGCGGCGTCGGCGGCGAGGATGTTGCCGAAATGCTGAAGCGTTTCGATCGCGACATTATCGCCGCCAAGCCCGACCTCGTCGTCTGGCAGCTCGGCACCAACGCCATCTTGCGCGATGACGGTATCGCGCCCGAGCAGCCGCTGATGCTGCGCGGCATCCACCAGTTCAAGAAGGCCGGCATCGACGTCGTGCTGATGAACCCGCAATTCGCCCCGAAGGTGATGCGCGATCCCGACGCGATCCCAATGATCGAAATGATCGCCGAGATCGCCCGCATCACCAACGTGCCGGTGTTCCGCCGCTTCGAAATGATGCGGTACTGGCGCAAAGATCTCGCGATGCCTTACGAGAAATTTCTGTCGCCCGATCTCCTGCACATGAACGATTTCAGCTACGGATGCGTCGCGCGTTATCTCGGCGCCGCCATTGCCGAAGACGTCAAGCAGCAGCAGCGCCTCGCCGGCGGCATCGCCGCCGCTTCGCGGCCGGCCGACAATCAGCGCTGATCCTCAGAACTTGAAGCTCGCATAGGCCCGCACATTGCGGCCCGGCAGTTCGACATCGTCCTTGCGGAACGACACGCTGTTCCGCACCGACTCGTTCATGAGATTGTCGCCGACGATGCCGACCGTGAGCACCACCGGCACGCCGCCGTAAGTGGCGATCTTCCGCTTGTAGTTGATTTCGGCCTTCAGAAGATTGTAGCCGCCGGTCGTCGTTTCAAACGGCGCGATGTCGTTATGACCGAAAGCATGGAGAATACCAATGCGCGCGAACCAGTTTGGATCGCTCCAATAGACGCCGCCGCCCACGCGCTGCGGCGGGATGCGCGGCACGTAAGTCCCGTCATCGAATTGCGCGTGGACATAATCGTATTGTGCATCGACACCCCAGGTGCCGCGCCCAAGCTGGGCGACATCGTACTGCGCGGCGAATTCGCCGCCATAGAATGTCGCACCGGCCTGCGAATAAATGACCTGCTGGAAGACTTCCTCGCCCGGCGTGAGGTTGCCGCAACTTGCGAAATCTTCGTTGCACTGAACACCGGTCAGCCGCTTGTAAATGAAATTGTCGAACTTGGTGTAGTAGAGACTGCCATCGAAACGAAAACGCCCCACCGGCCGGCGCAAGCTGAATTCCACCGTCTTCGCCTTCTCGATCTTGAGATCAGGATTGCCGATTTCGAACGTGCCCGGCGCATCGTGCGCGCCTTTCGAGAACAGCTCGGGCGCTCGCGGCGCCCGCTCGACATAGGAGCCGGTGAGACTCGCAACGAGATCGCCGGGAAGCTCCTTGCGCAGGCCGAGGCTCACGCTTTTCGGCGCGAAATCGCGCTCCGCTTTCGTGCCCGCCATATAGCCCGGCGACGTGCCGAGATAATCGGGCGGGAAAATATCCGGCGCGCCGTTCACCGCCGCGTATTCGATGCGCCCCGCGAGCAGGCCCTTCAGCGTATCGGTGAATTGCAGCTCATTGAACACGAAAGCAGCGGCGCTCGCCGTTTCGGCCGGTGCGAGTAACCCGCCCGCCTCGCCCGAGGTGGCGATGTTTTGATGACCGAACTGCAAGCCGAACGCCGTGGTGAGTGCGCCGAACGGCGTCTTGCGCGGCGTAAGCTGCGTCTCGATGCGCGCTTCCTGTTCGTTGTTTCTGAACGTCGCGGCGATGCCGTCATCGTCGTTGATTTCGTTATGCTTGTACTTGGTCGCACCGAACCAGTAGCGCACGGCCTCAATGCCCGCGGCATCGGGCCGATATTCCCCTTTCGAGGTGAACTTCAGCTGATCCATGTCGATGCGCGTATTGTTCGACGCGCTATCCTCGCCGGGAATGTGATAGACGCTCGCGAAATGCGCGACGTTGAAGCCGAAATAGCCCTGTGGGCCGATCGCCGACGCGCCGAGCGATTCGCCTTGTGAATTCACCCCGGAATTGGCCTGCCGCCCGTTCGGGATCGCGTAGTCGCCGCCGTAGCGTTTGTAGATATCGGCATGGATGGCGCCGCCATAACCCGCGGCGTTGAGCGAACCCAGATCGAGCAGCGTTGAGGCTTCATAACCGCGATCGGCCGACGACACCGCGCCTTTTGTTTCCATCGAGAAGCCGCTTGCCGGTACATGATCGGGAATGCGGTTGTTGCTGACGCTCACCACGCCGCCGATCGCCTGCGAGCCCCAGCGCAAGGTTGACGGCCCGGGCAGCACTTCGACCTGCTGCGCCGCCAGGGGATCGACCGGCACGCCGTGATCTTCGCCAAGATCCGCGACGTCATGGGTGCCGATGCCGTTCTCCTGGATGCGGATGCGGAAGCCGTCGAGACCGCGGATCACCGGGCGGCTCGCGCCCGCGGGCGCGAAGGTCGTCGCCGAAATGCCCGGCCTGTCGAACAAAAGCTGGCCAAGCGTGCCGCCCGCTATGCGCGCGATTTCGTTCTGCTTCATCACGATCATCGAATTGAAGGTGTCGGCAACGAACGATGGCAGCCAGGGATTGCTCTCGGCCGGCACGGCTTGCGCATTCTCAGCCCTATTGCCTCCGGCATCCGCCGCGCGCCGTAGCGCGTGCTGCTGGATCGGGCTCGGCGCGGTGACGACGACCTGCGGCAGCGCCACTTCCTGTGCGCGTGTGGTTTGAGCGGCCAGCGCAATGGCGGCCGTAACAGCAGACAACGCGATGCGATGAGACATGGAAAACTCCGAATGGCGTTTCGGAGTTTTGATACAGTATATCCATTACATGATACAATATATCATTATTGAAAATTTCGGCCGCAGGCCGATGAAGCACTGATTTCAGTGTTGCAACGGTGCCATGACAGTGAAAAAAATTTCGACGCATCGCGGCAAGCATTGGAGAAGACATGCGTTTCCGCTGTTCCGCCATGTGACGGAGCTGTGGATAACGCCGCCTTGCGGCAGCCGGATTGGCGCGTTCCAAGCGAGAATGCGGGCCTAAGGGGGCCGTATCAATGCAAGTACAAATTCGTAACCCGATCGCGGTTGAAGTCGACGCCGCGGACGACAAGGGTTCTGTGTCTTTCCACTTCTTCACTGCCGCCGAGCATCAGGCGGTTGTCACCATCGGGCGCGATCTCCTGCCCAACCTCATCGAGCAACTCGAGGAGATCATTGCCGCCGAGGCCAAGCCCAAAGCAGCGGCGAACAAGGCGGCTGTCAACGCAGCGGCTGCGAAGCAGCTTGAGGCAGAGGCCACAGAGCCCGCGCCGGCGCCGGCCGCTCCGCGGCCCATCATGCAAAAGCCGGCCGCAAAGCCGCTTATGCAAAAAACCGCCGCGCAGCCCGTACCCGCGCAGCCAGACAAGGTTCTGCCCGCCCGGCAGCCTTCCAGCCGTGACTTTGCGCTGTTCGAGCGCGACACGCTGTTCGCCAAGCCGAAGGAACCGGCGCGCGATCACCCGCCGGCGCATCAGCCGATCCTGCGCGCCTTGTTGCAGGCCTGACACCAAGCGGATCGGCGGGCGCCACGCGCCCGCCGCATTCCGGCGAATGTTCCTCGTTCTGGTCACGAAAGCGTGCGCAATGCACGGCTTTGGCAGCGCCATACGAACCTGCTAGGCAGGGACGATGTCGCCCGTTTCCAGAATCCTCTCCCGCATCGCTGTATCGTTCATGCTTTTCGCCGCGTTTCCGGCTTCCGGCGCATTCGCGCAGGCAGCGGGCGACGGCGATCCGCTGACGCGCGAGCGCGTCCTGCGCGACCCGGACATTCCCGCCGCCGGTAATCCGAACGGCGACATCACCATCGTCGAGTTCTTCGACTATCAGTGTCCTTACTGCCGGACGATCCATCCCGAATTGAAGAAAGCCGTCGAGGCCGATGGCAAGGTGCGCGTCATCTACAAGAACTGGCCGATCTTCGGCGGCGTCTCGACCTTTGCCGCGCGCCTCGTGCTCGCAGCCAAATACCAGAACAAATACACCGAAGCGCATGAGGCGCTGATCACGGCGTCGACCAAGCTCGACGAATTGCGCGTGCTGGATCTCCTCGAACACGCCGGCATCGACGTCAAGCGCGCGCAGAACGATCTTGAGAAGAACGCGAAGTCGATCGACGCCGCACTCGCCCGAAGCCGCGATCAGGCGCTGGCATTCGGCTTCCAGGGCACGCCGTCGTTCATCTTCAATACCTTCCGCTACGCCGGCATGCTGGACGCCGAAGGCTTCAAGGCGGCTTTTACCGACGCGCGCAATGCTCGCGACAAGACGCGCAAAAAAGCCAGCAGCACGAAATAAATCGTTCTGGCCGAAAGCAGCGGGCTCCTGCGTGTAGTGCCGCACTGCTGCGACGTGCGGATCGGTGCATGCCTGGCTCGCGGCAGAAGCCGAGGTTAGCCAACGGCGCTATTTTGTACCGAGATACCGGAACGAGGCTTCCTGCCACCAGTTGCTTTGCGTCGCCGCGAGTTGCGCCACTGTCGCAGGCTTTCTGAGCGGACTGCCGTTCGGCAACACCAGCGCATAGTTCTGCGGATCGAACGTCGTATCGAGCAGTTGAATGCCCGGCGAGCCGCCCTGCTGCACCGTCCATGCCAGCAATGCGCGGTCGAATACGAAGGCATCGAGCGCGCCGCGCCGGATCGCGGCAATTCCCTCCGCCGCCGTGGCGAAGTTGCGCGATTTGATCCGCATCTTTTTCAGCGTCTCCTCCGCGGCAGTGCCGGCGACGGTGCCGACGCGCACCGAGCGCAGATCGTCGACATTGTGCACGAGACCTTGCAACTGCTTCGTCGTGAGCAGCGAAGTGATGCCGGCGGTGAACACCGCGATCGCGATGATCGAGGCGATCATCCAGATGATGCCGACGACACGGCCCGCGACGGTGCGCGGCCCCGTATCGGCGCGCGTCCGCTGGGTCATCGCGAGCGTTGACCACCAGACGCTCGAAGTCAGGCCGCGGCCAAGGCTGCCGCCGAAGTTCTCGTTGTGACGGCGCTCGAGGAGCCACATCAGAAAGCCAGCGAACAGCGCAAGCCCGAGCAGCCCGAGCACCGCCTGCAGGAAGCCGAACGAGGTCATGGCACGCACCACCGGCACCCAGCTCATATTGCTGACCGTCGGCACCGCGATGCCGAGACCGGTCGTATAGAACGGCTGCGTGAAATCGAGACGCCGTTCGCGCTCGGCGGTGACGGTGATGGCACCGACACCGACATCGAACTTGCCCGACTCGGTGCCCTGCAGGAGATCGTTGACCGTCTTGGCTTCGATGTAACGAAATTTCTGCTTGAGGTCGCTTGCGATCCGTTCCCACAATTCGATCGAGAGGCCGACCCAGACCTCGTCGGAATTCTTCATTGTGAACGGCGGCGCTTCCTTGACGCCGACGACGAGCTCGCGCGGCGCCTCCGCCTGCTGGGCGAAAACGGGAGTCGCCAGCCACGTCAAACCGACGATAAAAAGCAGGATAAATTTTCCCGAGCCGTTGCGCGCCTTCATCGTCATCCCTGTCATCGCCGCGGAAGAATATGACGGAAGGACGATATTCCGGCAACCGGACAGGATTGTTTGCGCAGCAACAAAAAGCGTCAGTGCAATAACGAAACAACTCCCTGTTTCAGCGCATTTGTCCCGTTCTGCGCAAAGGCATCAGCAGCGGATATCAAGCGCCGGAAAGCGGATCTGGTCGCGCATGCACTGATTATGCCCCGCATTGGTGCGCGGGTAATAACCCTGCGAATAGGAGTCATAATAATAGCGCTTCTTCTTTTTCTTCTTGGCGGCATCGGCGCCGGTCGTACCGAGCGACAAGGCGAAAGCGGCGGCGGCGAGCAATGCGACGATCTTGAGCGAGCATTTGTGCATCTCGGTCTCCATGCGTGTCCCAAATAACCGGCGGGCGGGCGGCTGGTTCCCTCAGCATCCTGGCAGATCGTGGCGGTTTTTGGCGGCTTTGCTTGACATGCCCGGCCGCACGCTTTAATTCGCGCGCATGGGGAAATTGCGATCTCCCCATGAGGCGACATGCCGAAGCATCGCGTCCCGTTTTCGGAGGACGCCCATGCCGCCAGCCAGAAGAATTATCGTGCTCAAATACGCTTCCCTCCTCTCTTTTGTCTCCCTGCTCTCGGCCTGGTGGCATCATCGCGATCGCAGCCTTATGGCTCTCGCCGCACTCTCGGAAGATGAAAGCTATGAATTGACCCCAGCCGCCCGCCGGATATGGCGTGAAGAACGCCGCAATCGCGGCGTGCCCGAGCCTGCGGCGTCGCACTTGACTCGAATTCCAAAGCAGCACTCTAATAAGTCATGGGGAATTGCGATCTCCCCACGAGGCGACATGCCGAAGCATCGCGTCCCGCGCAACACAGGACGCTTATCATGTCAGCCATCAACAAAATCTCCTGCGAGAAACTCGCGCGCCTGATCGGCACGCCGAAAAGTCCTGCCCTCATCGACGTCCGCACCGGCGAGGACTTCGCCGCCGATCCGCGGCTGGTGCCGGGCTCTGTTCGCCGCCCCTTCTCCGATGTCGCCGCCTGGGCGCATGAATTCTCGGGCGGCAGCGCGATTGCGATCTGCGACAAGGGCCTGAAACTCAGCGAAGGCGTCGCCGCCTGGCTGCGCCATGAAGGCATCGCCGCCGAAATTCTCGACGGCGGCATCAGCGCCTGGAAAAAAGCCGGCTTGCCGCTCGCCAATCCCGCGAAGCTGCCGCCGCGCGACAGCGAAGGCCGCACCGTCTGGGTGACGCGCTCGCGCCCAAAGATCGACCGCATCGCCTGCCCGTGGCTGATCCGCCGCTTTCTCGACCCGCAGGCTGTCTTCCTGTTCGTGACGCCCGCCGAAGTGAAGTCCGTCGCAGCCAGGTTCAACGGCGTGCCGTTCGACATCGAGGATACGTTCTGGAGCCATCGCGGCGAGCTTTGCACCTTCGACGTGCTGATCGAGGAATTCGGCATCGGGACCGCGCCGCTTCTCCATCTCGCCAGGATCGTGCGCGGCGCCGACACCGGCCGCCTCGACCTCATACCGGAGGCGGCGGGGCTGCTCGCCGCTTCGCTCGGGCTGTCGCGCATGTATGCCGACGACCTCGAGCAACTCGAGGCCGGCATGGAGCTTTACGATGCGTTCTACCGCTGGTGCCGCGACGCCACCGAAGAAACGCATGGCTGGCCGCAGCATAAAGCCAGCGTGTGAAAATTCCGGCAATCCACTAGAGAAGCGCCATGGCCGGAGTTTACTCCGGCTATGGTTCGGCACGGAGAAAAAATGAACCGCCCTTTTCCTTCCTTCGCCGAAGCAACATCGGTTTGGCTGAAGGTCGCTGCGCTCTCCTTCGGCGGGCCTGCGGGCCAGATCGCGGTGATGCACCGGATCATCGTCGAAGAAAAACGCTGGATCTCGGAGAGCCGCTTTCTTCACGCGCTCAACTACTGCATGTTGCTGCCCGGCCCCGAGGCGCAGCAGCTCGCAACTTATATCGGCTGGCTGATGCACAAGACCAAAGGCGGCATCGTTGCCGGCGGCCTGTTCATCCTGCCCGGCATCGTCTCGATCATGGCCTTGAGCTGGGTCTATGCGCTCTATGGCAAGCTCGGTTGGGTGGCCGCTCTCTTCTTCGGACTGAAAGCCGCGGTGCTTGCGATCGTCGTCGAAGCCGTCGTGCGGATCGGGAAACGAGCGCTGCGCGCAAATGCGATGCAATGGCTCGCCGCCGCTGCCTTCGTGCTGATCTTCTTTTTTGCCGTGCCTTTCCCGCTCATCGTATTTGGCGCGGCGGTGATCGGCTTCCTTGCTGCCAAACTCGATCATCCGGCATTCGCCGGCGGCGGCCACGGAAACACTTCACATAACGACGGCGACGACCTCTTGGGCGCGCAACTTCCGGCACACGCCAACCCGACGCTCAAACAGACTTTGCTCGTAGCCGCCATCTGGCTCGTACTATGGCTCGCGCCGGTCGCGCTTCTCATTCTCTTTTTTGGCCGCGCGGATGTCTTCAGTGAGATCGCGATTTTCTTCAGCAAAATGGCGATGGTGACATTCGGCGGCGCTTACGCCGCCCTCGCCTATGTCGCGCAGCAGGCGGTGTCGCAATATCAATGGCTGACGGCGGGCGAAATGCTGGACGGTCTCGGCATGGCCGAAACGACACCGGGCCCGCTCATCATGGTGTTGCAGTTCGTCGGCTTCATGGGCGCGTTCCGCGATCCCGGCGCGCTCTCGCCGCTGCTGGCAGGCACGCTCGGCGGCCTGCTCGCGACCTGGGTTACGTTCACGCCCTGCTTCCTGTGGATTTTCCTCGGCGCGCCGTTCATCGAGAAGCTGCGCGGCAACAAACCGCTTTCTGGCGCGCTTTCGGCGATCACCGCCGCGGTCGTCGGCGTCATTCTTAATCTTGCGGTGTGGTTCGCGATCCACACGATCTTCAGCGCGGCCTTTCGCATTGAGCGCTTCGGGTTCTCCTTCGACGCACCCGTATTATCGAGCGTCAACCTGCCCGCGCTTTTCCTGTCGCTTGCCGCCGCGATGGCGATCTTCCGCTTCAAGTCGGGGATGATCGTGACGCTCGCAGCCTGCTCGCTCGCGGGCGTTCTCCTCTACCTTGCCGGTACGCCGCTCTAGCGGCCCCTGCGCCATTCCGCCGCAACGATCCGTGGCACTGCAATGATCGTGTAAGAAATCTGAACGCCCGTTCAGCATCTTGATTTGCCAGTCATTTTTGCCCTCCAGATCGCGGAAAAACGTGACTCGAGTCACAGCGGTATCGGGCTCACGGGTGTTAGAAGAGCAGCAACGATGACGGGGTACGAAATCGATCGCAATCGTTTCGCGCCTCGAATAATTGAACCGAAGGAACACGAGAATTAGCTTACGACCCGATTCGGTCGCCGCTTTCGAGATCATCCAGGAGAACTACCATGAAGAAGGCATTCCTCACCTTTGCAGCGCTGGCGGCGATCGTCGCCGGCACGCTCGCCACCACCGGCCCGGCCGACGCGCGCTGCGGCTGGAATTGCGGCGCCGCGATTGGCGCCGGCGCCATCATCGGCGGCGCCATCATCGGCAACGCCCTCGCCGGCCCGCCGCCGCCCGCCTACGCCTATCCGCAATACGCCCCGGTTGACGGCTACGCCTATTATGACGGCTACGGCGCGCGCCCGCCGGTCGGCTGCCCGGGCGGTTACTGGGCCCGCCGTCCGCTGTACGATCGCTGGGGCAACCAGGTCGGCTGGAGCCGTCCGCGCTTCTTCTGCCCGTACTAATTTCGGCTGAAATCTGAATTGAACCGGCGGGAGCGATCCCGCCGGTTTCTGTTTGGGAGGTTACCGCGCCTGCATGTGCCGCAGCACTTCGGCTGTCGGCCAGCAATCGAGCTTCAGACGGCTTTGCTTCTGGTACTGCCCGAGCGCGGCGCGCGTCTGCATCCCGGCCTTGCCGTCGATCTTGTCGCGATAGATGCCTTTCTCGGTCAGCACTTTCTGCATCGTCTCGACATCTTTCGTTTTCATGAGCGGAATTTTCGCCCAGGCACCATGGAACGGCCCGCCGCCGCCGATCCTGTCGGCAAGATGCCCGACGAACAGCACGTAGAGATCGGAAAAATTGTATTCCTTGATCACGTAATAGTTCTTCGGCGTCAGAAACGACGGCCCGTAAATCCCTTCCGGCTGCAAAAGCGAGGCTTCCTGCGCAAGCTCATGCGGTGAGAGTTTCCGATACGGCGTGAAGCCCGCCGCCACCCAGTCGCGGATCGGCCGCTTCACTTCAGGCACGCCAATCGAGCAATCGGCGTTCGCAGGCGCGCGCACTTCATAAGCCCAGCGCTCGCCCGTCACCCAGCCTTTCGCTTTCAACTGACCCGCGGCGGCGGCAAGCGCATCCGGCACCGAATTCCAGATGTCGCGCTTGCCGTCGCCGTCGAAATCGACGGCGTATTTGTAGAACTCCGACGGCAGAAATTGCGTGAGGCCCATCGCGCCCGCCCACGAACTGCGCATGTCGGCGAGCTTCACATGGCCTTCCTGCAAAATGCGCAGCGCCAGCAGCAATTCCTCGCGGAATTTCTCCTTGCGCTTGCCGATATAGGCCTGTGTTGCGAGCACCTGTATCGCGTTATGCGGCAGCTTGTAGCGGCCGAAATCCGTCTCGCGGCCCCAGATCGCCAGGAGCACATTGCGCGAGACGCCATAGCGCTGCTCGATGGCGGCAAGCGGCGCGCCATATTGCGCCGAGAGTTGCCGCGCGTAATTGGCAAGCCGGTCGATGCTCTTTTCGGAGACATAGACGGCGGGCGATTGAATGAATTCGGGCTGCTCCGGCGGCTTCTTGCCGGGAATGTCGAGATCGGGCAGCGAGAAGTCGGGCTCAAGCCCGCGCGTCGCGCTGGCGAACGTCGCGTGCGAAATGCCCATTTGCCGCGCACGCGGCCACAGATCCTGAATGAACTTGTCGAAGGCAGGATCGGCCAGCGCCGGAACCGGCAAAACAAACGCCGCGAAAATCAGCATGAGACCAATCTTCGCGGCGTGGCGTGTCATCGAAGTTCCTTACCTCGTGAACTTCTTATATTTGATTCGGTGCGGAATTTCGGCAGCCGCCCCGAGCCGCCGCTTCTTGTCGGCTTCGTAGTCCTGGAAGTTGCCCTCGAACCATTCGACATGACTGTCGCCCTCGAAGGCCAGCATATGGGTCGCGATGCGGTCGAGGAAGAAGCGATCGTGGCTGATGATAACGGCGCAGCCGGCGAAGTCCTCGAGCGCTTCCTCGAGCGCGCGCAGCGTATCGACGTCGAGATCGTTGGTCGGCTCGTCGAGCAGGATGACGTTCGCGCCCGAGCGCAGCATCTTCGCGAGATGCACGCGGTTTCGCTCGCCGCCCGAGAGCGAACCGACCTTCTTCTGCTGGTCGCCGCCCTTGAAGTTGAAGGCCGCGACGTAAGCCCGGCTCTGCACATCTTTCTTGCCGAGCGTGATGATGTCGTTACCGCTCGAGATTTCCTCCCACACGGTCTTCGAGCCGTCGAGCGAGTCGCGGCTCTGGTCGACATAACCGAGGCTCACCGTCTCGCCGATCTTGATCGTGCCGCTGTCGGGCTGTTCCTGCCCGGTGATCATGCGGAACAGCGTCGTCTTGCCGGCGCCGTTGGCGCCGATGACGCCGACGATGCCGCCCGGCGGCAATTTGAAGGAAAGATTCTCGAACAAAAGATTGTCGCCGTAAGCCTTGGCGAGATTCTCGGCTTCGATGACATTGCTGCCGAGCCGCTCGGCGACCGGAATGATGATCTGCGCGGTCTGCGGCGCCTTCTCGCTGCTTTTCTTGACGAGTTCTTCGTAGCGCTGGAAGCGCGCCTTGTTCTTGGCCTGGCGCGCCTTGGGAGAAGCCGAAATCCATTCGCGCTCGCGCTCGATGGCGCGCTGGCGCGCTTCTTCTTCGCGGCCTTCCTGCTCGAGGCGCTTCTGCTTCTGCTCGAGCCATGACGAATAATTGCCCTGATAGGGAATGCCGCGGCCGCGATCGAGCTCCAGAATCCAGCCGGTGACGTTGTCGAGGAAGTAGCGATCGTGAGTCACGATCAGAACGGCGCCGGGATATTCCTTCAGGTGATTTTCGAGCCACGACACCGTTTCGGCATCGAGATGGTTGGTCGGCTCGTCGAGGAGCAGCAGATCCGGCTGATCGAGCAGCAGACGGCACAGCGCGACGCGGCGGCGCTCGCCGCCCGAAAGCTTCGAGACATCGGCATCGTCCGGCGGGCAGCGCAACGCGTCCATCGCCTGATCGACTTTCGAGTCGAGATCCCAGAGCCCCTTGGCCTCGATCTCGTCCTGCAGTTTCGCCATCTCGTCGGCGGTTTCTTCCGAATAGTTGGCGGCAATCTCGTTGTAGCGGTCGAGCAGCGCCTGCTTGTCGGCGACGCCTTCCATGACGTTTTCGCGCACGCTCTTGTTCGGATCGAGCTGCGGCTCCTGCGAGAGATACCCGACGCGCGCGCCATTCGCGGCGAAGGCCTCGCCGGTGAACTCCTTGTCCAACCCCGCCATGATCCGCATCAAGGTCGATTTGCCGGCACCGTTGACGCCGAGGATGCCGATCTTGGCGTCGGGGTAGAAGGAAAGATGAATGCCATCCAGCACCTTCCGGCCGCCCGGATAGGTCTTGGAGAGCCCATTCATCTGATAAATATATTGCCAGGACGCCATGGCGAACCGCGCGCTCCATTCTGTTTTGAAAGCGCGGGTTTAGTAGCGGGCCCGTCCCGCTTGAGCAAGCCAAACCGGACAAGTCAGACCGGCAAAACCGGCATCAAACCTGCCGAAACGGCTCCGGATCCATGGCAAGATCCGGAGCCGCAATCTTCAGCTGGCTTCGTGGCTGACGTAAATTTGCGGTGTTTGGCCCGCGCCCGTGCCATGGATGCGGCCGATCTCGTTCGGCGCCGGTTTCTTGAGCAGACGGCGATAGAGCTTGACGTAGTCACGCGCCATGCGCGCCGCCGTGAAGCGCTCGTCGAAAACCGCCCGGATCCGCTTGCGGTCGAGCGCCAGCGTTTGCGGCAGCACCTCGATCGCCTGCTGTACCGTATCGACGACGTGGCCGGTGACGCCCTCGTCGATCACTTCCGGCACCGAACCGTTGCGGAAAGCGAGCACCGGCGTGCCGCAGGCCATCGCCTCGATCATCACGAGGCCGAACGGCTCGGGCCAGTCGATCGGGAATAGCAGCGCGCTCGCATTACCGAGGAAGTCCTGCTTTTCGCGCTCGTTCACTTCGCCGATGAATTCGACGCCCGGCTGATTGAACAGATGTTTGATCTCTTCGTAATAGGGCTTATCCGCAGCATCAATCTTTGCCGCGATCTTGAGCGGAATGCCCGCCGCGCGAGCAATCTCGATGGCGCGGTCCGGCCGCTTGTCGCGCGCGATGCGGCCGAGGAAGGCGAGATAATCGCCCTTGGGTTTCAGATTGGCCTTGAACAAGTTCACGGGCAGGCCGTGGTGAATGACGTTCACGACATTCGCCATCGGAATTGCGCTCGCCTGTGAGCGGGAAATCGCCGCGAGCGGCATGCGATTATAGGTTTTATAAAGAAGGCCGTAGTCGTGGAAATCCTGCCGGCTGTGCAGCGTCGTCAGGGTACGCTCCGCCATCTGGCGAAAAAACGGTAGATGGAAGAATTCGACGTGAAAATGCAAGATGTCGAATTCATGGGCACAGCTTCGCGCCGTATCCAGCATCATCATCAGATGCGGATAGGTATCCTTGCAGCGCGGATCGAGCCGGAGCGCCTTCTCGGAGCAGGGAATTAGCTCTGCCTCGGTGATCGAGTCGCCGCTCGCGAATAATGTGACGTCGTGCCCCTGTTTGACCAGTTCCTCGGTCAGCCACGACACCACCCGCTCGGTACCGCCGTATTTTTTCGGCGGCACGCTTTCGATCAGCGGACTGATTTGTGCAATGCGCATGTCTTTCCTTTGCTCCCGTCTTTGATCCACCCGAAGCCTTCCCCAGCCGCTCCGTGCAAACCCCGAGCCAGTCAGAAAGTTCAGTCCGCCATGCATTTTTTGCAGAGATATGTCTGCGAAAGCGGCACTATGATATTTTTTTGACCTGTGCCACAGAGATGCCGTGATTGACCGTTGGCGCGCCATTCGGCGGCCATTGTCCCACCCTGCCCTTCCGAAACCTGCAAGGCTCATCATGACGATCGCGACCGTTTCCGACCTGCGCCCGCTTGCCAAGCGCCGCCTGCCCAAATTCGTTTTCGACTACCTCGATGGCGCGGCCGGCGACGAGAAAGGCATGGCCCGGAATATCGATGCGTTCGACGACTACCTGCTGAAACCGCGCATGCTGATGAATGTCGAGGAGCGCGATCTTTCGACGACGCTGATGGGCCGCAAGTGGTCGCTTCCCTTCGGTTGCGCGCCGATCGGCTTTTGCAACCTGATGTGCCCGGACGGCGAGCGCGCCGTCGCCCATGCCGCCAAGGAAGCGAACATCCCTTGCACGCTTTCGACTTCCGGCACCACGGCAATGGAGAAGTATCACGGCTATGCGCCGGAAAACGCCTGGTACCAGCTTTACGTTTCGCGCGTGCGGGAGATCGCCGACGATCTCGTCAAGCGCGCCGATGAAAGCGGCTACGAGACGCTCGTCGTCACCGTCGATATTCCGGTGGCCGCGCGCCGCACCCGCGACATCCGTAATAATTTCAGCGTCGCGCTGAAAATATCGCCGAAATTCGTCTGGGAACTCGTCAGCCACCCGGCCTGGTCGTTCAGCACCCTGAAACACGGCATCCCGCGCTTCGAAAACATGGAGCGCTACACCAAGCAGACCGGCGCGAAGCCGGTCGCGGGCTTCGTGTCTTCGCAGATCAGCGGCCGCTTCAACTGGGATGAACTCAAAAAGCTGCGCGATCGCTGGAAGCGCAAGCTGGTCGTGAAGGGCCTGTTATCCGCCGAGGATGCCGTGAAGGCCCGCGACATGGGCATCGACTCGGTGGTGATCTCCAATCACGGCGGCCGCCAAATCGAATCCCTGCCCGCGCCGATCGACGTCATCAGCGAGGTGCGCGCCGCCGTCGGCCCGAGCTATCCGTTGATCCTCGACAGCGGCATCCGCTCCGGCGAACACATCCTGAAAGCGCTCGCGGCCGGCGCCGATTTCGTGCTGCTCGGGCGCGCCATGATGTTCGGCATCGCCGGCCTCGGCCCCGATGGCGCCAAGATCGTCATCGACATGCTGCGGGATGAAACGAGCCGCGCCATGGCGCAGCTCGGTTACACCGATATTGCCAGCTGGAAGGCGGCGGCGCCGATCATCCACCGCCGCCGCTAAAGTTCAGCCGCGGCGCGGCCGAGAGCCGCCCAATCAAAAATAGCGACAAAGCTGATTCAATTACGGTTGGATCAGCCTTTCGCGTTTAGCGGCGGCGCTTCTTCGCCTTCCGCTTGACAGCCGCCTTGCGCGCTTTCGATTTGGGCTTCGCCGCGGGCTTTGCTTTCACAACGGCCTTTGCTTTTGTTGCTTTTGCCTTGGCGGTCTTGATCTTGGTCTTGGTCGTAGCTGCGGGCTTCGGCTTCGCTTCGCTCGCTGCCGCAGACGATGGCGGGCGCTTGATCGAAGCGAATGCATGCGCGAGCATCGCGAGCGATCGCTGCCAGGCGATTTTGGCGCTGCGCAACTCGTAGCTCGGACGATCTTCATTGGCGAAAGCGTGGCCCGCACCCGGATAGGTAAAGATCTCGCATTCGGGCCGCTTCTGCCGGATCACTTCGACATCGCTCATCGGGATGTGGCCGTCTTCCTCGCCGAAATGCATTTGCACCGGGCATCTGGGCTTCTGGTCGGCCTTGCGAATAATCCCGCCGCCATAAAAACAGATGGTCGCGGCCAGGCCGCCGAAGCGCGTCGCCGCCTCAAACGCGACGGTGCCGCCGAGACAAAAGCCCATGATCGCGACCGGCCCCTCGCGCTTCAGCGCGTCGAACGCCGCCGCCGCATCGAGGATCAGTTTGGCGCTATCCAGTTTGCCGGCAAGTTCGCGCGCCGCCGTCACTTCCGGCACGGTGTAACCGGATTCGAAATTCGGCTCGACGCGGTCGAAAAGCTGCGGCGCGATCGCCCGGTAGCCGGTATCGGCAAGCCTGTCGCAGATAGAACGGATGTTGTGATTGACGCCGAAAATCTCCTGGATGACGACGATACCGCCGCGCACATTCGGCCCTGGCGGATCCGCGCGATAAGCCCCCAGCTTGAAGCCATCGGCAGCGGTTAGCGTGAGCTTCATACCCATCGGTTTCCCCGGCCTGATTAACCTCGGCAAGGTTAGCCAAAACGGGAGAAAAAGTGAATGAAAGCCCGCTACACGGCGTTTTTGCGCGTTCTGTCGCGGGTTATTCGGCGGCCGCCGCAAACGGGCGGTAGACTTCAGGCCGCGGCCGCCTGAACGTTTCGCGGCCCGCCTTCAAGCCGAACAAGGGCTGTGCAAGCTCGGCGAGAGCACCGGCCGCCGTCTCGTGGTCGAGCACGACGAGATCGGCGGCATTGCCGACCTCCACGCCGTAGCCCTTGAGATTGAGAAGTTCGGCCGATTTCGACGACACCATATCGAAGCAAAGCGCCATCTCATCGGCTCTGCCAATCTGCTGAACATTGGCGTAAAGATTCGCCATCCGCAGGAGCGAGCAATCGCCGAACGGCGTGAATGGATTCATCACGTTGTTGGTCGAGATGCTGCATTTGACTCCCTGCTGCACGAGGCGATGCGCAGGCGCAACGCCGCGCGGCACGAGATGCGTCTCGCCCTGCCCCATCAGGAAAAGATCGGTCGAAGGCAGCACGGTGACAGCAACGCCGGAGTCGCGAAGCATCTTCGCGATGTCCTGCAGTTGCGCGGGCGCGACCGCCGAAAGCTTCGATACATGCCCGACGGTGACGCGCCCGCCGCGGCGATGCGCCTTCGCCTGCCGGCAGACTTCATAGAGATCCATGCTCTCCGGCTTGAGGTCGAAATCGAGGTGGAAGTCGATATCTACGTCGTAGCGATCCGCGAGTTCGAAGATGCGCGCGATCTGCCCGTTCGGATTGCTGTCGGTATAGGGGCAGCCGCCAATGACATCGGCGCCGCGCTCGAGCGCCTGCACCAGCAATTCGTCAGTGCCCGGATCGTTGAGCAATCCTTCCTGCGGGAAGACGCAAATTTCGAGATCGATCGCCCAGGCGTAATCCTTCTTGAGCTGGGCGATCGCTTCAAACGACCGCAAACCGGCGCGCGGATCGGCTTCGACATGGGTGCGCATGCGTGTCGTGCCCTGCACCAGCGCTTTTTCCAGCACCTGGCGCCCGCGCGCATAAACATCTTCTTGCGTAAATTCCTTCTTTAGCGAAGCGACCTTCCCGATCGCCTGCGCGAGCGATTCCGAATGACCGCAACGCCCGAGGATGCAGGCCTTGTCGAGATGGATATGCGTCTCGACGAAACCGCCGAATACGAGGCGCCCGCCCAAATCGATCTCGCGCGCATCGGTCGAGATCGCCGGAGCTACTTCGGCAATCTTGCCGCCGCGAATCCCGATGTCGAGCGCGTGATCGTGCCCGCCATTGTGGATACGCCCCTTGCGGAGCACGAGATCGAGCGAACCTTTGGTCATGCCAGCTTCCTTTGCGGCTCGCTGCGCACTTTATCGTTGCCGAGATAGGCAGCTTCCAGCGCGGGATCGCCGCGTAGCGCTTCCGCCGTATCGGCCCGCACGACCTGGCCCTGTTCGAGCACATAGCCGCGATCGGCGACCGCGAGCGTCAGCGCCGCCATCTGATCGACGAGCAGGATCGTTATGCCCTCGTCGCGCAGATCCGCGAGCACCGAGAACAGCTCCTCGATCATCGCCGGCGCGAGGCCGAGCGACGGCTCGTCCAGCAACAATATTTTCGGCTTCGCCATCAGCCCGCGCGCGACGGCAAGCATCTGCTGCTCGCCGCCGGAAAGAAGACCGGCGCGAAGATGCAACCGCTCCCGCAACCTCGGAAAGCGCTTCAGGATCGCCTCCACTTCGGCCGAGTAGTCACCCTTGCCGCGCCGATAAGCGCCGATCTGAATATTGTCGAGCACGCTGAGCTCCGGAAAGACCTGGCGGCCTTCCGGCACCAGCGCAAGGCCGCGCCGCGCGATCTCGTGCGCGGGCAACCGCTCGATCTGCTCCTGATCGAGCGCGATCGCCCCGATGCAGGGACGCAACAAGCCGCTCAGCGCACGCATCGTCGTCGATTTGCCCGCGCCGTTCGCGCCGAGCAGCGCGACCATCTCGCCGGCGCCGACATCGATGCCGACCGATTTCAGCACGCCGACCGATCCATAACCGGCATCGAGCGCCTTGACCGCGAGCACCTGCTCGCCCGAGCCTTGCCAGCCAGCCGGACGCGGCTTTGCTTTCAGCTCGCCCGAGCCGAGATAGGCCGCGATCACCGCCGGATCGCTGCGTACTTTCGCGGGCTCGCCCGAGGAAATCGGCTTGCCGGCGTCGAGCACAAGAATCTCGTCCGAGATGCCCATGACGAGCGCCATGTCGTGCTCGACGAGTACGACGGCGATGCCGAGATCGGCGATCTGGCGCAGAAGTTTCGAGAGCGCGATTTTCTCGCCCTGCACGAGGCCTGCCGCGGGCTCATCCAGCAGCAGCACTTCGGGCCTGAGCGCGAGCGAGCGAGCGATTTCGACAAGCCGCCGATCGACATGCGGCAGATCCGCCGCGGGGCAATCGCGCGAGCCTTCATAGCCGACGAGTTTCAACAGTCCTTCGGCCAACGCGACATCTTCGCTCCGCGCCAGCGCGCCGATCGGATTGCCCATCCGGCCGCGGCGGAGGCCGATGAGGATGTTGTCCATCACGCTGAGCGACGGAAACAGTTTCGTCGTCTGATAAGTGCGCGAGATACCCGTGCGCGCGGCAACCGTCGCCGATTGGCCGGCAAGTTCGGTGCCGCCGAGGCGGATCGAGCCCGAGCCCGGACGGTAGAAGCAGCCGACCATGTTGAGCACAGTCGTTTTGCCCGCGCCGTTCGGTCCGATGATGCTGGTGACACGGCCCGGCAACGCCTTGAGGCTCACCCCGCTTGCGGCGCGAATGCCGCCGAAGGTGATGCCGATATCGGCCACCGAGAGGCCGGGCGCCGATTTATCGCGGCGCAGGAACTCCATGACCGGTGCTTCCGCCGTTTCCTTGCGCGCACCGCCGCCGAACTTCGGTACGAAGCGGGCAAGCGCGCCGACAATGCCGGACGGCGCCAGCAGCAACACCGCAAGCAGCAGCGCGCCGAAGAACAGGAGGCGATATTCCGCGAAGCTCGAAAGCAGCTCCGGCAGCATCACCGTGACAAGCGCACCGAAAACCGGCCCGAGCGTCCAGCCAACGCCACCGACGATCACAGCAAACAGGAAGATGATCGACTGCGAGAACATGAACGAACTCGGCGCGATATAGCCCATCAGCGGCGCGTAAAGCCCGCCCGCGAGGCCTGTGAGCGCAGCCGAGATGGCGAACGCCGCGACCTTCACGGCGAGCGGATGCAGCGCCACCGAACGCGCCGCGATTTCCGCATCGCGCACGGCGATCATCGCGCGGCCCCAGCCGCTGCGTGCCAACCGGTCGAAGAACCAGAGCGAGAGGCCGGCGAGCACGATGGCGAGAAGCGCCATTTCACGTTCGGTAAATACGAAACCGCCGATGCTCGGGCCGGTGAAACCCATCAGGCCGTTCTGGCCGCCGGTAAGATCGCGAAGCTCGATCAGGCTGTGCTCGACGATCAGGCCGAAGGCGATGGTCACCATCGCGAGATACGGACCCGTCACGCGCATCGCCGGCAGCGCCAGCAGCGCACCAACGGCACCCGCGATCACACCGCCCGCAAGGAAGGCGATCCAGAAATTGACACCGGCCAGATTCAAGATGCCCACGGCATAGGCGCCGATCGCGAAGAAACCGACATGGCCGAGCGAGATTTGCCCCGTCAGGCCCACCAGCACGTTGAGGCCGACACCCACGATCGTCGTCAGCGCAACGATGGCGATGACAAAGGTAAAGTAGCTGCCGCCGGTCAGCACGAAGGCGACGCCGCTCGCGACGATCAGCAGGATTGCGGCAAGCATGGCGGTGCTAGACGAAACGAGGCTCGATGAAGCGTTGTTCTGCATCGTCCCCTCCTCAGACCTTGTTCACCGCGGCACGGCCCAGGAGGCCGTTCGGCCGCAGCGCCAGCGCGAGAATAATGACGGTGAAGACGACGATCTGCGTGTAGCTCGAGCCGAGATAGGCCGTCACCAGCGCTTCGACCACGCCATAGAGCAGGCCCGCGATCATCACGCCGGACGCCGAGGTAATGCCACCGAGGATGGCAACCGCGAACGCCTTGAGGCCGAACAGCGTGCCCATGTCCGAATAGACCGAAAACAGCGGCGCGATCAGAAGTCCGGCAAGACCCGCAAGCGCGGTCGAAATCGCAAAAGCCGAAGCGACGACGACCTTGGCGTTGATGCCCATGAGACGCGCGGCGTCGCGGTTCTGCACGACGGCGAGCAGCGCCTTGCCGAGATGGGTACGCCGGAAAATGATCTGGAGCGCCACCGCAACGCAAAGCCCCACCACGGGGATGATGAGCTGCAGCGGATAAACGCCGGTGCCGAGAAATTCGATGCTGTTGGTGGCGAGCGGCGACGGCAGGCTGCGCGGCTCCTTGCCGAAGGTGAACAGCACAATGTTATCGACGATGATGCCGCCTGCGACGGTCGCCATCAGCCACGCGTCGGAATTGCGCTCGACGAAGGGACGCACAAGAACGCGCTCGACGATCAGGCCGAACACGGCACAGCCCGCGAGCGCGATCGGCGCCGCGACCCAGAACGGCAGCCCGTAGGTGACCATCAGCGTGAAGCCGAGAACCGAACCCACCATCATCGCGCTCCCCTGCGCGAAGTTGACGGTGTTCGAAACGGTGTAAGTGATGTGAAAACCGAGCGCGATAAGACCGTACATCGCGCCGAGTCCCAGGCCGGTGATGACCGCCGAAGTAAAAAGCATGAAACCATCCCCTCGTAGATATCCGCGAGACGCGGAAAAATTGGCGGACGGCATGCGCCGCCCGCCAATCTGTCTGCGATTACTGGGTGAGCGGAAGGATCTCGCCCTTCACGAAGTGTGCGAAGACGTAATCCTTCGGGCCGAGCGCATCGTGGTTCTGCGCGGTAAACGGCTTCTCGTAGGTCTTGATCAGGCCGTCATACTTGTCGATTGCCAAAAGCGCATCGCGAACGGCCTTGCCGTCGGTCGAGCCCGCTTTCTTGAGCGCGAGGCCCACGAGATGCATCGCATCGTAAGCATTGGCGATGCCGACCGCGGGCGTCACGTCCGCGAGCGTCTTGATCGCGGGATATTTCGCCTTGAGCTTGGCGAGCACATCGTTGGCCTTGGCCGACTGCTTGTCAGAGAACAGGAAGGTCTGGATGAAGTGCACGTCCGCGCTGCGCGGGCCCGCGAGTTCGGTGAAGCGGCCGCCGGCCGGCCCCCAGTGCGAGACGATCGGAACATTCCAGCCCATGCGTTCGAGCGACTTCACGACCTGCGAGGACGGCGCGACGTTCGCAACGAGGAACAGCGTGTCGGCGCCGGCCTGCTTCAAACGGGTGAGCTGCGGCACGACGTCGACATCAGCGTCCTGGAACTTCTCGACGCCCGCCGCCGTCATGTTGTGCTTCTTCAGCGCATCATGGAGCGCGTGTTCGTTCGATTCGCCCCACGGATTGTTGATGAGGATCATGCCCGGCTTCTTGGCGCCGTGCTTGATCGCATAATCGACCAGCGCTTCGCCGACATAGGCATCGACCGCCGAAACGCGGAAGACGTAGTTATCGGCTGCGCCGTTGCGGGTGATGTTGGTTCCCGCCGCCCAAACGCCAACGAATGGAACCTTGCTCTGATTGGCGAACGGCACGATCGCGAGCGACACCGGCGTGTCGAGGCCGCCGAACATCGCGGCAACCTTTTCGCGCTGAACGAGTTCCCGCGCGGCCAAAAGACCCTTGCCCGGATTGCTTTCGTCGTCGCGCGAGATCAACTCGATCTTGCGGCCGTTGATGCCGCCCGCCGCATTGATTTCGTCGATCGCGATCGAGAGACCGCGGGTAATCGCTTCACCCGACTTCGCCGACTGTCCGGAAAGCGCGGCAACGAGTCCGACCTTGATCGGTTCCTGCGCCGACGCCGTTCCAAACGGCGCGGCAGCGGCAAGGCCAACGGCGAAAGCGCCGCTGAGAAAAGTGCGGCGGCGTAAAACAGACTTCATGATCTTCATTTCGGTCTCCTCCTGATATCGCGTTTCCTTGGGGGTACGGCTTTTTATTGCGCGTTCACGCATGCACCACTGCCGCTTTTATGTATGCAATTAGTGCATGCAATTTTTTTGTTGTCCAGTTACAATATTTGGCATCGTGCTAAAAAAAGCGGCCCCGCTCTAGCCGGGCTTCGGGCCTATGGATTTGATGAAGCCTGGCAAAACCCAGTGGAACTTAGTCTGGAGGAAGCCTGACATGTCCGCCCCCGCTGCGAAACCGAAAACGAACGCCCCGGACCCCAAAAAGGATGCGGAAACCGTACGCCTGTTCCTGGAAGCACACATGGTGCCAGATCCGGTCACGGCCGCAAAATATGTCGGCCCCAATTTCTCGCTGACCTTCCCCGGCGGCCGCCACTACGACCATCCGAGCGGCGCCAGCGCCTTCAACAAGCATCGCTACAAGGTCGTGAAAAAGCGCATGGACATTTTCGATGTCGTGCCGGGCGAAGACCAGACGATTGTTTACAGCATCGGCACGCTCTACGGCGAATGGCCCGACGGCACGCCGTTCGAAGGCAACCGCTACATCGACCGCTTCATAGTCCGCGACGGCCTGATCGTACAGCAGGAAGTCTGGAACGAAAGCGCCGAGCGGCTGCTCGCGAAGAACAATCTGGATATCTGATCCGAGCCAATTCAGCGCGCGCGGTGCTTGCCGGCACCCGCGCGTTTTGTTTTGCCGATTGCTTTGCGCGGCGGCTTCGCGTGACCGTTGCTTTGATGGCCGTTCGCCGCATCGGCGTAAGGCGAAAGCATATCCATCAGGTTCGGCGTCTGCAGTTCCGCCGGCGAAATCAGCGCGCGGTCGGCAACGCTTTCCAGGTGATGCTCCATCAACCGGATCGCGGTATCGGCGTCGCCCTTCACCATAGCGTCGATGATGGAAATATGCTCGTTGATGGCGCAATCCGACGAGTGCGGACGAGCGTACAAAGTGAGAGTTAGCCCGCAACGATGGCAGATTTCCTGTACGTAGCGGGTGATGACGGGACTGCCGGTCATCTCCGCCAGGATCGTATGAAACTCGGTCGCAAGCCGCACCGAAATCGCTTCGCGCTTGTTGCTTGCCCCCTGCTCCTTGGCGATGTGACGTTTCAGAAGCTTGACCTGTTCGGGCTTCAAATTGCCCGCGAGCCGCCGCACCACGACGCGCTCGAGGCTGAGGCGAAGATCGAAGAGATCCCGTGCCTCTTCCCAGCTCGGTGTTGCGACTTCCGCGCCCCTGTTGCGCTTATGCTCGACCAGCCCCTCGGCCACGAGCTGCGCCAGCGCCTGACGCGCGATCGTACGGCTGACGCCGAAGCGCTCCCCTAGCGTATCTTCCGGCAACTTCATGCCGGGTTTCAAAGCTTGTTCGATGATGGCCTGACGCAACGCCTCGCAGATGGCGCCGATGCGATCGTTTTCGCTCGCCTTGCCGGATTGCGCCGCCATGGGTTACCCCGTCGCTTACACCGCACGGCAGAAACCGCCGGCACCTCGCGTTGTATTCAATCTCGGCCCCGGATTGCAACAATATCAGTTGGGGGCTGGCAATGTTTGGTAACCGGAAACGGTGCGGAGCGTAGCGGCCATGCCCGCCAGACCGTCCCAGGACGACGTGTGGCTTTCGCCAGAAAGCGCTTTGATTCCAAAGCGCAAGCTGTCACGCGATCCGCTCAGAAGCGCGCCGATGAGGCGATGCTGCGTCTCCGCGAGGCGCCCTTCTGCCGCACATGAAAGGTGCGCTGCACTGATAGGATGGGTGCGGTGCGGGAGCATTGGAGCCACCCTCTCCCATACCCTGCGCGGCAGAATGCCCCCGCCGATTGCATACAATCCAAGAAGGCTTCCGGCCAGAAAGTCGTCGCCTGACGGCGTCAGTCCCGGCCCGCCGCCGATCAGATCTTCGACGCCCACCGCGGCTTCCAGCGGGCAGTCCGCTTTCAGCCACTGCAAATAGCGATCGATGGGAGCTGCGAGTGCACGCGCCACCATTTCCTTCGGCGCAGGATTCATGAACGCGAAGCAGCCGAGGCCTTCCGCCGGCGGCGGAAAATCGCCGAGCAAATCCTCGAGCGCCGCAAGTCCCGCAGCGAGCGTTACCGTTGACCATTCTGGAAACGATGGCGGTGTCCAGACCTGTGCACGGCCAAGATCGACTGGCGGCAGCCCTCTAAGGCGCAAGATGTTTTGTTCAATCGCAATCGGCTGG
The DNA here is from genome assembly GCA_035556215.1 of Xanthobacteraceae bacterium. Lineage (GTDB taxonomy): Bacteria > Pseudomonadota > Alphaproteobacteria > Rhizobiales > Xanthobacteraceae > Palsa-892. The sequence goes on along the minus strand of DATMFI010000007.1, from coordinate 76,314 downwards.
CCTGGCGTAAGCAGCGATCGCCAATCTTCCGGCCCTGCCGCGAAGAGAAAATTGAGCGGGCCTCGGCCGATTTCAGTAGCGCCCCCGCAGGCCAGACCTTCCGCCGTACGCACATAAAACGAACGGCGGAAAACGGCAGCGATTTCCCCGCGACCCGCAAGCACTCTCTGCGCGTCAACGCCGATCACATCGACGCTGATCGCATCGGCACGCGCCAATGCCGCGGGCGCGTTCATCCGGCCACGATATGCGTGCCGGTCTCGCCGAGGATCGCGGGCAGCGCGTGATCGAGGTGACTGATGATCGCGCGCTTGCCGCCGCCTTCGATGAAACGGATCGCCGCATCGACCTTCGGGCCCATGCTGCCCGGCGGGAAATGACCTTCCTTGTGGTAGGCCTTGATTTCCTCGAGCGAGACTTCGGCGAGCGCTTTCTGGTTCGGCTTGCCGAAATTGACGGCAACGCGCGGCACCGCCGTGAGGATCAGCAACTCCTCGATGCCGAGGACATTGCCCATGTGCGCCGAGGTAAGATCCTTGTCGATCACTGCCGGAACGCCCGTGCGCACGCCTTTGGCGTCGCGCACCACCGGAATGCCGCCGCCACCGCCGGCAATCACGATCGTGCCGCGCTTCAAAAGCGCTTCGACCAGCGAAATGTCACAGATGTGCTTGGGCTTCGGAGATGGCACGACATGCCGCCAGCCGCGTCCCGAGTCTTCGCGCATCAGCCAATCGAGTTCGCTGGCGATTTTCCTGGCCTGCTCTTCCTTGAAGAACGGCCCGACGAACTTCGTCGGGTTCTTGAAGGCCGGATCGTCGCGATCGACCTCGACCTGCGTGAGCAGGCTTGCCACGTGACGCGGATTGCCCTTCTCGCGCAGCGCGTTCTCGATCGCCTGCATCAGAAGATAACCGATGCCGCCCTGGCTATGCGCCACGCAGATATCCATCGACATCGGCGGAATGCGATCCATTGTCAGCATTTGCCGCATCATGATCTTGCCGACGACGGGCCCGTTACCGTGCGTAATGACGAGCTCGTTATCGAGCTCGGCAAGCGGCAAAAGCGCCTGCGCCGTCTGATCAGCAACGTTCTTCTGTTCGTCCGAGGTGCCGGCGATATCCTCCGGGTGGACCGCGTTGCCGCCGATGGCGATGACAAGACGGCGAGGAACCTCATTCAGCGTTCGCATGACCGTTTCCTATCCGCTGGTGACAAGCGCCAGAGCAAGCTTACAGGCATCCGCATTCGACGGCGCGACCAGAATGCCGGCATCTTGCAGGCGGCGCGCCTGCGCCGAGCGGATCTGCGGATCCTGCTCGGTACCGCAAACCGAACCCACGATGAGCGGCGCATCCTTGCCGCGCTTCTCGACGACCTGCACAAGATGGCCCGCAGGATCGCTATGCGCGCCGTAGCCGATCACGACATCGACGAGGATCACGGCAACCGATGGATCCTTGAGCGCGGCGCGCAACGCATCGTCACGCACCGACGGATCGATCATCGGATGCGGCCGGCCCTTGGTGTATTCGTCCGAACCGAGGTCAATAATGCGCTCGCGGCCGTTGGCTTCAGGCGCAGCAAGGTCGGGCACATCGGGGATTGCGGCATTCGAAGCAACCTTGCGGCCGCCGCTGGCGAGAATGACCTGGGCCTCGGCGCACAATGTGCCGCCTGAATAAAGACCTTCGATCTTGCTCGCACCCTTGCGCCTGGCATGGCGCTTGGCTTCCGCCCCGGCGTCGTAGCCCTTGCTGATCGGACGGCCATCCAGCGCAAGTTCGGCGGCCTGCTTGAGCGTCGCCGCGAAGCGTGCATTCGGCGGCAGTTCGGCCGATTTCGCGCCAATGAAGCAAATCACGTAGGGCTTCGGGCTCTTTGCGATACGCGCGAGCACCGCTTTCGCCACATCGGGGTGCGGCGGCTTCGAGATCAATACTACGCGTTCCGTTGCGGGATCGGCGTCGAGGGCGTCGATTGCCATCAACGTCGTAATGCCGCCGATATCCTTCTTGAGATCCCGGCCGCCGACACCGATCGCGTGCGAAATACCTCCGCCCGCCTCGGAAATCAGACAGGTGACTTCCTGCGTGCCGGTTCCCGATGCGCCGATGACACCGATGCCGCCGCGCTTGACGTTGTTGGCGAAAGCAAGCGGCGCACCGTTGATGATCGCGGTTCCGCAATCCGGCCCCATCATCAATAATCCGCGTTCGCGAGCGAGCTCTTTCAGCGAGCGCTCGTCCTCGACCGAGACGTTGTCGCTGAACATCATGACATGCAGATCGCGGCTTAGCGCCTTGCGCGCCTCGGCCGCGGCGAAATCGCCCGGCACCGAGATCAGCGCAAGATTGAGCCCGTCGATGCTTTTGACCGCCGCCGCGATGCTGCGCGGCCGCCAGGCTTCGGCGCTCTCGCCTTGCGTCTTCGGCTTGTCGAGCGCCTTTTCCGCAAGAGCAAGCGCCTCGCGGCCGGCGGCTTCGCTTTCGGCGCGCACGGCAAGAATAAGATCATTGCCCTGCGCATTGGTCTTGCCGTCCTTCAAAAGACCGGCGTTCTTCATGATCGCGACGTTGGCAGGCGTTCCCATCATCAACGCGGCTTCGGCAACGCCGGGCGCCGCCGCGACTTCGCGCGAGATGCGCATCAAGGCGACGGAGTCGAGATAGAACCCTTTGCGGATTTCGTTGAGGACGACGCTGCTCATGAAACACCCAATTCTTTCGCGATGGCGCGCACTGCCTGCGTGAAGCAACCCATCGGCGCCTTGACCACGCCCGCGCCGACCTGACCGACGCCGGGCTCCTTATGCGCAATGCCCGTATTGATGAGCGGGACGATGCCGGTTTCGACGACCAGCCGAACATCGATGCCTGTCGGCACGCCGGCGAAATCCATCGCCGCAATGGTCCATTCAGGATTCTGTCCGACGGCGATCTCGCTCATCGAGCGCGTGAAATTGGCCGCCGCCGACGGCGCACCCGCGCCGACGAAGCCCGCCACCGCAGGCGCCGCCGCCATAGCAAAACCGCCGAGGCCGATCGTCTCGACGATCGCCGAGTCGCCCATATCGGGGTTCGCGTCCTTTTCCGAATAGCCCGGGAAATAGAGACCTTCCGGCATCTCGACCGGCGCCGTGAACCATTGATCTCCCGTGCCGCTGACGCGGATACCGAAATCGGTGCCGTTCCGGCACATCGCCGTCACGACCGTCGAACCCTTGATGCCCTTTGCAGGATCGGTCATCGCCTTGCCCATCGGCATCGCGAGATTCAGGAAGAACTGATCGTTCTTGGCGATGAAGGCGAGACATTCGGCAAGCTGTTCCTTGTCCTCCACGACGCGCGCCATCGTCGGCGCGACTTCCCGCAGGAACACGCTTGAGCAGGCGAGATTGCGTTGATGCAGCTCGTCGCCCATCGAAAGACCGCGCGCCGTGATCGACTTGAGGTCAATGCTGCCGAGTGCGCGGATCGCTTTTGCGAGCTGCGGCCCGAATACATCGCGCAGCCACCGCAGCCGGTTGAGCACGCTCTCGTCGTTGCCGCCGAAGCGCATCACCTTGCCGAGGCCCTCGTTGATCGCACAGTAAGTCCGGTTCTTGAACTTCGCGTTCTCCACGACAAATAACGGCATCGACACCGTCGTCATGCCGGTCATCGGGCCGACCGCGCCGAAATGATGGTTGGGGTGGAATTCGACGCCCCCGCTCGCGGCAAGCTGCTCGGCAGCCTTCAGGTCCGGCGCCCAGCCCTCGAACACGATCGCGCCGGCAACCGCCCCGCGCATCGGGCCGCACATGCGATCCCACGTGATCGGCGGGCCGGCATGCAGGATCATCTTTTCCTTGAGGCCCTTCAGAACTTCGCGCGCCGGCAGGATATCGATCAGCCTCGGCTCGCCCTCGAGAATGCGCTTAACCGCTTCCTTGTTCGCGTCTTCGATCAACTTCATTTGCCGCGCTCCTTACACGCCGAGCTTTGCGAGCAACGCTGCCATCGCGGGATCGCCGCCCGCCGGCGGAGACCAATCGACGTGCACGACGCCGATGTTGCAGTGCTTGAGATCCTTGACGAAGCCCTCGAGGCCGACATTAACGACCTTGACCTCTGTCGAGAGCAGCTTCTGAACGGGTGATTTTTTTTCGTCGGACATCTTGCGAACTCCTGCGGCCTTGGCGGCATTGGTTTTTTCGAGACTAGTAAAAAATTTCTTACTTTGTCAATTCGTCCCGGCGGGAACAATCCGGCGGTGCAAAGAAAAACCCCGCGTTCCTAAAAGAACGCGGGGCGAGTAGCGCCGTAAGGGATAACGGCGCGCAATGGCGGAAACACGGAAGCGTTAGCGGGCGGCGACGATCCCGTCGCTGCGCGGGTCACTCGCGCCTTCGAGGAGACCGTCCGGATGATGCACGATCGCACCGGCGTGCCCCATGAATTCCTCGAACGGGCCGACGACTTCGACATCATGGCCGCGCGCGCGCAGTGCCTCGATGATAGAGGGATCGTACCGCGACTCGATCTTGAGGTTCGTGCTCTGCGCACCCCAGGTGCGGCCGAGCAGCCAGCGCGGACCCGTGACGCATTCCTGCAGATCTTTGCCGTGCAGCACATGGCGGCTGAAGATGACGCCTTGCGTCTGCGGCTGTCCCTCGCCGCCCATCGTGCCATAGGAAATCAGCCGTCCGTCGCTGAGCTCGGCCATCGCCGGTTGGATGGTGTGGAACGGCAAACGTCCCGGCTCGAGAGCATTCACGCCCTTCTCGTCGAGTTCGAAGCTGGTGCCGCGATTCTGCCAGACGATGCCGGTGCCCGGCAGCACGACGCCGGAGCCGAACTCCCAGTAGAGACTCTGGATGAAGCTGACGCTGAGGCCGGTTTTGTCGGTGGCGGCAAGCCAAACGGTATCGCCCGGCTTCGATGGATCCGGCCAGGGATCCGCGCGTTCGGTCGAAACCCTGCCCGCGAGTTCATTGATCGAGGTTTCCGACAGAAATTCTTCCGCCGCGCGCTTCATATAGTCGGGGTCTGTTACATAGGCATTGCGAACGCGGAACGCTGCCTTCGTCGATTCCACCATGCGATGGACGTAATCGACTCCATCGGCATCCCTGGCGGGATTTTTGCCGTAGACCGCAAGCAGCAGGAGCGAAGCAAGCCCCTGGGTCGGCGGCGGCATGTTGTAGACCTTGTGGCCCGCGACATTGACCGTAAGCGGCGTGACTTCGAGCGCCTGATGACGATTGAGATCCTCGAGCCGCAGCGGACTGCCAACGCGCTCTAAATCCGCCGCCATCGAACGCGCAAGCTCGCCGTGATAGAAATCCTGCAAGCCTGCCGCCGCGAGCCGCGTCAAGGTATCGGCAATTTTCGGCAGCTTCAGCCGTGCGCCCGGCTTCAGCGGCTCGCCATTGGCGAGAAACGTCTCGGCAAAACCCGGAACGTCGCGCAGTTCGGCAAGCTTGTTTCGCGAATTGTTGTGGAACGAGTGCGATACTGGAGCACCGTCGCGCGCATGGCGAATGGCATCTTCAAGCAGCCGCGCAATCGAAAGCCGGCCGTTATAATCGCGGCGGCTGATCTCGTAAGCACGCTGCCAGCCGTCGACCGTACCGGCGACGGTGAGTGCCGCTTGCGGTCCGCGCGACGGGATCGCCTGATGGCCGCGATCCGCGTACCATTTGCGGCTCACATTGAGCGCCGCCCGGCCGCAGGCGCGGATTCCGACGGGCTTTGCTCCCGCGCGGCCGATCAGCCAGAATCCGTCGCCGCCAAGACCGTTCATATGCGGATAGACCACCGCGATAGTCGAAGCCGCCGCGATCATCGCTTCGATCGCATTGCCGCCGTCGGCGAGTACCGCAAGGCCGGCCTCAGCCGCCAGATGATGCGGCGCGACAACCATGCCGCCGTAGCTTTGTTTTGTCTGTAACATCGGGCTCGACCTTCCTTGCTTTATGTAATAATTCTTTTACTTAGCTGCCCGAGTCAAGCCGCAAAGCGCCGATGCCATCGAACATGAAAAAACCTGCTCCTGCCCGTTCCGCCCGGCGGACGAAGGAAAAACGCGGCCGCGATCCGGTAAAATCGAAACAAACCATCTTGCAGGCGGCGACCGGCGAATTCTGCCAGCACGGCTTCAGCGGCGCGCGCATTGAAACGATCGCCGCCAAGAGCCGCTCGAACATGCGGATGATCTACCACTACTTCGGCAACAAGGAGGGATTGTATCTCGCTGTTCTCGAAGCCGCCTATGCGCGGCTGAGAAGCCGCGAACATGCGCTCGATCTCGACCGCGCTTCGCCCGTCGACGGTATGCGCGCGCTGATCCGGTTCACCTTCGACTTCTTTGCCGAGAACCAGGATGTGCTTGCCCTGATCAATAGCGAGAACACCCAGAAGGGCCGTTTCCTGCGCAAATTGCCGAACGTGAGGGCGATGACGGTTCCGCTTGTCGATTCGATCGGCATTCTTCTGGAAAGCGGCGCGCAACAGAAGCTGTTCCGGCGAGGTGTCGACGCCATTCAGTTTTATGTCTCGCTGGTCGCGCTCAGCCAGTTGCACATCCTGAACCGTTATACCCTCTCGGTCATTTTCGACGAGGACATCACCGATGCCGAATGGTTGCGTGAGCGGCGCGGCCACGTCGAGGACGTTCTTTTGGCTTATCTTGCTCCGGCCCGATAATACGGGCCAAACGGGCCTGCATGCCGCCCGCTCCGCTCGGCTTTCTCTTTATAAAGAGCGGCCGGCCCTGTAAAATACGGCCAGGCAAGCCCTGCAGGGAGAACTCCGATGAACATGCAGAATATCAAGCTCACGAGCCTCGCCCATGGCGGCGGCTGTGGCTGCAAGCTTTCCCCCGCGGTGCTGCAAGAGCTTCTGACGAACCATCCGAGCGCCGGGCCATTCCGCAATCTCCTCGTCGGGACCGAAACCGGCGACGACGCCGCGGTCTGGCAGATCGACGACAACAACTGCGTTGTCGCCACGACTGATTTCTTCATGCCTGTCGTGGATGATCCCAATGATTTCGGGCGCATCGCCGCGACCAATGCGATTTCCGATATCTATGCGATGGGCGCGAAACCCATCATGGCGCTCGCCATCCTCGGCATGCCGCTCGAGAAAGTATCCACCGAAGTCGTGCGCGAGATCATCAAGGGCGGAAGCTCGGTCTGCGCGAGCGCGGGCATCCCCGTCGCCGGCGGCCATTCGATCGACGCGCCCGAGCCGATCTATGGTCTCGCCGTCATCGGCCTTTGCAAACCCGAGCAGGTGCGCCGCAATCGCAATGCGCTTGCCGGCGACGCGCTAATCCTGACCAAAGGCATCGGCGTCGGCGTTTATTCGGCGGCGATTAAGAAAGGCAATCTCACCGGCGATCTTTATGGCGAGATGGTCGCTTCAACGACTTTGCTCAACAAGATCGGCATGACGCTCGGCGACGACGCCGATGTGCATTCGGTGACCGACGTCACCGGCTTCGGCCTGCTCGGCCACGGACTCGAGATGGCGGAAGGCTCGGATCTGCAGATCACGATCCGCATGGCCGACGTGCCGTTGTTCAAGGAAGCGGAGAACCTCGCCAAGCAGGGCTTCGTTACCGGCGCTTCCAAGCGCAACTGGGCAAGCTACGGCAAAAAAGTTCAGACACCGGCGAATTTGCCCGAATGGGCGCGTGACCTTCTCACCGATCCGCAAACGTCGGGCGGGTTGCTGGTCGCCTGCTCGCAAAACCGCGCGGAGAGCCTCGTCAAGGAAATCGTTGCGGCGGGTTATCCTTCGGCGAAAATCATCGGCACGGCGGAAGCCGGCAAGCCCGGTGTTCGGGTGGTCGCGTAAGACTGCAAGCGACCGCTATTCGCCGGGCACTTCCTCGATCTTCAGGCGCCTGCCCCACTCATCGAAGAAATGCCCCTCGTTGAGCACGAGGCGATCGTCCGCAAGCCGCTCTTCGATTTCGCGCAGGCGAGCGCGGGCGGCGGCGTTGTCGAGCGGGCCGCCCTCGATGCCGGTTACCGGAAAAAACGCAACGCCATTCCACGCAACGCCAGAGCTTTGCAGCAGGGTCACGACTTCCATCCAGTAGGTCTCGTCACCGATGATGTTCATGAACGTCGAGCGCAGCGGCGTTACCTTGCTCTCGCCGATATTGACGAGAACGACCAGCGCGGTGAATGAGCCGATCTCGGCGAAAGCCGCGCTGAGCCAGCGATCGAAATCGGTCCGGCCGCGGAAGCGGTCAGCAGCGCTCGACAAGCGGCAACTCCGGTCTTTCCTGATCGAACAGCGACCAGAATGAACGCTGATATGTCGATGCGTACCACTCCTCGAATTGCTTGAGCGCGGCGACGGGATCCGGCGCTTGCGCCTGCGGTTCCGCGTTCTCGTCCGCCGGCGGCTTCAGGACGGCAAGCACGGCTTCGCTGACGTTCTTGAGTTGCGCCATCACGAGGTTATGACCCTCGTCTTCGCCATCCCATCCCAACTCGATGCGAACCATCGCAAGGCTGCCGGCAATCGCCATGTCGCGATCCTCCGAACCCATCACGGAATTCGTAATGAGCTGCATCAGGTTGAGCCTGCGGAACGCGTATGCACGCTCCTCCTCGAGTAATTTGATCCGCTGCGCAAGCTCGCGATGAAACGCCGTCTCGGCGCCGGAAGCCTGGTCGGCCGCGGATTTAAGGGTGTCGAGGAACGTAGCTGCGGGGATCATCGCGCACTCCTGGAAGATGGCGGAAGAGAATGGGAGTCGAACCCACCAAGGACCGGCTCGCGGCCCCTCCCGGATTTGAAGTCCGGACGCCCCACCGGGGACGATTCTCTTCCAGAACTCGTATCGACCTTGTCCGGCACAATGCGCCGAAAGAGGTCCAGCCGGTGTTTGTTGAGACGGCGAAAATCGCCTTTCCGTATCGTCACACCATGCCGATCGAAAAACTCAAGGATCTGGATCGCAACCTTGCGGCCATTGTCAAGCCGATCGCGAAACCGAATGACGGTGATCATGCCGTCAGGACTCGTCGCAACGATATCCTGCAGGACATCGATCATTTCCGCCACCGTCTCGCGCAAGAAAAAATGGTCCTGCGCGATCTCGTCGAGCTTTCCCATCCGCCCGAGCGACTTCAGCAGACGGCGCACGTCGTTCTCCGCTGCATCCACGATCTTGGCGAGATCGCGCACCCGCGGCGGACGGAAACGCTCGCGCCCGCCGATCATCGGGCGAATTTCCTCCCAAAGCGCCTCGTCATGCGGCGTGAGCCGGACGGCATGCGAGCGCAGCCGGATCCACGCGCCCTCGAGAGCGATTTCGCCTTGCCGGGCAAGGCCTTGCAAGAAGGAGGAAAATAGCGGCGCGGGCAGTCGCGGCTCGAGATGCATGCGCAACCGCTCGAGGCCGACGCCGGGCAAATCCGGATTATCGAGATGAAATTTGTCGAGCGTGGCAAGCACCGTCCGCTTCAGATTGGCCCACACCGCCGGCGAAAGCCCGAAGACCCGGTTCTGGCCCGAAAGCGAAATGACGCCGACCTTTGCGGTGATCGCTTCCATTTCTTTTGCAAGAATTGCCCGGTCGCGCGCGAAACCGGCAAGGTCAACATAAAACGGCGCGCGGCCAAGCAGCGCTTCGAGTGACTTCTCGTGATCGGCGATGGCGTGCGCATCCAGCTGCGCGAAGCGCTCCGGCGTGCGGCGCTTGCGCGCGGGGGCCCGCAAATCCAGAAAACGGCCGCCGCCGATGGTGCGCTGTGCCGAAGTATCACGCAGCACAAAGCGATCGCCAATCGCCGCCGCGATCGGTTGATCGAGCACGAGCTGCACACGCCCTTCCCCGCCGGGCGCCAGCGGTTCGTCGCCGAGGAGCACGATCCGCGCGCTGACTTCGGCAGCCCCGTGATGTAACCGCACCGGCATCCATTGTGCGATCGGCTTGGTTTCGCTCGGCAGCACGCGGAGAATCGTGTCGATCCGTTCGGTCGGACCATAAAGCTCAGGCGACTGGACGATCTCGCCGCGCGAAATGGCGTCCTTGGTAATCTTGTCGCCGACAAGATTAAGCGCGCAACGGTCACCGGCGACACCCGTCTTCGTCAGACGGTTCTGCGCATGGATCGAGCGGACGCGCGCGGACAGGCCGGACGGGCTGACAATCACGCGATCATCCACCGAAACGCTGCCGGAAATCACCGTGCCCGTCACGACCGTGCCGGCGCCCGCGAGCGTAAAGCAGCGATCGACAGTGAGCTGAAATCCGCCGCTGCGCGAACGTGCGACATGCCGCTTCGCGGCTTCCATCAGATAGATTCGGAGATCCTCAATGCCTTCGCCCGTGATCGACGAAACCGGCATGATCGGAATATCCGAGAGTGCCGTCGGTGCGAGCAGCGCACGAACTTCGTTCGCTGCTTTCTCCCGCTGACCCTCATCGGCAATATCGGATTTGGTGAGCGCGACAACGCCTTCGGAAATACCGAGGAGATCGACAATCGCAAGATGCTCGCGCGTCTGCGGCATCACGCCATCGTCAGCGGCAACAACAAGGAGCACGAAGTCGATGCCGGTCGCGCCCGCGAGCATGTTATGAATGAAGCGCTCATGGCCGGGCACATCGACGAAGCCGAGCGTCGTGCCGTCGGGACCATCGAGATAGGCAAAGCCAAGATCGATCGAGATGCCGCGCGCTTTCTCTTCTTTCAGGCGGTCGGTGTCCACACCCGTAAGCTTTTGAACAAGCGAGGTTTTTCCGTGGTCGATATGACCCGCGCTACCGATGATCATGATGCGGACTCCATGAGCGGCGCATCAGCGATACGCTCGGCCTCCGCCAACTTCCCTTTGCTCAGGCGCTCGCGCGCCGGCGTCATGAACGGCTCGGCAAGCGCGCTACCTAAACGACGCGCGCGCAAGAGCCAGGCATAGGATTGCACCGGATCGGGTTGCACACCGGCACCGAGGAAATAAGCGGCTCCCAGCATCGCCTGCCCGTCGGGATCGCCGAGCAGGGCGGCGCGCTTCCACCAGGAAGCCGCCAACGCCGCATCGCGCGGTACGCCGAGCGCGTTGTGATAGATCATGCCAAGACGCGTCATGGAGCCCGCAACGCCCTGCTCGGCCGCCATTTCGGCCCATCGCTTCGCTGCAACGAAGTCGGGCTCGATCACTTCGCCTTCAAGCAACATCCAGCTCAGCATGTCCTGTGCCGGAGCATCGCCTTTCTCTGCTGCCGCCTTGTAAAGCTCGGCGGCGCGAGCGTAGTTCTGCTCGCAGCCTTCACCCTTGAAATGCAATGCCGCAAAATTGCGAAGCCCGATCGGATCGCCGCCCTCGGCGGCAAGATTGAGCCAGCGAAACGCCAGCGATAAATCGCGCTCGACGCCCAGGCCTTCGGAGAAGCAGGCGCCGATATTGTTCTGCGCGCGCGCGACACCCTGATGGGCAAGCTCGTTCCATATCGCAAGCGCCGCCGGATAGTCGTCGCGCTCCGCCGCGTCATAGGCTTCCGCCATTCGGTCGGCGACGGTTTTTCTCCTGCGGCTAAGACCCAGCATCGGCCGCACCTGCAAGATCGAGATGTTTCAGATTGGCGGCGAAATCTTCGTCGCGCTCCAAACAGCGAAGATCGAGAACAAGCGCATCGTTGTCGATGCGGCCGATAACCGGCACCGGGAGCCGGCGAAACGCCGCCGCAATCTTCGCGAGCATCCGGCCCGCGCCCTGCCTTTTCGCGGGCTTCAGAAAAATGCCCGCGCTCTCGAGCGTTTCGGTCGGCAGCGAGCCGGAGCCGATCTGGCTCGTGCAGCGCCCGATCTCGGCCGTAATCCCATCGGGCATTTTCTCTGCGATCAGGGGAAGCAGTTTCGCCGCGAGCTTTTCGATATCCTTGCGCGGCCGCGCGAGAAGCCGCAGCGTCGGCAGCCGATCCGCGAGCCGATCAGGATCGCGATAGAGCTTCAGCGTCTCCTCGAGGGCGGCGATTCTGATCTTGTCGACGCGAAGCGCCCGTTTCATCGGATTGCGATTGATCCGCGCGATCAAATCCTTGCGGCCGACGATGAAGCCGGCCTGCGGGCCGCCGAGCAATTTATCGCCCGAGAAAGTCACGAGATCGGCGCCATCCTTCAGGGTCTCCGCGACAGTCGGCTCATGCGGCAAGCCCCAGCGGGCGAGATCCACCAGCATGCCGGAACCGAGGTCGTGCACGAACGGCACGTTCTTGGCTTTGGCGATGGCTGCCAGGTCGCGCGGCTCGACCTCTGCGACGAAGCCGCGGATTTTATAGTTCGAGGTATGGACCTTCAGCACGAGCCCGGCCTTGGGGCCGAGGGCCGCCGTATAGTCCTTCTTGTGGGTGCGGTTCGTCGTGCCGATCTCATGCAGCTTGGTGCCGGCGCGATTCATGATCTCCGGCATACGGAAAGCGCCGCCGATCTCGATCAATTCGCCGCGCGAAATGATCGACTCCCTGCCCTTCGCGAGTGAATTCAGAACGAGCAGCACCGCCGCCGCGTTATTGTTGACGATCGTCGCATCCTCGGCGCCGGTCAGCTCGATCAGGAGGCCGCGCAGGTGATCGTCGCGCTCGCCTCGCTTTCCGGTCGAAAGATCGAATTCGAGGCTGGCGTATTCGCGCATGGCACGGGTCGCGGCCGCGACCGCAGCTTCCGCAAGCAGCGCACGTCCGAGATTGGTGTGCAGGACAGTCCCGGTCAGATTGAAGATCGGCTTTAGCCGCGGCTCCGCATCGGCTTCCAGACGCGCGATCGCCGCCTGCGCGAAATCGTCAGCGGAGGTGAACCCGGCGTCATTGCCGCGCTTGCGCGCTTCGCCGATGGCCGCGCGAACCGCCGAAACCGCCGCCGGCCGGCCGAAACGCTCGACAGCGGCAACCGCCGCCGGCGTTTTCATGACTTCATCCACCGATGGAAGCTTCCGCAGTCTTTCTGAAGACGCCGCGCGTTGCACGGGACTGCCTCAATACCCGAGCAGGAAAGGATTGAACCCGCCGCGTCTGAAGCCCAACTCACGCACCAGAAGATCGAGCGCGAGCGAGGCGACGTCATCGGCGATCGGGTCGAGTTCGCCATTCTTCTGCTGGTAAACCACCTTGACGTAGCTGTTGCACGAACCGCACGTCTCGGCCTTGATCTCGCCGCCTGTTCCTTCGACTTCCTGGAAGGAGATTTTCGCCGTCGAGCCGCAAACCGTGCAGCGCGAGCGGACATAATTCCATAGCGTGCCGCAAAGCGAGCACGAGCAATAACGCGCCCCGGGCGCCGTAGGCCAACCAACGACAGCACTCGTCGCGGGCGGGGCACCGCAGGACGGACAGGCTCCGTCGCCAACCGGCACCAGCGCATCCTTGTCGAGACGCTGCGCGAGACGAGCGAAATGCACCTGCAACGCAGCCGCCATCAGGACATGGGGCGCGAGTTCTTCGACCGGAATCGAGTCGGCGAGCACATTGCGGATCATGATCTCGCGAGCGGCCTTGTCGGCCTTGCGCAAATGATCGAGCGCACCGCGCGCCGCTTCCGGCATCTTGATATCCGCCGCAGCGGCGATCAGCCGCTCGAGCGTGGCATCGAAAGCCGCGTCGGAGGAAAAACTGTTACGATCGAGCGGCGGCATGGCGTGCTCTTTGGCGAGCGCGATCACATCCGCTGACGGCATAACGGGTTCCGGCAAATCCTGCAGAATCCGGACTTGCGCATCGGTGAGATCCGCCAGAAAGCGCAGATAGTCCGAGAGATTGTGGCCTTCCGCCAGGCTGCGCAGCCGCTCGGCGCGCTTGCCAAGAACTCGTGCCGGATCCGGAAGCTGCACAAAAGGCGGCTTGAGAATATCGCTGATTACGCTGGGATCAGGCTGGAGATTGTCGACGCTGCTCATACAAACCCTCACGAACCTCACGGGCCACGTGTTTTATGATTAGTGGGCGGCGCCGGGGGTCCGGCGCCGCCGATTTTGATATAGTCACTTATTGCCTGTGACCAAATCCTTGAGCCACCTGCGGTGATGGCGCCAGGCCCAACCGCCTGTCACCTGACCGCGCGTCATGGCGCTGATTGTACCGCGAACCCAGATCGCCGCATAGACGTGAACGATCCAGACGCAGATCGCCACAATCGCCGCGGTCGCGTGGAACAAAACCGCAATGCGCTTCTGTTCGACGGTGAAATAGGGCCCGAAGTACTGGTCCCAGATCACGACGCCGCTCGAGATCAATACGATGATCAGGAGGGACATCGACCAGAACACCATCTTCTGGCCGGCGTTGTACTTGCCTACTTCCGGCAGGCTTTCTTCCTTGCTGGCCAGCACGTCCCGGATCTTCGAAAGCCAGACATTGTCCGTCCGCTCCCAAAGATTGAGACGCCAGAACCGGAAGAAAAGACCGATGAAGCTGAAGAACAGCACCACGCCGATCCACGGATGGAGCATCCGCGTGTTCGGTCCGCCGCCAAACAACCCCGTCAACCAGTAAAGGCTGGGATGGAAGAGAGCGAGACCGGACAGGGCGAGCAGCACGAGGCTGGCCGCCGTGATCCAGTGGTTGAGCCGTGCACCCGCCGTATAGCGGGTGACGACTACCGGATCGCCTGCCTGGACCTTGTCGCCGGGGGCTACTTCGTAGGAACTCATGACCTACCTCCCCGGCCACCAGCTAGACGCTTGGCGTTCTCTTCATCCTCCTTGGAGACGCGATTGGCGCCCGAAACCAAGTGATGCACGAAGCCGAACGCTGCGGTCAAACCGATCAGCGCAAGACCCGCATACTTGGTGCCGCCTTTCCAGAGCTCGACCAACGGACTGATCTTCGGGTCCTTGGCGAGACCGGCATAGAGCTGCGGCTGGTCGTTGTGATGCAGAACGTACATCACGTGCGTACCACCCACGCCGGGCGGATCGTACAGGCCGGCGTTCGTGAAACCACGCGACTTGAGGTCGGTGATTCGCTTGTCGGCCCATTCCTTCATCTGCTGCTTGGTGCCGAATACGATAGCCTGAGTCGGGCAAGCCTTCTGGCAAGCCGGGCCCTGGCCAACCGCGACGCGGTCCACGCAGAGTGTGCACTTGTAGGCTTTCTGATCGACCTTGGAGATGCGCGGGATGTTGAACGGGCATCCCTTCACGCAATAGCCGCAGCCGATGCAGTTCTCGTGCACGAAGTCGACGATGCCGTTGGAGTACTGCACGATCGCACCAGGCGCCGGGCAGGCTTTCAGACAGCCCGGATCCTCGCAATGCATGCAGCCATCCTTACGGATCAGCCACTCGAGATTGCCGGACGCCGGGTTCTCGAACTCCGAGTAACGCATCAACGTCCAGGTATTCGCGGTGAGATCGTGGGGGTTGTCGTAAACACCCACGTTCACGCCGACTTCTTCGTGCAGGTTGTTCCACTCAAGGCAGGCCACCTGGCACGCCTTGCAGCCGATACACTTTGATACGTCGATCAGCTTGGCCACTTCCGTCTGCCGCTTGGCGGCAGGGGTGATGGACGACGCCGACCGGCGGATCAGATCTTGATCGCCGAACTTCGGGCTAACCGGCTGGGTGCTGGGGTTTGCAATTGGCTGAAACATGCTGATGCCCTCCCCTTAAGCCACCGGCCCCGAAATGGGCTCGATATTGACAAGGAACGCCTTGTACTCAGGCGTCTGCGCATTGGCATCGCCGATTGCCGACGTAAGGCTGTTGATCGGTGATGCCTTCTTGGTTTCGCCGACGAAGCCGAAGTTGAGCGGCAGGCCCACCTCGTGCACCGTCTTGCCGTCGATCTTCAAAGGCTTGAGGCGCTTGGTAACGACCGCCTTGCCCTTGACCTCGCCGCGTTTGGACCAAATCCGGACCTGTTGTCCGTGCTTGATGCCTTTCTCCTTGGCGAGTTCTTCCGACATCTCCACGAAGAATTCCGGCTGCATGACCGCGTTGGCATGCACCGTCTTCGTCCAGAAGTGGAAGTGTTCGACGAGGCGATAGGTGGTGCCGACGATGGGGAATTCCTTGGACGTGCCAAGTGCTTCCATATCGCCTTTGAACACCCGCGCCACCGGATTGCCCTTGAGCTTCGGGAACACGAGATTCCCGACCGGCGATTCGAACGGCTCCATATGCACCGGGAACGGACCGTCGGCCAGAAGACCGCGAGTCCAGAGGCGTGCGACACCTTCCGCTTGCATGATGAAGGGGCCAGTCGCCCGCTCCGGCGGGATCGTCGGTACGTAGTCGGGGACGTCCGGACCGGTCCAGCGCTGGCCGTTCCAGAACATGTACTTCTTCTTGTCGCTCCAGGGTTTGCCCGAAGGATCAGCCGAAGCACGATTGTACTGGATGCGGCGGTTGGCCGGCCACGAGAAGCCCCAATTGCCGTACACGCCGAGTCCTGACGGATCGGAGTTGTCGCGCCGCTGGGCCATGTTGCCCGTCGGCCCGTAGAAGCCGGTGTAGATCCACATGCAGCCGTCGGTCGAACCGTCGTCCCGCATTTCGCCGAACGAGGCGAGACGTTCGCCCGCACGACGAGTGACCTTACCCTCGGCATCCTTGAGATCGACGAGCGCCCTGCCGTTGAGCTCAGCCGCGAGCTCCTCGGGCGTCGGCTCGAGCGGGTTCTTGTAGCTCCAGTCGATGGCCATGAGCGGTTCGACGCCCTTGCCACCTTCCTTCTCGTAGAGCTTGCGAACGCGCAGGAACAGATCCGAGAGGATCTCGACGTCCGTCTTCGACTCGTAGTGCGGATCGGCCGCCTTCCACTTCCACTGGATGACGCGGCTGGAGTTGGTAACGCTACCTTCCTCCTCGCACCACATCGAGCACGGCAACATGAACACTTCTGTCTTGACCTGGGCGGGATCGGATTTGTTGAACTCGCCGTGGTTTTCCCAGAAGCGTGCTGAGTCGGTCTCGATCGGGTCGATGCTGACGTAGAACTTCAACTTCTTGAGGGCTTCCCGGCTCTTGTTCGAGTTCGGAATCGCCATCAGCGGGTTGAAGCCCTGGGCGATCAGACCGTTGGTCTTGCCCTGGCTCATCAGGTCGAACATCCGGATGCAGTCGTAGACCACATCGAGCTTCGGCAGATATTGATAGCCGAACTCGTTTTCCGGCGTCGCGTTCTTGCCGAACTGCGTCTTCAGGAAGCTGATGTAGAACTTTTTGTAGTTCTGCCAGTAGCTGGTCTGGTTCGGCAGCAACGGTTTGAACGTCCGTTTCGCGAGATGCGATTCGAGCGTCGGTTCCGTTTCTGACGGCAGCGCGAGGTAACCCGGAATCGCCGCCGTGAGCGTGCCCACGTCGGTGATGCCCTGCACGTTGGAGTGACCGCGCAATGCGTTCACGCCGCCGCCGGGGATGCCGATGTTGCCGCACAGAAGCTGGATCATCGCCGCACAGCGAATGTTCTGCGCGCCATGCGAATGCTGCGTCCAGCCAAGCGCATACATGAAAGTCATCGAACGCTCGCCGTTCGCGGTCGACGAGACCCAGTCGGCAACCTTCAGGAACTTGTCCTTCGGCGTGCCGCAGACCCGCTCGACCAATTCCGGCGTGTAGCGTGCGAAATGCTTCTTCATCAGCTGGAAGACGCAGCGCGGATCCTGCAACGTCACGTCGCGAAGGGCGAAGCCGTCCGGTCCGAACTTGTACTCCCACGAGCTGCGATCGTAGGTGCGCTTGCCCTCGTCGTAGCCGGTGAAGAAACCGTCGTTGAAGTCGAACTCATCCTTCACGATGAAGGAAGCGTTCGTGTAGTTGCTCACATACTCGTGGTGAATCTTGTTGTTCGTGAGCAGATAGTTGATCACGCCCGAAAGGAACGTGATGTCCGAGCCGGAACGAATTGGCGCGTAATGATCTGCGACAGCCGCCGACCGGTTGAACCGGGGATCGACCACCATCAGCTTCGCGCCGCGTTCAGCTTTCGCTTCGGTGACCCACTTGAAACCGCAGGGATGCGCTTCCGCTGCGTTGCCACCCATAATCCAGACGAGATCAGCGTTCTTGATGTCCGTCCAGGAATTCGTCATTGCACCGCGACCGAATGTGGAGCCCAAACTGGCTACCGTCGGCCCGTGTCAAACTCGCGCTTGGTTCTCGATCTGCAGCAGACCCAAGCCGCGCGACACCTTGTAGGTGAGCCAGCCGCCTTCGTTGGCGACCGAGCTGCCCGCAAGAAACGCGGTCGTGAGCCAGCGGTTGACCGTCACGCCGTCCTTGTTCTTCTCGATCCAGTTGGCGTCGCGATCTTCCTTCACCAGCTTCGCGATACGATCCATCGCGAAATCCCAGCTGACACGCTCGAATTCGGTGCCACCGGGCTTACGGTACATCGGATACTTAACGCGCGACTTGGAGTTGATGTAGTCGATCGCGCCTGCACCCTTCGGGCACAACGTTCCGCGGTTGACCGGATGATCGACGTCACCCTCGATGTGGGTGACCGTGAGCTTGCCTTTTTCTTCTTTGCTCTCGGCAGAGTAGATCATCATGCCGCAGCACACCGCACAGTACGGGCACTGATTGCGAGCTTCCTTGGTCAACGCGAGTTTGAATGGCCGGATGGACAACGCGTGAGCTGCTTCGATTTCACCAAATCCAAGTGCTCCGAGAGTCGTTCCTGCCAAACCCGCGCCGGCGCCAACCATAAACTGGCGCCGCGAGAGTTCCATGTTCATTTAGGTCCTCCTTCCTAGCCACTGCACCCCTGCAATGGGATTTTAGGTTTTGATTCCCAACGGCTTAAGCGGTAACTTCGTAGTACTCCACCTTGAAATTGGTCTAATGTCAAAACACAAATGCCAAATTTTAGTCTTTAGGCGCAAAATTCGTTGTTGCAGTGCGATATTCAAGTTATGCCCATGCCACAGGCGTTTTTGATGCAATAAAACCAATTTTCGAGTGCAAAAAAACAAAATCGAGCGCTCATCCGGGGCTGGCAGGGAAAGCCCCAAATGGCCGAAAAAAGCGCCCGGAACAGCCAAGAACTATTGACCGGCGCCGGAGGTACAACGAATATCCGCGTGTGCGGTTTCGCTCGCCTCCCGCGTCGCGGGGGTCATATGAGTTCTCGTCCGTCGCGCTCCATTCAATTCGCGCTGCCACGGCCGTTTCCGATTCCCCGCACTCTGCCGGTTCCCGAAATCTTGTTACGCGGCTGAGCCGCCGTTCTCTGCTGTCAGCGCTCCTATCCGCTTCGTGCCTTCTCGCTTTGCAGAAACCTTCACGGGCCGAAACGTCTCAAGACGCCCGCCTGCAACCGTGGACTGGCGGATCGCAGCCGAGTTTTACCCTCAAGACACTCGATGGCAGCGTCGAAGATCTCGCAAGCCGCGCGAAGCGTATCGTTGTCGTGCACTTCTTTGCGACGTGGTGCGAACCCTGCCGGAAGGAAATCGGTTCGCTGCACGATCTCTCGAAGCGGCTGCCGCAGGACCGCTTCGCAATCGTCGGCGTCGACGTCGGCGAAGTCGAAATCCGCGTGAAGCGATTCTTCGAGTCATTACCGGTGGCCTTCCCCATCGCACTCGATCGCGACGGTGCCGTTGCCAAGGCCTGGGGTGTCGACGCGCTGCCGACAACCTTCGTGCTCGGCCGTAATCTCACCCCGCGCTTCTACATTCAGGGCGATCTCGACTGGAATCGTCCTGCTATCGACCGTTTGCTCGCAGCGCTTTCGGATGAATCCAAACCGAAAAAGCAAAGCAGCATCCAGCCCAACTTGACCAACCATCCATGAACAAATCCGAGGAGGAAAGTATGTCTCTGCATCGACGTGAATTTCTGGCCAGCGCCGCGGCGCTTGCCGCCACCGCGGCGCTACCGCGAATGGCGTTTGCGCAAGCGGTGTTCGCACCGAAGCCGGGTGAATGGCAGAACTATGAAATTCTCACCCATCTTGAAGTCGCCAATCAGAATGCACCGGCGCAGGCATGGATTCCCGTGCCGTCGGTGAACGAGGCGGATTGGTTCAAGTCGCTCGACAACCGCTGGACGACGAACGGCAAAGCCAGGCTCGTGCGCGATCCGAAATACGGCGCGCAATTCGTGCACGTCGAATGGGCCGCTTCGGAGAAAAATCCGGTCATCGACATCACCAGCCGGATCTCCACTCGCGATCGTGCCGTCGATTTTTCGAAACCGGGCACGGCCGCGAAACTTTCGACAGCCGACTATAAGCTCAACACTGCGGCGACGAAGCTCATCCCGACCGACGGCATCGTCAAGGAAACCTCCGACAAGATCGTCAAGGCCGCCAACGCCAAAAGCGATCTCGACAAGACCCGCGCAATCTACGAGTGGGTGATCGATAACACCTACCGCGAAGCCAAGGTCCGCGGATGCGGCACCGGCGACATTGCCGCGATGCTGAGAAGCGGAACGCTCGGCGGCAAGTGCGCTGACCTGAATGCGCTGTTCGTCGGCCTCGTGCGGGCACAGGGCATTCCGGCGCGCGATGTTTATGGCATCCGTGTCGCGCCTTCGGCCTTCGGCTACAAGAGCCTCGGCGCGAACAGCCCGACGATCACCAAGGCACAGCACTGCCGTGCCGAAGTGCATCTTGCCGGCTTCGGCTGGGTCGCGATGGATCCCGCCGACGTGCGCAAGGTCGTGCTCGAAGAGCCGCCGGCAAATCTGCCCCTCAACAGCGACAAGGTTGTCGCGGCGCGCAAAGCGCTATTCGGCTCGTGGGAGACCAACTGGCTCGCCTACAACTTCGCCCACGATGTAAAACTGCCGGGCGCCAAAGAAGGCGAGGTCGCCTTCCTGATGTATCCGCAAGCGGAAACTGTCGCGGGACGGCTCGACTGCCTCGACCCCGATACGTTCCGGTACGCGATCAGCGCCAAGCGCGTTACGGCTTGATCTCAGCTACCTAACGAAACGGGCGCCGTATGAACGGCGCCCGTTTTTTCGAACAGCCTCTGATAATGCGCCGCAATTACTTCTTGTTTCCGGCGGCGTCGAACTGTTTGAGATAAGCGATCAAATCGCCGCGCTTCGCCGCATCCTTAAGTCCCGCATAGGGCATCTTTCCCTTCGGGGCGACGGCCTTCGGATTCTCCAGATATTTATCGAGCGTGGCCTCGTCCCAGGTCTTACCGGACGTCTTGCCTTCGGCAAGATCGCTCGAATAGTTGAAACCTGCGACCGTACCCCAAGTCCGCCCGACAATGCCGTTCAGTTCCGGGCCGAGCTTATTCTTCGCATTCGATCCTATCGCATGACAGGCCGCGCACGCCTTGAACGCCTGCTCGCCGCTCGCCGGATCGGCTGCAAGGGCGGTGCTGCAAAGAGCCAAAGAGAATGAAATGGCAAGCAAGGTGCGCATGGAAAGTCCCTTTTCGTCGTGTCAGAAATCAAGTTTGTCGCGGATCGCGGCGAGTCCCGCCTTCGCGCAGGCTTCATCCTTGTCCCCGCCAGGAGCGCCCGACACGCCGATGGCGCCCAGGAGCGTGCCACCCGCTTCGATAACGATGCCTCCGCCAAGCATCGTTATGCGCGGCAGACTCGCGAGCCGCGCGCTGATGTCGCCGCTCGCCGCCGATTTTGCGAGATCCGAGGTATTGGCGCGAAAGCCAACGGACGTCCAGGCTTTGTCGGTGGCGATGGTCGCCGCCGGCAAACCGGCGAACCGGTCTCGCATCAGGACTTGCGCCTCCCCGAAGCGATCAACGACAGCAACCGCAACCTGATAACCGTCGGCGCGGCATTGCTTCAGCGCAGCCTGCACTGCCTCGAGCGCCACATCGGGAGAGAGCGACTTGTAGGTAACGGTCGCCTCTTCCGCATATGCCGAAAAGGCGAACACAGTGACTGCAGCCAACAGGCACGAGCGCAAAATTCTCATTACGATCTTTCCCCGTTACGGCCGAAGGTAGCTCCAGCCTTTTTCCTGCAGCTCGATCAGCCGCACGGCGCCCGACGAAACGACCGTTGCCTCGGGGACGACGCTGATCGCATGGCCCTCTTTCTTCTCCATGCCCTGCTTGGTGTTATTGCAGGCCGAAAACTGGATCTTTGCCGGAAAGCTCGCATCCTTGATGTGCTTGATCCTGTCCTTCACCGGCGAAGTATCCTCGCGCAGCATGTGCAATCCTGGACCGTAAGCGACGATCTCGACTTCGACCTCTTCACGCCGGTCGCGATATTCCGAGATGATGTTGGAAGCGTTGTTCAGAGCGAGGTTCATCACCGCAGGATCGTTTTGATCGACCTGAATGCTGACATGGTGAATCTTGGCGTTATCGGCTTGCGCCGCGAACGCACAGAAGCTCAAAACGACAAGCGAGAAAGCGGCATTCGTGATGAAGCGCATAACTTCCCCCTATGGACGAACGATGGTGTAACCTTTTTCAGCGAGCGTGAGCAGATAACCGACACCAACCTTCACTTCGTTTGCATTTGGGTTGACTTTGGGCCGCTTTCCGCTTTCGCGCTCGATCGTATCGAGCGTATTGCCGCAGATATTGAAGCGAACGCCTTGCGAAACCAGACTGTCGACACGCGCGCGATTGACATTCTCCGCCCGCAACAAATCGATGCCGGGACCGAACGCCACGACTTCGACAGCAATCGTGTCCGGTCCGTAAGCCTTCAGAAGGTTGTTGGCGACGTTCAGAACTTCGGTCTGCTTCTTCTGGTCCTTATCAGAAAGCTGAAGCACAATGCGGTGCTCGGCAAACGGCTTGTCGGCAGGAAGATCCGTCTGCGCCCGCGCGGGCACAGTACGCACCACGCTCGTAATCGCTATGAGCGCGGCAGCGGCGATCCAGAACGAAACACGCTTCATCTTTACCCCGCAAAGCCGGGATTGCCCTCGACGCCCTTCAGTTCGACTGCGCTTCCTTTGCGCCTCTCGATTCGCTTGGTATCGCGCAAATAGGCCGCAACCGTCTCCCAGACCGGCTTGCCGTTCTGGGGATTGACCGAAGCCCAGCCGGCAACGCGGTAGCTTTTTGATGCCTCGATCGGCTGGCCGTTCTCCAGGCGCAAATTGCTGATGCGCTTGCCGACGGACTCGGAAGGCGAGCAGGCGTAGCTCAAGCCGCCAAGCCGCACCATGTCGCCGCCCTGCTGATAGTAGGGATCGGCATTGAAGAGATTGTCGCAGACGTCTTCCATCACATTCTTCAGCTGTTCGCCGGTCATGGCCTGCACGTAAACTTCAGGATAGGTCATGGCGGTTTCGGACATCAGATCCTGCATGCTGATGGCCTGCCCCGGCAATACAGTATCGCCCCAGCGAAACCCCGGCGAAAGCGCAATTTCCGCATCGAGTTCACGCCGCAAAGCGCCACAGATCAATTCGTCCATCGTGCCGTTGAAATTGCCGCGGCGATAAAGAAGCCCGTCGGTCACCGCCAGCTTCTCGGCAAGCTCCTTCGCGCGCGGCGCGGTATAGCGCGCGATCAATGCGGACATCGCGGCATCGGCTTTCAGCTTGTCGCTGAACACCGGCAGCAGGCGATAGCGCACGTCGTTGACGCGGCCCTTGCCCAGATCGAGATCGAGGACACCGACGAATTTTCCGCTCGAACCGGCGTTCGTGACGAGCGTCTTGCCGCCGGGATTCTGCACTTCGATCGGCTGCGGGACCGCATCATGCGTATGGCCGCCGAGAATAACGTCGATTCCACTAACGCGGCTCGCGAGCTTCAAATCGACATCCATGCCGTTATGCGACAGAAGAATGATCGCATCCGGTTTTTCGTTTTCACGGATCTGCGCGATCAGCTTTTGCAGCTCTTCTTCGCGCACACCGAACGTCCAGTCGGGCACGAAACGCTTGGGATGCGCGATCGGCACATAGGGAAATGCCTGCCCGACGATTGCGACACGGCGATCGCCCATCTCACGGATGAAATACGGCTTGAAGACGCGGCCGGAATCCGCGTCGAACGCCTGCGCGCCGTTGAAAGCCGCTTCCTCATTCAAAAAAACATTCTGCGCGACGAACTCGCCTTTGAATGCCGCGAGGTTCTGGCGCAGCACCTTCTCGCCATAAGTGAATTCCCAATGGCCGGTCATGGCATCGACGCCGAGAAGATTGGCGGCCTCGACCATCGCCATGCCGTCGCTCCAGTGCGCGGCAGCGCTGCCTTGCCAGAGATCGCCGCCATCGAGCAGCACCGAACGCCCGAACGGCGCCGAAGCGCGCAGGCCGTCGACCAGCGTCTTGATGTGGGCGAAGCCGCCCATTTTGCCGAACTGCTGCGCGGCTCTGTCGAAATCGAGGTAGGTGAAGGCGTAAGCCGACGGGCTTCCCGCCGCGATACCGAACTTCTTCAGAAAGGCTTCGCCCACGAGATGCGGCGGATTGCCCTGCATCCCGCCGATGCCGATATTGACGCTCGGCTCGCGGAAATAGAGCGGCTCGAGCTGGCCGTGCGTATCGGTGATGTGAATGACACGCGCGTTACCGAACGGCTTGAAATCGTAAAGCTCGTCGCCGGCGGCCAGGCTGCGGCCGGCAATGCTCCAGATCGCGGGAGCGGCCAGCGCAAACTTCAAAACTTCTCGTCTGCGCCAGCGCATGCGGTTCACCCGTCGGTTAGCGGATAACCGCGTCTTTCCACGCCGTCTTTTCGCGCTCCGTCTGTACGATTGAAGCCTTGGCGAGCGCTTCCGCCTGCTCGGCGAGCTTCAATGCCTTGTCGAAATCCCCGGCATCAGCCGCGGCCTTGGCGGCTTTCAGTGCATTCGCGGTCACCGTCCATTGATTGCGAAGTTCGCCAGCCTTCTTATTGGTGGCTTCGGCTTTCTCATAGGCCGCCTTGAACTGATCCTGCGGCGACTGCGCGAGCGCCGCGCCAACCGGGAGTGCAGCGAGAAGAAGAGCTGCGATGATCTTGTTTCGCATCGGAAACTCCTACGGCCGCGAGCCGGGGCCGACAATCGGCAACCCGTTCGCCATGTACGAGAGATAATATTCGACGTTGCGATATTCAGCGTCCTGCGGCTTCAGCGGCGTGCCGCGCACCTGACTGTTGCAGCTTGTGAAGCGCCGGCTGATCGTGCCCATGCCGCCCCATTGCGAGCGATAGATAGGCATTGCGTTGAGGATACCGAGCGCCGGCGCGAGCCGCTCGCTACGGATCAATTCGCCCGGGCTTTGCACATGGCAGCTCGCGCAGGAAAAATTGAGTTGGCCGCGGCGCTGATAGAAATACTGCTTGCCATGCTCATAGGCCGCGAGCGCTCGCGGATCGTTCGGAATCTTGATATCGAACGGCTTGCCGCGCGAAGTGAACGCCATATAGGCGGTGACCGACGCCATGTCGTCGCCGGTGTAGGAAAAAGGCTTCTCGCCGTTCTGCTCGAGGCAGCGGTTCACCGCAAGCTCAAGCGTGATGACCTGGCCTTCCTTTGCGTCGAAGTAAGGATAGTCCTGGCGGATGCCGATGCCCTTGTTCGGGAAGCAGTCCGCGATTGTCTTGCCATTCGCGAACGGCTTTGCCATCAGCTCCTTGCCTTTTTCGAGCGCGAAGTCGTAGGGCGGGAATTCTTCTTTCTCGATCCACTGCTTGCGCAAGCCTTCGTCGACCGAGTACGGCCCGTTCACAAAGTCCTCAAGCTTCACTTGGGGAAACTTCGACTGGAAGAATTGGCGGAATTCTTTGAAATCCTGCTCAGGATTGATCGTTTCCGCCGCCAGCGCGCCATTCGCAAATATTGCGCAGCAGGCGACCGAGATCAGTATTTTCCGAAACATCCTATCCTCCAGTACGTCTTTTTATTTTATTGGATTTTCGCCGTCATCGAGTCGCTGGCGCCCTTGTTGTCGACCCAGCTGATCTTGAGGTCGTCGCCCTTCTTGCCGCCCTTGAAGCTGAACTTCACATAAGGGTCCTTGGAAACAGCGGGCCCCCACAACGCGGTGAAAACCACTTTGCCGCCGGTTTCGAACTGAACCGTTTCGATATGATGCGGCGGGATGAGTTCGCCCTTGGAGTTTTTGACGAAGCCGGAATCCATCGGATGCTGGATCAAAGCCTGCACTTCGGTGGTCTCGCCGGATGCGGTAGCGCGAACGCGAATTGACGATGCCATGTCTGTTTCTCCTCGTTAGCCGCCGCAACCGCCGACGGTGACTTTGACTTCCTTCGACGCGCTGTAGAGCTTGCCGCCGGATTCGACGACCGCAACGACCTGGCTCGTCTTCGCCATCTTCAGCCGGTTGGAAACCGCCGCATTCGTACCTTCCGGAATCTTGTACGATGCCGCGAGCACATAGGGATTCTCTTTCACCATGATCGAGATCGAGGTGACGTTCGGCAGCGTGCTGCTGACGCTGATCGGCACCACCGCACCGTTCTCAGCAATCTCGGGCGCATCCAGCTTGACCTTGTCCGATGGCTCGAAGGTCTTGCCATAAAGCGTCTTTGCGGCATCGGCTTCCGATTTTTGCTTGAAAGCGTCCGCCGGCCAGCCCGCGGCGTCGGCCGCGAAGGCGGCAACCGCGCGAAGCGCATCCATGCCGGCCGCAACGGCCCCCGCGAGCGCCGTGAGGACAAGGAAGCGACGCCGTGAATAATGATGGCTCGTATTCATCGAGTTCTCCCGGTTCTTATAGTGTCAGCAGGAAATCGGCGATCGCTTCGATTTCCTTGTTGGTGAGAATGAGGTTGCGCCCGAACGGCGGCATCATCGTCTGCGGATTGCGCGTGGTTTCGTCGCTGATGATAGCGATCAGTTCCTTGCGATCGAAGCGCGATTTCATGTCGCTGAGTTCCGGCCCGATCGTGCCAGGCGAGTCGCCGCCCTTCATGGCGTGACAGGTCAGGCAATTGCCTTTGCTGCGATTGAAAGCGAGATCCTTGCCATTGAGATCGGCAGCTCCAGCTCGGGTCACCATGGAAGCGGCGATCAGAACGAACGCTCCGGCAGTAAGATAACGATAAAAAGAAGACATCATGGTCTCCGTGGCGTTTTTCATTTTGGTTGCATGGTGTCGAGCGGACCGGTGGTGCGCGGCGTAAGATCAGTACCTTCAGCCGTGGAAATAATCTTTATATCTTTCGGATCAATACACTTTGTCATGCATGGTTTCGCTACCGTATCGGGGCGCGGATCCTGCCAGCTGAAGTTATCGCGGTTTGGCATTTTCACTTTGGGAAGGCTCGTCTTGTCGGCGACGAAATCGTCCGGAACGATGTTATTGAGGTTCAGGACATATGCCGTCAATGCATAAACGTCGTCGGCGGATAAAGTGTGGGGCATCGGCATCGGCATGGCACGGTTAATATAGTCCCAGAGCGTAACCGCAAAGGGCCAGTAACTGCCAACTGTCGGCTCTGGACGTTCCGCCGTCAATGTACCATTGCCACCGACGAGCTTGGGGTATCGCCCCTCGCCTTCGCCGAAAGTCCCATGGCACGCAGCACACTGTTCGGCGAAAACTTCCGCGCCGCGCGCAACATTTCCTTTGCCTGCCGGCAGGCCTTCGCCGTCGTCGCCGCGCGCGTCGATATCCCATCCGGCGATCTGCTCGGGTGTCGCGGGCTTGCCGTAGCCATAGGGCTTCTTCTGTTGCGCCTGCGCCGTGGCGGCGAGCGCCAGCACACTCGCTGCAATCAACGTGAGCTTAAGCGGTTTGAACATCAAACACGCTCCCGTCCTGCTTGACCTGCCAGGTCTGAATCGAATTGTTGTGATAGATCGAGTTCGACCCGCGAATTTTTCGCAGTTGCCCGATTGTCGGCTGGACGTAGCCCGTCTCGTCGATCACGCGCGATTCAATGAGCGCCGGCTTACCGTCCCACTGCCACGGCATCGAAAAACGCGTCAGCGCCTTTGACAAAACCGGCTCGTGCAACTGCGCCTTTTGCCAGTTCGCGCCGCCGTCGGTCGAGACGTGCACTTCACGCACCTTGCCGCTACCGGTCCAGGCGAGACCGCGGATTTCGTAGGTGCCCGGCCCATGGCGCAGCGGCTTTTCGGGACACGGAAATGTAACCACCGACTTCGCATCGATCAGCCAGGTGAAGCCGCGCGATTTCCCGTCCGGCATGAGGTCGGTATATTTCGATGTCTCTTCGCGCGTGTACCACGGCTTGTCGCCGATCTTGATCCGCCGTAGCCACTTGATGCTGACATTGCCCTCCCAGCCAGGCACGATGAGACGCAACGGATAGCCTTGCTCGGGCCGCAGCGCCTCGCCGTTCTGGCCGTAAACGATCAGACAGTCATCGAGACACTTTTCGAGCGGCAGGCTGCGCGTCATATGCGCGCCATCGGCGCCTTCGACGAGAGCCCATTTGGCATTTTTCTTGAGGCCGACTTCCTCGAGAAGCGTCGAGAGCTTCACGCCCGTCCATTCGGCGCAACTGATCATGCCATGCGTGAATTGCAGCGAATTGAGCTGCGCGGCGCGCCATTCCATGCCGCCGTTTGCCGGGCATTCAATAAAATGAATTCGCGACACCGACGGAAAGCGAAGAATATCGTCCATCGTCAGGATGATCGGACGCTCGACGAGGCCGTGGATCATCAGGCGGTGCTCGTCGCGCGTAACGTCGGCACGGCCAGCGTGATAGCGCTCGAAAAAGAGGCCGTTCGGCGTGATGATGCCGCTCAAATCCTGGAGCGGCGAGAAGCTGACCGACGATTCGGTGCCCGCGGTAAGCCACGGCACGTTGCGGCGGATGACACCGGCCTCGCCTTCGGCAGGCACGCCATAGGGGCGATCGACCACGCCCGCGCCCATCGTCTGCGACCAGGGGTTATCGGCTGGCGGCGCGGCTCCTTCGGCGGCCGCTTTCGAACTGGCGAGCAGCGCTCCGGCGACAGCCGCACTTCCAAGCCTGAAAAGCTTGCGGCGTGACAGGCCTTGCATGGGCGGCGCGCCATTTGCGCGTCCATCGTCCCGCTTCATCATTTCCCCTCGGTCCCATATGGACCGTTTTTGTTTTATCTTCGGTGCATATCGTCATATGCTAATTTAGTCAACGCTAAAGTAAAGAATGCACTTCGACGAAGGTGAGAGAATTTGATATGAGTGCACCGCAATACAGAACAGGTGATCCCCATGGAAATTGGGACAATGAATATCAAGCGGTTGCGCAAGAATAAGTCGAGCGACTTGTACAAGCTGGCCGCGCAGGCGGCGGAGGCCGCACACGTTTTAAATCTGCTCGGCAACGAGAAGCGGCTGTTGATTCTCTGCTATCTGATGGCCGGCAAGGAGCTCAAGGTCGGCGATATCGTCAGTGCGGTGCAGATCAGCCAGTCGGCGCTCTCGCAGCATCTGACGAAACTGCGTGAAGCCGGCATCGTCACCTTCCGCCGCGATTCGCAAACGCTTTACTATCGAATCTCCGATCCGCGCGTGAATAAGCTCATCAAGCTTCTCAAGAGCCTTTATTGCGAGGATATCAAGTGAAGCCCGTTCATCTGTGCGCGGCCTTCGCCATCGCCGTTTCACAAACCGCCTTCGCCCAAAACACCACCGCACCCTATGCGCCGATCACCAAACCGCTGACCGTCGGGCAGGTCCCCGGCACGCAAATTTTTTACAGCATTGGTATTCCCGGCGTGCCCGGCAAAGCCAATGAGGGAAATACCTCGAATGCCGGTTACGTCATCACCGACGAAGGCGTTGTCGTATTCGATGCACTGGGAACGCCGAGCCTTGGCTGGGCGATGTTGCAGGACATCAGAAAGCACACAGACAAGAAAATCCGCTACGTCGCGTTGAGTCACTATCACGCCGACCACATCTACGGCTTGCAGGCGTTCAAGGATCACACCGATGCGATCATCGTCGCACAGGACCGTGCGCGCGAATACAAGGAGAACGACGAAGAAATAGCCGACGAGCGCGTCGGCGAGCGGCTCAACCAGCGCCGCGACGCGCTTTCTCCCTGGGTCGACAAGTCAACGCGCGTCGTTGCGCCCGACATCACCTTCTCGCAGCGCGCGACGATCACGCTCGGCGGGCATACGTTCACGATGATCTACGGCGGCCCCGCGCACTCAGGCAGCGACATGATGATGATGGTACAGCCGGAAGGCGTACTGTTCGCCGGCGACATCGTGCAGAACGGCCGCATCCCGTTCATGAACAGCGACGACGTCGACAGCAGCGTCTGGCTCGCGGCGCTCAACGAAGTGCTGAAGCTCAACCCGCAATTCATCGTGCCGGGTCACGGAAAGCCGTCGAGCGAAGCCAGGGAAGCCATCACCTTCACGCGCGATTACATCGCCTATGTGCGCGAGACGATGGGCAAGGCCGTCGAGAACTGGGTCGAATTCGAAACGGCCTACAAGGACACCGACTGGTCTAAATACGAAGGCCTTCCGGCCTTCAACAGCATCAATAAGGGAAACGCATACCGGATATTCCTCGATCTCGAGGCCAAGAACTTCAGAAAATAGACCCAAAGGCATTCCCATTTTTATACGTGGAATTAATGGGAATATTGCAATTTGCCATCCAAATCCGTAAATAGTGCGATCCCCAACATGCCGGGGACGAGTTTACGGATAGACCATGAGCACGCTTGAGCCGGCACAACTGCTTATTTTTGGCGGCCTCGTTTTAGGGCTGCTGTTCGGCAGCTTCGCGCAGGCGACCGCCTTCTGCAGCAGCGGCGCGATCCTCGACCTCGTGCGCAAAGGCAACAGCAATCGGCTGCGCGCCTGGGGCGTTGCGCTCGCGGTCGCCGTTCTCGTCAGCCAGCTTCTGTTCGTTTTCGGCGGCGTCGATCTCACCAAGTCGATCTACCTTGCAACGCCGCTCAATCTCGCGGGCCCGATCCTTGGCGGCTTCGTGTTCGGTGTCGGCATGATGCTTGGCAACGGCTGCGTATCGCGCAATCTCGTTCGCCTCGGCTATGGCAATATCCGCTCGTTCGTCGTCGTCGTACTGGTCGGTATCACCGCGTACATGACGCTGCGCGGCATCGTCGCGCCGTTGCGCCTCGCGAGCGAGAGCGCTACCCGGGCCGATCTCGGCGCGACGGCGATCCCCGATCTTCTCGCCTCGCGCTTGCCGTTCGATGCCGCCACCTTGCGCTGGATTATCTCGATCGCGCTCGCCGCCGCGCTGCTTTTCATCTGCTTTTCGAGCAAGGGCTTCCGGACCTCGCCGCGCAACATCATCGGCGGCCTTTCGATCGGCCTCATCATTGCCGCCGCCTGGTACTTCACCGGCGTCATGGCGCAGGACGAGTTCAATCCGGCTCCCCCCGCGAGCCTATCTTTCGTCGCGCCGGTTGGCGACGCCGTCGAATATCTGATGATCTTCACCGGCACCAATGCGAATTTCGGCATTGCCGTCGTCGGCGGCGTCATTGTCGGCGCTTTCGTGACTTCGGTGATCCGCGGCAAATTCGAAATCGAAGGCTTCAGCAACGCCAATGATTTCTTCCGTCAAATCGTGGGCGCCATGATGATGGGCGTCGGCGGCGTCTTTGCCCTGGGCTGCACCATCGGTCAGGGCCTGACCGGCATGTCCACGCTCTCGCTCGGCTCGGCGCTCGCAGCGGTCTCGATCTTCGCCGGCGGCTTCGTCGGCGCGTCGCTCTTGAACCGGCTCGAGAACTGGCATTCGCAAGCGCGAAACACCGCCGACACCGCCGGGTTTGCGGCGGTTACGCGTTCTTCTCAGACCGCGCTCTGACGGCTTACGCCTGCCAGTCTTCGATCAGGCGTGTGTAAATCTTTTCTGCATCGCGAATATGATCGACGAAACAATATTCGTCGGTTTGATGCGCCATGCCGGGCTCACCCGGTCCAAGCACGACCGTCGGCGGCTCGCCTAGCGCGGGTTTCAAAATAGAAGCATCGGTGAAATACGGCACTGTCGCAATCGGCAGCGGCTCCTTGCCCGTCACCGCATGCACGGCCGCAAACACCCTCGCCAGCCATGCATTTTTCGGCTCGGTCCACACCGCCGGCACATCCACGAGCGCGCTCATCGTAATGTCCTGGCCGAGCTCAGCCGCAAGATGTTCTTTCACGCGCTCATGCGGGAGCGAAGGAATAGTACGGATATCGATGTCGATCTCGGCCCGGTCCGGCACCGAATTGACATTGATGCCCGCGCGCACCGCGCCGACATTCAGCGTCGGCTTGCCGAGGTGCGGATGCGGCGCCTCGTTGAAATCGAAGGCTTCGAGCTTGTGAAGCGCACGCGCTGCCTTGTAGGCCGCATTCACGCCAAGATGCGGCATCGAGCCATGCGCCGTCACGCCGGTCGTGACAGCACGGAGCCACAGCGCGCCCTTGTGACCGACCATCGGCACGTTCGATGTCGGCTCCGCGACAACCAGCGCGCCCCCCTTCTCGATCACGCCCGCACGCACGAGTTCCTTCGCGCCTTCACAGCCGATCTCTTCGCCCGCGGTGATAATCAGCGTGATGCGCCCGCCGGCTTTACGCCCGCTTCTCGCGGCCGCGCAGGCCGCTGTTACGAAAGCCGCGACGCCGCTTTTCATATCGGATGAGCCGCGCCCGTAAAGCCGGCCGTCCGCGACCTCGCCGCCGAGCGGGTCGCGCTGCCACGGCGTATTGCCGAGCGGCACCGTATCCACATGGCCGGTGAAGCAGAGCGCCGGTCCCTCGCCCAGCGTCGCGACAAGGTTGGCGCGATTTTCCGCGAAGCCGTGAATTTTGGTCTGCAGCCCTGCACCCGACAAAATACCGGCAAGCATCTCGACACAGGAAAGCTCCTGCCCCGGCGGGTTGATCGTATCGAAGGCGATCAGTTCCTGTGTGAGACGTACCGGATCAAGATCGATCATGATTTTCCTCGCGGCCAGAATGATTGCTTATCGGCATTTCGAATTCGTCCCGGAATCGGGCGGCGCGCACCAGCACCAGAAGCGTAATCGGCGTCGTCACGGTGACGAAAATGACGATCAGCAGTTCATGTAATACGAACCGGCTGCCCAGCGCGAAGAAATAGATCATCGACGCCGCGGCTATGAGCGCCGTCCCCAGTGTCGTGCCGAGGGTCGGCGCATGGGCCCGCTCATAAAAAGTCCTGAACCGCAACAGCCCACTCGTTCCGATCAACGTGATTGCCGCGCCGGCAATCAGCAGCACCGACACGAGCACTTCCACCCACAGGGGAATTTCTCCACCGCTCATTCGATCACCTCGCCGCGCAGCAAGAACTTCGCAAGCGCCATGGTGCCGACAAAACCGATCAGCGCGATGATCAACGCCGCCTCGAAATAAAGCGCACTCCCCGAGCGGATGCCGAACGTCAGAAGCAGGAGCATCGCGTTCACATAGAGGCTATCGAAACCGACAACGCGATCCTGAGCCCGCGGCCCCCAGAGAATACGGAACGCCGCAGGAACCATCGCAAGGCTGAGCAAGATCTGCGCGAACGTTATCGACAGGATCAAAATCGCGCTCATGGGAAAATCTCCAGCAGATTTCGCTCATAGCGTCCTTTGATGGTGCGGATCCATTCCGCCCGATCGACCAGATCGAGTACATGAATGGTCAGAACTCCGCGCTCGCCATCGAAATCGACCCATAATGTTCCGGGCGTCGAGGTAATGATACAGGCGAGCGCCGCCAACCCATAAGGATTGCGAAGCGAGAGCGGAATCTCGACAAAGCCAGGCTGATGTTTTCTGCGTTGCAGGCCGAGGATAATGCACGCGACATTGATATTGGACTGAATGACGTCAACGATCACCAGACCGGCAAGACGCAAGAAGCCAGCAATCCGGCGCGGGCGCGCTTTCGGAGGCTCGAGTGCGGCAAGCGTCCAGCCGCCCGCGACCCCCATCAGAATGCCCAGCAAGATATGCCCCGGCGAAATCGACTGGTTGAGCACCAGCCAGAGCGCAAACAGCCCCGCGCTCACGAGCGGAAAAGGCAACACCCGTTTCATGTTCCACCCGCCGGACGGCGCATGGAGGAGAATTCAAGAACGCCGCGCATATAATCGTGCGGCGTGTGCAATGATTGCGCTGTCGCCTGCATGAAACGCATCACCGGCCCGGCCTGAACGGTTTGCAGGACACAAAGCAAAAGCAGAACCGCCACCGGCGCCATTTCGATCAGGCGCACACGCGGCGCTTCCCGCTCGGAAACCCAGAACACACGAATGCCGGCGCGCGTCATCGCGATGAGCGCGGCAAGACCCGACAGGATCAGGATAACGAGGAACACCCATGAATGAACCGGCACAGCAGTATTTGGCTGCAACGCCGCGCTGAGCATCGCAAACTTGGCGACGAAACCGGAAAGCGGCGGCAGGCCCGCGATCACGACGGCGCAGCCGATAAAAGCGAGGCCAAGCAAGGCGATCGTAGCCGGAATGGCAATGCCGGCTTCGTCCTCGCTCTCGGGCTCGTCTTCCTCGCCGTAAACCTCGCGCGTGACCGCGAGCACGTCGGCGCCGGGCTCGCGGCCGCGCTCAATAAGCTCGATCAGAAGAAAGAAGGCGCCGAGACCAAGCGTCGAGCTGATGAGATAGAAAAGTGCTCCGCCCGTTACGCCGGTCTGTGCGAGACCGAGGGCCGCAAGCACCGTGCCGGAAGACACCAATACCGAGCAGGCCGCAAGCCGCGACATATCCTGCGAGGCCAACGTGCCGATCGCACCGAAGACGATGGTTGCCATGCCGCCGGCAAACAGCAGTTCTCCACCAAAGTGAGCCGGCGCACCCGCGCCTGCGCCGAACAACAAAAGCCATAGCCGCAGCAAAACATAAACGCCGACCTTGGTAAGGATCGCAAAAATTGCTCCGACCGGCGCCGGGACCGCGGCATAAGTTCCGGGCAGCCAGAAACAGAGCGGCCACATCCCTGCTTTGACGAGAAACGCAACGGCAAGAATGCCGGCGCCTGCTTCCAGCAGCGCGCGATCGCCTGCCGGAAGCGCCGCAATACGTGCGGCGAGATCCGCCATGTTGAGAGTTCCGGTGACGCCATAGATCAGGCTGACGCCAACCAGAAACAGCAGCGACGCCACGAGATTGATGGCGATATACTGCATGCCCGTCATGACACGCACCGATCCCGAGCCGTAAAGCACAAGACCGTAGGAGGCCGCGAGCAACACCTCGAAGAAGACAAAGAGATTGAACAGATCGCCGGTCAGGAACGCGCCGTTCAATCCCATCAGCAGGAACTGCAACAGCGGATGAAAATGAACACCTGCACGATGCCACCGCGCCAGCGAGAAAACGGCGGCGGCCGTCCCGAGCAGGCTTGTCAGCAGCAACATCAGCGCCGATAGGCGATCAAGTACGAGCACAATCGCGAACGGCACCGGCCAGTCGCCGAGGCGATACACATTCCAGATTCCGCCCGGCGCAGCATCCGCCTTGCACAAAAGCGTGGCTGAAATCGCGATCAGCGCGAGGGCCGTCACGACGTTGAGCACCGCGTTGATACTGCGATGACGCTCGCCGCCGAGCGCCAACATCACGGCGGCCGCGAGCAGCGGAAGCACGACCGGTGCGACGATCAGATGGTTGCCTGCCCAGTTCATGCTTCCGGCTCCCGTCCATCGACATGATCGGTTCCGGTCAGGCCGCGCGCGGCGATGATCACGACAAGGAATAAAGCCGTCGTCGCAAAACTGATAACGATTGCCGTAAGCACCAGCGCCTGCGGCAATGGGTCGGCAAATTGTGCGGGGATTCCCGCGCCTTTCGCCAACAGAATGGGCGCAGCATCGGTACGCAGCCGCCCCATTGCGAGGATGAAGAGATTGACCGCGTAAGCCAGCAGCGACAGACCGATGATGACCTGGAATGTGCGCGGCCGCAGGATCAGCCACACCCCCGAGCCCGCGAGCACACCGATACCGAGCGCGAGAACGATTTCCATTACGTCGCCTCGCCGTTTGGCGTGCGGCTACGCAGCGTCCGATGACCGCGAACGGACTGGTGCGCCAGCGCAATCAACATCAGCACCGTCGCGCCGACGACCAGCGCGAATACCCCAAGATCGAACAGAAAAGCGCTCGCAAGCGGCATAGCGCCGACCCACGGAATATCCGCATAGGAAAACGACGAAGTGAGGAACGGCATATCGAACAGCCATGCCCCTCCGCCGACACAAACGGCCAGCAGCAGGCCCATGCCCATCCAGCGGATGGGCAGAACGCGCAAATGCGATTCCACCCAGGCCGTTCCATGCGCCATGTATTGGAGGATGAAGGCGACGGCCATCGTGACGCCGGCAACGAAGCCGCCGCCGGGGAGATCGTGGCCGCGCAGGAGCAGATAGATCGCCACCACGCCGATCACCGGAAACAGCATCGAAATCATGAATGCCGGAACTGCAAGCGCGCCTTTAATACCGGCACCCTGCTGCATTTCCCCATCCTCTTCGCCGCCGTGAGCCCGGCCGCGTTGCTGCTCGGGAACCTGCGCGCTTTCCGCCGCGGGCCGGAAACGCCGCAACAATCCATAAACCGTAAGCGCGACGATGCCGAGCACGGCGATCTCGCCGAACGTATCGAACGCGCGGAAATCGACCAGAATGACGTTGACAATGTTGGTACCGCCGCCCTGCGTATAGGCGTTCTCGACAAAAAAGCCGGAGATATTCTTCGGCTGCGAACGGGTCATCACCGCGTAGGAAAGCGCGGCCAGCGACATCCCTGCGGCGACTGCGATGACAAGGTCACGTATGCGGTGCCAGCGAATGACGCCAAAGCCGGTATCGCCGGCAGCGAAATTCCGAATACGCTTCGGCAACCACCGCAGCCCGAGCAACAGGAGCACGGTCGTCACCGTCTCCACAACCAGTTGGGTCAATGCAAGATCGGGCGCGGAAAGCCAGACAAAACTGATGCATGTCACGAGACCTGCGACACCGATCAGAATGAGCGCGGCAAGGCGATGAAATTTTGCCTGATAGGCCGCTGCCAAAGCGGCGGCGATGCCGACGGCCCAGACAATGCCGAATCCGGTGTCGAACGCCGTTTGCCGGGGGCCAAACGCCACCAGTCCATGCAGGTAAAACGGCGCAAAACCTGCAATCAGCGCAGCCATCACCAAAAGCCGTAATTGCGGCTGCAACCGGCGCGTCGCCAACACGGCTTCAAGCCATCGCGCGAGCCGCCAGGAAATCGTCACCAGCACGCGCTCGAATATGCGCTGCCCTTTGATGTGGCGCAGAAGCGGCGGGCCGTCCGCCGTCAGCAGGTACGAGCGCAGTATAGAGTAAAGTCCGACGCCGCCCAGGATTGCCACGACGCTCATCAAGAGTTCGGGCGTGAAGCCGTGCCACACCGCAAGACTGTAGTTCGGAATCGAGTCACCAAGCACGGCATAGAGCGCGGTTTGCAACAGCGGCCCGATCGTAAGGGCGGGAATGATTCCGACCACAAGACAGGCCAGCACCAGCAGCTCGGCGGGAAACCGCATTAGGAACGGCGGCTCGCCGGGCGTGCGCGGCAACGGCTGCGACGGCACGCCAAAGAATACATCGCGAATGAAACGCAGCGAATAAGCGACCGTGAACATGCTGGCGAAAGTCACGATGTAAGGCAGCCCGCGATCGACGAGCGAATTGTCGTGCAGCTCGATCGTCTCCGCGAAGAACATCTCCTTCGAGATAAATCCGT
This sequence comes from Xanthobacteraceae bacterium, assembly GCA_035556215.1. Classification (GTDB taxonomy): domain Bacteria; phylum Pseudomonadota; class Alphaproteobacteria; order Rhizobiales; family Xanthobacteraceae; genus Palsa-892. Next base: position 38,749 of record DATMFI010000007.1, on the reverse strand, counting down.
TCAGCAGCGGCACGCCGGCCATCGCGGCGGCTGCGACCATTGCCAGCGTCGTCGTAATCGGCATGAACCGCCACAAACCATTCAATCGGCGTATGTCGCGCGTGCCGGTTTCATGGTCGATGATCCCGGCCGCCATGAACAGCGAGGCCTTGAAGGTCGCGTGATTCATGATGTGAAAGATCGCGGCAATGATGCCGAGCGGCGTATCGAGGCCGATGAGAAGCGTAATCAGGCCGAGATGACTGATCGTCGAATAGGCCAGAAGCCCTTTCAGGTCCTGCTGAAACAGCGCGATGAACGCGCCGAGCATGAAAGTGATAAGACCCGTCGAAGCGACGATCCATAGCCATTCGTTGGTGCCGCCCAATACCGGCCAGAGCCGCACCAGCAGGAAGACGCCTGCTTTCACCATGGTCGCCGAATGCAGATATGCCGAAACCGGCGTCGGCGCTGCCATGGCATGCGGCAACCAGAAGTGAAACGGAAACTGCGCGCTTTTGGTCAACGCACCGAGCACGACCAGAACGAGCGCCGGGATATAAAGCGGATGCACGCGGATTTTCGTTGCCGCCGCGAACACCGCTTCGAGATCGTAGCTTCCGGCGATATGGCCGATGACAAGAACGCCGGCGAACAGGCAAAGGCCGCCGGCCGACGTCACGATCAGCGCCATGCGGGCGCCGTCCCTCGCCTGTGCGGTCTGGTGCCAGTAGCCGATCAGCAAAAACGAAAACAGACTCGTCAATTCCCAGAAGAAGACGAGCTGAACGAGGTTTCCCGATAGAACGATGCCGAGCATCGCGCCCATGAAGGCGAGCAAAAACGAGAAAAAGCGCGGCACCGGATCTTCCGGCGACATGTAGTAGCGCGCATAGAGCACCACCAGAAAGCCGATGCCGGTGATGAGCGCCGAGAACACCCACGCGAAACCGTCCATCCGGAGATAAAATCCGAGGCCGATCTCCTGAACCCAGGCGGCCTTGAAGCGGATGACGCCGCCATTGGTGACTTGCGGATAGGCGATGACCACCAGCACGAAGGCGGCCAGCGCCGCCACGCCGGCGAGATAAGCCTCTGCGTTGCGGGCATTCGCTCGAAACAGGATGGCCAGAAAACTGCCGGCAAAGGGAATCGCGACCAGCGCGATCAGCAGTGTTTCAGGAGAAACGCCCATCCCTCGCCCGACCATCCTTGGCCCGAGCACATTGCCTCAGGCTTTCCGGTTTCCACATCTCTCTTATGAGGAATCGGAGCGGTTTTGAGCAAGCATTTTCGCGGCGCCGACAAGCAATCCCAACGAGCGAACAGGCCTATTTCCTCGCCAGCCGTTCGGCGTTCGTTTTCAGCGACCGGGCGGCGTCCGGCGTCTTTCCATGAGCTTTCAGACACAGCGCAAGATTGGCATCGATGGCGGCGGCACGGTCTTCGCCCGGCTGAAAATCGGAAGCCGTTTCCTTATACAAAACGGCCTGTTCCACCTGCTCGCCGAGAAGCTCGGCCTCGAGAATTTTGGAACGCAGCGTCTTGGCCCCCGCGTTTGCCGGGCCCGCGAAACGCTTCAGATAATCCCGCGCTCCCCGCAGCGGCATAACGACATTGGCCTGCCAGTCTTGTACCGCCGCCGCCAGGCGCTCCACTTCCGCACCCGTCAGACGATCACCCACGGTGCCGCGCCAGGCGCAATAAAGCAGGATGTTGACGTTCACGCCCGCTTCGTTCTGCAGGGAAAGGCATTCGTGCTGAACGCCGGGCATGGCGTAAACCGCCAGGGAAAAATGCCAGAACGGATTATCGAGTTCGAGCGGCTGGTCGGTATTCTCGCTCATGTCCTCGCTCAATTCCGGCAACCACGCCGGAGCTATTTCTCTGCTTTCGTATCGGCCTTGGGCCGTGATCGCTCGCCCGTCCAGCGCGACACCAGCCCCACGTCGATATCGAAAAGATCGAGAACCCGGCCGATGGTGTGATCGACCATCTCTTCGAGCGAGGCCGGGCGCGCGTAGAATGCCGGCACCGGCGGAAAGACAATCGCGCCTGCTTCCGTGACGGCCGCCATCGAACGGATATGGCCGAGATGCAAGGGCGTTTCACGGAGCACCAACACGACCCGGCGACGCTCTTTCAGCGCGACATCGGCCGAGCGCGACAGCAGATGCGAAGTGACGCCGGTTGCGATCTCCGACATCGTTTTCACCGAACAGGGGGCGACGACCATGCCGAGGGTGTGAAACGAGCCGCTCGCGCAAGCCGCACCGATGTCTTCATTGGAATGAACCACGCTGGCAAGCCGCTCGACATCGCTCACCTTGAAATCGGTTTCGGTCGCGAGCGTGATCTTGGCGGCCTTCGACATCACAAGATGCGTCTGAATGCCGGAATCCTTCAGCACTTCCAGCAGCCGGATGCCGTACACGGCGCCGGAAGCGCCGCTCATGCCTACGATCAATCGCTTCGCCTTACCCGGCATCGTTTACCGTTCCATCTCGCTACGCCACTCACACCAAAACCTTCAAGGCCGTCAAGCAGCGCGGCGAAGGCATTTTCACGCCCGTCCGGCGCTCATAACGCCCGATCCGGCGTAAGCTGGTTCCGATTGACCCGTAATTCAATGATCGCCGGCTTGTTGGCCTTGACCGCGCGCTCATAAGCGGCGGGGAAATCCTCGTGGCGTTCGATCGCCTCGCCATGCGCGCCATAGGATTGCGCGAGCAATGCGAAGTCCGCGTTAAACAGCAGCGTTCCGCTCGGCCGGCCGGGGAAATGAAGCTCCTGATGCATGCGGATCGAGCCATACATGGCGTTGTTCACCACGATCACCACGATCGGAAGATTCTGGTGAACTGCGGTCGCAAATTCCTGCGAGGCCATCGTGAAGCAGCCATCGCCTGCGAGACAAACGACATCCCGGCCGGGATGGCGCAGCTTAGCGGCAATCGCCGCCGGCAGGCCGTAGCCCATCACGCCCGATTTCGGCGCGATCTGCGTGCCCAGTTTCCGGTAGCGATAGAAGCGGTGCAGCCAGATCGAATAATTGCCGGCCCCGTTGGTGACGATCGCATCGTCCGGCAAACGATCGGCGAGAAAACGGATGACTTGCGAATAATCGAAGCCCGAAACCTTCGGCGGGTTGTTCTGATAATTGACGTAAGCCGCCCTGCACTCTTCGCGCCACGGTGCCCAGGCCCTGGTATCGAGCGGCGCCAGCTTCGCCAAAGCCCCGGCGAAATGCGAGGACTTGGACTGGATGCCGAGCGCCGGCGTGTAAACGCGGCCGAGTTCCTCCGCGCCGGGGAAAACATGGATCAGCGTTTGCTGCGGCACGGGCACGTCCAGCAGCGTGTAGCCCTTCGTCGTGACGTCGCCGAGGCGATCGCCGATCACGAGCAGAAGATCGGCCTTCTTGATGCGCTCGCGCAGCGCGGGGCTGCCGCCGAGGCTGAGATCGCCGATATAATGATCGCTGCGATTATCGAGAATGTCTTGCGAGCGAAAGCCCGCGACGACCGGGATGTCGTTCTTCGTAACGAACTCCTTGAAGCGCGCGGCCGCATCCGCGGTCCAGCCGAGATTGCCGACAATTGCGAGCGGGCGCTTCGCCGTTTGCAATAAAGCGCGAACCTCTTGCATCTGCCAAGGCATCGGGGCGGTTTCAACCGCGCTCACCGGCTTTGCGTCGCGCACCGCGCTCATTTCGCTCAGCACGTCTTCGGGAATGGAAAGAACGACTGGCCCCGGACGGCCCTGCATCGCAATGTGAAACGCGCGGCTCAAATATTCGGGAATAAGATCGGCGCTTTCGACCTCGCAGACCCATTTGGTCATGTCGGCGAAAACCCGCGTGTAATTCACTTCCTGAAAAGCCTCGCGGCCGCGATGCGCCCGCGGCACCTGACCGATGATGAGGATCATCGGCGTCGAATCCTGCCATGCCGTATGCAGGCCGATCGAGGCGTGCATGGCGCCCGGCCCGCGGCTTACGATGCACACACCAGGACGGCCGGTCATCTTGCCGTCAGCTTCCGCCATATGCGAAGCGGTCGCCTCATGGCGGCAAACGACGAACTGGATCGGATTGTTCTCGCCATAGAGCGCATCGAAGATCGGCAGCGCGCTTTCACCCGGCACACCGAAAATCCGATCGATGCCGTTGAGCCGCAAGGCCGAAACCAGAATGCTGCCGCCGCTTCGAGCCGAACCTTCCGTAGCACGAGAAACCGATGCCATTTCGTTCATACCGTTCCTGATGTTCAGGCTGCGTAGGTGCAGACCGTTTTCAATTCCGAGTAGAAGTCGAGCGACCAGTTGCCGCCTTCGCGGCCGATGCCGGAGCGCTTGAAGCCGCCGAACGCCGCGCGTTCGTCGCGCACGCGCCAGCAATTCACCCAAACCGTACCGGCTTCAATCTCGGCCGCGATCTTGCTCGCCCGCTGCGGGTTCTTCGTCCAGATGGCGGACGCAAGACCATAGTGTGAATTGTTGACGCGCTGCACGACCTCATCGTCATCGTCGAACACCGAGACGTGTCCGCACGGGCCGAAAACTTCCTTCCGGCAGACGTCGGCGCCGTCCGGAAGACCCGTCCAGATCGTCGGCGCGACCCAATAGCCCTTCGTGAAAGGCTCCGGCATCTCCAGCGCGCCGCCGCCCGTTACAATCCTCGCGCCATCGGCCGCGGCCCGCTGATAAAAGCCCAGCACCTTGTCGCGCTGAATATCGCTGATCGCCGGACCCAATGTGGTGCCGGCGGCGAGCGGATCGCCGGGAACGAGTTGCTTCGTGAGCGCCGCGAGGCGTTCGACAAACGGCTCGAAAATCTTGCGATGAACGAAAATCCGCTCGGTCGTCAGGCAAACCTGGCCGCAATTATCGAACATCGAGCGCACGGTGCCGGCGGCCGCCGCCTCGAAATCGGCGTCGTCAAAAATGACCGCCGCATTCTTTCCGCCAAGTTCGAGCGAAACCGGGCGCGGTCCCGCCGCAGCCGCTTTCATGATGGCTTCGCCCGTGCGCGTTTCGCCCGTGAAAGTGATCGCGCCAACATCGGGATGCGACACGAGGAAACTGCCGGCCGCATTATTCCCGTGCCCATGAACGACGTTGAGGACGCCTGCCGGCAAACCGGCCTCATGCGCGATCCTGGCCAGCAGCACCGCGGTGCGCGGCGAATGCTCGGACGGCTTCACGACGATGGTATTGCCGCACACCAGCGCCGGCGCGACCTTCCAGGTCAGCAGCAACAGCGGCAAATTCCACGGCGCGACGATACCGATCACGCCGATGGGTTGGCGCAGGATCGTGTTTTCCGCGATGCCGCCCGCGAGCGTCTTCGTCTGGAACGGCTTGAGATGCTCGTCGCGAGCGATTGCGGCAAACGACCGGAAGTTCGCAATGGCACGGGGAATTTCGACGTTGCGGGTCGCCGTAACCGGCTTTCCGGTATCCTTGATCTCTTCCTGAACGAGTTCGTCGATCCGCTCGTCGAGTTTGTCCGCAAGCCGCTCAAGGAATACGGCCCGCTCCAGCATTGTCGTCTTTTTCCACGGGCCGTTGAGCGCGGCACGCGCCGCTTCGACCGCTCGATCGACCTGCGCGCGATCCGATTCGACCACCTGCGCGATCACTTCTCCCGTCGCCGGATAAGCTTTCTCGAAGTAATCGTGCCCTTCTTCCTCTCTACCGTTAATAAAACACGGTACTTTATGTAGAGAATTCATCGCGCACTCGTTATCGCCGGGCAGCCGCCGCAGCCGCGCCGCAAACCGGCTAGGTTTCCTTGAAGACTTCGCCGCGCCACCGAACGATCGAGGGCACGGCGATCGAAAGCAGCAGCGCCACGCTCATGATCAGCAGCACGAGACTGATCGGGCGCTCGAAAAACACCATGGCGTTTCCGTGTGCCGTGATGAGGCTGCGGCGGAAATTCTCTTCGAGCATCGGGCCGAGCACGAAGCCCATCAGAAGCGGCGCCGGCTCCGCATTCAGCTTGCGCAGGATGTAGCCGAGCAGCGTGAAGCCGACGGTCATGTAGATGTCGAATGAGGAATTATTGACCGAATAGACGCCGATCGCGCAGATCACCAGGATGATCAAATAAAGCAGCCGATACGGCACCGCCAGCAGCTTCACCCAGATGCCGATCATCGGAAGATTGATGATGACCAGCATCAAATTGCCGATGAACATGCTGGCGATCAGGCCCCAAAACAGGTCCGGTTGGCGCGAAATCACCATCGGGCCGGGTGCGATGCCGTGCAGCGTCAATGCGCCGATCATCAGCGCCATCGTGGCGCTGGTGGGAATACCCATGGTGAGAAGCGGCACGAACGAGGTCTGCGCCGCGGCGTTATTGGCCGATTCCGGCCCCGCGACGCCCTCCACCGCTCCATTGCCGAAGCGCGAAGGATCCTTCGCCACACGTTTTTCCACCGCATAGGCCGAAAATGCCGCGATCGTCGCGCCCCCGCCCGGCAAGATTCCGAAGATGGTGCCAATAAAAGTCCCGCGCATCACGGAAGCCCACACCCCCCTCAACACCTTCATCGATGGCCAGATGCTGATGATGCGCGAATGATTGACGACGCGGGCGGATACTTGCTCGAGGTTGGCAATCACTTCGGCGATGCCGAAAAGCCCCATCACCAACGCTACGAAATTGATGCCATCGGACAACTCGATGAGGCCCAAGGTCATCCGCGGTTGGCCGGTATTGATGTCCATGCCGACCATTCCGAGCAAAAGGCCCAGGAAGATCATTGCAATCGCCTGGAACATCGAGCCGTTGGCGAGCACCACCGCCGAGACAAGACCCAGCACCATCAACGAGAAATAATCCGGCGACGCGAACTTCTGCGTCATCAAGGCGAGCGGCGGCCCCGCCACGGCAATCACGAGCGTGCCGATGCAGCCGGCGATGAAAGAGCCTATCGCAGCGACGGCCAGCGCCTCGCCGGCACGGCCCTGCTGCGCCATCTTGTAACCGTCAACCGCCGTGACGACCGACGTGGATTCGCCCGGAATATTGACGAGGATAGCCGTCGTCGAGCCGCCATATTGCGCGCCGTAATAAATACCGGCGAGCATGATGATCGCGCTGATCGGGTTGAGCGCGAACGTAACGGGCAACAACAACGAGATCGTTGCAACCGGGCCCAAACCCGGCAGCACGCCGATCAACGTTCCGCAAACCACGCCGATCAGACAAAACAGCAGGTTTACCGGTGTTGCCGCGACGGCGAAGCCGTGCGCCAGAGAAGCGAAAACATCGATCATGGCAGCAAACTGACCGGAATCTTGAGGATCCAAACGAACAACACCGACGACGCGGCAGCGAGCACGGCAGCAAGAACAAGGCTTTCGAGAAGACGAGTCTCACGCGACCCAAAATGCGCAACGATCACTTGCACGAGAATTGCGCAGATCAATCCTGTGCGCTCCACCAGCACACCGAAGAGCGCAAAGGAAAGCAGCACGAAGAACAAAGGCCTCAAGTGGATCGCGCCCACCTCCGGCCCGCCGGATAGAACGCCTTTGACGATCAGAACGAGGCCCATACCGAGCAAAATGAGCGCAAGACCGAGCGGAAAATAGCCCGACCCCATTTGCAGAACCGTTCCGATTTCAAGAGTGCGAATGTAAAACAGGGCAAAGATAGCGATGCCCGACAGCAACACCCCCGAAAAGAAGTCGATATTTCCCCGCCAGGCGAACGGCTTCATCGTCATCTCCGGCGCGGAGAATATTCTCCGCGCATCGTCTTGGGATTGGCAGCAACGCCGCGGATGCGGCGCTACTTATTACTTGCCCGAAATCTCTTTAAGCAGCGCCTTCCACTGCTCGACTTCCTGATTGATCTGCGTCTGGAAGCCGTCCGGGGTGGTGAATACCGTCGAAGCCCCGATCACAGCCATCTGCTTTTTCACCTCGGGATCCGCCGCCATCTTCTTGTAAACGGCCGAAAGCTTCTGAACGATGTCCTCCGGCGTGCCCGCAGGCGCCATAACGCCGTTCCAGGATTCGACGTTATAATTTGAAAGGGCTTTTACCTTTTCGGCGATAGTCGGAAGCTGCGGCGCGAACTCACTGCGGTTTTTCGAAGTAATTGCAAGCGCCTTCACCGTCTTGGCTTCGATCTGCGGCAACGCATCGGTCATATTGGTGAAAGTCAGATTGACTTCGCCGGATACGACGGCCGCAGTCGCGGGAGCGCCGCCCTTGAACGGAACGTGGACCATCTTGGTGCCCGTACGCGCTTCGAACAGCGCAACGGAGAAATACATCAGTCCGCCCGCTCCGCTCGAGCCGTAATTCAGCTTGCCCGGATTTGCTTTCGCGTAAGCGACGAGATCTTCGATTGAATTGACCGGCACGGACGGGTTCACAATAACCGTCTGCGGAATGGTGCTGACGATGCTGATCGGCCGGAAGCTCTTCAACGGATCGTAGGAAGTTTTCTGCGCAACCGGCGCGACGGAAACCGCGCCGACGCTGCACATGCAGAGAGTGTAACCATCGTTCGGCGATTTCGAGAGGAAATCCGTGCCGACAATGCCGCCGCCGCCCGGGCGATTTTCGACAACGATCGGCTGTCCTAATTCTTTTTCCATGAAACGCGCAGCGATACGCGAAACGCCATCGGTATATCCTCCCGGCGCGTACGGAACGACAAGCTTGATTGGCTTGCTTGGCCAGGTTTGCGCCGACGCAGAGCCGCAAAACAGCGCTGCGATAGAAATGACGGCAAGAGCAATTTTCTTCATCGATTACCCCCTGAGACGTGTTTTTCTGTTTCGTTTGCGGGCCCGCTTAAGAAAGGCCCATGATTTTTAACGCTGCGGTTGAATCCGCACTGAATGCTTCATCCTTGACCTCAGTCGGCGCGAATTCGACACGCCGGAATTTTGCCTGATCCTCGAACGGTATGGTCGCGTCGATCCCGAGCTTCGCGCGGATGCCTTCCTTACTGACGCGTACATATTCATGACCTCTCGCGGCCGGAATAATGACGAGGTCAGTCGACGCTTCCATGCGCGTTGCGATCGCATATTCGACGTCGTGGACATCGCGAATATCGATATCGTCATCGACCACCGTCACGAGATCGAGGTCCTTCAACGCGCCAAACGCAGCAAGCATGGCATTGCGCTGCAAGCCGTTATGCTGGCGGCTGGTTTTCTTGACCTGAATCACGGCGTGGAAACGATGCAGGCCTCCCGCCGTCATCTCCGCATCGACGACAATCGGAATCGCTGATTGCAGCACTTTCAGCAGGCTCGCTTCGAGCACATATTTGCGAAGCATGATCGTTTCGCGCCCGAAGCCGTTGATGACGTGATAAATTGGCTTGGCGCGATGCGTAACGGCGGTGATTTGCAGAACCGGCGCATCGGCAGGCGGCGCGGCAAAGCCGATGAACTCGCCAAACGGCCCCTCCGGCGCGACCTCGTTCGCGAGAATCTTCCCCTCGAGGATGAATTCGCTTTCTGCCGGAACCAGAAGATCCTGCGATACGGCCTTCGCAACGGAAAGCGCCTTGCCCGTCAGGCCGCCGGCGACCGCAAGCTCATCCGCCGTTTCCGGCATCTGCGAACCCATCGTCGCCGCCGTAAAATGCAACGCGAGATCCGTGCCGATGCAGACCGCCACCGGCAGATCCTGCCCCTTCTGCTGCGCTCGTTCAAAAGCAAGACGCAAATGCCGGCCAAGGTCGAGTTTGATCGCGACGCGATCCGGCCCGATGAGCTGCAACCGATGATAGGAAGCGTTGTAAATCCCCGTCACCGGGTCTTTCACCACAACGATACCCGCCGTGATGTACCGTCCCGCATCAGACGGCGCGTGATAAAGCGCAGGCAGCAGACGGCCGATGTCGAAGCCGGTCTTCAATACGACTTCCTGCGCCGGCGCCTTGGCGACGAGCGCCGGTTCGATCGGCGCGTTCATCGCCCGCTGGATGAGGCCGCGAATGCCGTTGAAATCGAGACCGAAAGCAGCCTCGCAATTCTCGCGCGAGCTCAACAGATTGCCGATCAACGGCGTCGGATTATCCTTGATCGCGGAGAACAGGATCGCTTCACGGCCATCGAACTTTTTCAGGATCGCCGCCGCCTCGAGATGCTGATCGACCGGCTTATCGTATGTGAGCAGGCGTTTGCTTTTCGCCAGCCGCGACAGCGCGGAACGGAAGCTCGTATCGAGAACCTTGGACTGCATCATCTTCGGGGTTCCACAAATTCTGCGTCACGTAGAAATGCCAGGTAGACCGGGCCGCCGGCTTCCTTTCGACGGCCGAAAATATAAAAAAATCATAGCTAAGTGACAAAGCTAGTCAAGCCTAGCTACGAGGCATAGCGTGATCGAAAACCTTGCGGACCGCAATAACGATCCGCAAGCCGGAAGCATCAATCACGCGAATGGATCCCCATCACACGGGATCGAAATAGTGAATCTCCATGAGAAGGCAGCCGTTTTCGGATTTGAACGGGCCGTGAAACGCGCCGGGCGGACGGCAGGCGTAGGTATGCGGCTTGAACGACTGCCCGCCCTTTCCGTTCTCGTCATTTCCAACCGTCAGGTCGCCAGAGAAGAGAAACACTTCTTCCCAGTATTCGTGCACGAAGGGCTTCGTGGTGTAAACGCCGGGCGCGAAACGCAGAAGGCGCGTACGGCTGCCCCGCTTGTTCTTTTCGTCTAGCGAACCCGACAGAATTTTCTGCTGGATACCCGCGGGATATCCCGGGGGCGTCTCCCATCCGCTGTTCATATCGAGCGTATGGAATTCGTCATGAGCCTTGTTGACTGCCATTGCACTTCCCCGAATTAAGCGACAGAGCGAGACGGCTTGCCGGAGCCCGCGAGATCGTCGGAAAGATCGTAGCTTGCCAGCATCCGATCGAGAAGCGACGAAGCGGACTTCCAATCGTAAGTGCGGAAGGCATGCCCCTTCGTGACGAAGGTCGCGCCCGCAAAGAACATCTCGTATTGCGAATGGCGCGAGGCGAATTCCGAACCGACGGCATCCCATGCCAGCTTGTAGAACTTCACCTTGTCGGCGGCGTTCGCGGCCGGCGACTGCTGTGTTTTCTCGATCAGCCTTGCGATTTCAGGATTGCTGAAATCCTTGGCCGACGACGGCAGCATGATCAAACCTCCGCCGGCGAGTTCGCGCAGCGTGTTGTTGATCTTGGCGTAAAGCTGCTGGGTGAGAACCTGCGCCGAATAAAGCATCTGGCGATCCGGGACGAAGTAAGCACCGCGCTGCTGACCTTTGGCTTCCATCGCGGCGACCAGCGCCTCGACCATGCTGACTTCGGCCGCGAGCTGTCCGAGCATTTCGCGCACCTGCGGAAAGCCAACGATACCATTGGTCTCGGCGGTACGCAGAGCGATGCCGGCCAGAAACTTCAGCTTCACCGAAAGGCGGATCATCGCCTGGTAATTCTGGTAAACGTGCGCCGGCGTCGCGTGAAACTGCTTCTGGCACATCTCGATGCTATCGACGATGAAGACGCGATCCCAGGGCACCTTTACATCGTCGAAATAGAGAACCGCATCGTTTTCGTCGAAACGGCTTGCCAGCGGATTGTCGAACACCGACGGCGCCGCCGCCTCGTAGGACTTGCGCGACAGAATCTTGAGGCCCTTGGCGTTCATCGGCACCGCGAAAGAAATCGCATAACGCTCGTCGCCGGGTTGCAACGGCTGAATGCAGGTGACGAACACCTCGTTCGCCATGATGCCGCCGGTTGCCAGCATCTTTGCGCCGCGAACGGTGATGCCTTCCGCGTCGCGATCGACGACGCCCGCCGACAGGAACGGATCGGCCTGCTGTGCCGCGGTCTTGGAGCGATCGGCCTGCGGATTGATGATGACGTAGGTCAGGTAAAGATCGTTATCGCGCGCATAGCGATAATAATCGGCAAGCGCCTTCGCGCGCTTCGGATCGTAAGCCTCGAAAACCTCAAGACCCATATACATGCCGGCAATGCATGACGCGACGTGATCGGGCGCGCGGCCCATGAAGCCGGCGTGTAACTCGGTCCAGGCCTCAAGACCCTTGCGGCGTTTGACGAGCGCCTCATAGGAGCCCGGAAGCTCCCAGATACGGTTGGCGCGCGTCTTGGTGTCGGTCTCGAACGTCATCAGATCGCGGTTTTCGGGCACGCTCTGAAAGTCGAACATTCTGCCGATCGAGCCTACCGCACCGCGATAGGCGGGATGTGTCGTCGGGTCGCTGACCCGCTGCCCATCGAGATAAATCTCACGCCCGTCGCGTAGGCTGGCGATATGTTGCGCACCGGTTTTGATCATTGCTTCCCTCGAATCCTGCTTTTCGAATTTCTGTTTTGATTTTTCTTGAATTTCAGTAGTGCATCGGCAGCGGCCACTGGGGACTGCTTTCTTGCTTGGCAAGGGTACGATAAGCACCGCGAAAAAAGATCAGCGGGTCGTTGGCCGGATCGACCGTGAAGCGCACGACGCGGCCGACGAAAATCAGATGATCGCCGCCGTCATATTGCGCATAAGGCTCGCACTCGAAATGGGCGAGCGCGCCGGAAATCAGCGGCGCCGCGCAATGCCCAAGCGTATGCTCGACGGCCGTCCATTTGTCGCCAAGCGCCTTGGCGAACTGGTTGGACAGATGTTCCTGGCCGCGGCTCAGAATATTGACGGCGTAGCCCTTGGCTTCGGACATCGCCTGAAGACTGAAGGCCTTCCGGTCGATTGAGAAAAGCACGAGCGGCGGGTCGACCGAAACCGAATTGAATGAACTCATGGTGAGTCCGATCACGCTGCCGTCCGCCGCCTCCGCGGTGATGACAGCGACGCCAGTCGCAAACTGGCCCAGTGCCCGGCGGAACGCCTTCGCGTCCTGCTCTGCCATGCCAGCCATCCGCTCTCCCTGCACTTTATAGCTTTGTTACAAAGCTATAGAATAGAGACATTGCCCCGCCTGTCAAGAATAACACCCGCGGCCCAGTACAACATTGTTCGAGATGCGCACGCTCGCTATAGGTGTTTCTCGAACAAGGACCGGAACAGAATGAACCATACGCCCACCCTCGCCTCACTCGCTGACGATCTCGCGGCTGGCCGCACAACATCCCGAAAACTCGTCGAAGCATGTCTTGAGCGCATTGACGACTCCGCCGGCGAAGGCGCGCGCGCGTTCGTCGCCGTCGATCGCGAAGCTGCCCTCGCCACGGCGTCCGCCATGGACGAATTGCGCCGCCGCGATGCGGCACCGTCAGCCTATGCCGGCATTCCGATTTCCATCAAGGACCTGTTCGATATCCGGGGGCAAGTCACCAAAGCCGGCTCGAAGGTGCTCGCGAATGCGCCCGCCGCAGATGCCGACGCGACAATTGTCGCGCGTCTGCGCCAAGCGGGTTTCGTGCTGATCGGCCGAACCAACATGGTGGAGTTCGCCTATTCCGGGCTCGGCCTGAATCCGCATTACGGAACGCCGCTCAGCCCGTGGGAGCGCAAAGCAGGCCGCGTACCCGGCGGCTCGTCATCCGGCGCCGCGATCTCGGTAACCGATGGCATGGCGCATGCCGCGATCGGCACCGACACCGGCGGATCCTGCCGCATTCCTGCGGCGTTCACCGGCATCGTTGGCTTCAAGCCGACGGCCGCGCGCGTGCCGCTCGACGGATGCCTGCCGCTCGCGCCATCGCTCGATTCGATCGGATCGTTCGGGCGCTCTGTCGCCTGCTGCGAAGCGATCGACGCCATCATGTCCGGGGCGCCTCTTGCGCGTCGAGACATCGCACCGCTCAATCGCTTGCGCTTTGCCGTTCCGGCCAATGTCGCTTTCGATCATGTCGATAACGAAGTTGCGAGCGCCTTCGAAACGGCCGTTCGCCGGCTGAGCGATCAGGGAATTCAGATCGATCGAATTGCGATCCCCGAATTCGACCGCGTTGCGGATATCAACGCCAAGGGTGGATTTCCGGCAGCCGAAAGCTTTGCCTGGCACCGCCGGCTGATCGAAAAAGCAGCGGCGCAATACGACCCGCGCGTTCTCGTTCGTATCCAGCGCGGTGCCAAACAGACCGCCGCCGATTACCTCGATATCGTCGAGCAACGCCGCGCACTGATTGCCGACGCAAGCAAGCGCATTGCCGCTTACGACGCCGTCATGATGCCGACCGTCGCGATCCTGCCGCCGAAAGTATCGGAGCTTGCCGACGACGCCGAATTCGGGCGGCTCAACCTGCTTTCGCTGCGAAACTGCACATTGATCAATATGATCGACGGCTGCGCAATTTCGCTGCCGATCGCGCGTGGCGATAACGCCGCCCCGGTCGGATTGATGCTTGCGAAAGAGCGCGGGCAGGATGCAACGCTATTCGCCGTTGCATCCGCCGTCGAGAACATCGTTTCGCGATAGAACGGATCCTCAGCCGAGGATCGGCAGCGGCACGATATCGTAACCGTGTTTGATGGTGCGGTTGAGAACCGGATCGACGATTTCATAATCGAACCGCGACGCGGGGCGGATGCCGCCTTTGGCGGCGAACGTGCCGCCAAACATCAGCGTACCCTCCGGCATTCCCGCCTTGCCGAAGCCCCGTTCGATCAGCTCGGCGGGCGGCAGCATGCCGGCAAGCGTGCCCTCCTGATAGAGCTCGCGCTTGCCGCCGATCGTCGCGAACGAGCGCAGCACCAGGCTGTCCCAATGAGCGACAACATCGTCGAGAAGCCAAACTTCCGGCGCGACGGGCTTATCGCACATCTGCTTTGAAACGGTGATGTTGTAGGTTTCGACCTTGCGATCGGTATGATCCGAACCGACACCGACATAGGACCGGCCGCCCGCCCGGATGAGCGCAAACTCGACCTCGCCGCTCGAATCTTCCCCGCTGGCTTCGATGCTCGCCGCGGTGACGAGGCGGCTCGCTGAAACACGGTAGTAGATCGGCGTAGATGCAGGCCGCGGCACACCGAGCTTCTCGAGCTCGGCGATGTGCTTGTCCCGCGCCACCGGATCGCGCCCCGTCCAGCCCGCGATCACGAGGCTCTTGATGCCGATAGCCCGCACTGACGAACCGCCGCGCTCATGGACGGTAAACTGAATATTGCTGTTCATGATTCCACTCGATCGCTGCCGCAACGACGATGCTGCGCCCAATAACTGCTTTGATAGAAAGCTATTATGAAAATGCGGTCAAGCCGCGTGCCTTTTATTTTTTTGCTTGCCGCCGGATGCGGACGGCTTCGCCGATCGCGGCTTCGGCCATTTTGCGGTGAAGGCAAGCATCGAAACCGCTTTGTCGCCGCATGGCACGAGGCGCGCCATCATCGACGACAATTGCTGAAACTCGGCAGCGGTCAGGCAATCGAAAAGCGCATCGTTTACGGGCGCCTGAATGCTGACAAGCTCGTCGAGCAAACGGCGCGCTTTTGGCGTCACGGTCAACAGAACGCGGCGCCGATCGCTCTTGTTGACGCGCTTCTTGACGAGATCCGCTTCGACGAGCTTCGAGACCTCGATCGTGACGAAAGCGCCGGACAAATGAAGATGTTCGGCAATCCGGCTGACGCCCACTCCTTTTTCGCCCTGCAGATGGGCGATCGAAATCAGCGTCGTATAAGCGATCCCCGAAATTCCCAATCGCTCGCCAAAGCCTGCCCGGCATTGGCTGACGCGCGCGCTGAATGCCAGAAAGTCATGGATAAAGGTGCGAAAGATCGCGTCGCTTCCTCCTGGCATCAATTCCGTTTTTGTCACCGTTCTTCGCGACACAGCATCAACTCCCCGAACCTGAAACAGCGTTTTATTTGAGACATGCGGCAAATGGAA
This sequence comes from Xanthobacteraceae bacterium, assembly GCA_035556215.1. Classification (GTDB taxonomy): domain Bacteria; phylum Pseudomonadota; class Alphaproteobacteria; order Rhizobiales; family Xanthobacteraceae; genus Palsa-892. The sequence continues at coordinate 22,944 of DATMFI010000007.1, read as the reverse complement.
TTAATTGAACACTCTTGCGTTTAGCCAGCGGCAATAACCGATTGCTCACAACATAGCCGAGTCCCGGCACCCTCCATGAGAGCGCGCCAACTCGCCTTCAATAGCTGTGAGAGCCCTTCCATCACAAAAGATTTCAATAAGCGCGCCGCTTTGTTCCACGCCTTGGCGGGCAAAGCGGAACTCCGGTCCGGTTTCTGCAGAAAACTGAGAAGCCATTCACCCCGCCTGATTGTCCATGACAATCGTAATCAGGGTAAAATAGTACGTACCTTTGTCAACTAGCTTTAAAAAAAATACATCTTACTCCCGTCGAAGATGAAGCGCCGATAAAACGGCGCGGCACCAAACTCACCATAGGCCCGTAGCGACCTGCGCATTTAAACACCCCAGGAAGGTCTGCCGTTAAGCGAGCCTGCTTAGTCAATCGCTCCTTCATTACATAAGCTGCGGAATGTTTCTGTAGAGATCGAGCGCTTGCGGATTGCTGAGCGCGGTCAGGTTCCGCACTGGCCGCCCATGAATGGCATCCTTCACGGCCACTTCAGAAATCTTGCCGTTCGCCGTCTTCGGAATGTCGGCAACAGCGAGGATCAAATCGGGTACGTGGCGCGGCGAAGCAAAGGCACGGATCCGTTGCCGGATCTTCTCGATCATCGCCGCATCTAGCTGATGAGCGTCCTTCATCCGCACGAATAACACGCTGCGCGCATCATTGTCATAATCCTGCGCGACAACGACGCTCTCCCCGACTTCGCCGATAGCTTCGAGTTGCCGATAGATTTCGGCGGTGCCGATGCGAACGCCTTTAATATTCAATGTCGCGTCGGAACGCCCGTGAACAATGAATCCGCCGTTCTCGGTGATCTCGGCCCAATCGCCGTGACGCCAGATATTCGGCCAATGCGCAAAATAGGATTCGTAAAGACGCTCGCCACTCTTGTCGCCCCAGAATTCGAGCGGCACCGACGGAAACGGCAATGTACAAACCAGCTCGCCGGGTTCGCCGATAACCGGCTTGGCATCGGCATTGAATATTTCCGCTTTCATGCCCAGCGCAACCACCTGGATTTCGCCGGCACGGCACGGCCCGATCGGATTGCCGCTGCCGAAAGCCGCGATGATATCGGTGCCACCCGAAGGAGATGTGAAATGGACGTCCGGCTGAATTTCCTCATAAACGAAGGCATATTCTTCCGGAGAGACTCGCGCGCCGCCTGCAACCATGCACTTCAGATGACTGAGCTGATGCGTCTTGCGTGGGCTCAGCCCTTCGCGCTTCAGCGCTGAAATAAGCGCCGGCGGAACGCCGGCAACTGCAATTTTCTCTCGCTCGATCAGATCGAACAGACTGTCGGTGCGCGGATAAAGCGGTGATCCATCGGCGAGAACAATCGATGCGCCGGAGGCGAGTGCCGTCACCAGCGCGTTCCACAACATCCAGCCCGAGGTCGTCACCCGGAACATCCGCTCGCCCGGCTGCAGATCGAAATGAAGCTGATGTTCCTTCAGATGCTGCAGCAGTGTGCCGCCAGCGCCGTGAACGATGCATTTCGGCTGGCCGGTCGTACCGGATGTATAAAGAATGAAGACCGGATGATTGAACGGGAACCGCTCGAACGAAATTGGCGTGGAAGAATGCGAGGCCGTAAACTCCTGCCAGGTTTTCGCATTCGGCAAATCGAGTGTGGAATCGGCGCTCAAATAAGGAATGACGACGACCTGCTGCAGCGAAGGGATCGCCGCGGCGATTTCTTTCGCCTTGGCGAGCGCGTCAAACCGCTTGCCGCCATACCAGGCGCCGTCAGCGGCAAACAGCACGCTCGGCGAAATCTGCCCAAGACGGTCGAGTGTTGCATTAACGCCAAGATCGGGCGAGCAGACTGACCAGATTGCACCGATCGCCGTTGTTGCGAGCATCGCGATCAGCGTCTCCGGCATGTTCGGCATATAACCGGCGACGCGATCGCCCGGCTTCACGCCCGCTGCCTGCAGCGCCCGAGCGAGCCTTGAAACCTCGGCATCGAGCTCGCGGAAACTCAGGCGTTGCACCACCTCGCCTTCACGCCAGAAAGTCACGGCCTCGGCGTCTTCGCCCCGTCGCCGCAACAGATTTTCGGCGAAGTTCAGTTTGGCCTCGGGAAAGAAGCGCGCCCTCATGATCGAATCTTGATCGACGACGACGGGCGAGCCGTTGCGATCGCCGATCAGGCCGCAAAAATCCCAGACTTCGCTCCAGAACTCGGGATAGCGCTCCAGCGAAAAGCGCCGCAGCGCTGCGTAATCCGGCAATGTCACACCGTATTTACGCTCCAGGCTACGCGCGAAAGCGTAAATTCGCGTGCGGGCAACATTTTCAGGCCGCGGAGTCCAGACAACAGGATTCATGAGCTTGTTACGCGGTTCTTGCAGCGCGGCGTCCGATACCGAACAACCGCTCGGCAAACTGAGGATAGGTTTCAGCAATCTGACTTGCGACAGCGTCGCGAATGATTCCAAGCACGCGATTATCCGGGATCGCGGTCACGGGTACATGCTCGGGCGCGTCGAAATCAAAACCGGTGTTATCTTTCACCTCTTCGAGCGTATGGCCAGGATGGATGCTCTCCAACATGAAGCGTCCGCGCTTGCGATCGAAGCCGAACGTACAAAGACTGGTGATGAGCGCGCTCGGTCCGCCCGGACGAAACACATTCGGCTCATTAACGCCGGCAGCCGACACATAGTCGACCTTGGATACGAAGACGCGCCGGGTATGCTCTTCGCGAAACAGCACCGTTCTCTTGATCAGCGAATAAAGATACGGCGTTCCATAATTGCCGGCCCATCGCACCGACAGTTTCGGATACGGGCCGATGCCCATCAGATTGACGTTCGCCTGCCCGTCGATCTGGCCACCCCCCATCATGAAGGCGTCGATCCGTCCCTGCGCGGACGCATCGAACAGCTCGCGGCTGCCCTCGGTGAAGAATACGTGGCTCTTGCTGCCGAGGATCGTCACCCGCATCGGCGTATCAGAAAGTTCGCTGGCCAAAAGCGCGGCCGCTCCCGTCAGCGGAGACGCCGAGCCGACGGCCACATGACGCGCACCCATGAGTTTGCGTGCCAATACGCCGATCAGAAACTCCTGCGGATTGATACTCATGCCGGCACAACTTCCCGCTCGAACACATAACGATCGAGATAAGCCTTGAAGCCTTCTTCGGTGCGGGCCGATTCAACATAGAGATGGAGATGCTCGGCATCTTCATCATAGTCGTTACCGAAGGAGAGGGGCCAGGCTCCCTTCGGCTGATGCGATACCGCCGTCACGTAAAGATTCGATAGGACGCCGGTGACCGCCTGCTCGTCAGCCATGAAATCGGTATCGACGATTTTTTCGACGGTGACGAGCGTGACCGCGGAAGCATGGGCCGCCACCGCAAGCTCGCGCCGGCGGCCTATCCAGATGTTGCCGTGACGATCCGCCATCGGCGCGTGCATCAACATCACATCGGGAGTGATCGCGGCGACCAGAAGGATCGGGTCATTCTCGCCGAAGGGATTATCGATGACCTTCCAGTCATTGCGGTACGAAACAACATCGCTCCCCAAAATTCCCCGCAGTGGAATAAAGGGGATTCCCTTCTCGCCTGCCTGCAGGCCTGCATGGATCGCAGGACAGGTCGAGTCGCGCATCTCGATCTTGCCCGCTTTCAATGCGCGCGCATAAGCGGGTGGAACGCCGAACTCGCCGAGGAACATTGAGCCGGCTTCCATCCGCTTTACGCAACCTGCGCCGATCAGCATGTCGGCCTGGAGTCCGCCGGTCGGGACACCGATGATATGCAAGTCACGAACGCCGCGCCGGATTAGCGCGCGGGTCGCCGAAACTGCGGCGCCCGAGTACATGCCATTGAAATCGGTCGGAATGGCAAGCCTGCATCCGTCCTTGATATGAGAGATCAGCGTATCGAGATCGACGATGATCTTGCTGTTGTTCGCCATCATCACACCTTCACGACAGCCGCAGGATTACTGCTGGGGAATCTTGGCCTTTTTCACCACGTCAGCAACCTGCTCGCTCTCTTTCTTGAGATAAGCTGCAAATTCCTTGGGCGAGCTCGCGACGAGATCGGCGCCAAGGCTGGTCAGCCGCTCCTGAACAGTTTCGGTTTTGAGCGCCTTGACAGTTTCCTTATTGAGAAACTCGACAATTTCCGGCGGCGTTTTCGCAGGCGCCATCAAGCCGTACCACGTGACGATATTGTAGCCTGGCAGGCCCGATTCCGCGATCGTCGGAATGTCAGGAGCCGACTTCGAACGATTGGCGCTCGTTACGGCCAGCGCACGCAACCTGCCGTCCTTCACAAGCGGCATCGCCGACACAATGACATCGAACATAATCTGGATCTGGCCCCCGAGAAGATCGGTCAGCGCCGGCGCGCTTCCCTTATACGGCACGTGGAGAATTTCCGTCCCTGCGGCAACATTGAACATCTCACCCGCAAGATGCAGCGTGCTGCCGTTGCCGACAGAGCCGTAATTCAGCTTGCCCGGCTGCGACTTCGCCAGCGCAATCAGTTCTTTGACGCTTTTCGCGGGGACGCTCGGATGCACGACAAGCAACTGTGGCACAGTGCCGATCTGTGTGATCGGCGTAAGGTCCGTGTCCGGATTGTAGATCATCTTCGTATAAAGGTGCTTGTTGGTCGTGATCGGACCCGGCGTGCTCAGCAAAATGGTGTAGCCGTCAGGCGCGGCCTTGGCGACGTAACCTGCCCCAATCATGCCGCTCGCACCCGCGCGATTTTCGACGATCACTTGCTGCCCAATCGACTTGCTCATCTCTTGCGCGATTGAGCGGGCAAGGACGTCCGTCGTGCCGCCCGGCGGGAATGGCGCAACAAGGGTGATTGGGTGATCCGGAAATTTTTGCGCATATGACGGAGCGGCGAACAAGGCTAGCGCCCCCGCTGCAATTAGGCGCTTTAAGCTGCGATTGACCTTCATCCTGTCCCTCCCCTGCTTTTATATGCACCCGGTCCGGGTTTCCTAGACAGCGAGTACAATGTGTTTCTGAAACTGCTCGATATGTGCACGGGCAGCTTGCGCCGCTCGCTTCTCGTCGTGCGCAGCGATCGCTGCAAAAATAGCCTCATGTTCGGCGTGGACGTCTTCGAGCCGGCGAACAACCGACAGCGACAGAAACCAGACGCGAAGCGAGCGCTCATGAAGCGAGCGCAGGATGTTTCCAAGCACAGGGTTCCGCGAGATGCGAGAGATTTCGCAATGAAACTCATGATCGAGATTCATCAGCACCTCGATATCGTGCGCCCCGATCATTTCTTCGGCACGATCCAGAATATCACGCAATGACGCTATATCCCGCTTGTCGGCCCAGCGCGCGGCAAGCGAAACACACAGCGCCTCGTTCACAGAGCGAACATGCGTGACATTCATGATCTCATCGAGCGAAACCGCGCGCACGATAACGCCCTTGCGCGGAATGATATCGACCAGTTGCTCAAGTTGCAGGCGATGTAACGCCTGATGCACCGGCGTCCGCCCCGCGCGGAGCGCTTTGGAAATCCGGGCCTCGTTCAAATATTCGCCGGGGCGATATTCCATGGTGATGATGCGACGCTTGATTTCTTCATAGGCTTTCTGCCGCAACGTCCGGCCGCCTTGTGCAACAGACGAACGCCGAGATGAGGAATTGGTGTGCACTTCTACAGCTTGGTTCTTCATCAATGCTGATCCCTATTATTTCTGCCCGCCAAAAATTCGCATGCGCAAAGATGCAACCGCGGGGAGAGTGTTCGCATCGCGGTCAGTCTGCACGGCCTTGCAATGAAGACGCATCTTGCGGGCCTAATTGAAATGCGATGTAATTTCTCAAAAGTAACTGTGATATTTCACAACGTCAATCACTGGGGAGTGATGCCATGGCTTCTTCCATCGTTCCGATGCTGCAAACAATCGTCGCCAATAAAGCAGCCTGGCCGGAAGTGCCGCTTCAGGAGAACGATTGGCTGATCGGCATCGATGCGCCGACGCAGGAAGAAATTCTGCGCACCGCCGAAAATCTGGCGCGCTATCCTCTGCCGCTGGTCGCGTTGCGCGCTGATGATTTTCCTATGCCGCACTCCCGCAAGCTGGCGCAGCGCGTACGTGAAATACTCATACAAGGCCCGCGCTTTGTGCTTCTTGACCGCCTGCCGATGGAACAATTGAGCGACGCGCAAGCAACGCAAATATACTGGCTGCTTTCATCGATGATCTCGCCGCCGGTCGCGCAAAAACTCGACGGCAGCATGCTCTTTGAAGTCAAGGATACGGGCCGCACCGCGGCGCCAGGCTCGGGTGTGCGCCCAGCGGAAACCAATGCCGAACAGTCAATTCACAACGATAACGCCTTCAACGAGGCGGCCCCTGATGTCGTCGGGCTTCTCTGTCTTCGCCAAGCGCTGGAGGGCGGCGAGAGCCGCGTGATGAGTTTCTACACCGCTCACAACGAACTGCTCCGTAATCACCCCGAAACATTGAAGCGGCTGTACCAGCCGTTTCCGCACGACCGGCAGAAGGAACATTGGGAAGACGAAGACAAAATTCTTCGGCTGCCGATCTTCGCGCTCGAGAATAACGAGCTTCTGGCCCGCTTCTCGCCCCATCCAATTCAGAATGCTTATCAGCTTCTTGGCGAGAAAATGGATGATGAGACAAGCGCTGCGCTCTCGACCATGCGCCGCATCTGCAATGAATCGGATATTTCGATTTCTTTCAGAATGGAGCGCGGTCAGATTCAATACGTAAATAATCGTCAGATCGGGCATTCGCGCTCCGGCTTTCGCGATCACAGCGACCCGGCGCTGAAGCGGCATATGGTTCGGCTCTGGTTGCGAAACACCGGCGGCCGCGACTATCAGGGCAAAAGCCTCGCGGCCAACCCTTGAACGAAAACTAAAATAGTCAGCCTGACGATGGGCAGTATCTAGAATGAATATTCAGGACCCCGTCGACAGGCTGGTGCACCCGTCTCCTTTGCCCGATGCAGCGGAGCGCGTTGCGACGCTCACGCAGCGCGTTCGGCGCGCGCTCGAATATCTCGGCGCCAATCTGCCGAACTGGGTTCCACCGCGCGCCGGCATCGATCATGATGTCGCGATTGTCGGTGGCGGCCAAACCGGTGTCGCTATTGCTTTTGCCTTGCGCAAGGCTGGTATCGCCAATTTTTCGGTGATCGATAAGGCTGCCGAAAGCCAGGAAGGCGTTTGGCGGACTTGCGCTCGCATGCGGACGCTTCGTTCCCCCAAGCATTTGCCGGGCCCCGAACTCGGCTTCGACTCCTTAACGTTGCGCGCATGGTACGAAGCAAAATACGGTGAGCAGGCCTACGCCGATATACTTCGTTGCGGCACTATTCTATGGGCCGACTACGTCTCGTGGTTTCGCGCCGCCACCGGAATTGAAGTCCGCAATGGCACAGCGCTCGAGTCGATCGAGCCACAATCCGGCAGCTTTTTGCTGAACCTCCGAACGGGCGGCAAGCCGCACAGGGAGACAACGCGCAAGATTGTCCTGGCTACCGGCATGGTCGGCTCGGGTGCGCCAAACATACCGGAGACGATTGCGGGGCTTCCCAAAGAGAAATGGATTCACACTGACGACGTCTTTGATCTATCGGCTTACAAGGGCATGTCGATCGGCGTTCTCGGCGCCGCATCCTCGGCATTCGATGCCGCCGCTACGGCGATCGAACTTGGAGCGCGTGACGCGCATCTTTTCGTCCGCCACAGCGAGCTCACGCGCATCACCCGGATAAAAGCCATGTCGTATCCCGGCGTACTCAATCACTTCCACGAGTTTTCCGATCACGATCGCTGGGGCCTGATGCGCTATTTCCTGCAGCGCTCATCGGGTCCCATCGCCGAGACGGTGCAACGTGCAACGCGGTTTCCGAACTTCCATCTGCACTTCAATGCGCCTTGGGATACCGCGCGGATGGAAGGTGAAGCGATCATCGTCGAAGCCGCCGGCAAGCGTTTCGCCTTCGATCGGCTGATTGCCGGTACCGGTTATCGGGTGGATATGTCTGCGCGCCCCGAGCTATCCAATATCGTCGGCGAAATCGCTCTGTGGCGGGATCGTTATACGCCGCCCGAGGAAGCCAAAAACGAAACGCTCGCGCGATATCCCTACCTAGGCAAAGGTTTCGAGTTCCTGGAAAAGCGTCCGGGCGCCGCACCTTATCTTCGCAACATCCACTGCATGAACAACGCGGCGCTCCTCAGCTTCGGCCGAGCCGTTGGCGAAATTACCAGCATCGGGCATTCGGTGCCGCGGCTCGTCGATCGCATCGGCGCGGATTTCGTCGTGGATGACCGGCTCGCGCATTTTGCGCGCATGCGCGCTTTCAACGAGCCCGATCTTTAGCAGCAGGGCTCCGATCACCCTGCCGTAGCTAGCTCCCAATTGGGATGCGAACGACTTACCCGGCACTATTCTCCAAACAGCCGCTCGGTAAAATGCCGCCCTGCATGATTGCGAATTATGCATAAACGATCGCCACTCGGGTTAGGCCGTATTGCTCCCGCAATGCAGCACGCGAGGCTTGATCATGACGTGGCACTGGTTCAGTGATCGACCATAAGCTATTGCAATTCCGACAGAAGCGTCCCGCGTCCATTCGCAGCCGTCCGAGCCGCCGGTAAATGACAGATAATAAAAGCCTCGCCCTTTGGAAGCGCGTCATGATGAAGCGATCCGCCATCGGAAAGGAAAACGCACTCCTCCGCGCGACGCTTGAGAACATGAATCAGGGCGTCGCGATGTACGACGCCGATTACCGCCTCGTTACCTGGAACGAGCGCTTCGTCCAATACCTCGACATGCCGGAGGAGTTCCTCGGCACGGAAAAGACCTTCTACGATTACATCCGTTACCTCGGCGAGCGCGGCGAATTCGGCAAGAATGCTGATATCGAGGCCGAGCTGAAGAAGCGCGTCGCTGTACTCGACACTTCGCACTCTTTCGAACGCGTGCGCCCCGACGGAACGATACTTGAAGTTCGTCGCGACCCCGTGCCCGGCGGCGGCTTCATCGCGATCTATACCGACATCACCGCGCGCAAGCACGCCGAGCGGCAGCTCCGCGAGGATGAGGAGCGCTTTCGCGCAATCGATGCGGCGTCGCCTGTCGGCCTCGTCATCGCTGCCCGCGAGGACAAAACGATCCTTCATTTCAATCGCAGTTTCTGCGAAATCATCGGCTGTGAGCCGAACGACATCCTGGGAAAATCCGCTGCCTCGCTGTTCGGCGATCCCGCAGAAGGCGCGGCACTTGCCGCCATTCTGGGCGGCGAGTCGGGACAGCGTTCGGAATTCCGCTTCAACCGGTTCGACAGCGAGTGCTGCGCGATGGTCTCGCTCGCCGATCTCGACTTTCACGGCAACAAAGCCGTGTGCGCAAGCTTCGTCGATATCACCGATCGCATCCGCGCCGAGGAAGAACTCAAGCAAGCGAAGGAAGCCGCCGAATCCGCGAGCCGCGTAAAATCCGCGTTCCTCGCCAATATGAGCCACGAACTGAGAACGCCGCTGAACGCCATCATCGGCTACAGCGAAATTCTTGTCGAAGACGCGAATGACCGTGGCGACAATGCAAGCATCTCGGACCTCAACAAGATCCAGTCCGCTGGCAAACACCTGCTCGGCCTCATCAACGACATTCTCGATCTTTCCAAGATCGAGGCGGGCCGCATGGACGTCTACCTCGAGCAGATTTTTCTTTCGAAGCTGGTCGATGAAGTGAAGACCATCGTCGAGCCAATGATGGGCAAGAACAACAACCGGCTCATCATCGATTGTCCCGCCAAGATCGGCTCGCTCCGTACCGATCTCACCAAGCTCAAGCAGAACCTCATCAATCTTCTCAGCAACGCCGCGAAATTCACCAAGGACGGCGAAGTGAAGCTCGCGCTATCACGAGAGAACGGCGAGGATGGCGTCAAGCGCATCCGATTTACCGTCTCGGACACTGGCATCGGCATGACCGAGGAACAGATGTCCAAACTGTTCCAGTCGTTTACACAAGCCGATTCCTCGACGACGCGGAATTTCGGCGGCACGGGTCTCGGCCTGACGATCACGAGGCATTTTTGCACCATGCTCGGCGGCACGATCGACGTCGCGAGCAAACCCGATCATGGGTCGACCTTCACGATGATCCTGCCCGATCAGGCCGCCAAACCCGCCACACAGCAGCCTGCCGAGCTTCGGTTGGCGCGCCGCACCAATGGCGTGAAGTCGATGAAAATCCTCGTCGTCGACGACGATCCGGCGGTTCACGAAGTACTCTCCGCCACGCTCTCGCGCGAGGGCTATGAGCTCCTCCATGCCCATGACGGCGACGAGGCACTCAAGATGATGCGGCAGTCGCAACCTGACATCGTTACGCTCGACGTGATGATGCCGAAAATCGACGGCTGGTCCCTGCTCGGCATCATGAAATCGGAGCCCTCGCTCCAGAATATTCCGGTGATCATGCTCACGATCGTGGATGACCGGAACCTCGGCTTCTCGCTCGGCGCATCGGAGTTCATGACGAAGCCAATCGACCGCACGCGGCTTGTCGGCCTCATCAAGCAGTTCACGCATACAAAAGGAGCAACCGTCCTCGTCGTCGATGACGATCCCGACGTGCGCCTCATCATTCGTCAGGCGATCGAAGGCGTGGGCCTCGTCGCCACCGAGGCTGTGCATGGCCGTGCGGCGCTCGACTGGCTCGACAAGAATCCCGCGCCTTCTCTTGTGCTGCTCGACCTCATGATGCCGGAGATCGACGGCTTCGAGTTTCTGGAGCGGATCCGTAAACGCAAGGGCGGGCATGACATTCCCGTGGTGGTGCTGACGGCGAAGGATCTGAGCGAAAAAGAGCGCGTATTCCTGGCCGAGCGCACCATTCTCGTGCTCAGCAAGAGCGCACAGCCGATCGGCAGCATCGGCAACGCGCTTGCCGCGATCGCCGAGCGAGGCGCCGCGGAAAAAGCCGAATAATATAAAATCAGGGGGTTTGAGATGGCCAAAATTCTGATCGTCGAGGACAACGAGATGAACCGCGATATGCTCTCGCGGCGTCTCGCGCGACAGGGCTTCGAGATTGCATTTGCCCTCGACGGCAAGCAGGGCGTCGAAAAGGCCGAAAGCGAGATGCCCGATCTCATCCTGATGGACATGAGTCTTCCCGTGATGAACGGCTGGGAAGCGACCGAGAAAGTGAAGTCCAACCCGGCCACCAAGGGAATCCCGGTGATCGCCCTCACCGCGCACGCCATGGCCGAGGACAGGGAAAAATGCATCGCCGCGGGCTGCAACGATTTCGATACCAAGCCCGTCGACCTCCCTCGCCTCCTCGAGAAAATCAAGACGCTGCTCGCCGCGAAGGCAGGCTGAAGGAAACGGAATGACCGCCGAAACCGACAATAAGGAAGAGCGGCGGATCCAGCGTGCACTTCTCGCCCATCTACGTCAGGAATTCATGGCGCCTTCCTCTTCGATCACGGGCTATGCCGAAATCCTTATCGAGGAAGCGCGTGAACAGGCGCTCGACACTTATCTTCCGGATCTTGAGCGCATCGCAGTGGCCGGGCGTTCGCTGCAATCGCTGCTTCGCTCCGTTCTCACGCACGATGACGCGAAGAAGGAAACGCTATTCAATAGCGCCGAACTCCGGCACGATCTCCGCACCCCGATCAATGCAATCAAGGGCTATGGCGAAATGCTCGCCGAGGACGCCGAGAACGACGGCCATACCGGACTGCTCGCCGACCTCGGAAAACTCCTCTCAGCTGCCGACGGGATGCTGAAGCGGATCGACGCGCTCGTCGATTTTCGCGAGCAACCAGGCGCCGACAGTGTATCGCCCGGCGCGATCGAAGCCGCCCGCACCATCCGCTCGGTGGCATCCGGCAATGCGCGCAGCGAGATCAAAGGCCGCATCCTGATCGTCGACGACAACGCCTCCAATCGCGACCTCTTGAGCCGTCAACTCATCCGCGCCGGGCATACACCGATCGAGGCGGACGGCGGCCCAGCGGCGCTGGCGAAAGTCAGTACGGAGAAGTTCGATCTCATCCTCCTCGATCTCATCATGCCGGAAATCAGCGGTTACGACATGCTGCATCGCCTCAAGGAGGAACCGGAGACGCGCGATATCCCCGTCATCATGATGTCGGCGCTCGATGACGTCGACAGCACGATCCGCTGCATCGAAGCGGGCGCTGTCGATTTCCTCGCAAAGCCCGTGGACGGCACGCTGCTGCATGCCCGGATCGGCGCGAGTCTCGAAAACAAACTCCTGCGCGACCGCGAGAAGGACATGCTGATGGAAATTCAGCAGGAAAAGGCGCGCTATGAGGATTTGCTGCTCTCGATCCTGCCGCGCTCGATCGTCGATCGCATCAACAACGGCGAGCAGATGATCGCCGATCAGGTCGATGCAGTGACGATCCTGTTCGCCGATATCGCCGGTTTCACGCCGATGGCGAACCGCCAGTCGGCAGCCGAGCTCGTGCGCTTCCTGAACTCGATCTTCTCCACCTTCGACGCGCTCACCCAGCGGCTGGGCGGCGAGAAAATCAAGACCATCGGTGACGCCTATATGGCGGCCTTCGGCCTGCCCGACCCGCGCCCCGATCATGCCGAGGCAGCGGCGAACCTCGCACTGGCAATGCTCGAAGAAGCCCGCCGCTTCCGCGGCGAGGATGGAGCCCCTGTCAATCTGCGGATCGGGCTACATACAGGCCCGGCGATCGCCGGCATCATCGGTCAGCGTAAATTCTCGTTCGATGTCTGGGGTAACACCGTGAACATCGCGAGCCGCATGGAATCGCACGGCGAACCGGGCAAAGTGCATATCAGCGAGAACGTTGCGAAAGCGCTCGCCGGCAAGTTCGCGCTCGTGGAGCGCGGCGTGATCGATGTGAAAGGCACCGCTGGAATGCGGACTTACTTCCTCAACGGACCACACTGATCTGAGTTAAACGCAACGGATCGCGCGGCGTCCGCTTCGCTAGGCTTTTCTCGCAACACGCCTGGATGCGCCGTCAGCCTTGCGTTTTCTCGCGGCTCTGCACATGCGTGAAGCCGAACCTGCCCTTGATGCACAGATTACCGTGATTGACCTGATGACCGTGCGGCGCGGTCACCTTGACGATCTCGTTGTCCTGTACGTGCAGGTTCAGGTTGCAGCCGACACCGCAGTAAGTGCACACCGTGGTGGTCTGGGTTTGCTTCGACTCGTCCCAGGTGCCCGCAGCGCGCATGTCATATTCCGATTTGAACGACAGCGCCCCCGTCGGGCAAACTTCGACACAATTGCCGCAGAATACGCATGCGGAATCCGGCAGCTCCACGGCGTACTCGGTGGAAATCTGGGAGTCGAACCCGCGCCCCGCGATCTGAATCGCGAAGCTGTTCTGCCACTGAACCCCGCAGGCATCCACGCACTTGTAGCAGAGGATGCACTTGCTGTAGTCGCGCACATAGAGGTCGTTGTCGATCTTGACCGGCTGGTTCATCGAGGCCGCGACGCTGCCGTTGCCCGTGTGATGCTCGCCCGGCTCGTGGACGTCACGGCTAAGGCTCTCGCCGGCTTTTTCGCCGTAACGGTTCGGGTCGGCGTCGTAGCGCTCCATCCACTCTGGGATCCGCGGCGTGGTGGACAGGTCAACCGAGGAGCCGAGCAACTCCAGCACGAGACGGCGGCTGTGCCGTACACGGTCGGTGTCAGTCATGACTTCCATGCCGGGCTCGACCTTGCGGGAGCAAGATGGAACGAGGACGCGCGAGCCTTTTAGCTCGACCATGCAGACCCGGCAGGCATTCTTGGGCGTGAGGGTGTCGCCGTAGCAGAGCGTAGGCGTGTCCTTCCCCGCCGCGTTGCAGGCAGTCAGGATGGTGCTCCCCTCCGGGACGCTCACTTCCTTGCCGTCGATGGTGATCGTGACCTGCTGGATAGGTGCGTTCATCTGCCCTTGCTCTCTTCCAGTACGCCGAGGCGGTCGATAGCCGACTCGACGGCGTTCCAGGCGGCCTGACCGAGGCCGCAAATCGAGGAATCTTTCATCACGAGACCGACGTCGCGCAGCAAGCCGATGTCGCGTCCCTTGGCGGCCGCATCCTTGCGATTATTCGCAATGCGCAGCAGCGCCTCCTCCTGACGCACCGTGCCCACCCGGCAGGGTACGCACTGGCCGCAGGACTCGTCGCGGAAGAAACGCGCGATGCGAAGCAGAATGGCAGGCAGATCGACGGTGTCGTCAAAAGCCAGCACCACGCCCGAACCCAGAGTGGTTTTGTTGGCGCGGGCACCTTCGAAGGTAAGCGGAATGTCGAGTTCGTCAGCGCGCACGAAGCCGCCTGCCGCGCCACCGAGCAAGACCGCCTGCAGCTTGCGGCCTTGCGGAACACCGCCGGCCAGATTGAGAACATCGCCCAACGTCACGCCGAATGGCACTTCATAAACGCCGGGGCGCACGAGGTTGCCCGACACGCAGAATAGCTTGGGCCCGGTGGATCCCTCGGTCCCGATCTTGGCGTACTCGGCGCCGCCCATCTGCATAATCAACGGCACGTTGCACAACGTCTCGACGTTGTTAACGACGGTCGGCTTGCCGAAGAGTCCGGCCTGGAACGGGAAAGGCGGCTTGGAGCGCGGCTCTCCCCGATAACCTTCGATCGAGTTGAAGATCGCGGTTTCCTCGCCGCAAATATAGGCACCGGCACCGCGGCGGATCTCCAGTTCGAAGCTCCAACCTTTGCCCAGAATATTCGCGCCCAGGAATCCGCGCTCGCGTGCCTTTTCGATGGCATTGCGCAGCATGCGGAAGGCGCGCGGATACTCGCCGCGCAGATAAATAAAGCCCCGCTCGGCGCCGATGCCGTAGCCGGCGATGGTCATCGATTCGATCAGCGCGAACGGATCGCCCTCGAGGATGGCTCGATCCTTGAACGTGCCGGGCTCGCTCTCGTCGGCGTTGCAGACGAGGTAGCGAGGCGTCGCGGCTTGTTTGGCGGTGCTCTCCCACTTGATGCCGGCCGGAAACGCCGCTCCGCCGCGGCCCATCAGCCGGGAATCCTTGACCTCACTGATAACCTTGCCGGGTCCCATCTCGAACGCGCGACGCAGTCCGGCGTAGCCGCCGGTCGCGATGTAATCGTCGATACTTTCCGGGTCGACCTGGCCGACGCGCTTGAGCAGCATCAGGCCTTCTTGGCCGGCCTGCGGCACTGCCATGACCGGCGGCGCTTCGGCTGCAAGTGCCGCGGGGCCATCATTCAGCGCGAGGACAACTTCGTCGAGGGTAGCGGGCCCGATCAAATGCTCATGCGGCGGGTCGCCCGCCTCCACCGCCATGGCGGCGGGGGCGCGCTCGCACACGCCGAGGCAAGGGCTATGCTTCCAGCCATTGATGGCCGAGGCCGGCCCCAGCTTCTTCTCGAGGCTGGCACAGACTTCCTTGGAACCGCGCGCCATGCAGGCAATGTCGGTGCAGACATGCACGATGCGCTTCGGCCGCATGTTGGTGGAAAACAGCGAATAGAACGTCGCGACGCTATAGACGTCGGCCGCCGCGACACCGAGCCGTTTGCCGATGTAGTTCAGCGCGCCGGGGCTGATCCAGCCGACGCGGTCGTTCACCGCGTGCAGCGCCTCCATGACGAGGTGCCGCTGGGTCTTGACCTTTCCGGTGTGCGCACGCCGATGATCTTGCTCGTCACGTTCACCGCCGTGCCAACCGCTCTCACCGGGCCCGCCAAGCAGCCGATCTACCGCATCCCGCTCTTCTGCGAACGGCTCGGCGTTGGAGAACTTCAAATCCACAGCTCATCCTTCCCTATTTCGCTTCCTATTTTGCGGTCGCGAATTCGTTGCCTTGGCGTTCGTGATCGACGATGCCGGCAACGAAACTCTCATCGCTCAGTTTGTCGTTGGTCTTCGACAACTTGACCGCTGTCGCCTTGAACTCCGCAGTTTTGGCGATCGGATCGTTCGCCTCGATGGTGAGCGCGTTGGTATCCATTTCGTCAGGGAAGTTGCAGGCCATGAAGAGCAATCCAGGACGAAGCCCCGGATCCCGGCGCGCGGCCGCCAGTACGGATCCGCGGCGCGAGGACACCCGGACTACCTCGCCTTCATTAATACCCAGCTGAAGCATGTCCTCCGGAGAAATATCGACGCAGGCACCGACGCGGATCGGCGAGTTGAAGCCGCCGGATTGTACGCCGGTGTTGTAGTCGGTCAGCCGCCGCCCGGTCGTCAGGCGCAGCGGGTACTCGTCGTTGAGCTTGTCCACCGGGAGTTTGTGCTCGACGATGCCGAACGGTGCCGGACGCCCGCGCTTCGCGGGATCCTTCTCCCAGAGCCGGCCGTGCAGGAACGGCGACTCGGGCCCGTTCTCGTCAGGGAACGGCCACTGCAATCCGCCCCGTTCCTCGAGCATCTTGTACGACATTCCGTGATGCGCCGGTGAAAGCGCGCGCAACTCGTCCCAAACCTGTTCCGCAGTCTGCACCGGCCAATGATGCCCCAGACGTTCTGCGATCAGGCGCATGATCTCGATATCGTCCTTTGCGCTCCCGGGCGGCTCCAATGCTTTGCGTACGAGTTGAACTCGCCGTTCACTGCTGGTGAAAGTGCCTTCGCTTTCACACCACGCCGCGGTGGAAGGGAGCACCACGTCGGCATACGTGGCCGTCTTGGTGAGGAAGATGTCCTGCACCACGAGATGATCCAGATTCTCCAGCCGCCTGGCCACCGCCGTGGTGTCGGCGTCGGACTGCACCGGGTTCTCACCGATGATGTAGACGCTGGTGAGATGTCCCTCGTCCATCGCCTCCATCATCTCCGAGAGCGTTAAACCGCCCTTTGACGGCAATGTGACGCCCCACATGCGCTCGAACTTCGCCCGATGCTCGGGATTCTCGACGCTCTGGAACCCCGGCAGATTCTTGGGGATCGCCCCCATGTCGCCGCCGCCCTGAACATTGTTCTGGCCGCGCACCGGAACGAGACCGGCGCCCCAACGGCCGACCTGGCCGGTGAGTAGCGCGAGATTGCACAGCGCGCGCACGTTGTCGGTGCCGTTGTGATGCTCCGTGATGCCGAGCGTCCAGCACAGCTGCGCGCGCTTCGCCTTGGCGTAGTCGTGCGCGAGTTCACGGATCAAATCAGCGGGCACTCCCGTCTCGCGGGACGTGGCTTCCAGCGTCCACGGCTCGCATGCGGCGACATATTCCTCAAACCCGGTGGTCGCGTTCGCAACGAACTCCTTGTTGACCAATCCGGCGTGGATGATTTCGCGGCCCACACCATAAGCCAGTGCGACGTCGGTGCCGACGTCGAGACCAAGCCAATTGTCGGCCCACTCGGCCGTCATGGACCGGCGCGGGTCGACCGCATAGACCTTCGCGCCCTTATGGATTCCCTTCAGGGCGTGATGGAAAAAAATCGGGTGCGCTTCCCGGGCATTGGAGCCCCAGAAGACGATCAGATCAGCATCTTCGATCTCGCGGTAGGATGACGTACCACCGCCCGCTCCAAATACAGTCACCAGACCGGCGACGCTTGGAGCGTGTCAAGTTCGATTACAGGAATCGATGTTGTTGGTGCCGATCACCGCCCGCGCAAACTTCTGCGCGATGAAGTTCATCTCGTTGGTCGAGCGCGAGCAAGAAAACATGCCAAACGAGTCGGGGCCGTGGAGGTCGTGGTTACGGCGGAAGCCTTCGGCGGCGCGATCAAGAGCTTCGTCCCAGGAGGCGGGCCGCAATACACCATTATCGCGGACGAGCGGCTCGGTGAGCCGAGTGTAATTCTGCTTCCCTTGTCTACCCATATCTGCCTCCAGTGCGCTGCTCGATGTATTTCACATACCACCATGCATGCGGTCCTAATATATGAAGGCGCCTACACATGACATATGAAGGCGGTTGCTCATTTATGAAGGTGTCTGCACGCGTCCGGATTTTTGCTCGTCATAAGCGCGCGGCGAGGCTGGCAATCAGCGACTCGGTGCAGTGCACGATGACCAAATCTGATGACCAAATCTCATGAGCCGTTCGGCACGCTCAAGAAGACATTACGCCGGCGGTAAGATAGCCCGCTTGGCGAATTCGCGGCCGAGGCGGACCGCGAAGGCTATAAACTCACAGGCGATCGAAGCCCCTATCACGGCTACTATTATAAAGTGCCCACCGAACAGGGCGCTTCCGCACCCGGCGGATCGGTCAATTACGTCGTCAAAAACAAAATGATCGGCGGCTTTGCCCTCGTCGCCTATCCGGCGCAACCGATTTCAGACCTGTTAATCCCAACGAGATTGCGATCGACGCAATCGGAATCACTTCAATTCAAGAACGGCCTTTGAAGCTGCGAAAGTTCAGAGCTTCAAACATTAAAACCAAGTTCTGAGAACATCTAAAATACCGGGAGCTCAAGCTGTCTTATCACGCCCAGTCCACCACCAGGTGTTCTCGAGATACCACTCGACAGTCTTCTTCAATCCGGTTTCAAAATCATGTCTAGGCATCCACGCAAGCTCACTTTTCAGTTTGCTCGCATCGATGGCATAGCGACGATCGTGACCAGGCCGGTCCGATACGAAGCGCACCTGTTCTGCGTAGCTCTTACCATCGGATCGTGACTGCCTTTTATCGAGAATGCTGCAAATAAGTTGAACGACATCAATGTTGCGCCATTCGTTACAGCCCCCAATATTATAACGTCCACCCAAGCTCCCGTGGGTCATGATTTTATCAAGAGCTTCGATGTGGTCGTCCACATAAAGCCAATCGCGGACATTGAGCCCATCCCCGTAAACCGGCAGTGATTTTCCTTGCAACGCATTTACAATCGTAAGCGGAATAAGTTTCTCGGGGTTTTGAAACGGACCATAGTTATTGGAACAATTAGATATGACAACCGGAAGGCCATAAGTACGATGCCAACTCGAAACCATGAAATCGCTTGCGGCTTTTGAGGCCGAATACGGTGATGACGGATTGTAAGGCGTCGTTTCTAAAAAAGCGCCCTCGCCGAAGGCCAAGTCTCCATAAACTTCATCCGTCGATACGTGATGAAATCGAAACGCCTCCGGACAATCAGACGATTTACGATACTCGACAGCGACGTTTAGTAGGACTGTTGTCCCTATCACATTGGTCTGAAGAAAAGCAGAGCTATCCAAAATTGAACGGTCGACATGGCTCTCCGCCGCAAGGTGCAAAATTGCTGAGGGCTTGAAACTAAAAACGATATCCCGAATTCGACGAGCGTTACAGATATCCTCCTGCACGAAGTGATATCTCGTGTGATTTTGGATGGTGCGGAGACTGTTGACGTTGGCGGCATACGTCAACTTGTCAACGTTACAGACCTCGTAGCCTTTGTGAATGAAATAGCGGCAGGCCGCCGATCCTATGAAGCCCGCGCCGCCGGTGATCAGTAATCGCATGAGGCCCTACGAGTGAAATGAGAGTTCCGAGAGCGTGTTGAGCGTAGCGTTCACCACGTACGAAACATCCGCTTCATCCATCCCGTAATAGAGCGGCAATCGAACCAAACGCGACGAAACGCTATCGCACACAGGGCAGTCAGGTTGGGTTCTGCCGAACCTCCGCCCGGCGAGCGCTGAGTGAAGGGGGATATAGTGAAAGCTGCAAGTAACTCCTCGAGCTTTCATACCCGTGATGAATTTCTCGCGCTGTGAGGATTTGCGTAAAAGAAGATGGAAAATATGGCCATTTATAGTTGAGTTCTCATCGCAGGGAGCAGGCAAATCCGCACCAAACATTTCCTTCACTTGAGCAAACGATTCGCGGTAGGCACGCCAAGTATTTAGCCGATCGGCCGTGATGAGATCCGTCGCACGAAGCTGGCACCATAGGTAAGCAGCCACAATTTCAGACGGAAGAAACGACGAGCCAATATCCACCCATGTATATTTGTCGACCTGTCCTTCAAGAAACGCTTTTCGGTTCGTGCCTTTCTCACGGAGGATAATAGCCCGCTCGATATATCGTGGGTTGTTTATGATCAACGCTCCGCCTTCGCCACAAACGACATTCTTGGTCTCATGGAAACTGATGGCAGCGAAATCAGAGTGTGTGCCGGCGGGCCGGCTTTTGTAAGTCGACCCTAGGGACTGGGCGGCATCCTCGACGACAGCCAATCCATGACGCCTTGCAATCTTATTGATACGATCCATGTCCGGGACGCGGCCCGCATAATGAACCACGAAAATTGCCTTGGTCGCGCCTGTAATCAGACATTCGATTCCATCGACATCGATATTCATGGTCTGAGGGCAAATATCCGCAAAGACCGGTACGGCGCCACGCAGTGCAACGGCATTGGCTGTCGACGAGAAAGTGAACGAAGGCATGATAACTTCATCGCCGGGCTTCAGCTGCAAAAGCAACGCTGCCATCTCTAAAGCAGCGGTGCAGGATGAGGTCAGAAGGGCCCTTGAACAACCAAGTCTATTTTCAAGCCATTTCTCGCAACATTGCGTATAATAACCATCGCCGCCAAGTTTGCGCCGCTGTATCGCGTCCTTAATAAGGAACAACTCCTCCCCCAGGACTGGCGGAATATTAAAAGGAATATCACGCATCTTGTCGTTCTTGAGCGACGAGGTCGGCAAGTGCGGCTCCGTACGAGGAATGTCCGTGTATTTGGGCAAGTGCGGCGAGTTGGTCCAGCGTAATAAGTCCTCGTCTGTATGCAACTTCCTCCGGCGAAGAGACGAGAAGCCCCTGTCTGTCTTGAAGCGTCTTTACAAACTCGCCAGCTTGATGAAGGCTTTCATGCGTTCCAGCATCTAACCAAGCATATCCTCGATGCAGCGTTTGAACGGTAAGCTCGCCATCGTCCAGGTAACGCTGAAGTAGCGACACAATTTCGAGCTCTCCGCGCGGAGACGGCTTAATCGAATCGGCATAGTCGCTAGCTCGCTCGTCCATGAAATAAAGACCGGTGATAGCCCACCGTGACTGCGGCGCTTCAGGCTTTTCCACGATACTCAGCGGACGTTTGTCTTGATCGATCTCGACAATTCCAAACCGCTGCGGGTCGCGCACTAAGCTGCTGAAGATTGTCGCGCCCGGCGTAATCATTGCCCGGTCGAGCAAAAGCTGTAATCCGTGACCAAAAAAAATGTTGTCTCCCAAGATGAGGACGCTTGGGCTACCGGCCAAAAATGACCGACCAATACGATAGGCATCCGCCAAGCCGCGAGGGTAGTCTTGAATAGCGTAGTCGAATGACATGCCCCACTGCGAACCATCGCCAAGCGTTCGTTTGAAGGATTGGCAATCCTCCGCAGTGGTGATGAACAACACTTCACGGACACCGGCCAAAATCAGTGTGGCGATAGGATAATAAATCAGCGGCTTGTCGAAAACCGGCAAGAGTTGCTTGGAGATGCCGCGCGTCAGCGGATAGAGCCTGCTGCCAAAGCCCCCGGCCAGAACAATTCCCTTACGCTTTTTTTTACAGCTTCGAGGTTCTGTTCCGTTTTCATTAGACAAGTACCGACATCAATAACGGCGTTTGCAATGAGCCTTCCCGGCCGATTTGGCATTGACGGCTAAATTTGTATAGGAAGCTTCTGACGAATTCTATTGTATAAGTTGTCTATCCGCGATGGCAAAGCGCGTCTGCAAGGTTCGAATTGGGTTGGTGAATAGCTTAATTAGCCTAGAAAGCACCCACCCTCCGAGTTTTAGATGGCGTCTTAAAGAGTAGGAATATTGCCCCGACTAGGGGAGATTAATGTAGAGCCGAATGCAGCGGCACATAATGCGCTTCACCCGGATCAGCGCGCGATGTCGATGATACGGTCATATATCAATGACGCCTGCACAATGAACCACGGGCACGACCCATATGCGGGACGTTATCGCGAGCACAAGCTTCCTGCCCAAACGTAAAAGAGGATGAGGGGAGAATGACCTCGCCGCCGAGGCCCATGCCGGTGGTCGTCATTTCTAGAGCAGACGTAGAGGACGCGGTGAGCAGAAACAGGTGAGCCATCAGTGAGCGACCGTAGGCGCTCCTCGCGCATACTAACGTGGGCCATACCCTTCACGTATAATCTTCGCCGGTGAACCCGCCACTAGCGCTCTTGGTGGAACATCTCGGGTCACAGTTGCACCGGCGGCCACGAAACTACCCGTTCCGATACGACATCCGTCGATCACCGTGGCACCAATTCCGACAATGGCCTTGGTCTCAATAACGCAGTTGCCGGCAATGTTCGCGCCCGGATGTATCGTAACGAAAGGCTCGATGACCGTGTGATGACCGATCGTCGCGCCACGGCCAATCCGCACATGGTTTCCGATGCGGCTGAACCCCGCGACGATGACACCTACATCCAGGCTGGTGCCCTGCCCTATCAAGGAGCGCACCGAAATAAAAGCGCTCGGATGAACGAGAGAGGGAAAAGTGAAGCCCAGCCGCTCGACATCTCCAACGAACCGGTCCCTATGCGTCGTCGCCAGGCAGCAGATCGCAGCGTGATCTGCTGCAAGGCCAGCGATGTCCGCGATCCAGTGAATGGGAAGATCTAAGATCCTATTATCGCATTCTCTCCTGTCGAGATTCTCGACAAAGCCCACAACCGAATGACCGCAGACGCCATCGAAGACGTCGGCAAAGACGGGTGCGTAATCCCGCGCGCCAAGGATCAGCAGTGGCCTGCCAGTTGAGGGCATTTTTCAGAATCGCTCGGGTTGTTGCCATTTCCGGTCATGCTTTCGGCCCAGGCTACTATTCGCTCTACAGATTGGTCGAGTGTCATGTTTTCCCGGACGAAACCCTGGCAAGCAGCAGCGATTTCCTTCCGACGAGCGTCGTCGAAAATCAACGATACAAGGGTGTCACGCAACGCACCAAGAGGCG
>DATMFI010000006.1:0-56440 GCA_035556215.1 Xanthobacteraceae bacterium | reverse complement strand
CCGGCAACGGCCGGATTTACCGGCCTCGATGAGCGAAGAGCAGGCGCGCACATTGAAGGCGCTTGCCCGCGAGGGGCGCGATCCCGACGCCTATCATCGGCATCTTTCGGCCGAAGGCGCGGAGATGCGTATTCGCATTCTGCGCGCCAAACTCGCGAAGGATAAAGGCGGCAGGCAGCATAAACCCATCTGACAAAGAGGAAGCGATGGCAAAAGCGAGGACGCGCCGCGCGAGGCGGCCCAAGAAGACATCTAGGAAAACGAAGAAAGCGAAAGCAAAGCGAAGCAAAAAGCTGCTGAGGGCGAGAAAGAAAACGAAGAGCAAAGCGAAGCGCAAAACCACGCGCCGCAAGAGCACAGGCAAAGCCGCCAGCAAACGCACGACCGCCGAAGGAATGCGCCGCGCGCTGCGGATGAAGCAAAAGGCAGACGAGCGAAAAGAAGAAATGCAGGAGCCGGTGACGCGGCCGGCACCCGCACCGGCGCCGGTCTTCATCGAGCCTGATCCGATTCCGCAGAATATCCGCGAGCAGGGCGACGTCGCGAATATTCTTCAGAACACATCCAATCGCCGCGCCGGCTGAAGCTGTTGCGTGAAAAGATCGCCGCCCGCGATAAAGCGAGCGGCGATCTGCTCCCTCTTAATTAATACGGGCAGACACGAACGCGATGCCAGCGGCCGTCCGGGCCTTGCTCGCGGCCGGCGTGGCACAGCGCGCCCGGCTCGGAGTAGCCGTAATAGGGGCCGTTCGCGGCGGTTGAGCCGACCATCACGCCGCCGATGCCGGTCGCGATGATCGTCGGGATCACCCATTCGGCGAGCGCGTTCGCCTGCGTCGGTATGGCAAGCGCGCTGCCCGCAATCGCCGCGGCCGCAACGCCGGTCATGATCTTCTTCATCATGTCGAACCTCCTTCATGCTGGGAGTGCGTGGGCCAATGCGTTCGCCAGCGAACGGTTCGGCATTCGCGTTCAACTCTGGCGACAGATCGCAATGATTCTGAATGGAAGTTCCGTGGCGGCGAGGCGACGGAATTTTGGCGCCGGCGCTGGCTCGTCTTGCAGCAGGCGCTTCGGCGCCGGTTCGTCTTGCAGCAGGCGCTTCAGCGCCGGTTTGTTTTACAGCAGGCGCTTCAGCGCCTGTTTGTCTTAAACGTGCGCGAGCCGGGCTTGCCGCCGCGCGAGCCTGCCCTGCCGCCGGTGGAATGCGGCTGGCTCGCCGAGCCCGAGCCGAGACGCGCCGGCGTGCTGGCGCGGATCGCCGGGACCTTGGCGGTCGGGTCGTCGATCACCGCCATCTCGATGTCGCGCAGGCGCTTGATCTCGTCGCGCAGGCGCGCGGCTTCCTCGAATTCGAGATTGCCGGCGGCCTCCTTCATGCGCTCCTCGAGATCGGTGATGACGGCCTGGAAGTTATGGCCGTAAGTAGCGACCGCTTCGCCAAAGCCTGTTTCGACGTTGACGCGATCGCGCTCGTACATCGAATTGGTGATGTCGGCGATCTCGCGCTTGACGCTTTCGGGCGTGATGCCGTTGGCCGCGTTATAGGCGAGCTGCTTTTCCTTGCGGCGGTTGGTCTCGGCGACGGCGCGTTCGATCGAGCCCGTCATCCTGTCGGCATAGAGAATGACGCGGCCGTCGACGTTACGGGCGGCGCGGCCGATGGTCTGGATCAGCGAGGTTTCCGAGCGCAGGAAGCCTTCCTTGTCGGCGTCGAGGATGCCGACGAGGGCGCATTCGGGAATATCCAAACCTTCGCGCAACAGATTGATGCCGACGAGGCAATCGAACGCGCCCAAACGCAGATCGCGAATGATCTCGATGCGCTCGATGGTGTCGATGTCGGAGTGCATGTAGCGCACGCGCACGCCCTGTTCGTGCAGGTATTCGGTGAGGTCCTCGGCCATGCGCTTGGTGAGCGTCGTCACCAGCGCGCGATAGCCTTTTTGCGCGACGGCCTTCACTTCGCCGATCAGGTCATCGACCTGGGTGCGGGCCGGACGAATGACGATCTCGGGGTCGGTGAGGCCGGTCGGGCGAATGACTTGTTCCGCGAAGACGCCTTGCGTCTGGTTCATCTCCCAGCCGGCAGGCGTCGCGGAAACCGCCACGGTCTGCGGGCGCATGGCGTCCCATTCCTCGAACCGGAGCGGCCGGTTGTCGAGGCAGGAGGGCAGGCGGAAGCCGTATTCGGCGAGCGTCGCCTTGCGGCGGAAGTCGCCTTTATACATCGCGCCGATCTGCGGCACGGTGACGTGGCTCTCGTCCAGAAAAACGATGGCGTTGTCGGGCAGATATTCGAACAGCGTCGGCGGCGGCTCGCCGGGTTTGCGGCCGGTGAGATAGCGCGAATAGTTCTCGATGCCGGCGCAGACGCCGGAGGCGGCCAGCATCTCGAGATCGAACATCGTTCGCTGCTCGAGGCGCTGGGCTTCGAGCAGGCGATTGGCGCGGTTGAGCTGATCGAGCCGCAGCTTCAGTTCCTGCTTGATGCCTTCGATCGCCTGATGCAGCGTCGGTTTCGGCGTGACGTAATGGGAATTGGCGTAGATCTTGACCGCCTCGAGGTCGTCGAACTTCTCGCCGGTCAGCGGATCGAATTCGTGGATCGCCTCGATCTCGTCGCCGAACAGCGAGACACGCCAGGCGCGATCCTCATAGTGCGCCGGGAAGATTTCGATGACGTCGCCGCGCACGCGGAAAGTGCCGCGGTGAAAATCCATGTCGGTGCGGGTGTATTGCAGGGCGACGAGATCGGCGATGAGGGATCGCTGGCTCATGCGGCCGCCGCGCGCGATCTCGAAGGTCATCGCCGAATACGTCTCGACCGAGCCGATGCCGTAAATGCACGACACCGAGGCGACGATGATGACGTCGTCGCGCTCCAGAAGCGCGCGCGTTGCGGCATGGCGCATGCGGTCGATCTGCTCGTTGATCGCCGAATCTTTCTCGATGTAGGTGTCGGTGCGCGGGACGTAGGCTTCGGGCTGGTAGTAATCGTAATACGAGACGAAATACTCGACGGCGTTCTCCGGAAAGAAGCTCTTGAACTCGCCATAGAGCTGCGCGGCGAGCGTCTTGTTCGGCGCGAGGATGAGGGCGGGGCGCTGGGTGCGCTCGATCACCTGCGCCATGGTGTAGGTCTTGCCCGAGCCGGTGACGCCGAGCAGCACCTGGGTCCGCTCGCCGGCATTGGCGCCTTTCACCAGCTCCTCGATGGCCTGCGGCTGGTCGCCCTTGGGCGAATAGGGCGAGACGAGCTTGAACTTCTTGCCGCCCTCGGATTTCTCCGGCCGCTCCGGGCGGTGCGGCACAAAGGTCAGATTCCTGAATTCGGGCCGGCCCTCTTCGAGCAGCTTTTGCAGCGCCTCGGCGGAAGCCGTCGAGCCCATCGACGGCACGAAGTCCTCGGCCGGCTCCACCTTGAAGCCGAGCGTCTTGGCGAGTTCCGGGTCGGTCTCGACCGCGGGCACCGGCTCATAGAGCCGCTGCGGGCGCTCGGCCATTCCCTGATTGACGCCGCGCGCGGTGCGGTAAGGCTTCGGCTGCTTTTTCGGCATGGGCCCAATATGGGCATTTCGCCGCCGGATGGAAGCGGCAAAAAGCGCGGTAATCGGCCAACAAAAAACCCCTCACGCGGTGAGGGGTTTTTGCATCGGAGCCTGGTTTGCGGTCACAGACCCTTCATCACGCAGCCCGCGACGAGAATCAGATAGCCGATCAGCGCGAGCCAGAACCCGAGCGCTCCGATGATGGGGATAAAGGGAAAGAGCGCGCCGAGAATGGCGAGCGAGAACAGAACGACGGAGATGATCAGCGTGGTCGAGTGCGGCGCATTGGTGCGGATGAGCACGCTCGATTTGCTGCCGCCACCGCCGCTGCTCCCGGTACTTCTTTTACGCTTTGCTGCTTTAGCCATGAAATGCCCCCATGAGTTGCCATCTGCTGGCACGGACGGCGGTTCGGCGAGCGAATCGCACCGCAGCTGCGCCTGAATGAGAATTTCGCATGTCCGGAGGCGGCTGCCGAATCGGCTTTTCCACAGCGGCGCGACGATGAGGCGGCGGAAACCCGCGGCCCGGGCCATTGCGGGCGAGGGGCTTGTCAGCGATATACGCTTTTCGCCCCAACCATCCCTGAAGGTTCGCATGTCCACGCTCATCCCCGCGACGGTGCTGCCCATCCTGTTGCTGTTTGCCTCCAACATTTTCATGACCTTCGCCTGGTACGGGCACCTCAAATACAAGTCGTCGCCGCTGATGCTCGCCATTCTGGTGAGCTGGGGGATCGCCTTCATCGAATATTGCCTGGCGGTGCCCGCCAATCGCTACGGCTCGGCGGTCTATTCGACGGCTGAGCTGAAGACGATGCAGGAGGTCATCACGCTCACCGTGTTCGCGGGCTTCTCGGTGTTTTATCTCGGCGAAGCGTTCCGCTGGAATTACGTGGTGGGCTTCGCGCTGATCGCGGCGGGCGCCTTCTTCATTTTCCAGAAGTGGTGATGGCGAGCGGTTATTTGGCCGGGACGAGGCGCAGCAATTTGCCGTTTCTGGCGTCGCTGAGAAGATAAAGATTGCCGTCCGGACCCTGCCGCACGTCGCGAATGCGAAGGCCGAGATCGCCAAGCAAGCGCTCTTCCTTCACCACCTTCTCGCCGTCGAGCTCGATGCGGTTGAGATGCGTCAGCGCCAGCGCGCCGCTGAACAGATTGCCGCGCCAGTTCGGGAATGCATCGGCGGTGTAGAACGCCATGCCGGACGGCGCGATCGACGGCGTCCAGTGATGGATCGGCTGTTCCATGCCGGGCTTGCTCGTACTCTCGTGGATGACGGCGCCCGAATAATCGACGCCGAAGCCGATCACCGGCCAGCCGTAATTCTTGCCGGCGGCCGGAATGTTGATTTCATCGCCGCCTTTCGGGCCGTGCTCGTTGATCCAGAGCTTGCCGGTCGCCGGATGAATGGCCGCGCCCTGAATGTTGCGATGGCCATAGGACCAGATTTCGGGCCGCGCGTCCTTGCGGCCGGCGAAGGGATTATCATTCGGAATCGTGCCGTCGGCGTTGATGCGGATGACCTTGCCGAGATCCTGCATCAGATCCTGCGACGGCGTTTTGAGGTTGCGCTCGCCGGTGGTGATGAACAGCGTGCCGTCGCGGGCGATCGCGATGCGCGAGCCGAAATGGAAGCCGCCGCCATAAGCGGGCTCCTGACGGAAAATTACCTTGACGTCTTCGAGCCTGGCGGTGCCTTTGTCTTCGACGAGGCGCGCGCTCGCCGCGCTCGTGCTGTTGGGGTTCACCGCGCCGTTCGCGCCGCGCGGCTCGGCGAAGGTGAAATAGAGCCGGCGGCTTTGCGAGAAATCCGGCGCCAGCACGATGTCGAGCAGGCCGCCCTGGCCGACAGCGGCAACCTTCGGCACGTTCGCGACCGGATCGGAAAGCTTGCCGTCCTTGCCGACGATGCGCAGCCGGCCGGGCCGCTCGGTGACGAGCATGCGGCCGTCCGGCAGGAAAGCGAGCGCCCATGGATTTTCGAGACCGCTTGCGATCGTCTCGACGCGGAAACTTTCCTTCTGGCTTTTGACAACGGCGTCTTGCGCGAGCGCAGGAACGGCGAGCGACAGGGGAAGCGCGATGGCTGCGAGGCTGTGCTTGAACATGCACCTAGCCTAACCGCGGATTGCGGCCCGTGTCAGTCCCGGGCGATCAAAATGAAGTCAGCGGCGCGTGCGGCGGCGGCGAACGTGGTTCGGCGTCAAGCCGCTGCAGGCGAACGGCATCAGCAGCATCAGGCAGATCGCGATGCCGATGAGCGCGAGGATCGTGCTGAAGCCCATGCCTTCATCGACCATCACGAGGTTCTGCGCGGCCGCCGAGGCTTTGACAGTGCCGATGGTGAGCGCGAGTACGCAGATGGAAGCGATCAGCACCAGCGAGATGACAATTTGCGTGCAGGCGGAGCCGATCTGACGATGCAGCTGGGCAGACCGGATGATCTGCATTTCATGCGGGGTCGGTGCGTTGAACGGCATCGTAGCTCCGGTTGCATCAGCTCGCGCGGAAACCCTGTGGGCAGTCACGCAGACGACATATGTGTATGATGCAGTGCGGTAAGCCTATGGCAAAAAAGGGGCAATTCGCCGAAAGTAGCGGCAGGGTTAATAAAATTGGTATTTAGATATGGCGGAAATGGGCTCTGTTCGCGCGATCAGGCGATTACGGCGTCCCTCGGCTGCTCGTTCATCTTGAGGTGCCCCGGTTCGGAGGCGATGCGGGCCAGCCAATCGACCACATTGGAGAACTCGCTGAGATCGAATTCGCCCTCCTGCGCCACATGGGTGTGGGCATAGAGCGCAAGATCCGCGACGGTCGTTCGCTCGCCCGCGAAATAGCGATGGCCGGCGAGGTGCCGGTCCATCAGCGCGAGCGCCTCGTAGCCGCGTTCCATCCATTGATCGATCTCGTGGGTGCGCAGTTCGCGGCCGCCCTTGACGAGGTGCAGCCAGTAGCGCGCCGCGGCGATCGCCGGTTCATGGCTGTGCTGTTCGAAGAACATCCAGCGCAGCACCTCGGCGCGCTCGAGCTTGTTGCCGGGGTAATACGGCGTGCCTTCGGCGAGATAGACGAGGATCGCATTCGACTCGGCGAGGAAGCGGCCATCGGGCAGTTCCAGCACCGGAATGCGGCCCTCGGGATTCTTGGCGAGGAACTCGGGCGTTTTGGTCTCGCCCCTGAAGAGATCGGTCTCGACCAGGCGATAGGCCAGCCCAAGGCGCGCGAGCAGCATGCGCACCTTGTAGCTGTTGCCGGAGCTTTGCATCGAATAGAGCGTGTACATCTTGCGCCTTGTGCGCGGCTCCGTCTTTTTATTTTCCGTTATTCCGCCGCGACGCGATGCGCCTTCGCGTAGGCGAGCAGCGCGTCATCCGCAACCGGCTTGATCGGCGTGAAGTCGCGATGGGCGATCCATTCATCGCGCGTGAATTTGGTGATGTGGTTCGAGACGGCGCAGAGCGTCAGATAAACGATCTTGCGCGGGTAGGGCGTGATGTTCGGCGGCGAAGCATGCACGAGGTTGCCGTGGAACATCAGCACCGAGCCGGCCTTGCCGGTGGGAGCGACGATGCCGGGCGCGTCTTCGGTTTCCGCTTCGCGGCAGAGGCGCGTCACCGTGTCCTGATCGAGCGTCCAGAGCGGATAGGAGGTCGTCGATTTATCGTGGCCTGCCTGCAGCGTGCCGTGCTTGTGGCTTTTCGGGATGAGCATCAGCGCGCCGTTCGTCGGATACACTTCGTCCAGAAAGACGGCGATGTTCATTGCGCGCGGTTCGGGCATGCCGTCGTCGCGCGCCCAGGTGCCGTAGTCCTGATGCCATTGCCAGACATCGCCGACGAACGCCGCCTTGGCGTTGATCTTGAACTGGTGGACATAGACGGGCTCGCCGAAGATCTGCTGCAGCGGCTCCACGAGGCGCGGATGATGGGCGAGCAGGCGGAACGCTTCGTTGAAGGTATGCGCGGCAAAGGCGGTGCGCGGCGCGCCGGTCTTTTCGCGCCAGACCTCCTTGCGGTCGGTGCGGTAGATGTTCTCCGCTTCCGCCCGCATGACGGCAACTTCCTCTTCGCTGAAGCAGTTCGGGAAAAACTGATAGCCCTGTTCGTCGAAATCCTTGAGCTGTTGAGCGTTGAGCTTCATGGCGTTCTCCTTGTCCCTGCTCCTTTTGGCGGAGCTTTACGGGAAGCTTATCACGCGAGTCAGAAGGGCAAAGCCGGAAAGCCGCCGCGGATGGCAGGATTGCAGGAAATGGGCGCGGGTAGAGGCGCGCAGCGTGGGGCGTTGCGCTATGCGGTTGTTCGTTCAGGCTTTGTTAGGGGATTTGCGGTGACCTGAGGCGTTCACGGCATCACCGATCCGGCCACTCCGGAGATTTTTGTGCGACAGGCTGCAATCGCCCAAGGCTCGCCTCAAGGCTCGCCGGCTCGTTTTGCCTGGCTATCCTATCCGACCGTTTTTCTCTGCATCGCGGGGGTGTTGCTGCCGAACGCGCTGTCGATCGGCGCGATGCTCGCCGGCTTCGGCTCGCCGCCGCGCACGGCGCCGATCCTGTGCTACGCAACGGTGGCGATCATCGCGCGCTTCGCCAGCGCGCCGGTGGTGATCGTTCTTTATCTCGCCGCCGTCGTGTATGACGCGATCTCGACGATCGCGCTGCTGTTCGGCCTTGCGCCGTCGGAGATCGGGCTTGCGCTGCACCTCAGCGGCGAGCTGAATTTCCTGAAGTCGCCGCTTTATATGGCGCTGATCGCCGGTCTTGTCGCGGTGATCGCGGCTAATCTCGCCGCGCTGGTGATGAGACGCGATACGCTGAAGCGCGGCAATCCGCTCGTGCTGTTCGTGCTGGCGCTTGCCGTGGCGGGCGCGGATCTCGCCGTGAACACTTCGCCCTATTATCAATTCGGCACCTTGTTCGCCAAGGGCAAGCCGATGGAATCGGCGGGCGAGGATTCGGGCTTTCGCCAGACGTTACTCACCGGCAAGCCGAAACGCGTGCTGATGGTTGTCGTCGAGGCGATGGGACAATTTCAGGATCCGGCCAAGCAGGCGATCCTGTTGCAGTCATTCCGTAACGCCGATCTTTTGAAACGCTACGACGTCAGCATCGGCAACTCGACCTATTACGGCTCGACGACGGCGGCCGAAATGCGCGAGCTGTGCAATACGCGCAGGCCCTATACCGACATCGCCCAGGACGACAGCATCGTCTGCCTGCCGAAGCTGATGGAACAGCGCGGCTACCGCACGATCTCGCTGCATAATTTCACCAGCGCGTTCTTCGGCCGCGCCGAGTGGTACCCGAAACTCGGTTTCGAGAAGCGCATCTTCGGCCAGGATCTCGTGCATGTCGCAAGCCATCAATGCGGCGGGCCGTTCCGCGGGCCGTGCGATGCCGATCTTATTCCGCTGATCGGCAAGGAATTGCGCGAGGCGAAGCAGCCGACATTCTTCTACTGGATGACGTTCTCGACGCATGTGCCGATCGCGCCGCGCGAGGGCACGCCGAGGCTCGGCTGCGAGCGAAACGGCGGCAGCATCGGCAATACCGAAGTCTGCTACATGACTGAAATGTGGATCGATCTTCTGGAGGGGCTCGCCGGGCTCACGGCATCGATTCCGCCGACGGAAATCCTGATCGTCGGCGATCACGCGCCGCCGCTGTGGTCGAAGTCCGGCCGCGAACTGTTCACGCCCGGCAAGGTGACGTGGATTCGCCTTGCGCCGCGCGGCGAAGCGAAGACTCGTGCAAACTGAATCGTTGCGAGAGCGCCTTGCGAGCGGCGCATGGCTTTCGCCGTCCATCGCGCGCTTTGCCGCGCTGATGATGTGCATCGGCACGGTGTTGTCGCTCGCGTTTGTGTTCATCCATTCGCACGGGCTGCTCGATTATGCGGGCCGGCCGCTCGGCACCGACTTTGCGAGTTTCTGGAGCGCAGGCCACATGGCGCGCGAGGGCCGCGCGCCGCAGGCCTATGATTGGGATGCGATGGCGGCCGTTCAGCATCGGCTTTTCGGCACGGACAAACTTGCGCCGTGGAGTTACCCGCCGGTTTTCCTGTTCATCGTCGTGCCGCTTGCGATGCTGCCGTATCTTCCGGCGTTTTTCGTCTGGCAGGGAGCGAGTCTTTTGGCGGCGCTCGCGGTCTATCGAAAAATTCTGCCGCATGATGTCCCGTGCCGCGACGCGCTGCTGTTCGGGCTCGGCTTTCCGGCGGTGCTGGTTTGTCTCGGCCACGGCCAGACCGGCTTTCTCACCGCCGCGCTGATGGCGGGCGGCCTCGTGATGTTGCGAGGAAACGAAATCGCCGCGGGCATTCTGTTCGGGCTCGTTATCTACAAGCCGCAGTTCGGCGTGCTGTTGCCGCTCGCGCTTGCCGCCGGCGGCTACTGGCGCGCATTTCTCGCGGCGGCCGTCACGGTGCTCATTGTGCTCGCGCTCAGCGCGCTTGTCTGGGGCTGGCCGGTCTGGCAGGCGTTTTTCGGTTCGCTGCACGCGACCCGCACGATCGTATTCGAGCAGGGCGATACCGGCTTCGAGAAATTCCAGAGCGCATTTTCCTGGGTGCGGCTGTGGCATGGGCCGGTCGCGCTTGCCTATGCCGCGCAAGCCGTGGCGGCGCTCGGCGTCTTCGCGGCCCTCGTGTGGATCTGGCGCGGCCCCGCATCGTTTTCGCTGAAAGCGGCCGCGCTTCTCACCGGCAGCCTGCTCGTTTCGCCTTATACGCTCGACTATGATTTCGTCGTCTTCGGCATGGCACTCGCCTTTCTGGTGGCGCATGGCTTCGCGCAGGGCTTCCGGCCGTGGGACAGGACACTGATCGCATTCGCCTGGTTCGTGCCGGCCATCGCGCGCAGCATCGGCAAGTTCGCCCATCTGCCGCTCGGCTTTCTGGCGCTGGCGGCGATCTTCGTGCTGATCGTCGTGCGCGCTCGCAAAGAAGGCGCGTGACACTCACGCCACATTGAAGCGATTTGGCGCGGGAATTCCGCATTTTGCGGTGGATTCGGGTTGCTCTGCCCCGGCGCAGCGACTATTTTCCCGCCGCCTCAACATCTTCCAGCAGGAGCAGACAATGGGTTTTCTCGCCGACTCGATCGGCCGCATCAAGCCTTCGCCCACCATCGCCATCACCGGACTCGCGAAGGAATTGAAAGCGCAGGGGAAAGACATCATCGGTCTTTCCGCCGGAGAACCCGATTTCGATACGCCCGATAACATCAAGGAAGCGGCGATCGCCGCGATCCGCCGCGGCGAGTCGAAGTACACCATCGTCGACGGTATCACCGAGCTGAAGCAGGCGATCGTCGGCAAGTTCAAGCGCGAGAACGGCCTCGACTACAAGACGTCGCAGGTTTCGGTCGGCACCGGCGGCAAGCAGGTGCTCTACAACGCGCTGATGGTGACGCTGAACCCCGGCGACGAAGTCATTATTCCCGCGCCGTACTGGGTGAGCTACCCCGATATCGTGCTGCTCGCGGGCGCGACCCCGGTGCCGGTGCAGACGACGCTCGAGAACGGCTTCAAGATGAAGGCCGAGGATCTCGAGCGCGCCATCACGCCGAAAACCAAGTGGCTGATCTTCAACTCGCCGTCGAACCCGTCGGGCGCGGCCTATTCGCGCGCGGAGCTGAAGGCGCTGACGGATGTGCTGATGAAGCATCCGCAGGTCTGGATCCTGTCCGACGACATGTACGAGCATCTCGTCTATGACGAT
Source organism: Xanthobacteraceae bacterium (assembly GCA_035556215.1). Lineage (GTDB taxonomy): Bacteria > Pseudomonadota > Alphaproteobacteria > Rhizobiales > Xanthobacteraceae > Palsa-892. Next base: position 45,169 of record DATMFI010000006.1, on the reverse strand, counting down.
TTCGAGTTCACGACGCCGGCGCAGGTCGAACCGAACCTTTACGACCGCACGCTGACGATGAACGGCCTGTCGAAAGCCTATTGCATGACCGGCTGGCGCCTCGGCTATGGCGCGGGTCCCGAGAAGCTCATCAAGGCGATGGGCACCTTGCAGTCGCAATCGACCTCGAATCCGACGGCGGTCACGCAGTGGGCGGGGGTCGAGGCGCTGAACGGGCCGCAGGATTTCATCGCCCGCAACAACAAGATCTTCAAGGAGCGGCGCGATCTCGTCGTTTCGATGCTGAACCAGTCGAACGGCATCTCGTGCCCGAAGCCGGAAGGCGCGTTCTATGTCTATCCGTCGTGCAAGGGCACGATCGGCAAGACGTCGCCGTCGGGCAAGAAAATCGAGACCGATGAGGACTTCGTGAAGGAACTTCTGTCGGCGGAAGGCGTCGCGGTGGTGCACGGCACGGCGTTCGGCACCGCGCCGGCGTTCCGCATTTCCTACGCGACGGCGACGAAGGATCTCGAAGAAGCCTGCAATCGCATTCAGCGCTTCTGTAATTCGCTGCGCTGACAAGAAAAGCATCAGCGATGCTGACCCAAACGGCCCGGAAGTTCCGGGCCGTTTTGTTTTGCCGTTGTACTTACTTCTGCGTGCTTGCGCTTCACGCCAAGCCCTGAAACGATAGCAACCCGGATCGCGAGATTTTTCGCGTTTCAAAGTTCCGCGACCCGCGACAAGCCCTGGCATTCGCAAGGGCGGCGCCAGGGCTCCTCTTGAACCAACAGAGGAGGCCTCGATGGCGGACAAAATCATCACCGGCAGCAATGGCTTAAGTTCACAGGGCATAAGTTATCGGGGCCCGCGGTGCATTGCGCTCGTGGGCCCTTTTCAATCCGGCAAGACTTCGCTGCTGGAAGCGATCCTGGCGCGCACCGGCGCGATCCAGCGCCCCGGCAGCGTCGCGGCCGGCAATACGGTGGGGGATGCGAGCGCGGAATCGCGCGCGCACCAGATGAGCGTCGAGCTTTCGGTGGCCTCCACCGATTTCATGGGCGACAGCTACACGTTTCTGGATTGTCCGGGCTCGATCGAATTCATGCATGAAATGCGGGCGGCGCTGCCGCCTTGCGATGCGGCGGTCATCGTCTGCGAGGCGGACAAGCGCAAGCTGCCGCAACTCCAGCTCGTTTTGCGCGAGCTGGAAGAGCGCAACATTCCGCGCTTTCTGTTCATCAACAAGATCGACAGGGCCGACAAGCGGGTGCGCGAGACGCTCTCACTGCTGCAACCGGCGTCGCGCGTGCCGCTGGTATTGCGGCAGATTCCGATCTGGAAGAACGGCATCGTCATGGGTTTCGTCGATCTCGCGCTCGAGCGCGCTTTCCTCTACCGCGAGCACGCGGCGAGCGAAGTGATCGAATTCGACAACGACAATCAGAGCCGCAAGAAGGACGCGCGCTTCTCGATGCTGGAGAAACTCGCCGATCACGACGACGCGCTGATGGAGCAGCTTCTCGAAGATATCGAGCCGCCGCGCGATAAGGTCTTCGACGATCTCACCAAGGAGTTGCGCGACGGCGCGATCTGCCCGGTGATGATCGGCTCGGCGCTGCATGCCAATGGCGTGCTGCGGCTGATGAAAGCGCTTCGTCATGAGGCGCCGGGCGTCGCGCAAACCGTGACGCGGCTCGGCATCGAGGGCGGCGATGCGCTCGCGCAGGTCATCAAGACCTGGCACACGCCGCATGGCGGCAAGCTGTCGGTGGCGCGCGTCTTCAGCGGCGAGTTCGGCGAAGGCGCGAACGTGTTGAATGCCGCGGGCGAAAGCGCGCGCGTTTCGGGCGTGTTCAGGACGTTCGGCGCGGCGAACGAGAAACGCGGTCCGGCGAACGCCGGCGAAACAGTCGCTTTCGGCAAGCTCGATCCGGTCAAGACGTCGGAGACGATCACGGCCGGCAAGCAAGCGGCAAAGCAGCTTGCGCCGCTCAGCCCGTTGCCGCCGGTGATGGCACTGGCGATCGCCGCGCGCGATCGCAAGGACGATGTGAAACTGGGGCTCGCGCTCGCCAAGCTGGTCGATGAAGACCCATCGCTTGTCGTTCAGCACAATACCGAGACGGGCGAGATCGTGCTGTGGGGGCAGGGCGAGATGCATCTGCGGGTCGCCATCGAGCGGCTGGACGGGCGTTTCGGTATTGCAACCCGGACCTATCCGCCGGCCGTCGGCTATCGCGAGACGATCAGAACGCCGATCACGCAACGCGGCCGCCACAAGAAGCAATCGGGCGGGCACGGCCAGTTCGGCGATGTGGTCCTCGACATCAAGCCGCTGCCGCGGGGCGAAGGCTTCAAGTTCGCCGAGACGGTCAAGGGCGGCACGGTGCCCAAGCAGTATTTCGCCTCGGTCGAGGAAGGCGTGAAGAGCTACCTGAAAGCGGGCCCGCTCGGTTTTCCCGTGGTCGATATTTCGGTGACGCTCACCGACGGCTCCTATCACGAGGTCGATTCGTCCGATATGGCGTTCCAGCTCGCGGGGCGCCTTGCGATGGGTGAAGCATTGCCGCAATGCCAGCCGGTGCTGCTGCAGCCGATCTTCGCGGTCGAGATTGTCTGTCCGTCCGAGGCGACGGCGAAGATCAATGCCATTCTCGCCCAGCGCCACGGCCAGATCCTCGGCTTCGACGCCCGCGAGGGCTGGGACGGCTGGGATGTGGTGAAGGCTCTTCTTCCCGAGGCGGCGATCGGCGATCTCATCATTGAAGTCCGGTCGGCAACGGCGGGGGTCGGCGGCCTTTCATTCAAATTCGACCATCTGCAGGAGCTGACCGGCAAGAACGCCGAGCAGGTCGTGGCGGCGCGTAAGGCTGCGGCTTGAGACCATAAAAAAACCCGCCGGTCTCCGGGGATGGGGGTGGAGACCGGCGGGTTCCCGTCACTTGCGTGGCCGGGTGTCCAAAGAACGTCCTTGCCGGAGGGGAGGACAATGGACGCTTCTTGAAATGATGATGCTTCCGAGTGCCGAGCCACACAATGCGGTCCGTCGCATGGCCGACATGCGGGCGCCGCAACGCTACAAACTGCAATGAAGCGTGATCAGAACTTTTGCCGTTTCAAGAAACGGCGAAAGTTCCGTTTTTTGATTTGCCGCATTTTTCTTCACGCGAACCGGTATCGACTTCGGTCGAACTCGAGAATGCCCGGCAGTCCGATTCAACCTGGTTGAATTGGCCTTGCCGCTTGTCAGTTTGGCTGAGCACGCGCTTTCCCGAAACCGCCTCGCGCGTTCGGGATCATGCCCTAGTAATTCCAGCGCTGGGCCTTGGAAATCAGGAAGTCGCGAAACACCTGCAACCGCGTCACCGAGCGCAATTCCTCGGGATAGACGAAGTAGGCATCGAGAGAGGGGGCCTCGCGATCCTCGAACAGCCGCACGAGATTGGCGCCTTCGGCGATATAATCGGGAAGCGCGGCGATGCCGGCGCCGTTTTCGACAGCGGCGCGTAGGCCCATGGCGTTGTTGACGGTAAGTGAAAGACGGCGCGGGTCGTTGCCGCTGCGGCCGGCTTCGACCAGCCAGTTCAGGCCCTGATAATAGGATGGCACCATGCCGCCGAGCGCGAGCAGGCGGTGGCCGTCGAGGCCTTCCGGCGAAGTCGGCGTGCCGTTTTTCTTGAGGTAATCCGGCGACGCGTAAGCGTGGAAATGCACGGTGAAGAGCTTGCGCTGCACGAGATCGGACTGCACCGGCTGCCGCAGCCGGATCGCAACGTCGGCTTCCCGCATCGAAAGGTCGAGTTCTTCATCGGTGAAGGCAAGCTGGATGGTAATTTCGGGGTATAGCTCGAGGAATTCGCCGATCTTGGGCGTGAGCCAGAAGCTGCCGAGGCCGACGGCCGTCGTCACCTTGAGTTCGCCGTAAGGCTTTTCGCGGCTGTCGGAGAGCTGCGAAACGGCGGCCTCCAGCTTCACGAAGACTTCGTGCGCCGTGCGATAGAGCGTCTCGCCCTGTTCGGTCAGCATCAGGCCGCGGGCGTGGCGGTGGAAGAGCGTCGCCTTCAATTCCTGCTCGAGCGCCGAAATCTGGCGGCTGACCGCCGATTGCGACAGGCCCAGCGTCTCGCCGGCATGGGTGAAGCTCCCCGCCTCGGCCACGACGTGGAAAATCTTCAGCTTTTCCCAATCCATCTTATTCGGCGGCTGCACGATGTCCTTCCTGATGCGCGAGGAAGCGTTCGGTCTCGAGGGCGGCCATGCAGCCCAAACCGGCCGCCGTCACCGCCTGACGAAAGACGTCGTCGGCGATGTCGCCGGCGGCAAAAATGCCCGGCACGGAGGTGGCGGTTGAGTCCGGTGCGGTCCAGACGTAACCGGAGGGCTTCATCTTGAGCTTGCCTTCGACAAGCTCGGTCGAGGGCTTGTGGCCGATGGCGATGAAGATGCCGTCGACCTTGCGCTCGATGACTTCTCCGGTCTTCACGTTCTTGAGTTTGGCATGCGTGACCTTGAGCGGATCGGTAAGGCCGACGACGTCGTCGAGCACGCTGTCCCAGATCACTTCGACCTTGGGATGTTTGAACAGGCGGTCCTGCAGGATGCGCTCGGCGCGGAATGAATCGCGCCGGTGCACGACCGTGACCTTGGAGGCGAAGTTCGTCAGGAACAGCGCTTCCTCGACCGCGGTGTTGCCGCCGCCGACAACGAGCACTTCCTTGTTGCGGAAAAAGAAGCCGTCGCAGGTCGCGCAAGCCGAGACGCCGAAGCCGCGGAACTTCTGCTCCGACGGGATGTTGAGCCAGCGCGCCTGGGCGCCGGTCGCGAGAATCACGGCATCGGCATGAAAGGTGTCGCCGCCTTCCAGCGTCAGCTTGAAAGGGCGGGAGGATGTGTCGAGGCTGGTGACCGTATCGGTGATGATGCGCGTGCCCATGTGTTCGGCTTGTGCGCGCATTTCCTCCATCAGCCACGGGCCCTGGATGACCTTGGCGAAGCCCGGATAGTTCTCGACATCGGTGGTGATGGTGAGCTGGCCGCCGGGCTGGCCGCCCTGAATCAGCACCGGCTGGAGCATGGCGCGCGCGGCATAGATCGCGGCGGTATAGCCGGCCGGGCCGGAGCCGATGATCGCCACACGAATATGTTCAGTCGCAGCCATGAAGAATCGTCCCTTAGCCGTGTACGCTCCGGAATCGTCGGAGCGCAGTTATATGGCGTCTTATTAGCCTACCCGCCACACACAGTCTCGTTTCCACAGGCAATCGTGGAAAACAACTGCTGAACCAATAACCTAGCCATTGGCGGTGTCTATCGTTGAAAGAGCATTCTGAGGAACGGCGGGCATGAATTGCCCTCATCGCTGCGACAGAGGATTTCGTTTGTGCCGGTGCGGGCGAGCATTTCTATTGGCGGCATTCAGAGAGGAAACGCCATGCCCGAAGTGCTCGCCTGCGATCTGTCGGAAGGGATTCTCGTCGCGACCCTCCATCGGCCGGAAAAGCTCAACGCCATCAATTACGAAATGGCGGATGCCCTTCTGGCGCTGCTCGATAGAGCCGAGGATGACAATGCGATCCGTGCCCTCATTCTGACCGGCGCGGGCGAGCAGGCTTTTTCGGCAGGTGCCGATATCCACGAATTCTCCAAAAGCGTCGCCGCGGGCCCCGAAACGGCGATCCGCGATTTCGTGCGGCGCGGCCAGGCCATGACCGCGCGGCTGGAGGCTTTTCACAAGCCGGTCATCGCGGCGGTGAACGGCATCGCTTTCGGTGGCGGCTGCGAGATCACCGAGGCGGCGCATCTCGCGGTGGCGAGCCGCCGCGCGTTGTTCGCCAAACCCGAAATCAATCTCGGCATGCCGCCCACTTTCGGCGGCACGCAACGCCTGCCGCGGCTCGCAGGCCGGAAGCGGGCGCTGGCGCTGCTGCTGACGGGCGATACCTTCACGCCGGAACATGCGCTGGAGATCGGCCTCGTCAACGAGATCGTCGAGCCGGAAGAATTGCTGCCGCGCGCGAAGGCCCTGGCGAAACGAATTCTGCGCCATTCGCCGCTCGCGATCGGAGGCATCATCGCTGCGGTGACGCGGGGCATCAACATGCCGATTGCCGAGGGCCTGTTGATGGAGAGCGAGCAGTTCTCCAAGCTGGTGCCGACGCAGGACCTGCACGAAGGCCTGGATGCCTGGATGAGACGGCGGGTGCCGGTTTACGCCGGGCGCTGAACGCGGGTTTGTCATCGCATCGTATCGAAACGGTTGCAGGCGATGCCGCTATTCGTACCGGCTTCGCCACTGATTTCACTAAGGCCGATATCATCGAGCAACCGGTCGGAGATTTCCGCGAGCTGCGCCGCGGTATGGCGGCGTTGCCGCCATAAGCGAAATGTTTTCGCCGGCCGGGTGAGGAAACGCCGAAGCGGGATCGGCGCGAAAAGGGTCAGATAAATGCGATGCTGGCGTGACACGCGGTGTTGATCGCCAATCGCGCCGCGAGCGGCAAACGAGAATTGCTCTATGTCGCTTGAACGATTTTCAACATGGGGAGGTCAGGGTCCGCGATCCGCTCCGTACGCGGCGCGGATTGGCGAGAGGCGCGGGTTTTGGCTCAAATCTTGGTGCGGCGCCGGCCGGCGCGGCGGACATCCAGCGCCGGAACGCCTTGACTTCGGGCCGCTCGAAATTTTCGCCCGAAGTAATCAGCCAGTACGAAGGGCCGCGGACAGCGCGATCGATGGCGGCGACGAGACGGCCGCTCGCGAGATCCCCGTCGACGAGCGGGCGGCGGCCGATCGCGATACCCAAGCCATGCGCCGCCGCATCGAACGCCATCTGCAGCGTATCGACGTGCAGTCCATCCAGCTGTTCCGGCGGCGTTACGCCGCTTGCTGCGAACCAGCTCCCCCAGTCGGCGGACAGCATGGTGTGAATGAGCGGGACATGGCGGAAAAATTCGGCTTCGGTATCAGTCGCGAAACGCGCCTTGACCGCGGGGGCGCAGACCGGGACGAGCATTTCGTCCATCAGCTTTATCCAGTGCGGCGCGCTGGCGGCAGGCGCGGAGCGGATCGCGATATCGAAGCCGTCCACCGGTAAGTCCACCAGCTGGCGCGAGGTATCGATCGTAATGCTGATGCCGGGGTGGGCGTCGATGAATTCGGGCAGGCGCGGCAGCAGCACGTGTTTCGCGAAAGTCGGCGCGCTGCTGATCCGTAATTTTCCGGTCGGCCGGCGGCCCGGAAGCTCTCCGGTTGCGCGTGACAGCATGGCAAGCGCATCGGCGACAGCGGGAAGATAGGCGCTGCCGGCGGGCGTCAGCCGCAAGCCGCGCGTCTCGCGGCGGAATAGCTCCACGCCGACGGCTTCTTCCAGCGTCTGCATGGCGTGACTGACAGCGCTCGCGGTGACGTTCAGTTCTTCTGCGGCGCGCCGGAAACTTTTATGGCGCGCGGCGGCTTCGAAAATGCGGAGAGCGTTGAGGGGCGGAAGACGGAATGCCATGGCACTCCGATAGCAAACCATCCCGCACATCCAAACGCCAAACCGCATACGTTGCGGGCATGACTGATATGAGCGCGCGCGGCATGGAAGACGCCGGCGGCGCAGCCTTGCGGCTGCGGTGAATGCCATTCATCGGGCGGACAACAAAACTCTTTTGACCGGGCAGGCTGCGGGAGCGAAGTCACCGCATGCCAGCAAGAACCGTCATTGCCGGGATATCCGCAAGCAGGCTGTGGTTTCATCGTCTCGCCGCGAGAGCCCTCGCGGTTGTTCGCAAGCCGTTGATCATATTGTTGTGGATCGAGCGTTCGAACGAGCGTTACCGGTTGATGCAGCTTTCGGACCGGGCCTTGCGGGACTTCGGTTGCAACCGCTGCGATGCGCGGCGCGAATACGAAAAATATTTCTGGCAGCCCTAGTAGCTCAGCCGCCAAAACTACCTCCATTTCAGGTGAAAAAGGAACGGTTGGCTGCTATTCGAGCGGCCTGTGCCTGGGCGCTTGCGCCGCCCGCTTACGGCATTTACACGTCCGTGAGCCGCTTCGCGGCCGCCAAGGGTGGATTGAATGCACGCGCAACTCGATGCGATCGACTGGAAAATTCTCGCAGAGCTGCAGAAGAACGGCCGTATTACCAATGTGGAGTTGTCCCGCCGGGTCGGCATTTCGGCGCCGCCCTGCCTGCGCCGCATGCGGGCGCTGGAGGAAGCGGGGATCATCCGGGGCTATCGCGCACTCCTCGACGAAAAGCGCCTCGGCTACGACATCATGGTCTTCGCCATGGTGCATCTCGTCAGCCAGGCGGAAGCGGATCTCGCGGCCTTCGAGGAGCGCGTGCGCGGCTGGCCGCTGGTGCGCGAGTGCTGGATGCTTTCGGGCGAAGTGGATTTCATTCTGAAATGCGTCGCGCCCGATCTCAATACATTTCAGGCTTTCGTGGCCGAGCTGACCGCCGCGCCCAATGTGCGCAACGTCAAGACGGCGCTGACGCTGCGGCGCTCCAAGGACGAAGCGAGCGTGCCGCTGGAAGATAAATAACGGTTGAGCGGGTTGCATTTGCACATGGCACAGCCGGAAGCCCATCATCTCCCGCCCGATGTCATCAAGTGGCTCGAAGCCTGCCGGTATCCGCCGGAGTTGATCGAGCGCTATCATCCGCAAACGCGTCTCGTGCAGGATATCGGAATTGTCGGTCACGCGCTGGAAGAGCAGTTGCAGATATTGCAGGACACTTTCCACGTCGATTTTTCGGGAGTTTCCGCCGGCAGATATTTTCCGTCGCCGTTAGGAATGGACGCGCTCGTCATTTCCATTCTGCCGCGCTCGAACTGGGCGAAAAGGGTTCTCGAGCGCTATCCGCCGATCACGCTCGAAATGATCGGAGAAGCGATCAAGAACAGGAAATGGGTATTCGAGGATTGAGCGCCCTGATGTGCGGGTCTTTAAGCAATGCCCGGCACGAAGCCGGGCATTGTTCATTTCAGCGGCTAAGCGGCGAGGGCGTTTAGCGCCACTCCACCTTCGTTACTTCATAGGCCTTGGCGCCCTTCGGCGTATTGACCTCGACGGACGAGCCTTTCTTCTTGCCGATCAGCGCGCGCGCGAGCGGCGAAGAGATCGAGATGCGGCCGGCCTTGGCGTCGGCTTCGGTGTCGCCGACGATCTGCCAGACTTTCTTCTCTTCAGTATCCTCGTCGACGAGCGTTACCGTCGCGCCGAAGGTGATCGTGTCGCCCGAGAGTTTCGAGACGTCGATCACTTCCGCGCGCGAAATCTTGTCCTCGAGTTCGGCGATGCGGCCTTCGTTCAGCGACTGCTGTTCCTTCGCCGCGTGATATTCGGCGTTTTCCGAAAGGTCGCCGTGGCTGCGCGCCTCGGTAATCTGTTGAATGATGCGAGGCCGCTCCACCGACTGGCGGTGCCGCAACTCGGTCTCGAGCGACGAAAACCCCGCCGCTGTCATCGGTATCTTTTCCATGGTTCTCTCCGAAACCCTGGTCGACTCACAAAAATCGGCTGATCGCGCGCCCGGTTTCCCGGCTCGCTGCGATCGCCGCGCTTGGTTACGAACAATACCGCCGCTTGCTGCCCGGAAAGGCCGTTCGTCAGGCCCGCCCGTCGAAATAGCTTTGCAGCGCATGAACTTCGAGATCGCCGCCCAGATAGGCCTTGATCCCCTGCGCCGCTGCGACGGCTCCGGATAGGGTGGTGTAATACGGGACTTTATGCAAGAGGGCGGCGCGCCGTAAAGATCGTGAGTCTTGAAGGGCTTGCGCCCCCTCGGTGGTATTGAAGACCAGTTGCACCTGGCCGTTTTTGATGGCGTCCACGATATGGGGGCGGCCCTCGAAGACCTTGTTGATCTTTTCGACCGCCAAACCCGCCCCCGCCAGGAAGCGCTGGGTGCCGGCGGTGGCGACCAGCCGGAACCCAAGATCGGCCAGCAGCCGGGCGGATTCGACGATAACCGGGCGGCGGTCGCTCTCGCGCAGCGAGATAAAGACGGTTCCCTTGCGCGGCACGCCGGTGCTGGCGCCGAGCTGGCTCTTGGCGAAGGCGACGGCGTAATCGAAATCGAGGCCCATGACTTCGCCGGTCGATTTCATCTCGGGCCCGAGCACGGTATCGACGTTCTCGCCGAAGCGGGCGAAGGGGAAGACGGCTTCCTTGACCGCGATGTGCTCGAGCTTCTTCGGCTTGAGGTGAAAGCTCGCGAGTTTTTCGCCGGCCATGACGCGCGCGGCGATTTTCGCGACCGGCACGCCGATGGTCTTGGCGACGAACGGCACGGTGCGCGAGGCGCGCGGGTTCACTTCGAGCACATAGATCGTGTCGTTCTTGATGGCGTACTGCACGTTCATCAGGCCGCCGACATGCAGCGCCAGCGCCATCGCGCGCGTCTGCTCCTCGAGCGATTTGATGGTGGCGCCGGACAGCGAATGCGGCGGCAACGAGCAGGCGGAATCGCCTGAGTGAATGCCCGCTTCCTCGATGTGCTCCATGATGCCGCAGATGAAGACATCCTTGCCGTCGCAGAGCGCATCGACGTCGACCTCGATCGCGTCGGAAAGATAGCGGTCGATCAGCACCGGGCTTTTGCCGGAAACGACGACGGCTTCCTTCATGTAGCGCTCGAGCGCCGCGGAGTCGTGAACGATCTCCATGGCGCGGCCGCCGAGCACATAGGACGGGCGGATGACGACGGGATAGCCGATCTCCGCGACGACGCGGCGCGCTTCCTCGGCGCTTCTCGCAATGCCGTTCTCGGGCTGGCGCAGCTTGAGTTTGTCCAGAAGCTGCTTGAAGCGGTCGCGATCTTCGGCAAGGTCGATCATGTCCGGCGAGGTGCCGAGGATCGGAACTTTCGCTTTCTCGATCTCGCCGGCAAGCTTGAGCGGCGTCTGGCCGCCGAACTGGACGATGACGCCCTGCAGCGTGCCATTCGTCTGTTCGCGCGCGAGAATTTCCAGCACGTCCTCGGCGGTGAGCGGCTCGAAGTAAAGGCGATCCGAAGTGTCGTAATCGGTCGAAACGGTTTCGGGGTTGCAGTTGACCATGATGGTCTCATACCCCGCGTCCTTCAGCGCGAACGCTGCGTGGCAGCAGCAGTAATCGAACTCGATGCCCTGGCCGATGCGATTGGGGCCGCCGCCGAGAATGGCAACCTTCTTGCGATTCGACGGCTGGGCCTCGTCGGCAAAGCCGCCGGCAAACGCCGGCTCGTAGGTCGAATACATATAGGCGGTGGGGGAGGCGAATTCGGCGGCGCAGGTGTCGATGCGCTTGTAGACCGGCCGCACGCCAAGCGCGTGGCGGCGCTTGGTGACCTCGGCTTCGGAGAGGCCGGTGAGCGCGGCAAGCCGCGCGTCGGAAAAGCCCTGCGCCTTGAGACGGCGGAAGGCGCCGGCGGTTTGCGGCAGGCTCTTCGCCTTGATTTCCGCTTCGGTGTCGATGAGCGCGCGGATTTCGGCGAGGAACCACGGGTCGATCTGGCAGGCGTCGAAAATATCGGCATTCGAGAAGCCGAGCCGCATCGCCTGCGCGACTTTCAGCAGCCGATCGGGCTTGGGCGTGCCGAGCGTGGCGCGGATCGCGTTTTTGTCGTCGCCCTGGCCGATGCCTTCGATCGGCACTTCGTCGAGGCCCGAAAGCCCGGTCTCCAGCGAGCGCAGCGCTTTTTGCAGGCTCTCACGGAAGGTGCGGCCGATAGCCATGGCTTCGCCGACCGACTTCATCGAAGTGGTGAGCACCGAATTGGCGCCGGGGAATTTCTCGAACGCGAAGCGCGGAATTTTGGTGACGACGTAATCGATCGTCGGCTCGAACGAAGCGGGCGTCGCGCCGCCGGTGATGTCGTTGGCGATCTCGTCCATCGTGTAACCGACGGCGAGTCTGGCCGCGACCTTCGCGATCGGAAAGCCGGTGGCTTTCGAGGCGAGCGCCGACGAGCGCGAAACGCGCGGATTCATCTCAATCACGATCAGGCGCCCGGTCTTCGGGTTGACCGCGAACTGCACGTTGGAGCCGCCGGTTTCCACGCCGATCTCGCGCAGCACCGCAATCGAGGCGTCGCGCATCACCTGATATTCCTTGTCGGTGAGCGTGAGCGCGGGCGCGACGGTGATCGAGTCGCCGGTATGCACACCCATCGGGTCGAGGTTTTCGATCGAGCAGACGATGATACAGTTGTCCTTCTTGTCGCGGACAACTTCCATCTCGTATTCCTTCCAGCCGAGCACCGACTCTTCGATCAGCACTTCGCTGGTGGGGGAAGCGTCGATGCCGCGCTCGACGATGTCGATGAACTCCGCCTTGTTGTAGGCGATGCCGCCGCCGGTGCCGCCCATGGTGAAGCTCGGGCGGATAATGGCGGGAAGGCCGATGTCGTCGAGCACTTCGAGGGCCTGCGTCAGCGTCTTGATCTGGTGCGAGCGCGGCGTATCGAGACCGAGCTTGGTCATCGCCTCGCGGAAGCGCTCGCGATCCTCGGCCTTGTCGATGGCGTCGGCGGTGGCGCCGATCATCTCGACGTCGAACTTCTCGAGAACGCCCATTCTGCGCAGGGAAAGCGCGGTATTGAGCGCCGTTTGCCCGCCCATCGTCGGCAGCAGCGCGAAGCCGCCGGGCAGAACGTTGCGCTCTTTTTCGATGATCTTGGCGACGATTTCGGGCGTGATCGGCTCGATATAGGTGGCGTCGGCAAGCTCGGGATCGGTCATGATCGTCGCCGGGTTCGAATTGACCAGGACGATGCGGTAGCCCTCTTCGCGTAGTGTTTTGCAGGCCTGGGTGCCGGAATAATCGAATTCGCACGCCTGACCGATAACGATAGGTCCGGCGCCGATGATCATGATGGTTTTGATGTCTGTGCGTTTGGGCATCTGACTCGCAAAGATTGCTGCACATAAAAAAAGGGCGCGCGAGCGCGCGTCCTCGAAAGTGACGAGTTGGAGTTTGACGCACGTTTGCGGCTAAGCGGGTTTCCTAGACCAGATTCGACCCGCGAGGAAGGAGAAACTCGCGGCGATGCACTAGGTCTTTTGCCTTAATTATCGGCGTATACCAGCGCGCTGGCGCGGAACTTCGCTTTTCTCCTATGATCCTTTCGTCATGTTCAAGCTGATTAGCGCCACGCCGAGCCCTTATGCCCGCAAAGTGCGTATAGCGCTTGCCGAAAAAAATCTGCCATTCGAACTGATCACGGAAGTGCCGTGGCATGCCGAAACGCAAACGCCGAAACATAATCCGCTCGAAAAACTGCCGGTGCTGATCCTCGAGGACGGCTCATCGGTTTATGAGTCGAGCTACATTCTCGAATATCTCGAGCTGAAATACCCTCAGGTGCCGCTGCTGCCGAAGGACGCCGACGGCATTCTCGCCGCGAAAAAACTCGACGTCTTGTGCAATGGCGTTTGCGACGCGCTGGTGCTGCTGTTCTTCGAGCGCATGCGCGCCGAAGGACAGGCGAGCGCCGAGTGGATGGCGCGGCAGGCGCGCAAGATCGCAGGCGGCATGCGCGAAATCGCGCGGCTCATCGGCAAGCGCGAATATGCCGTGGGCGAGCGCTTCACGATCGGCGATATCGCCGCTGCGACCGCGGCCGGCTATGTCAGCGTGCGCTATCCCGAGATGAAATGGCGCGAGGATTATCCGGATCTTGCGGCCTACAGTGCGCGGATGGAGCAGCGGCCGTCGCTGATGAACTCGGTGCCGGTGCCGCAGCGGATCCTGCAGAAGGTCGTTTGAGTTACGGCTTGGTGGCTTTGAAGGCCATGCGCTGCTGGTTGTGGCCGAAATTTTTGGCAAGCCGCTCGGCCTTGAAACCGGCGCCGCGTAGAATCGAAAGCATCTCTTGCTCGGAATATTGCGAGACGCCGAGCTTCGCGCGGATCTTGCCGTAGTCTGAAAACAGCGTGCGGACGAGGCCGAACACGGCCGCAATGAAAAAACCATTCCGCGCGGCGAAGGACAAAAGCGAGAGGGCGTCCTTCGCCATGCTTTGCTGGTGCGGAAGAATATCGGCGACGACGAGCTCGCCGCCCGGTTTCAAAATTCGTTTCCAGTTGGCGAGCATTGTCTCGAGTTCGTCGCGCTTGAGATATTGCAGCAAGGAATTTGCGACAATGAGATCGAGCGAGGCGTCCGGCAGCTTCTCGACCTTCTCCGGCGACAGCGCGTGAATCTTCGGCTCGCCCTTGAAACGCTCGGCAACACGCGCTCGCACCGTAGGCGCGGCTTCGCACAGCAGCAGTTCGCCGCAGCGCGCCGCGATTTCGTTCGCGTGCAGCGCCTCGCCGCAGCCGTGGTCAAGGACATGCGCGGCGGGCGAGGGGATCAGGGCGGCGATGTCATTGGCAATCGCGCGGTAATGGACGTCGAAATGGCGCGCGTTGACATAGATCGGGTGATCGGTGTCCCAGAAGCTGACCCAGTCGTTCGTTTCCTTCGTCAAGATCCTCTCCTTTGCGCCGGCCGCGAGATTGCCACGCGATAACGGCATTTGCCACGCGGTGCGGCACGCCGGCTTCGTGCTATAAAGGCTGCCTCAAGGAACCTGCAATGAAGAAACAGCTGGCAAGCGCCTTCGTGATTTTAGCCCTGTCCGGACCGCTCTTTTCGGGGCCGCTGCTCGCGGCGCAGCCGGAGATGCTGCTGCGCGAGCGCTGCCGGAGCGACGAGTGCACCTTCACCAAGATCGTCACCAAGCGGCGGATCGCCCAGAATGCGCAGGGCCGGATGATCGAGGTCAAGTCGCGCTCGGTCGTCGTGCCGGTCGCCAGGGGTACCGATCCGCAGGCAGTTCCGTCGCCCGACAGCTTCGGCCTCGTGCGCGTGAGCTACGCCTTCTGCTCGACGGAGAAGCCGGCGATCATTTTGTATAACGGCAAGAAGTTTTCCGCCCATATGCTGAATATCGCCGCGGAGACGGCGGGCTCCGCCATCAACGCACAGATCGAATACTGGGCGGCCTGTCACGACCGGATCGTCAGCGTCAACGAGGTGACAGAAGGGCGGCTCGCGAAGGATGCCGAAAAGCTCGGCTACCATGCGCTGCCGGCGGAAGACATCCGCCGGCGCGATTTCCGCAGCAAGAAGCGCGCGTTCCGGTTCTTCGGGCTTTGATTATCGCGCGTGCTTTTCCATCAGGCCGGTGAAGCGCTCGAAGAGATAGCGCGAGTCGCGCGGGCCGGGCGAGGCTTCGGGGTGATACTGCACCGAGAACACCGGCTTGCCGCTTAGCTGAATGCCGGCGTTCGAGCCGTCGAACAGCGAAACATGCGTCTGCTCGGCATCCTTCGGCAGCGTTTTGCTATCGACCGCGAAGCCGTGGTTCATCGAGGTGATTTCGACCTTGCCGGTGGTGAGATCCTTCACCGGATGGTTGGCGCCGTGATGGCCCTGATGCATCTTCATCGTCTTTGCGCCGACAGCCAGCCCAAGCATCTGGTGGCCTAAGCAGATTCCGAAGGTCGGCGTGCCTGACGCGATGATCTTCTGGATGACCGGCACGGCATATTTGCCGGTTTCGGCCGGATCGCCGGGGCCGTTCGAGAGAAAGACGCCGTCCGGCTTCATGGCGAGAATGTCCTCGGCGGAAGTCGTCGCCGGCACCACCGTCACCTTGCAGCCATTGCTCGCCAAAAGCCGCAGGATGTTGCGCTTCACGCCATAGTCGATGGCGACGACATTGTATTTCGGATCTTTCTCGCGGCCGTAGCCCTTGCCCCATTGCCAGGTCGTCTCGTCCCAGTCGTAGCGCTGGGCGGTCGTCACCATCGGCACGAGATCCATGCCGACGAGGCCGGGCCAGTCGGCGGCTTCTTTCTTCAATGCATCGAGATCGAACTTGCCGTCAGGGGCGTGTGCGATCACGGCATTCGGCATGCCCTTCTCGCGGATGAGTGCGGTGAGCGCGCGGGTGTCGATGCCGCCGAGGCCGATGATGTTGCGGGCCTTCAGCCAGGCGTCGAGATGGCGGCTTGCGCGATAGTTCGAGGGATCGGTGATCGCCGAGTGCAGCACCACGCCGCGCGCGCCGTGGGCGGCGGCCATGTTCACCGTCTCGATATCCTCGTCGTTGGTGCCGACGTTGCCGATATGGGGGAAGGTGAAAGTGATGATCTGGCCGGCATAGGAAGGGTCGGTCAGGATTTCTTCGTAACCTGTCATGGCGGTGTTGAAGCAGACTTCGCCAACCGCCTGGCCCACGGCACCGAGGCCGAATCCTTCGAGAACAGTGCCGTCAGCCAGCACTAACAGCGCGGTCGGGACGGGTTCCGACCAGCCGGGCTCAGCTTGTTTCGTGTTCATGAGCGGCTTACATAGCCCCAGCGTTTCGGCGCGTCAAAGCGACATTAGGCGAGGTCCACAGTGCTGCGCGAAAAACTCAACGACGCCACCAAAGAAGCCATGAAATCGGGCGACAAGCTCAAGCTTTCGACGCTCCGGATGGTGAGTGCCGCCATCAAGAACGCCGATATCGAGGCGCGCACCGGCAAGGGCCCGCTCGACGACGACGCGATTCTCGGCATCCTGCAAAAGCTCATCAAGCAGCGGCAGGACTCGGTCGAGCTCTACGAAAAGGGCGGCCGCGCCGAGCTTGCCAAGCAGGAGAAGGACGAGATCGAGGTCATCAAGGCGTTTCTCCCGGCACAGATGTCGGACGCCGAGATGAAGGCGGCGATCGCCGAGATCATCGCCAGGGAAGGCGCCTCCGGCGTCAAGGACATGGGCAGGGTGATGGCCGCATTAAAGGCGGCTTATGCCGGCAAGATGGATTTCGGCAAGGCGAGCGGCGCGGTGAAGAGCCTGCTCGCGGGCTAAAGGAGATTTCATGGCGCATTCCGTCCGTCCTTTCCTGATGTTTCAGAACAAGGATGCCGAGGCGGCGATGCGTTTTTACGTTTCGCTGTTTCCCGGCGGAAAAGTGCTCGAGTTCAAACCGTTCGGGAAAGGCGAGGCGAGCGCCGAGGGCACGGTCAAGACAGCGGTGTTCTCCATCGCCGGCCAGGAGATCCGGGTTTTCGACAGCCCGGTCAAACATGCTTTCGAATTTACGCCGTCGCACTCGCTGTTCATCGAGAGCGACTCGGAAGCGGAGGTCGACCGGCTCGCCACAGCGCTCGCGGAAGGCGGAAAATTCCTGATGCCGCTCGGCGAATACGATTTCAGCCGCCGCTTCGCCTGGCTCGTCGATCGCTACGGCGTGTCCTGGCAGATCAACCTGAAATAAAGTCACGCCTACCGGGAGGTTTCGATGCCAAAGCTTCGCTGCCATCCTTCGAGACGAGACGTCATTGCCGGCGCCGGCGCGCTCGCGGTTTCATCCGCGCTGCCCGCCTCGGCGCAAGAGGCGGCCATCCTGAAAAAGAAAATCCCGCACAGCGGCGAGATGCTGCCGGTTGTCGGGCTTGGCACGGCGATCGTTTTCAATGTCGGCGAGGATGCCGCCGAGCGCGCACAGCGTCGTGAAGTGCTGGAGACGCTGGTGGCGGGCGGCGGTTCGCTCGTCGATACGGCGTCGAGCTACGGCAGGGCGGAAGGCGTCATCGGCGATCTTGCGGCGGAAACGAAGCTGCGCGACAGGCTGTTCATCGCGACGAAAGTTCGTGTGCTCGACAAGGCTTCGAGCGTCGCGGAATTCCAGCGCTCGCTGAAACTTCTGAAGACGCCGAAGGTCGATCTCCTGCAGCTTCACAATGTGCGCGATCCGAAGCAGAGCCTTGCGCTCTATCGCGAATGGAAGGCGCAGGGGCTATGCCGCTACATCGGCATCACGACTTCGTTCGACAACGATCACGACGCGGTCGCGGCCTGCGCCGCGCGCGAGAAACCCGACTTCGTGCAGGTCAATTATTCGATCAACGATCTCGAATGCGAAGCGCGCGTGTTGCCGGCGGCGAAGGATGCGGGTGCCGCCGTGCTCTGCAATCTGCCGTTCGGACGGGCGAGCCTGTTCAGGCTGGTGCGCGGCAAGCCGCTCCCCGATTGGGCGGCGGAATTCGACGCCAGGAGCTGGGGCCAGTTTTTCCTGAAATTCCTCGTCTCGCACGAGGCGGTGACGGCGGTGATACCCGGCACCACGAAAAAAGAGCATATGCTGGATAATCTGGGCGCCGGACGCGGCCGCATGCCCGATGCGGCCATGCGCAAGCGGATGGTCGAATACATTGCAAAACTGGGCTGAAATGGGCTGTGAATAGCGGTGACAGCGGGTATCGGCGCCGGGTTCCGGCAAGGCGGCCTTTCGGCAGCCTGCCGCTCTATTCGATAATGTAAGAAGTGTCCGGGAAATTGAGGTGGCGGTGGAGCGATCCGCCGCCTAAATCATTACATGCGCTTTTCGCAGTCCTTCCTCGATGAAATCCGCGCCCGGCTGCCGGTATCGGACGTCGTGCGCAAGCGCGTCCAGCTCAAGAAGGCCGGGCGCGAATGGCGCGGGCTGTCGCCGTTCAATTCGGAAAAGACGCCGTCGTTCTTCGTGAACGACCAGAAGGGCATGTGGTTCGATTTCTCGTCGGGCAAGAACGGCTCGATCTTCGACTTCCTGATGCTGACCGAAGGCGTGTCGTTCCGCGAAGCCGTCGAGCGGCTCGCCAACATGGCGGGCGTTGCCATTCCCGTCGCGGGGCCCGACGAGGAGCGGCGCGAGCAAAAGAAGAAGACGCTTTACGATGTCGTCGAGCTTGCCGCCAAATTCTTCGAGGAGAATCTGCAGGCGCGCACCGGCGCGCGGGCGCGCGGCTATCTTGCCGATCGCGAGCTGACGCCCGAGACGCAGGCGCGTTTCCGGATCGGCTACGCGACGGCCGAGCGCTTCGCGCTCAAGGAATATCTCGGCGGCAAGGGCGTCTCCAACGAAGACATGATCGAGGCGGGATTGATCATCGCGGGCGACGACATTCCGGTGCCTTACGATCGCTTCCGCGAGCGCGTGATGTTTCCGATCACCGATTTCAAGGGCCGCGTCGTCGGCTTCGGCGGGCGCGCGCTTTCGGCCGATGTGCAGGCGAAATATCTCAACTCGCCGGAGACGCCACTCTTTCACAAAGGCTGGCTGCTCTATAACGGCGCGAATGCGCGTGCGGCGACGCAGAAGGATGCGCCGCTCATCGTCGTCGAAGGTTATGTCGATGTGATCGCGATGGTATCGGCGGGCTTTACGGGTACCGTCGCGCCGCTCGGCACCGCGCTCACCGAAGATCAGCTCGCGCTCTTGTGGCGGATGCAATCGGAGCCGATCCTGTGTTTCGATGGCGACAAGGCCGGACGGCGCGCGGCTTATCGCGCAGCTGAGCTCGCGCTGCCGCTTCTGAAGCCGGGACAGAGCCTGTTGTTCGCGCTTCTTCCCGAGGGACAGGATCCCGACGATCTCATTCGCGCGGGCGGCGCCGAAGCGATGCGCGAGGTGCTCGCTGCCGCAAAGCCGCTCTCCGAAATGCTGTGGCTGCGCGAGACGGAAACCGCGCGCCTCGATACACCCGAGCGCCGTGCGGCGCTCGAAGCGCGGCTTGGCGAAGTCGTGCGGATGATCGCCGATGAAACGGTGCGCCGCTATTACCGCGACGACCTCAAGGCGCGGCTCGCCAAACTGCTGGCACCGGTCGAAACACGCTTCGTGCCGCGCGCCCGGTTCGAGCAGCAATATTCTTCCTCGCGCAATTTTTCCGGCCGCGGCTCCGGCCGGCTGCAAAGCCCGAAAATGGCGCTGATGCCGCGGAGCGCTCAGCTTGCGGCGAGCTCGATCGTGCGCGGCAATCGCTCGGCGCTTCCGCCGCGCGAGGCACTAATCTTGCTTGCGGTGATGAACCACCCCTGGCTGCTATCGGAACACGCGGAGGAATTCGTCGAAATGGATTTTGTCCATCACGACGCGGAATCCCTGCGAAAAGCGGTACTGGCGGCCGCGGCCTCGGGCCATGCGGGCGATGCGGAGGCGCTGAAAGCCCGATTGCGCGATGCCGGAGCCGAAGAACTCGTGACACGCATGGAACGTGCCATTTCTCACAAGGGCGATTGGGAAATTGGTAGCGAAACGGCGCCCGAGGATGTCGCCGCCTGGTGGCGGCAGATCGTGACCTTGCATCAAAAAATGCGTGCGCTATCTAAGGAGTTGCGCGAAGCCGAGGCGGCGCTCGGCAACGACCTAAATGACACCAATTTTGCATGGGTACAGGACGTGAAAAAGCGTCTGGCCATGCTTGAGGGAACAGAGGCCCTCATCGAGGGGTTCGGCGAGCCATCCGGCCGCGCGATCCGCACGATGTGAGGGCCTGCAATGGCAGGGATGTAGGGGCTGGTTAACGACGAATCGGTATAGGCCAGGGGTGTGATTCTTCTCGCTTAGGGTAGAGGGGCTTTTGCTCCCCGCGTTCCCCTCGAAGCGTTTCCTTGAAGCGTTCCCTCGGGCGGCAGATCAGAGACAGGATTTTTCGGTGAGTTCCAAAGCAAAGACCAAGGCGGGTTCGGCGAAGAAGCCCGCGAGCGCGAAAGCCACCTCCGCCACGAAGGTAGCTGCCAAGAAAGATACCCGCTCGACGCCTGTGAAGAAGCCCTCGGCCGACAAGACGGCTGAAAAGGGCGGCGTCGTCTCGAAGATTTTCCGTGCGCTCGTCGGCGGCAAGCCCGCGCCCGAGAAGAAGCCGGTCAAGTCCGGAGCCAAGGTTGAAGCCAAGGCGGAAACCAAGACCGAAACGAAAACCGCCAAGGCAGAAAACGTGAAGACCGATACCAAAGCAAAAAGCAAAGAGCCGGTGAAGGATCACGGCAAGAACGCGCCGATCGCTCCCGCGCAGAAACCCGATCCGAAAGCCGCCAAGGCCGCGGCCGCCAAGCCCGCGCCCGCCGAAGAAGCGCCGCGCATGCAGATCAGCGTCGATGCCATCCGCCGCGCGGCTGAAGCCGTCGGCGCCGGCACCGGTGCATCCGCTTCGCCGAAAGATCAGGCGGCGCTCGCCAAGCAGCAGAAGGAAGAGACCGCCGCCGCATCCTCCGAGAGTGATGCCGAAGCCGGGCCGCTCCTCGATCTTTCGGATGCTGCCGTCAAGAAGATGATCCGCGGCGCAAAGAAGCGCGGCTACGTCACCTATGATCAACTCAATGAAGTAATGCCGTCGGAAGAGGTCACGTCCGAGAAGATCGAGGACGTGCTCGCTATGCTGAACGAGATGGGCATCAATGTCGTCGAGGCCGAAGAAGCCGAAGAAGACGACGATGATGACGATGATGACGATACCGGCACCGATCTTGTCGAGAGCGGCGGTTCGAAGTCGCTCGCGACGACGAAGAAGTCGGTGCCCGGCGAGCGCACCGATGATCCGGTGCGCATGTATCTGCGCGAGATGGGCTCGGTCGAGCTGCTGTCGCGTGAAGGCGAAATCGCTATCGCCAAGCGCATTGAGGCCGGCCGCGAAGCGATGATCGCGGGCCTGTGCGAAAGCCCGCTGACCTTCCAGGCCATCATCATCTGGCGCGACGAACTCGCCGCCGGAAAAGTCTTGCTGCGCGACATCATCGATCTCGAAGCGACCTTCGCGGGACCGGAAGCCAAGCAGGCGCCGGCCGCGCCTGAAACCGAACAGGAGCTGGCTGCCGCCGACGACGGCATGATGGCGCCGCCCGAGCCCGCCGAGCGCGCGCCTTCCGCGCCGCCGGAGCGCCCCGGTCTTTCGGGCCAGCCGGAAGGCGAGCCGGACGAAGACGAAGAAGACATGGAAAACGCCATGTCGCTCGCGTCGATGGAAGCGGAGCTCAAGCCGAAGGTCGTCGCGACCTTCGACGGCGTCGCCGATGCCTACAAGCGTCTTCGCAAGCTGCAGGATCAAAACGTCGAATTCAAACTCAAGAACGACTCGCTGTCGCCCTCGCAAGAGCGCCGCTCCAAGAAGCTGCGCGAAGAGCTGATCGCGCTCGTGAAGTCGCTCTCGCTCAACCAGAGCCGCATCGATGCGCTGGTCGAGATGCTCTACGACATCAACCGCCGCCTGATCGGCTATGAAGGCCGCCTGATGCGGCTCGCCGAAAGCCACGGTGTCGAGCGCGAGGACTTCCTGAAGAATTATCAGGGCTCGGAGCTCGATCCCAAGTGGCTGCTGCGCGTCAGCAAGCTCGGCGCCAAGGGCTGGAAGGGTTATGTCGCCCACGAGAAGGAGCGCATCAAGGAAATCCGCTCGGAAATCCATAATCTCGCGACCGAAACCGGCCTCGAGATTTCGGAATTCCGCCGCATCGTCCACTTCGTGCAGAAGGGCGAGCGCGAGGCGCGGCAGGCGAAGAAGGAGATGGTGGAAGCGAACCTCCGCCTCGTCATCTCGATCGCCAAGAAATACACCAACCGCGGCCTGCAGTTCCTCGACCTCATTCAGGAAGGCAATATCGGCCTCATGAAAGCGGTCGATAAGTTCGAGTACCGCCGCGGCTACAAGTTCTCGACCTATGCGACATGGTGGATCCGCCAGGCGATCACCCGCTCGATCGCCGACCAGGCGCGCACCATCCGCATTCCGGTGCACATGATCGAGACGATCAACAAGATCGTCCGCACGTCGCGCCAGATGCTGCACGAGATCGGCCGCGAGCCGACGCCGGAGGAGCTTGCCGAAAAGCTCGGCATGCCGCTCGAAAAAGTGCGCAAGGTGCTGAAGATCGCCAAAGAGCCGATCTCGCTCGAAACGCCGATCGGCGACGAGGAAGATTCACACCTTGGCGATTTCATCGAGGACAAGAACGCGGTTCTCCCGATCGAAGCCGCGATCCAGTCGAATCTGCGCGAGACGACGACGCGCGTTCTCGCCTCGCTCACGCCGCGCGAAGAGCGCGTGCTCCGGATGCGCTTCGGCATCGGCATGAACACCGATCACACGCTGGAAGAGGTCGGCCAGCAGTTCTCGGTGACGCGCGAACGCATCCGCCAGATCGAGGCGAAGGCGCTCCGCAAGCTCAAGCATCCGAGCCGGTCGCGCAAATTGCGCAGCTTCCTCGACAATTGAGAATAAAAAACCCCGGCGAGTGCCGGGGTTTTTGTTTGCGAGCAATGCGCCTGCCGATCACCGTGGAGCCGACTCGACGACCAGGCTCACAATTCTTCGCACCAGCGGCAGCACCAGCAAGAGCGTCGGGAAGGCGACAAGCCACGACAGCAGCCATGCCCATGGCCATGTCGAGAGAAAAGCGGCGCTGATGCCGAGGCTCTTTAGCGTCGATACGCCCGAGACAATGAACGACATCAGGATCGACAGAACAAACGGCATTACAAACGCCGCGCAATGCGCCGGCAGGCGGCCGGGGCGAAAACGAAAACTGGTCATGTGTACTCCTTTGTTGGTGGGACGGTTAGAATTCGATCAGACTTGCGGCCCAGCCGGCCGCATAGAGTCCGGCGGCGAACGCTGCATGTGTGGTGAAGCTGCGCAGACGCGCCGCACGAGGATCGGCTGTCCGCCTCGAAGCAATTCCGGCGCCCATGCCCGGCTGCATCAACAGGAAAGGCGCTGCGATGCTGCCGATGCCGACGATCAAAGCGGGAATGAGCGCAGGCTGCTTTACCCATTCCTTACCCCACACGGCGATGAGTATGGCCGCGAAGGCGATGCCGGTGACGTAGTGCACGGCCCAGCCGATCAGGCGCTCGCCGCGGACGGGCGCCGACCGGGCGATGGGGTTATGGAAGAACTTTCCGCGCGCCAGATAAGCGACCCAGCGGCCGACCATCCCGTAATCGGGCATCGGGCTGCCGAACAGCCATGCGCGAAAAGCGGACCAGATATCCAGGAAGGCGGTCGCGCCGACTCCGATGAAAATTGCGTAGGCCATATTGTTCTCCTCGCGGGTTTCAAAGCCGATGACGCTGTGGTACTTCTTCAAGTTAACTTGAGGTCAAGCGTGAAATTGCCCGATATCGCCGACGTTGCCCGCCGCTCAGGCGTGCCAGCTTCCACCTTGCGTTTTTATGAGGAGAAGGGGCTGATCGTGTCCGTCGGCCGGCGCGGCCTGCGGCGGCTGTTCGACGCCGACGTGTTCGATCGCTTGGCACTGATCGCGCTCGCGCGTTTTGCCGGGTTCACGCTTGAAGAGATCGCGCTGATGTTCGCGCCGGAGGGGCGGCCGCGCATCGACCGCAAGGCACTCGCCGCGAAGGCCGATGAACTCGACGGAACGATCCGCAAATTGGCGGCTATCAGCGATGGCCTGCGGCATGCCGCGGCCTGCCGCGCGCCGAGCCATTTCGAATGCCCGACCTTCCGCAAGTTGATGGCGAAGGCCGCCTCGGGTGCAATCCGGGCGCCGGCGAAGAGGCGCAAACAGCGCTGAGCGCCGCGGCTTTCACTCGAGATGCGCGGCGTCACGAATGGCCGAGCGTTGCCATCACGATTTGGCCGCGCTATGCTCTACTTTAGAAGTGTTCCAAAATAGGTATTTTGCTCATGCTGCGTGGCTTCGGTACTCGCCGCCGTTTCAGCGATCTTTCCGAACGCGAGATATTGGCGCTGGCGATCTCCTCGGAAGAGGACGACGCGCGCATCTACGCAAGCTATGCCGAAGAGCTGCGCAAGGATTATCCGGCTTCGGCAGCCGTCTTCGACGAGATGGCCGAAGAGGAGAACACGCATCGCCGCCGCTTGATCGACATGTTTGAACGCCGCTTCGGCAAGGTGATCCCGCTCATCCGCCGCGAGCACGTCGCGGGCTTTTACTGGCGCCGCCCGGTGTGGCTGGTGCAGAATCTCAGTCTCGAGCGCATCCGCAGCGAAGCGGCGCAGATGGAAGTCGACGCCGCCGATTTCTATACGCGCGCGGCGCAGGCAAGCTCCGATCCCGATACGCGCAAGCTCCTCGGCGATCTCGCCGCGGCCGAGCGCGGCCACGAGGAAAAGGCCGGGGAACTCGAGGCCAGGGCCGAAGACAGCCCCGCCGGCGAAGAGGAAAAGGAAAAAGCGCGGCGGCAGTTCATATTGACCTGGGTGCAGCCGGGCCTCGCCGGATTGATGGATGGCTCCGTTTCGACGCTCGCGCCGATTTTCGCGACGGCCTTCGCGACGCATTCATCCGCGACGACATTCACGGTCGCGCTCGCGGCATCCGTCGGCGCCGGCATCTCGATGGGCTTCACGGAAGCGGCGCATGACGACGGCGTGATTTCCGGGCGCGGCTCGCCGTGGAAGCGCGGGCTTGCGTCGGGCATCATGACCGCCATCGGCGGCCTCGGCCACGCGCTGCCGTATCTCATCCCGCATTTCTGGACGGCGACGGCGATCGCCGGCGCCGTCGTGTTCTTCGAGCTGTGGGCGATCGCCTTCATCCAGAACCGCTATATGGAGACGCCGTTTTTCCGCGCGGTGATGCAGGTGGTGCTCGGCGGTTCGCTGGTGCTGGCCGCCGGCATCCTGATCGGCGGGAGCTAGCTACTCCACGCCCTCGATGATGCGGATCTCGCGCTCGCAGCCGTCGCCGAGCGCGCGCAGCGCTTCCTGATAGCCGGGGCTGTCGTGGCCCTTGATGGCAGCCTCGACCGAATCCCACACCTGAATGACGGTGCGCTCCATCACGCCGTTCTCGTAAACCTTGGCCGGCATGCCGCGCGCGAGAAATTTGGCGCCCGCCGCGGCGAGCGCGGGGCCCGCGAGCTTGGCATAGGCCGCGAGTTTTTCGGGGTCCTTGATCTTGTGATAGGTCGCGACCCAATAGGCTTTCGGCATTTTGTTTCTCCCGTATTTTTGCGGCCGCCAACATAACCCGCCGGGGCGGGACTTGTCCCGGTGCGTCCAATTTGCGTCATGCCCGGCCTTGTGCCGGGCATCCACGTCTTTAGGGTAGTGCATCCGGCAAGGCGTGGGTGGCATTCGAATTCGGGCCTGCCCGGTTCGATGGTTTTAAAAGGCCAAGTCGGGTAAACACGACTTGGCCGGACGAGCCCGGCCATGACGCGGTTAAAGGGCAAACAAAATGTTCAAGCGCTTATTCGTAGCCGCTGCTTTTTCTGCCTTCGTCGCCACGCCTGCGCTCGCCGCGCAATGCGGCGGCGATTTCAACGCCTTTCTCGGCCAGATGGCGCGCGAGGCGCAGCAGCGCGGCATTTCGCCGGGGCTCGTGAGCCAGGCCTTCGCCGGCGTCACGCGCGACCAGGAGGTCATCAATTTCGATCACCGCCAGCGCGGCACCTTCCGCAAGAGCTTCGAGGATTATGTCCGCACGCGCGTCACCGCGGGCCGCATCGCGGGCGCGAAGAAGCGGCTGAAGCAGCATGCGGCGCTGCTCCAGCGCATCGAGCGCCAGAGCGGCGTGCCGCCGGAAGTCATTCTCGCGATCTGGGGACTGGAGACCGATTTCGGCACCGCCGACATGGGCAAGCGCCCGGTCATCAAGACGCTCGCCACGCTCGCGCATGATTGCCGCCGCTCGGAGCTGTTTCAGGGCGAGCTGATCGCAGCACTCCAAATTCTCCAGCGCGGCGATCTCACGCAGCGCGATCTCGTCGGCGCCTTCGCCGGGGAAATCGGGCAGACGCAATTCCTGCCGTCCTCCTACATCAAGTACGGCGTCGATGCCGACGGCAACGGGCACGTGGACTTGCGCCACTCGGCGGCGGATGTGCTGGCCTCGACCGCGAACTTGCTCGCCAAGAACGGCTGGCAGCGCGGCCAGCCTTACGGCGAGGGCACGGCGAATTTTCAGGCGATGCGCGAGTGGAACCGCTCGGAGCTGTACCGCAAGACGATCGTCTATTTCGCCGAGCGGATCAGGTAGCGGCTGCAATGGGGCGGGCGCCTTGATGCGCGAGAAGCTGCCGTTTGTCTTTGCTAGCGCGCTGATTTTCTTTTTCGGCTACCGCGTAATCGTGCCCGCGCACGAATACATGATGCGGCCCGAGCAGATCATGAGCATGGTGTTCGATGCGGGCATCATCGCCGGCCTCGTCGCAACGCGAAGCCGCTTGCCGCAGTGGCTGTTCTGGCTCGCGCTTGTTTGCGGGCTCGGCCTATTCGCGATCCGCTTTACGTCAGACGCCGCGTGGTGGACGGGGCATTTGAGGTATTCGCTGTCAGCGCGCTGATTTTTTGCAGGGGTTGCTTCAATTCCTTAGTGGGGGAGGTCGCGTTTGCGACGAGAGGAGTATTAGCAACTTATTTGCAATCGTTCGGAATCGAGTAATGTTGTATAAGAAGCAATTATCAGGATTTTAATCGTAGACCAATTGCTAGGCTAGATCATGAAAAAATTGGATGTGCTTCAGGACCTAAGCTTTGGAAACCAGATAGCTGAAGAAGAAAAAGACACACTAAAAGATTACTTCGTTCAAACAACCTCTTGGCGACGCATTCTCCGCGGTGAAATCGATATAGTGTATGGCCCAAAAGGATCGGGCAAAAGTGCTATTTATGTTTTGATACAAGATTACGCTGATCATCTTTTCGATCAAAACATATTGCTCGTTTCAGCGGAAAATGTGCGAGGTGATCCCGCGTTTAAAAGTTTGACCCTTGATCCTCCTACAGGTGAGCGTGAATTTATTAATTTATGGAAACTCTATTTTATTACGCTTATTGCACGAGCGATTGTTGATTTCGAAATTAAAGGGTCTGCGGTTGAGAAATTAAAATCCGTTCTAGAAGAAAACGATCTTCTACCTGCAAAGACATCAGCGCTCGGTGCCATTCTTAAAACCGCACAAGCGTACGTGCGGAAATATACAAATCCGAGCAGCATCGAAGTAAGTATGGAAGCAAATCCAGTTTCGGACATCCCTAAATTCAAAGGTAAGTTAAGTTTTGATCAGTTAACGCCCGACACTGAAAAGAAGGGTTTTATATCCATTGATCAGCTGTTTAGTTTGGCCGATGAGGCATTGGGGAGCGCTAAGCATAAAATATGGGTCTTGCTAGATCGATTGGACGTAGCTTTTGATGAGTCTTCTGAACTGGAGCAGAATGCTCTTCGTGCTTTGTTTCGCGCGTATCGCGATATAAGAAAGCACGAAAATATTTTGGTTAAAGTGTTTCTTAGAATCGATATTTGGGAAAGGATCGCTGACAAAGGATTTCGTGAGGCTACTCATATATCGCGTGATATAACGTTACGTTGGGACAAGAACTCTCTGCAGAATCTAATTGTTCGACGATTGTTAAATAACAAGAAAGTAGTCGATTTTTATAAAGTTGAAAAAAATCAAGTCTTGGAAGATCACGATAAACAGAGCGAGTTTTTTTATCGAGTTTTTCCCGATCAAGTTGAGGTCGGTGAGAAACAATCTTCCACAATTGATTGGATGATTAAGCGAATAACAGATTCTCGTAATGAGCCGGCGCCGCGTGAGTTGATTTTTTTCTTGAATAAAGTGGCAGAGAAGCAAGCCGCCAGGCTTGAGCGCGGTGAAGACGAGCCTGCCGGCGAGACATTATTTGATCGATCTGCTTTTAAGGAAGCGATGCCGGAGCTTTCTGAATATCGAACGACAAAAATGCTATATGCCGAATATTCTGACCAAAAAAAATTTATTGAGAAGTTGCACGGGGAAAAGACCGAACAAAGCATCGCTTCTCTTTCTGTCTTGTGGGGCATAACCGACGAAGAGGCTAAGAAGGTGGCTTCTCGTTTGACGGAAATTGGCTTTTTCGAGCAGCGGGGCGCAAAAGATGACCCCACATTTTGGGTTCCCTTTATTTATAGAGCGCACCTAGCAATGGTGCAGGGTAAAGCAGACGAATAACCGCTTGCATTTATTTTCAATTGGTTTATATTCCTACCCATCCCCGCTCACGAAGGGGCGCCTTCCGGAAGGCGTTTCGTAAGGCGGAGCGGGGAAGCGGTGGCCGCGGCGTGTTACGCAAACACGTTGCGGCGGTCGAAGCCTGCTGTGTCCGGCGCGCATTACGCCGCGTGCCACATGGGGCTCCAGGGACTGGGGCGTTCGTATGGCCCAAATACGGCGCATCTGGCGAGAGTTCCCGATCAGCGGCGGATAAAAGGGCCTGCCCCAAAAGGGAGGCTTGGTCAGTCCGCCGGGGCTCGCAGGGATAACGCCGTAACCCATCGCGCGCGGGACGCCCGGACAAACCGGGGCTCGTGGTTACATCTCTCGTGTCTCTCTCCACTTTCGACACGAGGCCGTGAGGACCGGCAAGTCCTCGGCGTTCCGCGCACCCCTTTTGGGGCGCAGCGAGAAGTCCCGGGCGCAGTCTGCGTCGCGGGACGGACGGCGCGTGCGCGCTTTCCGGGCCGGCCATCTACAGCCGCCTGCAAGCCGGTTTGCGGGAACGGAAAGCGGGGGAGGCGCGTTCTCATTCTTACCAGCGCCAGATAACGGCGGCCCAATCAAGGGAGGACGCCATGACACGTCCGGCAGAGTTCACGGCGGAGATTCTCAATAAAACGCCGCTCAGCGAATACGACCTCGCGCTTTTATGCGATATCGGCGAGCACCCCGCCGTAAACCCCGCGGAAAACCTCGATGCCGAGCAGTTTTGCCGGCTCCGGCACCTCACCGAAGCGGGCCTCGTCTGCCGCACCGACGAAGAAGCGCGAATCTATGCGCTGACGCGCAAGGGCCAGCAGCTTTTGAGCGAGCGCGGGCCGGACTGAGCGAGATCCGCCTCCGGGAATTTTGTGACAATTCCATTGTGCGGCGCCGAAGGCCAGATTGCCGCAGGGGTTTGATAATGCTCGCCTTTTGGCCTTCGGAAGGGCCTTTTCCGGCCGCCCGATCTGTGAATTTTGTATGAAGTTTCAGCAACTTGCATGAGCATCCTGCATGAGGCCCATGCAAGAAACGCGGTGGTATGCCACGGGGAACTGTCCTATATGCAGTGCAGCAAGAACAACAACCGCTACCCAACTTTAGGAGCTCAACATGGCCAAGACCTTCTCCCCCGTCCTGCCGCACAGCCTGCCGGCTTCCGAATCGCTCGGCAACGTCTTCACGAAGATCGGCGCGTTTTTCGCCACGCTGTTCGAGGTCTATCACGAGGCCCAGGTTGAGGCTCGCAAGGCCCACGAAAAGTATCCGTTCGCGGAGTAATCGCGCGGAATAAGTAAGTTCACCAGGGCGCGGCCGAAAGGCCGTGCCCTTTGTGTTTATGGTTCACACGACGATCGTGAGCCGCTCGGCCGCGCGGGTTATGCCGGTATAAAGCCAGCGCCCGCGGCTTTCGGGGAATGCAAAGCTCTCGTCGAACAGTACGACGTCGTCCCACTGCGAACCCTGCGATTTGTGGACGGTGAGCACATAACCGAAATCGAATTCGTCGTAGGGCTTGCGCTGGCCCCACTCGACGTCGCCGATCTCTCCGGTAAAACATTCCTTCCGCACCGAAACCTTGACGGCGCGGCCGCCCGTCTCGGGCATGAGCCGCATCTGCATGATGGCGCGGGCGCGCGAGGCGGCCGCCGGCGCTTTCACCACCGTCCATAGCCCTCCGTTCAAGAGGCCCTTCTTGCGGTTGTTGCGCAGACAAACCAGCTTGTCGTCGGCGGCCGGCAGCTCGCCGCCGAAGCCCTTTCGCTCGCGCATGCGCTTGTTGTAGGCGCGGCGCGTGGCGTTGCGGCCGACGAGGATCTGGTCGGCCGCCATCACGCGGTCAGGGTCGAGCGCGCGCCTGGCGACGACTTGCGCGTCGCCATAGTCGCCGGGTTTCAGTTCGCGGCCCTCGCGCACATCCATCGAAAGCCGCACGATCGGATTGTCCTCGGCCTGGCGGTGGACCTCGGTCAGCATTGCGTCCGGCTCGCTTTCGGTGAAAAAACCGCCGCCCTGAATCGGCGGCAACTGCGCCGGATCGCCGAGCACGAGAACGGGAACGCCGAACGACATCAGATCGCGGCCCAGCTCGGCATCGACCATCGAGCATTCGTCGATGATGATGAGCGAAGCCTTCGAGACCGGCGCGTCGTCCCACAGATCGAAACTCGGCACTTCCTCGCCGCTTTCACGCGCGCGATAGATCAGGCTGTGGATGGTCTGCGCGTCGTGGCAGCCTTTCGAGCGCATGACGAGCGCGGCCTTGCCGGTGAAAGCGGCGAATTTCACGTCGCCATCGACGCTTTCGGCGATGTGCCGGGCAAGCGTCGTTTTGCCCGTGCCGGCATAGCCGAACAGGCGAAAGATATTCGGATTGCCGTTCTTGCCGGGCTTGGCTTTGAGCCAGGCGCCGACGGCATTCAGCGCGGCATCCTGATGCGGGGTGAAAGACGTCATCGAATCTGCAAGGGTTGCGGGCAGCCCGTCATATAAGAGGCAATCATGGCTCACAAGATTCACGATATCGGCATCGCCCGCCAGATCGGCGCTTACAGCGATGCGCTTGAAATCGCGCCGAACCAGCGCTGGTTGTTCACCTCCGGCACGCCCGGGCATTCGGCCTCGGGCGAAGTTCCCGAGGGCATCACGGCGCAGGCCGAGATTGCCTGGACGCATATAATGACGATGCTCGAGCGGGCGGGAATGACCAAGCACGACCTCGTCAAGGTCTCGCACTACCTGACGCGCGAATCCGACATCAAGGATTACATCAAGGTGCGCTCGAAGTTTCTGGGCGATGTGAAACCGGCCTCGATGTTTCTGATCGTTCCCGCGCTGGTGAAGCCCGAATATCTCGTGGAAATCGAAGCGATCGCGGCGAAAGCCTGAACGCTGCTCGAACGATAGCGCCCGGCATGGCAGCCATGCCGGGCTCGTTCACGGCTTGCCAAACGGCGCCAAACTCAAGATGGTCGCGGCGTGGTAACGCCGAAATTTCTCTCCCAAACGCCCAAGACCAGCGAAGCGGAATCCGCTTATGCCTGGGCCCGGCTGTTCGCGTCGGTTGCCGTCGGCACCGTGGGCTCAGTCGGGCTGTGGTCTTATGTCGTGGCACTCCCGGCGGTGCAGGCGGATTTCAGCGTTGCCCGGGCCGACGCATCGATGCCTTACACGTTCACGATGGCCGGTTTCGGCGTCGGCGCCGTTCTGCTCGGCAAGGTCGTTGACCGCTTTTCCCTTCTGACGGCGGTGGTGTTTGGCGCGCTGCTGATCGGCATGGGTTATACGGCGGCGGGGCTCGCGCCCAGTCTCTGGCTGTTCGCAGCCGCGTCCGTGGTGATCGGATTTGGTTCTTCGGTGAGTTTCGCGCCGCTAATGGCGGACATCTCGCACTGGTTCACGCGGCGCCGTGGCATCGCGGTCACGCTTGTTGCGTGCGGAAATTATATCTCGGGAACGATCTGGCCGCCGGTGATCGCGTATTCGATCGAGACAAACGGCTGGCGGTCGACCCATGTCGCGCTTGGTGCGATTTGCCTTGTTACCATGCTTCCGCTTTGTCTCGCGTTGCGGCGGCGTGTCGCCGCTCACGCCGAGAACAAAGGTGACGTGGCGGCCAAGAGCGCCGAGGCTTCGCTCGGCATCTCGCGCCGTGCGCTGATGATGCTGATCTGTATCGCCGGCGTTTCCTGCTGTGTCGCGATGTCGATGCCGCAGGTCCATATCGTCGCCTATTGCGGCGATCTCGGATATGGCGCGGCGCGCGGCGCGGAAATGCTGTCAATGATGCTGGGCTTCGGCATCGTCAGCCGGGCGGCATCGGGTTTCATCGCCGACAGGATCGGCGCCGTTTCGACCTTGCTGCTCGGTTCCGGCCTGCAGGGCGTCGCGCTGTTCCTGTACATCATGTTCGACGGGCTGACGTCGCTTTATATCATCTCGGCGCTGTTCGGGCTGTTCCAGGGCGGCATCGTGCCGATGTATGCGATCATGGTGCGGCAATATTTTCCGGCGCGCGAAGCAGGAACGCGCGTGGGCCTCGCGATCTTTTCCACCATTGTCGGCATGGCGCTCGGCGGCTGGCTCTCCGGCTGGATTTTCGATCTGACCGGCTCCTATCACGCGGCATTCCTCAATGGCCTCGCGTGGAACCTCTTGAATGTTTCCATTGCGGCGTGGCTCCTGTTCCGCACAAAAACGCGCAACCCCCGGCTGGTGCCGGCCTGAAAAATTCGCCGCAATGCTTGCGCAGTCTTTGACGCATCCCCATCTGAAAGCCTCGGCGGGGGTAGCTCGAGGGACGTCAATGAATGCGAACACATACGCCGCCGGCGGGTTTCGAAGTCACTCTCGCCACGAGCGGATTGAGCGGCTCGATCGTCTCGCCACGCTGCTCGATACGGCGTTCGTTCTGCCCGGCACCAATTTCCGCTTTGGCGCCGATGCGTTGATCGGCCTCGTACCGGGCATTGGCGATGGCGTTACCACGGCGCTTGCCGCTTACATCGTTTATGAGGCGCACCGGCTGGGCGTGCCGCGCAGGGTCCTGCTCCGGATGATCGGCAATGTCGCCATCGACGGCATGATCGGCGCTGTGCCGCTATTCGGCGATTTATTCGACGTCGCGTTCCGCGCCAATCGCCGCAATGTACGGATCCTGCGCGAGCATTTCGGCCTCGATGTCGAAGGGCAGGCGAAGCGCCGCTGATTCAGCGCTTTGTTTCACTTGTTATTTCACTTGTTATTTCATTTGGCCTTTGCTTCGAGCGCCGCAAGCGCCTCCTCGAGGAGACGCCTGGTGCGTTGCGCGGCTGCCTTGTCGATCACTTCAAGGTCGAGAAAGAGATCGACGCCGGTCGCATGCTCGCTGATGACATTGGCGCGCTGCTCGAGTTCGCTGACGAGACCTTCCACGACGTAAGGCACGATCTCGCGGCTGATGCCTTTCATTTGAATCGGCGCCATCGGCTTCGCGCGCACGAGATCGCGCACCAGGGCGTAGGTTTCGTAACTCAGCACGATGCCGCCCGGCTCGGCGATCGATTGCAGCCGCGCGGCAAGGTTCGCCTCGGCGCCGATGATCGTATAGTCCATGCGGTCTTCGCTGCCGAAATTGCCGACGTTGCAGAAGCCGGTGTTGATGCCCATGCGGGCGCGGAACGGCTGCTCGATGCCGCGCTTGCGCCATCCTGCATTGAGCTGGGAAAGCCGCCGCTGCATGTCGATTGCCATCATCAGGCAGGCGCGGGCATCTTCAGTGACGCCTTTGGTTTCGGGATCGCCGAAGAACAGCAGCATCGCATCGCCAATGAATTTATCGACGGTCGCGCCATGCTTCAGCGCGATCGCCGACATTTCGGTGAAGTATTCATTCAATAGCGCGGTGAGGTCCTCGGGTTGCAGGCGCTCGGTCGTCGAGGTGAAATCCTTGATGTCGGAAAAGAAGATCGTGAGCTTTTTGCGCTCGGTCGAGATTGCGACATCGCGCTGGCCGGAAAAGATGCTTTTGTAAATTTGCGGCGAAAGATATTTGGCGATCTTCATCGAGACCGAAGCGAGGAAATCGTTCGACTCCGCGAGCTCCCGGTTCATGTTGGCGATCGCCGCCGCCTGCTTGCGCTGCACGAGAATGAAGGTGAGGCCGGCGAGCGCCGCCAGCACGAGATACGCCAACAAATATTTGAACGAGAGAATATTGGCCGCGATCGGCTGACGGATCGAGATTTCTTGAATGGCACGGACATCGCCGACCTTCCAATCGGTTTTCGGGCTGTCGGGGTGCGAGTTGTGGCAATTGACACAGGCCTCACCCATGATCACCGGGCCCGCCATGCGGATATCGCGATTGAAGACGGAGCCCGAAATCTGCACCACCGGCTTCTTCGGGTCGGCGCGAAGGGATGCGAGCGCCGCCGTTTCCCAAGCGTCGAGATTATGGGATTCGCGGCCCTTGAACGGGTAGTCGGAAACGAAGCGGTATTTGACCGCGTCGTTTCGCTTGGAAATCATCTTGCCGAGTTCGATCGAGAGCGTTGCCGGAATCGGAATGCCGCCGTCGACATTGCGATAGTTGCTGTTGGTCGGCACTGCCATCGGATGATTGGCGAGGCGGCCGACGACATCGCTCGCATAGAAGCCGCGCATGTCGTCGATGACACGGCCGATTTCGCTGGCCTGACGGTCGAGGATGCGCTCGGAAAGCGCGCGCATGTCGAGCCAGGCCGCGAACGGCAAGCCGAGCAGCAATAGCGCCACGAGCATAACGACAAGCGGCCCGTAACTGCGGGTGCTATTGACGGTCTGATCCAATGGCATGGGGTAAGCCCTTAAGCAGGCAGCGTGCGAATTGCGAGGGGATCGGCCATTTGCACCCCGACAGCCGATCGGCACTTGAACAAGTGTAAGGGAGAGGGGTGAGGCGGGCTAGGCCCATTCCACTGGGGGCCAAGAGGCTATCGGCTTGCCGCCTGGCACCAAATCATCGGGCAGGTATTCGCCACGCTGTATCTGCGCGGTTCGTTCGCGTTGGCGGAGCGAAAGAAAAACCTCTCCCGGCCGTCCCGCAGATAGAGATCGTATTGTGCGGGGCCGGCCGGTTGTGGTGCGGGCTGCTCAAGCGCTAGTTGACGGTCTTGACGATCGAGTCGGTCGGCGCCGTGTTTGCCGCCGGCATCTTGTTCTCCTTCTTCAGGAGTTCGTCATATTCCGGCAGCGACTTGATCATGAATTTCGGCCGCATGTGCACGACCTTGTAGCCCTTCTCTTTCATCTGCTTGAGCAGTTCGGGCAGCGCGTCGGCGGTGGCATGCTGGAAATCGTGCATCAGGATGATGCCCTTGCCGTGCTTCTCGAGCTTGGCCATCACCGATTTGATGACCTGCTCGGGCTTGCGCATCTTGAAGTCGAAGGAATCGAAATCGGTTGAGAACATCGCGATGTTGCGCGAAGCGAGATACTTCACGACTTCCGGCGGATGTTTGAGCGCGGGGAAGCGGAAGAACGGCGCGCTTTCGCGGCCGTCGAGCGCCCATTGAATGGCGGCGATGCCCTTCTCGATTTCTTCCTTCGCCTGATCGAAGGTTTTCTTCTCGAGATTGGCGTGACTCCATGTATGCGCGCCGATCGTGTGGCCGGCCGCTTCGACGTCCTTCAGGATGTTCGGATGATAGGTCGCATGCTTGCCGATAATAAAGAAAGTCGCCTTGATACAATTGTCGGCA
The DNA here is from genome assembly GCA_035556215.1 of Xanthobacteraceae bacterium. Classification (GTDB taxonomy): domain Bacteria; phylum Pseudomonadota; class Alphaproteobacteria; order Rhizobiales; family Xanthobacteraceae; genus Palsa-892. The sequence continues at coordinate 9,238 of DATMFI010000006.1, read as the reverse complement.
AGCGCCTTGAGGACTTTCGGTGTCGTCACCCACGGGCCATCGTCGAAGGTGAGCACGACTTCGCCGGGTTTCAGGAAATCATGGTTCTTGAAGTGCTCGAAGCCGAAACCGGGCGCGCCGGTGGTGTCGATCTCGACGGTGCGCGACATCGGTATGGCGTCGGGATTGGCGCACTTCGCCGTCACAGGCGGCGGGGCAGGTGGCGGGGGAGTCGCGCCCGGTTGAGCCGCCGGGGCCTGAGCCGCCGGAGCTTGCACCGCCGGGACCTGCGCCCATGACGCCGGTGCCACGAACATTGATGCCGATATCAAAACGCCGTACGCAAAAGAACGCCGCATAACAAACCCCCGTGAATGGCCCCCTCCATAAAAGCACAGGCGCTGCAAATGGTGGAGTCGGCACGGCGGCGAAGCGATTAACCCGCGGAAAAGGCCGGAGAACGCTATATTCCGGCGGTGAGGGCTGCTATTTCTTGCAGCCTTCAGGGCCCGTAGCTCAATGGTTAGAGCCGACCGCTCATAACGGTCTGGTTCCTGGTTCGAGTCCAGGCGGGCCCACCACCGACTTCCCGCGGCTAGAGAATTTCCCCAAATTTCGCGAATAGCGCCGAATTGGCGGGCTTCTTCGCTCGGGTTTTGTCTCTGCTTGCATGTCTGAGGGAATGCTGCGCGAGTTTTTAGGTTTTATCTCCGCGGAGTGGAATTCCGTTTCCCCGCTATATTTTTGCAGTGTCGGCCATAAGCGCTGCGTAAAGCCGGATATTTATACGGTCTTTATACGCAAGGCCGCATTTCGGTTGCCTTGGCGATATTACTACGCACTTAAATTAATGAACTGCCGAAGTGCAGAAAGAACTGGAAAGCGGCACATAGAGCTAACCGAACGAATGGGGCGGCCGGGTGAAGTCCGCAGTGCCGGGTAAGCACGCCCGCTGGAAGGGATCAGGTCCTCCGTCGGCCGCTCCACTCAACTAATAGCAAGTAGCTTCCTTCAGGAAGACAACTTAACCGCCGCTGCTATGGCAGTCAGTTTCTCCTGCGCGATCGCGGCGGAGCAGAGTGGGTTGTCGGCAAAAGTGGCAAATCCGCAATCCGGATGGAACAGGACACGGTCGCGTCCAAACAGGCGGATCGCCTGATTAATCTTCGCCGAGATGTCTTCGGTATGCTCGCAGTGCTGGTGCTTCTGGTTGACGACACCAACGCCGATGCGGGCCGAGTCCGGAAGCGCTTTCAAAAGCTCCATTTCACCGGCGCGCGGCGTGCACATTTCGAGAAGATAAGCGCCGACTTTCATCTGTGAGAGTGTATCGAGAAGCGGCGCGTAGCTACCGGCAAGCGCCACGGTTTCGTCCGGTGTCCAGTTGCCTCGGCAGACATGCAGACCGACCCGCTCGCGCGGGAAGCCATCGGTCACGGCGTTGACGAGATCGCGGGCAAAACCCAACTCATGCTCGGGGCCGAGCGATTCCGAAAGCGCGCCGCACATGAAGCTGCGTTTGTTCTTCACGCCGGAAAACACCACTTCCGACAGCACCGGCTCGTCAAATTGGATAAGGGCTGCGCCCGTATCCATCAGCTCGGCAAGCTCTTCGCGCAGAACCTTCACGACATCCGCCGCCAGTTCCTCGCGCGAGGCATAGGCGTTGTCGGAGATGCATTCCATCCACATAGTGCGGGTGAGCAGATAGGGGCCGGGCAGGGCAACCTTGACCGGCTTTTGCGTGTTTGTCCGGAGGAAATCGACCTCGTGCGCGACAAGCGGCTTGCTACGGCGCAGATGACCGAACACGGCAGGGTGGCGGACATCCGACGCAGGCACATCAAGCGCGCGTAGCTCTGCTGCGAATTCTTCGGGATCATCGACGAGCGGCAGAAGATCGGTCAACGGGATGAGCTGGCAGTTGTCGAGGCGGCTCGCGACAAAGCTCGCGTAGCTATCGCGGCGCTGTTCGCCATCGGTGACGATATCGACGCCCGCCTTCTCCTGGGCGGCGAGCACCAAACGCACGGCGTCGTCAGCCGTTTCGTGAAATGTCTTCTCGTCCAGCCGCCCCTCGACGAAGGCGTGCATGGCGTCGACCATCCAGCGCGGCCGCGGCCAGCTGCCGATGCCGGTGACGGCAAGCGACGGAATGGGGGGCGCTGCGACTGGCTGGCGGCGTGGAGCCGGTTTTGCAAGCTCTCCGGCTGGAGCTGCCGATGCCGCTGGTACGGCAGGCTTGCTTTGCGCTTCAACTCTTTCTGTGAGTTTTCCCTTGCACACCAGAAAGCTGCGCTGCTTGCCTTCCTTGGTCCACGAAACGAGCTCGTTATTTGTGAGCCGGCACCATGCGGGCAGATCCTCATCCACCGAAATTTCGGTGGAGAGGATTTCCAGCAGCTGACCGCGTGCCATCGGATCGATGTGCTTGCGGATCAGAAGCAGGAGGCCGTTGCCGCAATCGAGATCGCCGCCGTCGAAGCTGACGTCGGGACGCTGGGTGTGCTTGGTAACCGGCTCCATGGTTATACAGCCCGTTTCCTACGACCGACTTCAAAGCCGACCGCGCCACAAGCAATCGCTAGAATGCCGATTGCACCGATCAACCCGGCGGAGAGCCCTGACGGCAGCGATGCCGTATGGGCAGGGGCAGGAGCTGTTTGCACCGCGCCAGTCGCTTGCGCTTGCGGCGCGTTCTGTGCGGCCTGATAGGTGCGGGCGAGCAGTGCGCGACCGACATCCTTCAGGATGGCTTGTCCGGCGACGCGGCCCTGACCGAGGACGAGATCGACATTGCCGACATTGGCTCCGCCGAGATTGACCGAGCGATTGCCGAGCCGATCCTCGATATGCCAGGCGAGGACGCGGTCGCCCTCGATACGATCAACCCCAATCTTGAAGTAATTTTGCGGGCCTTCCGCGGTTCCGCCCGGCTTGATGCGGATCTCCTGCTTGTTGACCAGCATGTAACCGAAGTTGTGTCCGGTCGGGCAACCGACCGGATAAACCGCAAAGCGCGGATCGCGCGCGAAGTCCGCGCCGTAGTTCAGGCTGAAGGCCTTGGCGTAGATCTTGAGATTGGCCTTGCCGTCCTTGAACGGTTCGGGCCACGGCGACAGGAAACCTGCAAGATCGCCGTGTTCAAAAACGAGTGCGCGGCGGGCGGCGGTGTCTTCGATCAGCAGCTCTTTCTTCACGGGGCCAAGCGTGCGCTCGAGCGCGACCTTACCGTTCTCAATCACCTGAATGCGTACGGTGCCAGCTTCGGCATTGACCTCGGCGACACGAATGGTGCGGTTCCCCGATTTCCATTCGTCACCGGCACCGGCGAGCCCGGTAAATAATTTCTCGTCGGCGAGCAGCAGACGGTCCATCCGAACGCCTGAGATCCAGTCGAACACCATCTTCTGCGGCGTCACTTCGCGCGCCTGGCCCTGATTGTAGAGCTGGGTGAAGCGCGTATTCCACCAGCCGGGTTGCGAAGTGGATAGCACAGGCGAGCCGAAGGCCCATTCCCAATCGGTGCCGGCAATGGTTTTGACATGTAGCGCGTGATTGGCGGTCGTCTCGTGACCGACCGTGGCGTAATACTGATAGACGGTGCCACCGACGACGACGCTTTGGCCTGCCGGGATCGCCACGTTTTCTTTCACGACGATGCTCATGTCGTAGTCGATATAAGTCGGTGTCGTCGCGAGTAGCGGCATGACTTCGCCGCGGAGGGCGACTTCGCCGCCCATGGTGTCCTCAAGATAGAAGAGGCCGCCGGCGGGAATCACGACTTCGCCGTTCTCGACTCGGCTTTGGCGAATGAATACGCCGTCGAATTTCGGAGGCCGCGGAACGCCGAAATCATCCTTGAAAGGGCGGGCCTGCGGCAGGCCCGGCAACCCCGGCACATAGGCGGGATTCTTTGGGCGATCTGCGATCAGCGAGAAGGGCGGCGGCGCGATATCGTCCTTGGCGATCGGATGCGCGAGCGGCAGGCCAGGTTTTGCTGGCTGTAGCACGGTGTTGTAGTCGGCCGCTCCGGCAGGAGCGAGAGGCATCAGCAACAGCGTGCTGAAAGCGATATTGCGAATGAATGCATTCATGGCGTTCTTCCCTCTCATCAAGAAGCTGGTTGTGCGTTGTGCGTTGTCTGCGGCGGTACCGGGCAAGTACCGGCGCGCCGGTGCAGATAAAGTGTTCCCCATCCGGTCAAGAGCAGTGTGTTGAGTGCAATTAGCCATTTCGGCACGCCGGCGAGCAGGCTTCCTGCGAAACCAAGACCGACGATGCCAAGCACCGGGGCAAGACAGCTGACGCAGATTGCCGAAGCGGCGAGCACGCCGCCGCCGAGCGCCGCGCCGGTTGCTGCTCCGCTGCCCGTGCGCCGGGCGGTACTCAAGGCGAAGCCGGCAAACGCCGTCGCGAGACCGATCGAGAAAGCGGTGAAGAATTCGCTTTTGCGCTGGAAGCTGACCCACCAGGCTTCCGTGCGCTCGTAGGTCAGCTGCCCCGTACCGACAAATTCACCGGGGAGGAAGCCGCAATTCTCCGCGTCTGCTGCGGTCGCTGGCATCTCGAAGAACGCGAAGCTCGCGGCGATGTAACCGACGAACGCCAGGACAAACAGTGTGAAAACCAGCCGGTAGGGAAACATGCTTTCCTCGCTCAATCGATCGTTGCAGATGGTGAAGCAATGCTGTGAGGCTTAGTAACTCACGCTCGGTGCGCCATCGCCCATGAATTCAACGAGCTTTGCACCGCCGACGATGATCGCGCCGGGGACGAGATTATTTTCATCGAGCGAACGCTTCTTGAAGCAGGGAGAGCAAACAAAAATCTGGCCGCCGGCTTCGACGAAATTCTTCATCAGATCCTTGAGCGGCGCGAAGCCTTCCTCATGGATATCGTCGGCATAGCCTTTCTGCGACAGGCGGGTGCCCTCGATGGAAAGAAAGACAACCGTCTTCTTTTCGGACGCAACTGCCGCATTAGCTACGACAAAGGCGACCGTAGCCTTGTCGGTATCGTTCTTCGCAGAAGTAAGGCTTACAACAAATTTACTCGACATCGTTTCACCCCTTGTTGTCGTTAGTCCCAATTGATCTTCGACCGGATCCAGTAGCGCTGGTTTTCCGGGTCGTGTTTCAGAAGCTCGTTTTGCGTGAGGCGGCACCACACCGGCAGATCGTAAGGCGAGCCGGGATCGCGGCTGGTGAGTTGCATCACGCCGCCGGGCATTGCTTTCAGCCGCTTGCGCAACTCGATCAGCAAATGGCCGCAGCCAAGGTCACCTGCATCCCAATCGGCATCAATGTTCACGGCCACCCCATAAGCCGGACTGTGCGTGCTGCGCGGAGAAGTTTCCACGCAGTGCGCACAAATCCACTCTCAAGTCGCATGATCGCAGCCACTTGGCGGCGATCAGCAGCACGAGAGAGACCCGAGTTCGTGTGATTAAGAGCGATGTGTCTTACGTATGCCGTGCCACTCTTCATGTGGCGACCCAGCCCTCACAGGGCATAGGCATTCAGACATCTTCGCTCGCAAAAACGGTATCGTTTGATGGATAGTAGGTCAACTTAATAAAAATGAATATGGCGAGTAATAAAATCGCTGTTTCGCTTGCGCCGGTCTTGGCGAGCGCGGCACGCGCTGGACCGTCGCCGACGACAACTTTCGTTCCCGGCAGATCGAGCGCGAGAAATGCTTCGAGGTTTTTCTCGACCGCGACCCTGCCGACATTGAGAAAGATCGGTCGCGGCAAATCGAGCATCTCATCGGGGTTCGGCTTGAATAAATCGGTATCGACGCCGCGAGACCATCGAACGATGCGCTGAAAGCCGTGTTGCTGCAATTCGGAAGCTAGCGCGTCCGAGGCGACCATCACGCGGTCGCTGCGGTCATGAAACCAGAGGAGATAGCGCCACACCCATTGCTCGGGGATAGGACTGCGCGCGGCAACATATGCCGGAAAGGCGGTGTGAAAACTCGTTGTAAAACGAATATTGTGGCGGTGGCAATAACGCCGCGTGGCCAGGCCAACCGGGCCCTCGGTCGCGATATGAATCGCGCCGGGCCGCGCCTCGGAAATCTTGCGGCGTAGCTTTGCCGCGAGCGGCAGTGCGAGCTTGATCTCGGGATAGCCAGGCAGAGGCAGGCCGGCAAAATCGTTCGGCGTCAGGAAGAACAGCTCGGTGCCGAATTTACGAGCGTGTATCGCGGTCTCACTCAATGTGCGGACGACACCATTGATCTGCGGGTGCCAGGCGTCGGTGGCGACGAGAATGCGCATCAAGCAACCTGGATCTCGCTGGTAACCAGCATTTCTTCGGGCGCTGCCGTGATTTCGGTCCATGTGATGATTTCAACCGGCCGTCCTGGTATTCGGCCAGGGCTGTACAGCTTTCGACCCAATCGCCGCAGTTCATATAAGTGAAGCCATCATTCGCCCGGATCGCTGCGTGATGAATGTGACCGCAGATCACTCCGTCGGTGCCGGATCGCTTGGCCTCAATGGTCAGGACCTGTTCGAAGTCGCCGATGAAATTGACTGCATTCTTGACGCGCGACTTCGCCCATTTCGACAACGACCAGTAAGGCAGGCCAAACAAGCGGCGCAGCCGGTTGAACTGCGTATTGGCGAAGATGGCGAAGTCGTAGGCTTTATCGCCGAGATGAGCGACCCAGCGCGCATGTTTGATTACGATATCGAAGAGATCGCCGTGCGTGACGAGAAAGCGGCGGCCGTCTGCAGCGGTGTGAACGGTGTGTTCGATGACCTCGACTCCGCCAAAGTGCGAGCCGTAATAGTCGCGAAGGAACTCGTCATGATTGCCGGGAATATAGACAAGCCGCGTACCTTTGCGTGCCTTGCGCAGCAGCTTCTGAATGACGTCGTTGTGAGCCTGCGGCCAGTGCCAGTGGGAGCGCAGCGCCCAGCCGTCAACGATGTCGCCAACGAGATAGATGGTTTCGGCGTCGTTGAAGCGCAGGAAGTCGATGAGTTTCTCGGCCTGCGAGCCGCGCGTTCCGAGATGAATGTCGGAGATAAAGAGGCTGCGATAGCGGCGGACGACGGGTTCGTGTTTCAAGGCAATGGGCTCTACTCGAATCTCTTATCCGGGCAGAGCGTTGCACCTCTTTTGTTATGTTTATGTGTCAGCTCTCCTACGATTTGACGCCAGTTTTTCGATGGCAGCCGCGAGAGTTGTAAGTGTTGTGCGCCGATGTACTGCTGGTTCGGAGCTTACAGGGTCATCCCCTGAAGGTTGGTTGACGTGGATGCACGAAATCTTTGAATTCGTCGAACTCTTTCCAAGCAGGCTCTTGGAAGTCTCGCCCGGGGCTTGGCGCATAAATGGATTGCTCTATCAATTGCATGGTTGGGATGTATCGCGGACAGTTCGGGAAAATGGCCTTTGCCGTCACACGTACGATCATTTGCGACCCAACCATTTCCCCAAGAAGAGGATCCGAACGCGAGATTGTAGCCACGCCGTTTACACGGAGCCGCTGCGGCTTGCCGTGCATTGAGATGAACAGCATGCCGACATGTGAATTGAAGAGAAGGTTGCCCAAGCTCTTGAACATGCCGTTTCCGTCATAATCCGGGAATGCCAATTCATTCGATCCGGTGATACGAACGAAGCCGGGCAGGCCGCCTTTGAAGGAACAGTCAGGCTGCCCCCTCGCATCGGCAGTCGCTAAAAAAAAGTAGGATGCGTTCTGGATAAAAAGTTTGTCGTCATCGGTGAAAGCAGTGCGCGCAAGTTTTTGTTCCAGGCGATCGGAGATGCGGCGACTGTCAAAGCGATCTTGAAGGCGACGGTTTCCCTCGTGATATAAGAGACTATCGGTCATGGTTGATCTCCCGTGACGCTTATTCGATTGCAGAATCACAATTCGCTGTCTCAAGCCTGCTTCAACATTTGCAGATATCCCATCGTTCTGAGCGGAAGCCGCTGGCTCTGAAACTCCTTTCGCGAAGGATTCTGCATCTACTGGATTTACACCGCCAGACGTCGCGGCTCGGCGCCCTCGCGCTTGGTGTCCCTTGTTTTACGGGTCTTTGCTCCTACATAAGCCCTGTAACGATAGGAGGACATCATGGCAGCATATGTCGATCCTCACAGACCGCACTTTGCGGGTGACCTCAAAGCCACCTTCATCCTACTGCTACTTACGCTGGTCGCGGCGATAATTGTCGGCACGTTATTCGTTGTGGTGCCGTAATAACTTTCGCGCCGCGCTAGTCACCCTGTAGCGTGAGGGGCCGCCAGCCCTCCCGGGATAGCGGCCCTTTTTCTTAACGGCAGCCTCCGACTTCTGTTCTCTTTTTGTTCTAGTAGGTTACTATTCCTGCCAGCCCCGCTGTATGCCGCCCCTCGGGCCGGAACGCCCCCATCCTGATTTTGGCGGCTTCTTTGTCTCGGTGATGTAGGAAGTTTATCCGTAGCTTTGCGGAAGGCCGGTCGGTGTCGCCTTAGCTCACATCCTGCCTTCAGCGGAGATTGATCTCGGTAGACAAGAATGTATTCAGGCGTGCCCGCAGGGTCGCTGCAACACAGTATCTTATCGTTTGAACCCGTACCGTGCGGGTCACAAGTTGAGTTGCACCATTCATGGTTTTATTTATATATTTTCCGCCAAGGAATAATTTCTCTCGAGAAGCGTAGCAATTGCCATAGACAACGATGCGGCGATGTTGCTAATCGGGATGCTGATGATGCTGTGCGATGGCCGGGGGGCAAAGTCGCGATGAGCATTGGAGTACTTGCGATCGCGTACACGCGGAAGCGGCCCGTTTCGGAAACGGCGGATGCGCTTTCGCGTCTAAACGTTCCACACATCGTTGTCGAGGACGGAGACCCTCGCGGGCTTGAGGCTGACGCGTTGGTTATGATCGACAGTTGCCGTTCATTCCTGCGATATCCTTTGATGCTCGCGCAGCCTCGGGCGCGCCGCCCAGCAACTGCGATCTGGCAGATCGAAGTGCTGCCCCCTAAAGAATTGGACCGAAGCATAGAGGATATGCCGGTCTGGCACATGCTCGATAAGAACCGGTCTCGGCTAAGTCGCTACATTAAGCGTTGGGCGTTATATCCGTTTCTGTCTGTAGTCGCGACGCCTCTTGGTGCGTTGCGTGACACCCTTGTATCGTTGATTTTCGACGACGCTCGTCGGAAGGAAATCGCTGCTGCTTGCCAGGGTTTCGTCCGGGAAAACATGACACTCGACCAATCTGTAGAGCGAATAGTAGCCTGGG
>DATMFI010000005.1:0-2887 GCA_035556215.1 Xanthobacteraceae bacterium | reverse complement strand
CGTCTTGCGGTCGATGCCGATGCGCTCGAGCGACTTCAGGTACAAATCCTGAATGTCGGCGGGCGACGGCTTCAGGATGACCTGAAACTGATAATAGTGCTGCAGCCGGTTGGGGTTTTCGCCATAGCGCCCGTCCTTCGGGCGGCGCGACGGCTGCACGTAAGCCGCCTTCCAGTGCTTCGGCCCGAGCGAGCGCAGGGTCGTCGCCGGATGAAAGGTGCCCGCACCCACTTCCATGTCATAGGGCTGCAGGATGATGCAGCCTTGCTCCGCCCAGAAGGTCTGGAGCGCGAGGATCAGGCCCTGAAACGAGCGCTCGGGGCGAAAGGATGCAATGGTTGATTCGGTCATGGGGCGCGGCTTGTGAAAACGCGGCGACCCTACGGAGGGGACGAAACGAAATCAACTTCCTGTCATGCCCGGGACAAGCCCGGCCATGACGAATAATTAAGACGGCGGCCGGTACTGGCCGGTCTTGGGGTCGCGCTGGAGCGTCGGGATGCTCGCGCGCTCCTCCGGCTTCGGCTCGCGGCGGAGCGCCTCGAGATCGTCGTTCGCCTTCTTGTGGGCGTCGGACAGGAGCTTGGCGGCCAGCGCCGCACCGATCGCACCCAGGGCCCAGGCAATCAGCGGAGGCATGGTGTCCTCTTAGAGTCCGTAGCGCGACCACAGGGCGCGCGCTTCCATCGCCGAGATTAGGCCGGATGCGAGATCGGCGTCGAGGCCGATACCCGGCGTCTTTTTCGAGAGCCAGCCGGTCGGCGGCGCGATCAGCGGCGTCTCGACCTTCTTGCCGTAGCGCTCACGCAGCACCGATTTGATCTCCCCGAGCCGGTCGGCGAGGCCGTATTGCACGGCCTTGCCGCCGCCCCAGAACTCGCCGGAGAACAAGGTTTTTTCGCGGCCCTTCAGTTTCCTGCCGCGGCTCTTTTTTACGAGGCCGATGAACAGCTCGTGGATGTCCTGCTGGATCGCCTTCAGGCGGCGAACGTCGTCGGGCTTTTCGCGCTGGAACGGATCGAGCGACATCTTGTGACTGCCCGCGGTATGCACGCGCCGCTCGACGCCGAGCTTTTTGATCGCTTTCTCGAAACCGAAGCTCGCGGAGATGACGCCGATCGAGCCGACGATCGACGAAGGATCGACGATGATCTCGTCGGCGGCACACGCGATCATGTAGCCGCCGGAAGCGGCGACGTCCTCGACGAAGGCGATGACTTTCTTGTCGTTCTCTTTCTTCAGCATCCGGATGCGCTGATAGATGAGATGCGACTGCACCGCCGAGCCGCCGGGCGAATTGATGACGAGCGCGATGGCCTTCGCGTGTTTCATCGCGAAGGCGCGGTCGAGCAACTTCGCGGTGTTGGCGAGCGTGATGCTCGACGAGAACGGCGTCGAAATGCCGATCGGGCCGGTGAGGCGGACGACCGGAACAACCGGCGTGCCGCGCAGAAGCCGCATGATGGATATTGCCATGGCCGGTTTTTAGGCTGCTGGGCGAAAACGCTCAAGCGGGCGCAAGCGGGCCTGCATCGCGCAAAATGGCCTCCGCCGCCACGCTTGGCCGGTTGTCCGCATCGTTCAGCACGAGGCCCGGCAACAGCACGGGCGGCGTGCGGCGGCCCTTGATCGCGCGGACGATCAGGCGAATGGCCGGTGCATCGGCGCGCGGGAAAATCGGGATCAGTTCGGCGGCACCGAAGCGGCCCTTGAGCGTCGCGAGGATCGCCTCGATCGCTTCCGGTCGGTGAATGAGCACGAGCCTGCCGTTCGGCGCGAGCAGCCGCTCGGCAGCACCGATCCATTGGCCGAGATCGGAATCGGAAGTGTTGTGCGCGCGGCGGCGCGAGGGATCGGGCGAGATGTTCTTGCGCGCCGGATCGTTGAACGGCGGGTTCATCAGCACGAGATCGGCGCCCGCGAGAGCGGGGCTTGCCGCGCCGCCCTTGCGGCCGAGCTTCAATGCGTCGGTGGCGGCGATTTCCGTTTGCTCTTTGAAGCCGTTGCGCGCGGCGTTTTCGCGCGCGAGGGCCGCAAGCTCGGGGTCGATTTCGACAAGCGTCACGCGGGCCGCGGCCTTGCGGGCGAGGAGCGCCAATCCCGCCGTACCGACACCGGCGCCGAGATCGACGGCATGGATGGAAGCCGGTGCCGCCGCCGCCAGCAAAATCGCGTCGTGCCCGGCGCGGTGGCCTTTGGCGGGTTGCAGGAGTTTCAGCCGCCCGCCGAGCACCGCGTCGTCGGTGGTCTCAAGCGTAGCCATGTCAGGCTTTCGCCAGCGTATGACCGAGCCCGGCGTCGGTCAGCAGCTGCCGCGCTTGCGCGAGTGATCCGCTTGCGACCAGAACCCGGCGCGGGATCGCGCCGACCGAGCCTTCGATCACGCTGGTGTGGGTATCGGCGACGAAATATTTGATCTCGGCGCCTTTCAGAATCGCTTCGATCGCCGAGATCAGCACGAGATCGTTGGTGCGCAGCAGAATATCCACGATCAGTCCGCGCGGCGATCGAAGCCAAGCGGCGCGCGATGCGACAGATACGCGAGCCGCTTCAGTTCGCGCCGCCCGCGCGTCACCGTGTCGAGGATCAGGCCCGAGGCGAGCGACAGGAACGCAAGCACCATCATGCCCATGGCGAGGATCGCGGTCGGCAGCCGCGGCACGACGCCTTGCTCGAGGAAGGTGACGATCACCGGCACGGCGAGCACGACCGAAAGCGCGGCGAAGACCGCGGACAGCAGCGTGAAGAATTGCAGCGGCCGCTCGCCGCGATAGAGATTGAAGATCGTCCGCAGGATGCGGAAGCCGTCGCGCCAGGTATTGAGTTTCGACTCCGAGCCTTCCAGCCGCGCATAATAAGGTGTCGCGATTTCGCCGACCGGCATGCC
>DATMFI010000004.1:0-130500 GCA_035556215.1 Xanthobacteraceae bacterium | reverse complement strand
GAATTGCAGCGGCCGCTCGCCGCGATAGAGATTGAAGATCGTCCGCAGGATGCGGAAGCCGTCGCGCCAGGTATTGAGTTTCGACTCCGAGCCTTCCAGCCGCGCATAATAAGGTGTCGCGATTTCGCCGACCGGCATGCCCAGCTCCAGCGCATGCACGGTCAATTCCGTCTCGATCTCGAAGCCGGTCGAGAGCGCCGGGAATGATTTCACGAAGCGGCGCGAGAACACGCGGTAGCCGGACAGGATGTCGTTGAAGGCGCGGCCGAACACCTGCGCGACGAAGCCGGTGAACAGCTTGTTGCCGAAGCGGTGGCCGCGCCGGTACGATTCCTGCTCGCGCTCGACGCGGCAGCCGACCACCATGTCGAGATTTTCCGCGACGAGCTTGTCGATCATCTTCGGCGCGCTCGGCGCGTCATAGGTCGCGTCGCCATCGACCAGCACATAAATATCGGCCTCGATGTCGGCGAACATCCGCCGCACGACATGGCCTTTGCCCTGGCGCGCTTCGTTGCCGACGATCGCGCCGGCCGCGCGCGCAACCTCCGAGGTGCGATCTTTCGAGTTGTTGTCATAGACGTGGATCAGCGCGCCGGGCAGCGCCGCCCGAAATTGTTCGACGACCTTGGCGATGGCCGCTTCCTCGTTGTAGCAGGGCACGAGCACGGCGACGCGGCGGCTTGCGTGGGAAGTCACGGGCGGCGTCTCTTGCGGGCTCAGCGCGTGCATTCGGTCCTCGTTCAATCGCAGATTTCGCAATCTAGAGCGTTTTCGAGCGGGATGGGTACAGGTTGGCGTAAAGAAAATGCGATAAATCAAAAGCGCTTTCGAGCGAAGCGGTTACCGGTAGCGTCAGGAAACGCAAAAAATCATACCCGAAAAGCCATGCCGCGAAGCTGTTAACGGCGCCTTGTCTTGCCGGTTCGCGGCCGGCTTCTTTATGCTAAGCCGGTTTACAGGAGATTATGCGTGGCTGTCGTTCTGCCCTTTGGCCATCAAGGCGAGCCCTCGATCGAGCGGCTTTCGAACCTCGTTCGCCCCGATTTGCAGCGGGTCAACGACCTCATCGTGAGCCGGACCGGCTCCGACGTCACCATGATTCCGGAAGTGGCAAACCACCTGATTTCCTCGGGCGGCAAGCGGCTGCGGCCGATGCTGACGCTGGCGACCGCGGCGCTCACCGGCTATCGCGGCGAGGGGCACATTCGTCTCGCGGCCTCCGTCGAATTCATGCACACCGCGACGCTCCTGCACGACGACGTCGTTGACGACAGCGAAATGCGCCGCGGCAAGCTCGCCGCCCGCATGTTGTGGGGCAACGAAGCCTCGGTGCTGGTCGGCGATTTTCTGCTCGGCCAGGCATTTCGCATGATGGTCGAAGTCGGCTCGCTGCGCGCGCTCGAAATCCTCTCGAACGCCGCCGCCGTGATCGCCGAAGGCGAAGTGATGCAGCTTGCCGCCGCGAAGAACCTGGATACCACGGAGGACGCTTACCTTGCCGTCATCCGCGCCAAGACGGCGGAGCTGTTCGGCGCCGCCTGCGAGGTCGGGCCGGTGCTTTCCAACCGGCCGAAGCCGGAGGAGGCGGCGTGCCGTTCGTTCGGCATGAATTTGGGCATCGCCTTTCAGCTCGTCGATGACGCGCTCGATTACGGCGGCAGCCGCGCGCGGCTCGGCAAGAATGTCGGCGACGATTTCCGCGAAGGCAAGATTACGCTGCCGGTCATCCTCGCGTTCCGCCGCGGCGGCGAAGAGGAGCGCGGCTTCTGGCGCCGCGCGCTGGAAAAAGGCGAGAGCACCGATCAGGATCTGGAGCACGCCATGGGCCTTTTGTCGCGTCACCACGCGCTCGAAGACACCATTGAACGCGCGCGTCATTACGGCGCGATCGCGAAAGATGCGCTGGCGCTGTTCCCCGAAGGCGAAAGCAAGCAGGCGCTGGTCGAAGTCGTCGATTTCTGCGTCGCCCGCGCGCACTGAATTTCGAGCATGGTCTTTTCCGAAAACCGGTTCCCGCTTTTCGGGATCATGCTCTGATCAGCGAAGCATTGTCGCCACCACCCAGCAGTCCTGCTGCTCGGCGCGGATTTTCGCCGCCGCCTGCTCGGCGTCCTGCATCGTCTCGTAAAGCGCGAAGACGCTCGGGCCCGAACCCGACATCCGCACCAAGCGCGCGCCGCTGGTCTTGGCAAGGCGCTCCTGCGCCGCTTCCACCGCCGGCGTGAGCTGATGCGTCGCGCGGGCAAGATCGTTGGCTTGCGAATGGAGAAAGGCGAAAAACTTCTGCCGATCGAGCGGGATCGCCGCGGCTTCCGGGTGGTCGTCGTATTTTCCGGAGAGCGAAATCATGCCGAGCTCGTCGAACGCCTCGAACACGGCGCGCGTCTCGATATAGACTTCAGGAAAGAGGATGACCGAGAACAATTCGGGCAGTTCGATCGGCGCCGAGAGCTTCTCGCCGATACCGCTCATCACCCGCGCTTTTTGTTCGAGGCAAACGGTGACATCGGCGCCGGTCTTGCGCGCCGCGGTGAGAATGCGCGGATCGCCGAGCGAAAGCCCGTTCAGCTCCGCGAGCAGCCGCAGCGCCGCCGCCGCGTCCGACGAGCCGCCGCCGAGTCCCGCGCCGACAGGAAGGCGCTTCGTCAGCATGAAGCGGCCGGTTTTCAACCCATCGATGTGCTCCGCAAGATGACGCGCGGCGATCAGCACGAGATTGTCGGAGACTTCGCTGAGCGCCGCCGCGTTAGGCCCGCAGATATCGAAGGCGAGCGTGGAACCCGGCGCTAGCGTCAATTCGTCGCCAATATCGGCAAAGGCTACCAGGCTGACGATTTCGTGATAGCCGTCGGCGCGGCGGGCAACGATCCGCAACGTCAGGTTCACCTTGGCAGGTGCGGTGGTTTGCAAAACGGACATGATCGGCGAGGGCGGCTTTCGCGGGGGACAATGGCTGCGGCGTCGTTTTCAGGCAAGCCCGGCCGCTCGTATCGCGTCCTTGCGGTTGCCATGAATCGAGGGCATCCTTATTCGATCTTTCGCGTTGATTGAAGTCCGCGAATCCCCAAACGGGCATTGGAGTCTTATCCTTGCATCACCGCACATTGCTTTCCGCCGCTCTTGCATTCGCTCTGGCCGGCACGGCCTTCACACCCGTCGCCGCCTCGACCAAGGCAAACACGCTGCCTGAACGTGCATTGATCTCGCGCACTTCGCCGTCGGGCAATTATCTCGCCGGGCGTTTTGCCTTCGCCAAGAGCAACCGCGACATGGCGGCGGCGGCGATGTACTACCGGGCCGCGCTGCGCGCCGATCCGAAGAACGAAGATCTCCTCGAGCGCACATTCATCTCCACGCTCGCGCAAGGCGCGGTCGACGAAGCGGCGCCGCTCGCCGAGCGGCTGGTGGCGCATGACCGCAACCAGCGCATTTCGCGGCTGGCCATCGCCGCGCGCTCGTTGAAGAAGGCGCAATACAAGCAGGCCCGCGCGCAGCTCTCGCCCGCAATCCGCGGCCCCGTCGCCGATCTCACCGCGACCTTGATGCTCGCCTGGGCGCTCGCCGGCGACCATCAGACGCAAACGGCCGTGACGACGATCAGCCGCTTGCAGGGGCCCGATTGGTATGCCGCGTTCAAGGATCTGCACATCGGCCTCATCCTCGATTACGCCGGCAGCCGCGCGCAGGCCGGCACGCGCCTTGCCGCCGCCTATCGCTACGATCCGACCTCCGTGCGGACGGTCGATGCCTATGCCCGCTGGCTCTCGCGCAACGGCAAACCCGAAGAAGCGAAGAAGGTGTACGGCGAGTTTGCCAAGGTGCTGCCGCATCATCCGCTGGTCGATCAGGCGCTCGCCGAATTGAATGCAGGCAAGCAGCTCGCCCCGCTCGCGAAAACGCCGGCGGCGGGCGCGGCGGAAGCGCTGTTCGGGCTCGGCACGGCGCTCGGCCGTCAGGGCGGCGAGGAGATCGGGCTCGTTTATCTTCAGCTCGCGATCTATCTCGATCCCGGCCATCCGCTCGCGCTTTTGTCGCTCGCCGATCTCTACGAGACGATGAAGAAGCCGGATCTTGCGGTCGAAACCTATGAGCGCATTCCCGCGAACGCGCCGCTCAAGCGCAATGCCGATATCCATCGCGCGCTCAATCTCGAAGTGCTGGAGCGCCACGACGAGGCGACCAAGGCGCTCGAGGAGATCGTCAAAAACTATCCCGACGATCAGGAAGCGATCGTGGCGCTCGGCAATGTCCTGCGCGCGCGCAAGCAATATGCGCAGGCCGCCGAGGTTTACACCAAGGCGATCGACAGGATCGGAACGCCGGGCAAGCAGAACTGGTCGCTCTATTTCTATCGCGGCAATGCCTATGAGCGCGCCAAGGAATGGCCGAAGGCCGAGAAGGATCTCGAGAAGGCGCTCGAACTCTTCCCCGACCAGCCGCAGGTTCTGAACTATCTCGGCTATAGCTGGGTCGATCAGGGCATCAATCTCGAGAAAGGCCTCAAGATGGTTCGCCGCGCCGTCGAGTTGCGGCCCAACGACGGCTATATCGTCGATAGTCTCGGTTGGGCGCAGTACCGGCTTGGCAACTATCAGGCCGCCGTCGATGCGCTCGAGCGCGCCATCGAATTGAAGCCGGAAGATCCCGTCCTCAACGACCATCTGGGCGATGCCTACTGGAAAGTGGGCCGCGAACTCGAAGCGCGCTTTCAGTGGCGGCACGCGCGCGACAACAAGCCCGAGCCGGAAGATCTCGCCAGGATCGAGGATAAGCTGAAGAACGGCCTCGATGGCGCATCCAAGGCCGGCGCGCTCGACGCGCCGAAACAGGACAAGGGCGGCTAGCGCAAGCCGTTTCCGGAAAAGCGAAAGGGCGGCCCGAGAGCCGCCCTTTTCGTTTCCCCGATTTCATTCGTGCCGGCGTCAGCGCCGCAGCTTCATGTCGGAGGCGACGTTTTCCTCGGTCGCTTTGGTTTCGGCCTTCTTTTCTTCGGTCTTTTCCGGAGCTTTTTCCTGCGCCTTGGCCGTCTCGGTCTTTTTCTCTTCCGGCTTTTTGTCGTCGTTCTTCTCGACGGCTTTCGGCTGGGTCTTTTTCGGCTCGGCCTTCTCATGCGTCCGGCTATCGAGCGAAACCGGCTCGCCAAGCTTCTTCTCGGTTTTCTTTTCGGTCTTCTCGTGCGTGCCGCGCCGCCGCGCGAGCTGGCTGACGCCGCCCATGCGGTTGAAGTTGCAATACATGAAATTCATGTTGCTGAGCGAGCCGCGGAATGTCTCGGGCCCGGTCTTGACGAGATTGAAGCACGGCTCGAACGGCAGGCCCTTGAGCCGCGCGCAGACCTGGTTGCCGAGCACATAGAGCGTATTGGTCGGCAGCCGCAGATAATGCGAATTGCCCTTGCCGGTGACGCGGATCGTACCGGCGGCGGAGCCGTCGCCCTCGATCCGGCCGGAACCGTAGGTGCCGTCGAAACATTGGTAGGTGAAGAAGCGGCCGATGACGAATTCGCGGGCCATGTCCGCCGTCATCACTTCCTGCGCAACGGCCGGTGCCGCCGCGAAAAACAATGCGGCGGCGAGGACATGCTTGCCCGGAAAGTTCGAAGCAGCGAACGGCATCGGCATCCACTACCTTGCGCCAAAAAGACGGGTCTTTGTCAAGCACAGGCAGTTATTGATCAATCGGCGACGCGCACCACAATCCGGCCACGAACCTTGCCGGCGAGGATATCCGGCGCCGTCTCGATGACCCTGGCGAGCGGGATTTCGGTCGTCATGGCCTTGAGCTTCTCGCGGTCGAGGTCGCGGGCGAGCCGCTGCCAGGCCTCGCGCCGCCATTCCATGCGGCACATCACCGAATCGATCCCGAGCAGCGAAACGCCGCGCAGAATGAAGGGCGCGACCGAGGAGGGCAGGTCCATGCCCTGCGCAAGGCCGCAACTTGCGATGGCACCGTCGTATTTGGTCATCGAAAGCACGTTGGCGAGCGTCGTCGAGCCGACGCTGTCGATACCGGCGGCCCAGCGCTCCTTGGCGATCGGCTTCACCGGCCCGGAGAGTTCCGCGCGGTCGATGATCTCGGCGGCGCCGAGCGATTTCAGATAATCGGCTTCCGCCGTCCGCCCCGTCGAGGCGATGACGTGGTAGCCGAGCCTGGAGAGAAGAGAAACGGCGACGGAACCGACGCCGCCGGCGGCACCCGTCACGATGGCCGGGCCGCGCGAGGGCGCAATGCCGTGGCGTTCGAGCGCAAGCACGGCGAGCATTGCGGTGTAACCGGCGGTGCCGATCGCCATCGCGTCATGCGCCGAGATGCCTTCGGGCAGCCGCACCAGCCAGTCGCCCTTGACCCGCACCTTTTCGGCGTAGGCGCCAAGATGCGTCTCGCCGAGGCCAAAGCCGTTCAGCACGACCTTGTCGCCCGCCTTCCATTGCGCGTTGCTGGAACTCTCGACGGTGCCGGCAAGATCGACGCCGCCGATCATCGGCCAGCGGCGCACCACCGGCGCCTTGCCGGTAATCGCGAGACCGTCCTTGTAATTGATGGTGGAGTATTCGACGCGGACGGTTACATCGCCGTCCATCAGGTTCTTTTCGTCGAAGCCGGTGAGGGCGGCTTTGGAGCCGCTCTCGGTTTTTTCAATGACAATCGCTTTCATGCGAAACTTCTATCACATTTTCAGATCGATGCAGCCGCAAAACGCCCCGCCGGCTTTTCGACGATAGGCAAATTGATCAGCGCCGAGGCGACACCGAAAAATACCGAGAGCCACCACACCGGGTTGTACGAACCGGTCGCCTCGAACACGATGCCGCCGAGCCACACGCCGAGGAAGCCGCCGACCTGATGGCTGAAGAAAGCGAAGCCGTAGAGCATCGCCAGCCAGCGCGTGCCGAACATCACCGCGACGAGCCCCGAGGTTGGCGGCACGGTCGAGAGCCAGGTGAGGCCGGTGATGACGGCGAAGGCAAGCGTCAGCGGCACGCTCGTCGGCAGCATGATGAAGGCGACGATCGACAGCGCGCGCGTGAAATAGATGAAGGAAAGAATGTAGCGCTTCGGAATGAAGTTGCCGTAATAGCCCGACATCAGCGAGCCGACGATGTTGAAGAGACCAATGATCGCGATCGTCCAGCCGCCGATATGCGCATCCAAGCCGCGGTCGAGAAGATACGACGGCAAATGCGCCGTCACGAAAGCGAGCTGGAAGCCGCAAGTGAAGAAGCCGAGCACCAGCAAAACATAAGAGCGGTGCTGGAAGGCTTCGCTGAAGGCGGCGCTCATGGATTGCTGCTTGCCGCTTTCCTGATGACTGGTCGCCGGCGGCGTCGTCAGCGCGAGCGCGAGCGGGATCGCCATGAACAACAGGCCGCCGAACACGAGCAGCGCCGACTGCCAGCCGTAGCTGTCGATCATCGCGACGCCGAACGGCGCGAACAGGAATTGCCCGAACGAGCCCGCGCCGGTGCCGAGCCCGAGCGCGATGCCGCGCCACTCGGGCTTCAACAGCTTGCCGAAGGCCGAGAGCACGATGTTGAACGAACAGCCCGAGAGGCCGAAGCCGATCAGCACGCCCGAGGTGATGTCGAGAAGAAGCGGCGTCGTCGAGACGCTCATCAGCGCGAGGCCCGCCGCGTAAAGCAGCATGCCGCCGCACAAGACGCGCGCCGTGCCGAAGCGGTCGGCGATGGCGCCGGCGATCGGCTGGCCGATGCCCCACAGAAGATTTTGGATGGCGAAGGCGAGCGCGAAGACTTCGCGGCCCCAGCCGTTCGCGCTCGACATCGGCGTCAGGAAGAAGCCGAAGGCCGAACGCGGCCCGAAAGTGAGGAGCGCGATGATGCAGCCGCAGATCAGGATGATTGCGGGGGTACGCCAGCCGGTGAGGGACTTCGCCGTCATTGTCTTTTCCAATTGCGCGTTCAAGTGCGCGTTTCGAGTGTGCGAAAGCCGGCGTGTCGCCCGCCGTGGCTGGCGAACCTACCGGCGAGTCGGCAAAAGCCCTAGAAAATCCTTGCCTTGTCAGCCATCGAGCTTTTGCATGGCTCGATCAGGAATAGGCCCTAGCGAACCGGCGGAAGTTGCGCTATATTCACTTATGCTCGGATTGAGAATAAGTCCGGGCCGAGGGGCGAATTTGAGCGCTCTTCGTCACCAGGTAATGCTCAAAGCGAGCATATAGGCGAAAGCCGGGAGCGCGCCATGACCACGGTCATCAACCACCCGCATGTCGAGACCTTCGGCCCCGAAACCTTCGGCGCTGTCATGCCGCGCGGCTCGCTGCCGCGCGCCGGTTCCGGCAAGGCGGCAAAGCGTCTTGGTGTGCTGCCGATGCCCTCGCTTGAGTGGAACGAGCAGATCGCGAACGAGACCGCGCACCTCTACGAGAAGGTCAAGGCCGTCGTCCCGCCGGTCGAGTGGCCGTTCTTTGCGCCTTACGTGAAAGCGATCAACGACCTCAAGAAGGTGCGCAACGCCGTCATCCTCGCGCACAACTATCAGACGCCCGAGATCTACAACTGCGTGGCCGATTTCGTCGGCGACAGCTTGCAGCTCGCGCGCGAAGCCACCAAGACCAAGGCCGACATCATCGTCCAGGGCGGCGTGCACTTCATGGCGGAAACGTCGAAGCTGCTGAACCCCGACAAGACGGTGCTGATCCCCGACATGAAATCCGGCTGCTCGCTTGCCTCGTCGATCACCGGCGAGGACGTGCGCCTGCTGCGCCAGCGCTTTCCGGGCGTGCCGGTCGTCACCTATGTGAACACTTCCGCCGACGTGAAGGCGGAAAGCGACATCTGCTGCACTTCGTCGAACGCGGTCGAGGTCGTCGAGAGCTTCGGCGTGGATAAAGTCATCTGCATCCCCGACGAATACCTCGCGCGCTGGGTTGCGACGCAAACCAAGGTCAAGATCATCGCGTGGAAGGGCCACTGCGAAGTGCACGAGCGCTTCACCGCGGAAGAGCTGCGCAAGTTCCGCGAGAGCGATCCGGGCGTGCAGATTCTCGCCCACCCCGAATGCCCGCCGGATGTCATCCAGGAAGCCGACTTCACCGGCTCGACGGCGGCGATGATCTCGTTCGTCAAGGACCGGCGGCCGAAGAAGGTCGTCATGGTCACCGAATGCTCGATGGCCGACAACGTGCAGGTCGAGACCCCGGGCGTCGAATTCGTGCGGCCGTGCAATCTTTGCCCGCACATGAAGCGCATCACGCTGCCGAAGATCCTCGATAGCCTCGTGTATCTGCGCGAGGAAATCGAGATCGACCCGGCGGTCGCCGATCGCGCGCGCCAGGCCGTCGAGCGGATGATCCACCTCAAGAGCTGATCTCCGAAATCCCTTTCCCCGCAAGCGGAGAGAGGGAGATAGAGAGCGAAAATGTCCGACGCGCCGCGCGCAGCAGAAGAACTCACGCCGCAATCCTGGCAGGCCGACGATATCGTCATCGTTGGCGGCGGCCTCGCGGGCCTGTTCTGTGCGCTGAAGCTTGCGCCGCGGCCGGTGACGGTCATCACCGCTTCGCCCATCGGCATCGGCGCTTCTTCCGTTTGGGCGCAGGGCGGCGTTGCCGCCGCGATGGCCGAGGAAGATTCCGCCGAAGCCCATGTCGCCGACACCGTGAAGGCCGGTGCCGGCATCGTCGATCAGCGCATCGCCGAGATGATGGCGCGCGAGGCGCCCGATCGCATTCGCGATCTGCTGTCTTACGGCGTGCCGTTCGACCGCGACAGCGCCGGAAAATTGCTGCTCTCGCGCGAGGCCGCCCATTCGGCGCGCCGTATCGTGCGCGTCAAAGGCGACACGGCGGGCGCCGAGATCATGGCGGCGCTGATCAAGACGGTGCGCGCGACGCCTTCCATCCGCCTGGTGGAGGGGCTCCAACTCGATGAATTGCTCACCGAAGGCCGCTATGTCACCGGCATTCGCGTGCGCACGATCGAGGGCAGGCTCATCGATGTTTCGGCGCGCGCGGTGGTGCTCGCCTCCGGCGGCGCGGGCGGGCTTTATGCCGTGACGACCAATCCCCTGGGCGCGCGCGCCATCGGCATGGCGGTCGCCGCGCGCGCCGGTGCCGTGATTGCCGACGCCGAGTTCGTGCAGTTTCATCCGACCGCGCTCGATGTCGGCAAGGACCCGGCGCCGCTCGCGACCGAAGCATTGCGCGGCGACGGCGCGACTCTCATCAATAAGAAGGGCGAGCGCTTCATGCTGGCGCTCGATCCCGCGGCCGAGCTTGCGCCGCGCGATATCGTCGCGCGCGGCGTGTTTGCGGAAATTCAGGCCGGGCGCGGCGCATTCCTCGACGCGCGCAAGGTCGAAAAATTTGCCGATCGCTTCCCGACGGTGTTCGCGTCGTGCAAGGCAGCCGGCATCGATCCCGCCAGCCAGCCGATTCCGATCGCACCCGCCGCGCATTATTTCATGGGCGGCATCCTGACCGACGCCAACGGCCGCACCTCGCTCGACGGCCTGTGGGCGGCGGGCGAGGCGGCTTCGACCGGCGCGCATGGCGCCAATCGTCTTGCCTCGAATTCGCTCCTGGAGGCGGTGGTGTTCGCGGCAAGAATCGCAAGCGACATTGCCGCGGTCATGCCCGAAAAGCGAACGGCGAAGGCGATCGAGCTGCCGCCTGCGAAGGATGCCTATTCGCCCGAGTTGAATGCCGGCGAGCAGCGCTTGCGGCGGTTGATGGCGGCGGAAGTCGGCGTCATCCGTTCGGGCGCGGGGCTCGCGCGGGCGCTCGCCGAAATTGCCGCCATCGAAAAGAGCGCGCAGTCGAAGGCGCTTCGCGACATGGCGGCCTCGGCGCTGATGATCGCCGCTGCCGCTTATGCGCGCTGTGAGAGCCGCGGCGCGCATTTCCGCAGCGATTTCCCGCAAGCCGATCCCGCGCAGGCAAAACGCAGCTATTTCACGCTCGATGAAGCGCGCGCGGTGGCGAGCCGCGCAGGCGCAAAGGCGGCGTGATGCGCGACGATTTATCATTTCCCGGCGCCTTTCTTTCCCCGATGGTGTTGCGCGGCGTCGTGCGCGACGCACTCGACGAAGATCTGGGCCGCGCCGGCGATATCACTTCGGCGGCGACGATCCCCGAAGGGCGGCAGGCCACGGCGAAACTCGTCGCCCGCAAGCCCGGTGTGATCGCCGGATTGAATTGCGCGGAAGAGACGTTCTATGCGCTTGATCGCAAGATTGCTTTTAAAGCCAGGGTGAAGGACGGCGCGAAGGTTGCGGCGAAGGAATTGCTCGCGGAAATTTCGGGTGATGCCCGCAACATTCTCACCGGCGAGCGCGTCGCGCTCAATTTTCTTGGCCATCTCTCGGGCATCGCGACGCTGACCGCCGCCTACGCCGACAGAATCAAGCACACCAAGGCGAAGATCGTCGATACCCGCAAGACGACGCCCGGCCTGCGCGCGCTCGAAAAATATGCCGTGCGCTGCGGCGGCGGCGTCAATCACCGCATGGGCCTCGATGACGCGGTGCTGATCAAGGACAACCACATCGCCGTCGCGGGCGGCATCGCCGAGGTGCTGAAGACCGCGCGCGCCGCGGTCGGCCATCTCGTCAGGATCGAGATCGAGGTCGATACGCTCTCACAGTTCGAGGAAGTGCTGAAAGCGGGCGGCGCCGATGTCGTGATGCTCGACAACATGGATCCCGCCGCCATGAAGCGCGCCGTCGAGATGAATGCCGGCAAGCTGGTGCTGGAGGCCTCGGGCGGCGTTTCGCTCGACACGGTCGCGGCGATCGCCGAGAGCGGCGTCGATGTCATTTCGGTCGGCGCGCTCACGCATTCCGCGCCGGTGCTCGACATCGGGCTCGATATCGAGATTTAGCCGCGCGTTCCGAACCGCAGCCCCGGCGCCGGGCGCTCCTCGACGACTTCGCGGCGGAAACGGAAGAGTGCCGCCGGCCGTCCGCCCGTCGCCTTCACGCTTTCGCCGGTCGGCTCGACCAGCGCCGCCGAATCCACCAGCCGCCGGAAATTCTGCTTGTGCAGGTGCCGCCCGGCGATTGCCTCCACTGTGTTTTGCAGGGAGGTGAGCGTGAAGGCCGGCGGCATCAGCTCGAACACCACCGGGCGATATTTCAGTTTCGCGCGCAGCCGTGCGATCGCGGTTGCGAGAATGCGGCGATGATCGAAATGCATCGGCTGACCGAGCGGCGCGATCTGTTTGCGCGCCAGCGCCGCCTCGCGGCCGTCGCGCCGCGCTTCCTCGACGAGCCCCGCTTCGTAGAGAAGCTCATAACGCTCGAGCACTTTTTCCTCGTCCCACGGCGCGCCGTCGCCGCCGAAAGCGAATTTCACGCGCTCCTTGCGGCCGAGCGCGCGGCTCGGCTCGCTGGCTTGCCCGCGCGGCGCTTTTTTCACCCACGACATCAGTTCGGGCAGAATCAGATCGTCCAGCATCGGCGGCCGCCCGCCGCGCCAGTCTTCCCACGGAAAAAATTTGTACCAGGGCGCAAAGCGCGCGCCCGCCTTGGCGAGCGCCTCGTTCTGCTCCGGCATGCGGGTGAGGGCGAGATAGCCGACCGAAAGAACGTGCGTCGTATCGCCGACGCGCGCGTGGCGGCCGCGGTCGCCGAAGGTGTAGAGCTGCTCGATATAGCCGACCGAGAGCGCCGTCTGCTCGGCGACGAAGGTGCGCAGTGCGATCTCGAAGGTGCGATGCGAGACCGGCTCGAAGGGGCCCGACGGAAGACCAATGCCTTCGCCCTCGCCGCCGACCGTCAGGATCCGCGGCACGATGCCCTGCATCGCGACAATCGCCGCGGTGAGGCCGATCTCGATCGGGGTGGAAGGTACGCTCGCCATCAGTGCAAGCTAGAGCATGATCCCGAAAAGTGGAAACCGGTTTTCGGAAAAGATCATGCCTGGATAAAGCATGATCCCGAAAAGTGGAAATGACGCAGGGCGAAATCAGTCGAGCGTAAACGCGAACGGCTCCGCTTCATAAGCCATATGGCCGCGGCCGATCTCCGCGACCGCCTGCACCATTCGCCCGTTGCGGCCGAGATAGCGGTCGGCAAGCGCGACGAGCCGCGGATTGGGCGAAGCGGTCGGGGAGGCGGCGCGAATGCGGCGCGCAAGCTCGCCTTCGTCCTTCTTCGGCTCGGCGTGGCAGGCGGCGATGAAGGCCGCCGCCGAGGAGCGGCTGATGCCGGCGAAGCAATGCACGACGAGCGGGCTCTTGCGATCCCAGCGCGGCAGAAACTCGATGAGCCGCGCAACGTGCTGCTCGCCCGGCGGCGTCATGCCGTCGATCTCGTCGGCGATGTCGTCCATGCTGAGCCATAGATGATCGCGCGGGCCGACGCCTTCGGGGCGAAACACCTTGTCGCCGTCCTTGAGCAGCGAGACGACATGGCGCGCGCCGTGCTCACGCACGGTGCTCGAAAGACGAGCGAGCGAACAGACGACGATCATATCTTGCCGTTATCCTTTGCCTTTGGGTTTCAGCCCGGCGCTGAGTTCCGCGAAACGCTTGAGAAAGCGCTTCTCCGCAAGCTCCGCGCCCCACGGGCTGAGGTAGCGCTTCTCCGTGGCGGCGTCGAGGCGGGGCGAAGGGCCGAAGAATTTTCGCGCTTCCGTCTCGGAAAAGCCCGCAAGCCGCGTCGCCTCGAGATACGCCGCGGCGAAATCGGCCTGCTTGACGATTTTTGTCAGCGCCTGCGGCCATGACGGCGGCAGCCCGAAGCGAATGGAGATCGCCTGCATCAGCCGCGCCTCGACCGGCTTGTAGTCCGCGCCGATCGCCGCCTTGAACGGGCTGATCGGATCGCCGATCACATATTCGGCGGCGTCGTGCAGAAACACCGCAAGCCGCCAGGCGCGATCGACGTTCGGATTCTGCCGCTTCGAGATCGCTTCGACGAGCAGCGAATGCTGCGCGACCGAAAAGATGTGCGGGCCTTTGGTCTGGCCGTTCCAGCGCGCGACGCGCGCAAGGCCATGCGCGATGTCTTCGATCTCGACGTCGAGCGGCGACGGATCGAGAAGATCGAGCCTGCGGCCCGACAGCATGCGCTGCCAGGCGCGGACAGGGCGGGAAGGGGAGCGGCGCATCAGCATTTATTTCGCAAGCTTCGCATGGCGATGGCACGTTACGAGGTGATCGTTGACGATGCCGGTCGCCTGCATGAAGGCGTAGACGATCGTCGGCCCGCAGAATTTGAAGCCTCGCGCTTTCAACTCCTTGGAAATCTTTTGCGACAGCGGCGTTTCCGCCGGAATCTGCCCGCGCGTTTTGAAGCGGTTGATCTTCGGCTTGCCATCGACGAAGTCCCACAGGAAGTCCGAGAAGCCCGGGCCTTTCTCCATCATTTCGAGCCACGCTTTGGCCGAGAGCACGGCGCCGTCGACTTTCATCTGGTTACGCACGATGCCGGGGTCCTGCATCAGCGATTTGATCTTCTTCTTGTCGTAGCGCGCGATCTTCGCCGGCTCGAAGTTCGAAAAGGCGCGGCGGAAATTGTCGCGCTTGCGCAAAATCGTGATCCACGACAGGCCCGCCTGAAAGCCGTCGAGAATGAGTTTCTCGAACAGCGCGCGGTCGTCGTATTCCGGCACGCCCCATTCGGTGTCGTGATACTTCACATAGAGCGGATCGGTGCCGCACCAGTGGCAGCGTTTCTTGCCGTCGTCATGCAGCACCGCGCTCATGCGCTTTCTCCGGGAAACGGAAATTTTGCCCAATCGGGTTTTACGAGCGAAAGCGTAATGCCGCCTGCGCTCAGTGTCTCATTGGCTTTCAGGCCGTCCTCGACACGATCGAGCCGGAGTTTCGCGAGCCCGCGCCCGTCGATGCTCGAGCCGAAAGTGCCGGCGGCCCTCTCGCCGATTTTTACTTCAGCGCCTTGCGCGGGCGGCGCGCCGTCGAAGGCGACCGGCACGACGCGCGTGCGCACCACCGTCTTGTGCTGCATGCGGGAGACGACTTCCTGCCCGATGAAGCAGCCCTTCCTGAAATCGACGCCGCCGAGCTGATCCATGTCGGCCTCATGCGGGAAGGTGTCGCCATAAACGAAATCCTTGCCGCCTTCGGGAATGCCGAGCGCGATGCGATGTTTCTGCCACTCGCCGGCATCGACGAGTGCCAGTCCCGCTGTGCGCAGATTATTTTCAGCCTCGGCGGGCGGTAACACAATCCGCGTGCCCAACTGCTTGTGCCGCGGATCCGTGAACGCGATATCGAAATGCGGCTTTTGTTGGCCATCAAATACAACGGCGACTGTGAAATTCGTTTCGTCGATGTCAACCTTGGCGCGTAACTTGTAGAAACGAAGACGCTTTGTGAGCTCCGCAGCGGAAGCTTTCGGTGCATCGAGCAAAAATTCGTTTCCGCGCACGATTACGAAAAAATCGAATAAGATTTTGCCTTGCGGCGTGAGCAGCGCGGCGAAACGCGCTTCTCCGCTCGGGAGTTTTTCAATGTCGTTGGTGACGAGATTTTGCAGAAAATGCCGCGCATCGTCACCGCTGATGCGAAGTACGGCTCGTTCGGGGAGAATTGCGGCTTGCATCGTTTATATTCTTGCCAATCGCTCCCCCGGCACGTAAGGCCGAGGGGGCGGGGGACAATACCAACGTAGTAGAAGTGCGTTGAAGCGGCGGCGGGGTCAAGGGAAATGCCTGAAAACTACGATCTCATTCTTGCGCGCGGCGCGGTAGCGACACCCGATGGCATCGGCGTGCGCGATATTGGCGTGCGCGGCGGCAAGATCGTGCGAATCGGCGATCTCGCCAAGGCCGATGCCGGGGAGAGGATCGACGCCAAGGGCCTGCACATTCTGCCCGGCGTGATCGACACCCAGGTGCATTTCCGCGAGCCCGGCAATACGCACAAGGAAGATCTGGAGAGCGGCTCGCGCTCGGCGGTGCTCGGCGGCGTCACCGCCGTCTTCGAGATGCCGAACACCGATCCGCTGACGATCTCCGCCGAGGCGCTCGCCGACAAGGTCAAGCGCGGCCATCACCGCATGCATTGCGACTTCGCCTTCTTCGTCGGCGGCACGCATGACAATGTGAAGCACCTGCCGGAATTCGAGCGGCTGCCGGGCGCGGCCGGCATCAAGGTGTTCATGGGCTCATCGACCGGCAAATTGCTGGTCGGCGACGACGAGGGCCTGCGCGCGATCCTGAAGGTCATCAAGCGCCGCGCCTCGTTTCATGCCGAGGACGAGCCGCGCCTCAACGAGCGCAAGAAATTTCAGGTCAAGGGCGATCCGTCATCGCATCCGGTGTGGCGCGATGAAGTGGCGGCCCTGATGGCGACGACGCGGTTAGTGACCATCGCGCGCGAGACCGGCGCCAGGGTGCATGTGCTGCACATCTCGACCGGCGACGAGATGAAATTTCTCGCCAATCATCGCGACGTCGCTTCCGTCGAGGTCACGCCGCAGCATCTCACATTGGCTGCGCCCGAATGCTACGAGCGCCTCGGCACCAAAGCGCAGATGAATCCGCCGCTCCGGCCCGAGCCGCATCGCGAGACGATCTGGTGGGGGGTGACGAGCGGCATCGCCGACGCGCTCGGCTCCGATCACGCGCCGCATACGCTCGAGGAAAAGGCGAAGCCCTATCCATCGAGCCCGTCGGGGATGCCCGGCGTGCAGACGCTGGTGCCGGTGATGCTGAACCATGTGCATGCCGGCAGGCTCTCGCTCGAGCGCTTCATCGATCTGTCATCCACCAAGCCCGCGAAACTTTTTGGCATCAAGGGCAAGGGCGAAATCCGCGAGGGCTATGACGCCGATTTCACCATCGTTGATCTCAAGCGCGAAGAGACGATCCGCGATTCCTGGATCGGCTCGAAGTGCGGCTGGACGCCCTACGATGGCATGAAGGTCACCGGCTGGCCGGTCGGCACCATCATCCGCGGCCGCCGCGTGATGTGGGAAAGCGAACTCGTCTCGCCGTCGCTCGGCGAAACGGTGAAGTTCAATCTCGATTGATTACTGCTTCACCGGCGAGACGGTGAATTCGCCGGCGCGGATGCGCTCGGCAAGCCCCTCGGTGTAGCGGCAGGTCGCTTCCTCGCCATAGGTCGCGACCAGTTCGTTGAGCGCCGAAAACAGGGCGACCTGCGCCAGGCAATCGCTGTCGATGCCGTCGAAGCGCGCTTCTTCCCAGGCTTCCGAGATATAGGCGAAGGCCGCGCGGCGTTCGTCCTCGGAATCGTGTTCCGGTTTGTCGCCGAGGAAATTGGGCAAGGGTATCAGGCGCACGGAAATGCGTCTCCGCGAAAAAGCAGGATTTCCGTCACCCTAGCGGGTGCCTGCGGATTCGTCCTTGGCAAAAATTAAAGAAGGTTAACGCAGTGGATAAAATGCCGTCAGTTGCCGAAGCGCGTGGCGATATCGCGGGCGAGCTTGGCGCCTTCGTCGAGCGAGCGGCCGATGGCGAGGTTCGCCGAGGCCGTGCAGTTCCGGTAGGTCAGCTCGTACGACTGATAGCCGCGGTTGAAGCTCGCCACGAGCCGATCCTTGCGCTCGGGCGAGGGCTGCTCGGTGTCGAGGAGATCCTGCATCTCGCCCCGCCAGCGATCGCGATCCTGGCTGCCGCATAGCGGCCGCAGGTAATGCAGTGCGCCGAGCAGTTCGGCGAGCCGCGCGAGATCCTTGTCATAGGGCACCGGCCGTTCCTCGGTCGGCGCCTTCGCCGTTTCAGGCGCCTTCTTCTGCTGTGCCTTCGGGCTTGGGCTCGGTGTGTGGCGCGGCTCGCCCCACGGCCGCAGCGTGTCGAACACGCCGCCGCCGCGCGGCGGCGGCCGGTAGCCGCGCGAGAACCACGGCGACCAGAACTGCGCTTGCGCAACCGCGGGCCACAGCAGCAGCACGGCGATGAGGCTCACAATGGCAAAACGCGGATGGCGCATGGTTGCGAACATGGCTGCGAACATGCTGCTGATATGTTCCGGTTTCGTGGCGGACGCAAGGCGGGTGAAGAGGCGCGTCAGGCGCCCAATAGCCGCCGCGCCTTGAGCACGATCGGCAGCAAGCCTTCGGTCGCGTTATAGGCGGCAATTTCCTCAGGCTCGACCCAGGCGACTTCGGCGGCCTCCGGGCCGGGTGCGGCTTCACCGGCAATCCAGCGCGCGGCGAAGGCATGGATCTCGAAACGCGCGACAATTGCGCCGCTCCGGTCCTTGCGGATCACCTCCGTTTGCCCGGCAGGCCCGACAACTTCGGCGGTGACCCCGGTTTCCTCGAACAGTTCGCGCATCGCGGCTTCGGCGAGCGTCTCGCCCGGCTCGAGCCGCCCGCCCGGCAGGCTCCACAATGACGGTTTGATGCGCTTGGCGATCAGCACCTTGCCGCCGCGAAAGCAGGCCGCGCTCGCGGCGAGCGTCGGCACGACGTCATTCGCGCTGGGAGGCGTCTTGCTCAAAGCATCTTGCCGGGGTTGAGAATATTGTTCGGGTCGAAGCTGCGCTTGAGCGTGCGCATCATTTCCATTTCGACCGGATCCTTCACCTCGGGTAGAAGATCGCGCTTCATCACCCCGATGCCGTGCTCGGCCGAGATCGAGCCGCCGTATTTCGCGACGATCTTGTGCACGAGCGTATTCACTTCGTCCCAGCGCGCGAGGAACGCGGCGCGGTCGGCACCGGCCGGCTGGCTGACGTTGTAATGAATATTGCCATCGCCCATGTGGCCGAACGGCACCGGCCGCGCGCCGGGAATGAGTGCGACAACCGCGGCATTGGCTTCGTTGAGGAAGGCGGGAATATCGCCGACCGGCACCGAGACATCGTGCTTGATCGACCCGCCCTCGGGCTTCTGCGTTTCGCTGAGGCCGGTGCGCAAATGCCAGAACGCCGCGCGCTGCGCTTCGCTTGCCGCGAAGACGGCATCGCGCAGCATTTCCTTTTCCGCGGCTTCCCCAAGCGCGTTTTCCAGCACTTCGCGCAGGCCACTCTCGACCGGCGAGGAAAGTTCGATCAGCGCGTACCACGGATGCGGCTCGGAAAGCGGATCGCGCGCGCCGGGCAAATGTTTGAAGTCGAATTCCATGCCGAGCCGCGACATGATCTCAAAGCCGGTGACGGCATTGCCGGCGCGCGATTGCAGAAGATTGAGAAGTGCGAGCGCGTCTTCCGGCGAATTGAGGCCGGCGAATGCCGTCTCGACCGCGCGCGGCTTCGGAAAGAGCTTCAGCACCGCCGCCGTGATGATGCCGAGCGTGCCCTCGGCGCCGATGAAAATATGCCGGAGGTCATAGCCGGTATTGTCTTTCTTGAGCTTCCTGAGCCCGTGCCAGACGCGGCCATCGGCGAGCACGACTTCAAGGCCGAGCACGAGATCGCGCGCGACGCCATAGGCGAGCGCGCCGGTGCCGCCGGCATTCGAGCCGAGATTGCCGCCGATGACGCAGGTTCCCTCGGCGCCGAGCGAAAGCGGAAACAGCCGGTCGTGCCTGGCCGCTTCCTCCTGCGCGTTCTGCAGCACGACGCCCGCCTCGCAGATCATGTAATTGCCGGGCGCGCTGACTTCGCGGATCTTGTTCATCCGCACCATCGAGACGACGACGGCGCCCGCATCGAACGGCACCTGCGCGCCGACGAGGCCGGTGTTGCCGCCCTGCGGCACGATCGGCGTTCTGGTTTCGTTGGCAAGCTTCAGGATCGCGGCGACTTCCTCGGTGCTGCCGGGCTTGAGCACCAGCGCTGCGCGGCCCTGATAGAGATCGCGCTGCTCGCGCAGGAACGGCGCCATGTCGTCGCCGGTCAGCGCATATTTTTCGCCGACGATGCTGCGGAAGCGCTCCATTGTGGCGGCAGACAGCGAGGATTGCGGAGTGACGGGCGGACGAAAACTCATGATTGGTTCCGGTGTTAATGAGCGCGCAGACTCGCGCGATAGGCTGCTTCGGCATCGGCAAGCGCCTTTTGTGAAGCGCCGGTGAGCGCGATCATCAGAAAGAAGGCGTTGCCGTCCTTATCCTTGTCCTCGCCATAGGCCATCATCTCATAAGCCTGCTGCGGGTGGCTCGGATTGGTGAAGTGATAGATCTGGAAGCCCGGCTGGCCGCTCGAACGTTTCTCGCTCGGGCGCTTTTCGATTTTCGAATCTTTCACCGCCGCCTTCCAGCGCTCATGCGCGACCTCGATGAACGTGGCGAGGCTGCGATGATCGGAATTGTACGAGACGCGAATATAGATGAGCGCGGGCGCGCTGCTGTAGTCCTCGCCCTCGGGGACGTAGATCGCCACGCCGTTTTCGCGGGTGGCGTTGTCGTCCTGCACCCAGCCCGCGGGCGGGGTGAACTTCATGCGGAAATACGGCTGCAGGCTGCCGCCTGACGGGCGCATGAACTTTTCCACCTCGGCGCCGGAAGGCGCGGCGAAGGTGAGCAGCAGGAAAGCAAGGAAAACGGCACGCAAATGCATGGCGCTAGAATAGACGATCCCGCCAGCGCGGGCGAGAGTGCGGCCGGTCCCTCATACGAGCCCGGCGATTACCACATGACTAGCGGCGCGGCGCGGCGGCGCGGGCGAGGCGGTCGTTGATCGCCTCGCCAAGATCATGCGCCGGGATCGGCATCACGGCGATGGTCTTCGCGCCCGTCGCGTCGAGCGCGCGCAGATGCGCGAACAGATTGGTCGCCGCTTCCACGAGATCGCCGCGCGGCGAAAGGTTGAGCGTCGCGGCAGCTTGCGCCGCGCTTTCCGGTAATTGCGCACCGAACGCGAGCAATGCTTCGCCGGGCAAAACTTCGCGCGCATGTAACCGGATCGCGGCGAGCGTTGCGTAATGCGAAGCGAGCTGGCCGGGCGAGGTGGGCGCTGCGCCGTCATGCGCGGCTGCCTGCGCGAGCGGCACACCGAGCGCTTGCTCCAGTTTCTCGCGCGGCACGCCGCCGGCGCGCAGAATGCGCGGCGCATTCCCGGTGCAATCGACGATCGTCGATTCGAGCCCGAGCGCCGTTTGTCCGCCGTCGAGGATGAAATCGATATGTCCCATGAGATCGCTCATCACATGATCCGCCGTCGTCGGCGAAACATGGCCGGAGCGGTTGGCGCTCGGAGCCGCGACCGGCTTGCCGAATGCCGAGAGCAGGCGCTGCGCGGCAGGATGATGCGGCACGCGGATGCCGACTGTATCGAGTCCGGCGCGCGCGAGATCGCACGCGACACCCGCGGACGGCACGACGAGCGTGAGCGGCCCCGGCCAGAATTTCGCCGCGAGCACCAGCGCAAGCGCGTTGAAATGCCCGACGCGCTTTGCCGCTTCGATATCGACGACGTGCGCGATCAGCGGATTGAACGACGGCCGCCCCTTGGCGGCGTAGAGCCGGGCGATCGCCGCCGGATTGGTCGCGTCGGCGCCGAGGCCATAGACCGTTTCGGTCGGGAATGCCGCGAGCCCGCCGGTGGCGAGTACATGCGCTGCTTCATTGATGCCTTCGGCGTCCGCCTTCTCGAGGCGGGTTGACGCTACGGCGGCCTTCACTTCCGTCACGTTGACGTTCCTCTCATGCACGGCCACTCTGTAGCGAAAATCGCTACTTGGCAGAAGCCGGGGATTGCATGCGCTATTTAGCTCCCGTCAACGACACGCTGTTTTTTCTCGAACATTGCACGAGCCTGAAGCGCCTCTCCGACGAAGGTGCGGTACCTGATCTGTCCCCCGATCTCGTCAAAAGCGTACTCGAGGAAGCGGGCAAATTCGCGGGCGAACGGATCGCGCCCCTGAACCGCATCGGCGATATCGAGGGAACGAAATTCGAGAATGGCGTCGTTCGCACCCCAAAGGGCTGGAAAGAGACGTATCAGGCCTGGTGCGCGGCGGGCTGGCAGGGCCTCGGGGCGCCGCCCGAATATGGCGGCCAGGGGCTGCCGAATATCGTCAACATGGCCTGCGCCGAATTCTGGACGGCCGCCTCGATGGCTTGGGCGCTCGGGCCGCTTTTGACGACCGCCGCCATCGAGGCGATGCACGCGCATGCCTCCGAGGCGCTCAAGCAAAAATATTTCGCCAAGCTCGTCTCGGGCGAATGGACCGGCACCATGCAGCTCACCGAGCCGCAGGCCGGCTCCGATGTCGGCGCGCTGACGACGCGCGCGGTCAGGCAGCCCGACGGCAGCTATCGCCTCAAGGGCCAGAAGATCTTTATCACTTACGGCGAGCACGACATGACCGACAATATCGTGCATTTCGTGCTCGCGCGCCTGCCCGATGCGCCTGCGGGCACCAGGGGCATTTCGCTTTTTCTCGTGCCGAAATTCATGGTGAAGGACGACGGCTCGCTCGGGCAGCGCAACGATCTGCGCGCCGCGAGCGTCGAGCACAAGCTCGGCATTCACGCGTCCCCGACCTGCGTCATGGTCTATGGCGATCATGACGGCGCCGTCGGCTATCTCGTCGGCGAGGAGAATAAGGGCCTGCAATGCATGTTCACGATGATGAACAATGCGCGGCTCGGTGTCGGCGTGCAGGGCGTCGCGATCGCCGAGCGCGCCATGCAGCAAGCCTTCGATTACGCGCGCGAGCGCAAGCAGGGCCAGGGCGCGGACGGCAAGCAGACCGCGATCATCAATCACCCGGACGTCAAGCGCATGCTGCTCACCATGCGCGCGCTCACTTCGGCATCGCGCGCGATCTCGCTGAAATGCGCCGATGCCCTCGACCGCGCGAAGTTTCTGAAGGATGCGAGCGAGCGCAAGGCCGCCTTCGAGGAGGGCAATCTTTTGACGCCCATCGCCAAGGCGTTCTCGACCGACGCCGGTATCGAGGTCGCCTCGCTCGGCGTGCAGATCCACGGCGGCATGGGCTTCATCGAGGAGACGGGCGCCGCCCAGCATTATCGCGATTCACGCATCAGCGCGATTTACGAGGGCACCAACGGCATTCAGTCGATCGACCTCGTCACCCGCAAGATCACGCAATCGGGCGGCGAGACGCTGAAGAAGATGCTCAAAGGCTTCCACGCGACATCCGCCGCCGTCAAAGCCTCCGGGGAAAATTTCGGCGCGGCCGCCGCCCGCCTCGATGAGGCGCTTGCCGCGCTCGAACAGGCTTCGCGCTATCTTCTGGAGACGCTCGGCAGGCAGCCGAACGATGCGCTGGCGGGGGCAACCCCCTATCAGCGGCTGTTCGGGCTGGTGGCCGGTGCAAGCTATCTCGCGGAGGCGGCGCTCGCCGCATCGAAAGCCCGCGCGGAGGGCGACAGCGATCCCGCGCATCTCGCGCGTATCGAGATCGCGCGCTTCTTCGCCGAGAATTTGCTGCCGGCGGCACTCGGCCTCGCGCCGGTCGTCATGGCGAGCGCGGAATCGGTACTGAATTCCGAAATGGCGCTGGCGGGCTAGATGTCGCTGAAAGACAAAACCCTCTTCGTCACCGGCGCTTCGCGCGGCATTGGCCTTGCGATTGCGCTTCGGGCGGCGAGGGACGGCGCGAATATCGCCATCGCCGCCAAGACCGATACGCCGAACCCCAAGCTCAAGGGCACCATTCACACGGCGGCGGCTGAAATCGAGAAGGCGGGCGGCAAGGCGCTGGCTATCGTCTGCGACGTGCGCGACGAGGATTCGGTCAAGGCCGCGCTCGCCGGGGCGGCGGCAAAATTCGGCGGCATCGATATCGTCGTCAACAACGCTTCCGCCATCAACCTTGCTTCTGTCGAGCAGATCGAGATGAAGCGTTTTGATCTTATGCATCAGGTCAATGCGCGCGGCACGTTTCTCGTCTCGAAATATGCGATCCCTTACCTTGCCAAGGCCTCGAACCCGCACATCATGATGATGTCGCCGCCGCTCGACATGAAGGAAAAGTGGTTCGCGCCGCACACCGGCTACACCATGGCGAAGTTCGGCATGAGCATGGTGGTGCTGGGGCTTGCCGGCGAGTTGCGCCCGAAGGGCATCGCGGTCAATGCGCTGTGGCCGCGCACGACCATCGCGACCGCCGCGATCGAAAATCTGCTCGGCGGCGAGAAAATCATGAAGATGAGCCGCAAGCCGGAGATTCTTGCCGATGCGGCCTACAGGATTTTTCAGAAACCGGCGCGCGAATTCACCGGCAATTTCCTGATCGACGATTCTTTTCTCGCCGCGGAAGGCGTCACCGATTTCGAGCAGTATCGCATCACGCCGGACTCGGCGCTCGCGCCGGATTTCTTCGTGCCCGATGATCGCCCGCCGCCGAAGGGCGTGACGCTTGGCCCGCGGAAATAATCAGCGCGTCACGGTTCTCGGCGGCGAGGGCATTTGCGTCGCTGCCGGATTTTCCGGTGCGGGCAGCGCCAGCGGCGGCGGCGCTTGCAGGAGCAACTCCACGCTCGGCAGCAAATTCTCGACGACGACCGCATAGCCCTTGGTGTTGAGGTGCTGAATCGGATCGAGCACCAGCGTGTATTGCGGATCCTTCTCGCCGTCATGGGCGACGCCCTTGAAGAAATCCGGGTAGTAAAGCGCGCCGTTCTGCAACGCGATGTCCGAAAGATCGAAGGTGCGCAGGCCGACAAGCAGCACGCGGATGCCGCGCTCGGTCAGCTTCTTCACGATGGTGTCGATATTGGCACGGATTTTTTTGGCGTCGATGCCCCACCGCAGATCGTTACGCCCGAAATAGACGATGGCGATATTGGCGTTTCGCGGGATGGCGCGGTCGAAGCGCCGCAGCCCCATGCCGGAGGTGTCGCCCGAAACGCCGCTGTTCTTCACGCGCACGTCGTAGCCCTTGGCGCGCAAGGCGCGCTCGAGCTGGGCGGGGTAGGTGTTGCGGTCGAGCACGCGGAAGCCCGCGGTGTTGCTGTCACCGAAGGCGACGATGTGAACCGGCTCGGCCGCGGCCGGCACGAGTCCCGCCGCGAAAAACGCGCCCGCAATGAGAAGGCACTCGAGCCGCATGAAGGCCGGTTCCTGATTTGCCGTTTCCGGTGGAATGCTTACTTGATTCGAGCCTGCTCGGCCTTTGCGGCTCAAAAAGGCCGGAAAACCGTCGAAAATGCTGGCGCAATTCGTTGAATCGTCACTTGAAGAAGCACTTCAAGTGATTTCTCAAGCGAGCTGCACCGAAACAGGAGGTCGCGGCGGTGGGCTTAGCCGGCTGAAACGACTCTCGTTTTGGCGAGCGGCAAATTGCGCCGCTCCAGTAAGAAATCACTTGAAGAGCGGGTAGCCAGCACGGCCTGCCTCGCGTAGTTTCAAAGCCGAAAGATTATCATGACGACACTCCTTTATTCCCACGAGTCGAGCCTGCTGCACGAAGTGCCGGCGGGCCATCCCGAGCGGCCCGATCGCCTGCGCGCCGTCGAGAAAGTCCTGTCGGACGAGCGCTTCAAGAAGCTGGTGCGCAAGACGCCCGCGCAGGTGACGCGCGAGCAGGTGCTGCGCGTTCATCCCGCCGACTATTACGACGCGATCGAGCGCGCGATCCCGGAGGAGGGCGATCTCGCCCGCATCGACGGCGACACCGCGCTCTCGCATGGCAGCTGGGAGCCGATCGTGCGCGCCGCAGGCGGCGCCTGTCAGGCGGTGGATGAAGTGATGCAGGGCAAGGCGAATAACGCCTTCGTCGCGATGCGCCCGCCCGGCCATCACGCCGAGACGGTGACGGCGATGGGCTTTTGCTTCTTCAACAATGCGGCGATCGCCGCGCGCCACGCCCGCGCGAAGCACGGCGCCGAGCGTGTCGCGATCATTGATTTTGACGTGCATCACGGCAACGGCAGCCAGGAAATTTTCTGGAACGATCCGTCGGTGATGTATTGCTCGACGCACCAGATGCCGCTCTATCCCGGCACCGGCGCCAAGACCGAGACCGGCGCCAGGAACACTGTCGTCAACGCGCCGCTCTCATCCGGCGACAACGGCACGCAGTTCCGCGAAGCCGTCGAGAGCCGCATCCTGCCGCGGCTGAACGATTTCCGCCCCGATCTTGTCATCATCTCGGCGGGCTTCGACGCGCATACCCGCGATCCGCTCGCCAACATCAATCTCGTCGAGTCGGATTTCGCCTGGGTGACGCAGAAGCTGATGGATGTCGCCGACAAGCACGCTGGCGGCCGCGTGGTCTCGGTGCTCGAAGGCGGCTATGATCTGCAGGGACTCGCGCTTTCGACCGCCGCGCACGTCACCGAACTGATGAAGGCGGGATAACAGGTCCAAGCGATGGCAAAAGAAAAAGAATTCGCCGACGTCACCGCCTTGCCGTTCGAGAAGGCGCTTGCCGAACTCGAACAGATCGTCCAGCGCCTCGAGCGCGGCGACGTTGCGCTCGAAGAGTCGATCAAGATTTACGAGCGGGGCGAAGCGTTGAAGAAACGCTGCGACGCGCTCCTCGCCGAAGCCGAAGCGCGCGTCGAGAAGATCACCCGCGACGCCAAGGGCAGGGCGGCCGGCACCGAGCCGCTCGACGGGAAGTAATTCTGCGTCATGGCCGGGCAAAAGGCGCGAAGCTGCCTTCGCGTTTGAAGTCCCGGCCATCCGCGTCTTCCTGTGCTGAAGCAGGGCGTGGATGCCCGCAAGAAATGCGGGCAAGCAATGCGGGCATGACGGAAGGAAGAAAGGGGAGCACCCATGAGCTTTTTCCCAGCGGAAGATCCGAAGCCGGGCGACCCGCAGTCTTGCGACGCGCTCGATCTCGTCATCGTGCCGCGCACCGCCGACCTTGGCGATTTTTCCGTGCGCCGCGCGCTGCCTTCTTCCCGCCGCCGCATGGTCGGGCCGTTCACCTTTCTCGATCACATGGGGCCGACCGAATTCAAGGCCGGTCACGGCGTCGATGTCCGGCCGCATCCGCATATCGGCCTTGCGACCGTGACTTACTTGTTCAAAGGCGAGATCGTTCACAAGGACAGTCTCGGCAGCGACGTTCCCATTCGCCCCGGCGACGTGAACTGGATGACCGCCGGTCGCGGCATCACCCATTCCGAGCGCACCGCGCCCGATCACCGGCAGGGCGGCGAGCCGCTGCACGGCTTGCAGTGCTGGGTCGCGCTGCCCGCGCGCGACGAGGAAACCGATCCCTTGTTCGCGCATTACAGCCAGGGCGATCTGCCGCTCGTCACCGGGGAGGGCAAATCCGCCCGCGTCGTCGCGGGCAAGATGTTCGGCGCGGCGTCGCCGGTGAAGACGCTGCACGATACGTTCTTTGCCGACCTCACCCTGGAACCTGGCGCCAGCGTGCCGCTCGACGCCGATTATGAGGAACGCGCGATCTATGTCGTTTCCGGTGAAATCGAAATCGCCGGCGAGCGTTTCGATGAAGGCAAGCTCCTCGTCTTCAAGCCGGGCGACCGCATCACCGTGCGCGCATCGCGGCCCGCGCGCTTCGTCATGCTCGGCGGCGCGCCGATGGACGGCCCGCGCCACATCTGGTGGAATTTCGTCTCCTCGCGCAAGGAACGGATCGAGCAGGCGAAGGCCGATTGGAAAGCGGGCCGTTTCGAGGGCGTTCCCGGCGACAGCGAGTTCATTCCGCTGCCCGAGCGCTGAAATACGGCAAAAGTCGTAACGGAAAGCCGTTCCGTTGCGTGGCCCTGCGGCATTGTGTAAGCCTGCAAGACAGAAAATAAGCGCGACAGAACAACACCCGTGCCCGTTCAGACACCGCTCCTCGATCAAGTGAAGGTGCCCGCCGACCTGCGGAAGCTCGCGCCCTCGCAGCTCCAGCAGTTCGCCGACGAGCTGCGCCGCGAGACCGTGGACGCAGTATCCGTCACCGGCGGCCATCTCGGCGCCGGCCTCGGCGTCGTCGAACTCACCGTCGCGCTGCATTACGTTTTCGACACGCCGCGCGACAAGATCGTCTGGGACGTCGGCCACCAGACCTACCCGCACAAGATCATCACCGGCCGCCGCGACCGCATCCGCACGCTGCGCCAGGGCGGCGGGCTTTCGGGTTTCACCCGGCGCTCGGAAAGCGAATACGACGTTTTCGGCGCCGCGCACGCTTCGACCTCGATCTCGGCCGGCCTTGGTATCGCGGTTGCCCGCGACCTCGAAGGTGAGGATTTCAACGTCGTCTGCGTGATCGGCGACGGCTCGCTCTCGGCCGGCATGGCCTATGAAGCGATGAACAACGCCGGCGCGACCAAGACGCGCCTCATCGTGATCCTCAACGACAACGATATGTCGATCGCCCCGCCGGTCGGCGCGATGTCGGCTTATCTTGCGCGGCGGCTTTCCGGCCGCACGTATTCACGCATGCGCAAGCTGTGGGAATGCACGGCGGGCTATCTGCCCAAGCGCGTCTCGCAATTCTTCCGCCGCGCCTTCGAGCACACGCTCGGTTTCATGACCGGCGGCACGCTGTTCGAGGAGCTTGGCTTCGATTATGTCGGGCCGATCGACGGCCACAACATGGATCACCTGCTGCCGGTTCTGCGCAACGTCAAGAACAACAGCGACAGCCGCCCGGTGCTCGTCCATGTCGTCACCAAGAAGGGCCACGGCTATCCGCCGGCCGAAGCCTCGGACGACAAGTATCACGGCGTCGTCAAGTTCGATGTCGCGACCGGCCAGCAATCGAAGTCGAAGGGCGGCGCGCCGTCCTACACCAAGGTCTTCGCCGAAAGCCTGATCAAGGAAGCGCAGAAGGACAGCAAGATCGTCGCGATCACCGCCGCGATGCCGTCCGGCACCGGCCTCGATCTCTTCGCGCGCAAATTCCCCGCGCGCACCTTCGATGTCGGCATCGCCGAGCAGCACGCCGTGACCTTCGCCGCCGGCATGGCGGCCGAAGGCTTCAAGCCGTTCACCGCGATCTATTCGACCTTCCTGCAGCGCGCTTACGATCAGGTCGTGCATGATGTTGTGCTGCAAAAACTCCCGGTGCGTTTTGCGATCGACCGCGCGGGCCTTGTCGGCGCCGACGGCGCGACCCATGCCGGCGCTTATGACATCGCCTTCCTGACATGCCTGCCCGACATCGTGGTGATGGCCGCCGCCGACGAGGCCGAGCTTATGCACATGGTGGCGACGGCCGCGGCGCTCGACGACATTCCCTCCGCTTTCCGTTTTCCGCGCGGCGAGGGGGCGGGCGTCGTGCTGCCCGCGGAAGGCAAGCCGCTCGAGATCGGCAAGGGCCGGGTGCTGCGCGAAGGCTCATCGCTTGCGATCCTCAGCTTCGGCACGCGCCTTGCGGAGTGCCTCAAGGCCGCGGACGACCTCGCGGCGCAGGGGATCACGGTCACAGTGGCCGATGCGCGCTTCGCCAAACCCCTCGACCGCGATCTCGTGTTGCGGCTCGCGCGCTCGCACGAATTGCTGATGACGGTGGAAGAGGGATCAAGCGGCGGTTTCGGCAGCCGTGTGCTGGAGCTGATCGCGCGCACCGATCTCATGGAGCGCGGCCTCAAGGTCCGCACCATGGCGCTGCCGGATATTTTCATCGATCACGACACGCCCGCCGCGCAATATGCGACAGCCGGCCTCGACGCGAGGGCGATTGCCGCCGAGGCGCTGACTGCGCTCGGCCGCGGCGCCCAGGCGCGCCAGCTCGCGGGCTCGCGGCGGTAAAATTACCGCCCCGCGAGACAGGCCCGCTTGAAAGCTTCCTTTTTCGCCCCGAGCGATTTCAGCGGAATGCCGGTCGTCCGTCCCGGCACCTCGACCACCATCGTTTCGCCGGTCTCGAACAGCGCGAACAGCCGCGGGCTCACCCGTGTCGTGCCGCCAAGATCGACAGCGCGCGGATTCTTTTCGTTCGGCAAGGCCGTCGCCGCCACTTCGAGCCGCGCCGGGCCGTTTGAAAGCCGCACCCGGCCGCCGTCGCCGGTGCGCATGCCCTTCGCTGGCACATCGAACACGATGATGCGGACGAGGCCGGTATCCGGCTGGCAAGAGAGCGACAGCCGCACGTCGTCGCCGTTCATGCGGGAGAACATCAGCGCCGGGCGGCTGTTGTCGCGCCCAAGCACCCAGACATGGGCGAGCTTGGCCTGCGCTTCTTTCTTTTTGCGCGCGGCCTCGGCGGCGCGCTCCTTCGGCGAAAGCTTGTGCTTGGCGGCGGCAAGCTGCACGGCGCCGTTCGCCGCGGGCGGCGGCGGATTGAGAGCGAGCGCAAGCGCGGGCGCGGCGGCAAGCGCCAAGCCGAGGCTCAAGACGAGCCCTATGCCGAGCCCCATGCTCATGATCGATAACGAGCGTCGCAGCGCGCGGCGCATCGGCGTTCTCCAATTCGGGGTAACAGATGGGCGGTTCTTTAGCACCGGGTGAGCGAGCGGCAAAGAAGGTTTTGCCGCTCCATCATGCCGATATACCGCTCGATCTTTCCTTCCGTCTTCGCTCGGTCTTTCACGCGGCCTTTCATGCGGCCTTCCAGCCGGCCTTTCAAGCAACCTTTGTCTTGCCGCAATAACCACTATGGTCCCCGCGATGACGGCCCCGATGACGATACCGGCTGCGCGCTCGCCGCGCCTTGCGCTCTGGCGCGAAGAGATGATCGAGACGGTCAGGCTCTCGCTGCCGATCGCGCTGACGCAGCTCGGCCAGGTCGCGATGATGACGACCGATCTTGCGATGATCGGCCGCCTCGGCGACGCCGCCATCGCCGCGGCGGCGCTCGGCCAGATCGTGCTGTTCGTCGCCTTCGTCGCCGGCATGGGTTTCGTCTCGGCGGTGGCGCCGCTCGCCG
This sequence comes from Xanthobacteraceae bacterium, assembly GCA_035556215.1. GTDB lineage: Bacteria > Pseudomonadota > Alphaproteobacteria > Rhizobiales > Xanthobacteraceae > Palsa-892. The sequence continues at coordinate 99,906 of DATMFI010000004.1, read as the reverse complement.
CGCAAGCCTATGGCGCGCGCGAGCCGCGCATGGTGCGCCGTGCGCTGCGCGTGGGCCTTTGGGCCTCGGTGCTGTTCGGCCTGCCGCTCAGCATTCTGCAAATGTATGGCGAGGAATTCCTTCTGCTCGCGGGCCAGGAGCCGCAAACGGCGGCGCTCGCGCAGCAATATCTCGCGGGCCTCGGCTGGAGCCTCGTTCCGGCCTGGGGCTATATCGCCATCCGCAACTTCATGAGCGCGGTGAACCGGCCTGAACCGGCATTGTGGGTGACGCTCGCCGCGATTCCGGCCAATGCCGTGCTGGCCTACGGCATGATCAACGGCGTCTTCGGCATGCCCAGGCTCGGCATCCTCGGCGCCGGTGTCGCGACGACCGCGATCAATATCCTGATGTGCGCCGCGCTGATCTGGATGTGCTACGCCATGCGGCCGTTCAAAAAATACCGCGTGCTCGGAAAATTCTGGCGCTTCGACAGCGCGCTGTTCGTGCGCCTCCTGGCCGTCGGCCTGCCGATCTCGGGCAGTTTTCTGCTCGAATTCGGCCTGTTCGCCTGCGCGAGTTTGCTGATGGGCTGGATCGGCACCGAGGCGCTCGCCGCGCATCAGATCGCCATCCAGGTCGCGTCGATCATGTTCATGGTGCCGTTCGGCATCTCGATGGCCGCGACCGTGCGCGTCGGCCATGCCGTCGGCCGCTTCGAACCGGAGGCCGCGCGCCGCGCCGGTTTTGCGGCGCTCATTTTGAGTGCCGCTTTCATGCTGACGATGGCGATCGTCGTTGCGCTGACGCGCGGCACGATTCCGTTTTTCTTCCTGAATGAATCGTCGGCCCATCCCGAAACGATTTTGCTCGCTTCGCTTTTGCTCGGCATGGGCGCGGGCTTCTTCGTCTTCGACGGTTTGCAGACGGTCGCGCTCGGTGCGCTGCGCGGGCTCAACGATACGCGCGTGCCGCTGATTTACGCGGCGCTGAGCTTCTGGCTGGTCGGCTTTGTGTCGGCCTATCTTCTGGCCTTCACCTTCGGCTATCGCGCGCCGGGCATCTGGATCGGGCTGACCCTCGGCCTCATCGTCTATGCCGCGCTGCTCGTCTGGCGCTTCCAGCGCCTGACCGCGAAGGGCCTGCCGGCCGGCGCCGAAATGGCGCGCGGCGTCGCCTGAGGGCTGGACGGCGGCGCGTTTCACCCGTAGAGCCGCGCCTTATGTCTGAGCGCTCCAGAATCGATCGGGTGGAAATCGATCATGTCGGCCATCAGGGCGACGGCATTGCCGTCACCCGCGCGGGCCGCGTTTTCGTGCCCTATACGCTGCCGGGCGAGACGGCCGAGATCGAACCGGATGGCGAGCGCGCTCGGCTCGTGAAGGTCGTGAAGCCGAGCGCCGCGCGCATTGCGCCGGTCTGCCCGTATTTCGGCACTTGCGGCGGCTGCGCCTTGCAGCACTGGCAGGTGGACGGCTATCGCGCCTGGAAGCACGCGCTGGTCGCCGCCGCGCTTGCGCAGGAAGGCGTTGAAACCGAAATCGCGCCGCTGATCGACGCCCACGGCGAAGGCCGCCGCCGCGCGGTGCTCCATGCAAGGCGCGGCGTGGGCAGCGATAAAGGCAAGAGCCTTGCCGTGGGTTTTGCCGGCCGCCGCTCGCACATGATCGTTCCCATTGACGAGTGCCCGGTGCTCGCGCCCGCGCTGAAAAATATTTTCGCCATCGGCCACCGCGCCGCCGAAATTCTCGCGCCGCGCGACAAGCCGCTGGACCTTCATTTCACCGCGACCGAAGGCGGGCTCGACCTCGATGTGCGCGGCTCAGGCCCGATCGACCGCAAAATGACTTCGGCGCTCGCGCAGCTCGCGGCGGACGAGAAGCTCGCGCGCATCACCCGCCACGGCGAGATGGTGACGCAGCTTACGTCTCCGGCGATCACCGTTGGCCGCGCCCGCGTCGTGCTGCCGCCGGGGAGCTTCCTGCAGGCGACGCAAGCGGGCGAAGACACGCTCGCGCGGCTCGTGCTGGAAGCGGCGGGCAAGGCGAGGAAAGTCGCCGATCTCTTTTGCGGCATTGGCACATTCGCCCTGCGGCTTGCGGAGCGCGCCAAGGTGCTCGCCGCCGACAGCGACGCGCCCGCGGTGAATGCGCTGCGCGAAGCCGCCAAAGCGCCGGGGCTGAAGCCCATTGAAACCATCGCGCGCGATCTCTTTCGCCGTCCGCTGGCCGCGGCCGAACTGAAAGGCTGCGATCTCGTCGTGCTCGATCCGCCGCGCCAGGGCGCCGAGATGCAGGCGAGAGAGCTTGCGCGCACGAAAATCGGCAAGGTGATTTACGTCTCCTGCAGCCCCGCGACCTTCGCGCGCGACGCGCGCATTCTCGTCGATGCAGGTTATCGCCTGTCGCGCGTGACGCCTGTCGATCAGTTCCGCTACTCGGCGCATGTCGAACTGGCCGGAATATTTGAACGCTGACATTGTCACGTCCGGCCGTCATGGCCCGGCCAAGCCCGGCCATGCCCGGCCATGACGGCCGGGGAGCCTAATGATCCGTCCCCCAGCGCTCGCTCCACATTTTCTCGCCAATGGTGCAGGAGACGCGCGGCTTGTCGGCCGAAACCGGGATGGCGCGCGGCGCCTCGGGCTCCGGCATCCTGCCGGCGACTTCGAGCAGCAGTTTCTTGCGGATCGCGTCGATGAATTGCGCCTTGCCGCGCGCCGGCACCGAAAACGAGCCGACGCCGCCGATCACGCAGTCCTCGTAATATTCGTCGAGGTTCGGGATATCGAGAAAGCCGACATTGCTTTCCTTCAGCATGATCGGCAGGCCGTTGATGGTGATGCCCTTCGCGACCGTCGCATCGCGCACGGGGGTGACGATCTCGCCCTGGTTGTTGGTGCCGTCGCCCGAGACGTCGATCACCTTGCGCAGCCCCTTGAACGGCGAGTCGTCGAACAGCGCGGCTGAAAAGCGCAGCGCCCCCGAGATCGAGGTGCGCGAGGCGCGCCGCGTCGGCGAGCGGGTGAGCGTTTCGACGAATGCATCGGCCGCTTCCGGCCCGTCGATCACCTGCCAGGGCACGATGACGCGCTGATCGTGCGAGCCTGCCCATTCGACATAGGTAACGGCGATGCGGCCGGTCGGCCCCTTGCGCACGGCGTCGAGAAATTCGCGCGAAGTGAGCGCGCTGATATAGCCGTCGCGCTGCAATTCCTGCTCGTCGCTGTCCATCGAGAACGAGATATCGACGGCAAGCACCAGTTCGACGTCGACCTGGCTATCGCGCGTAACGGGGGTTGCGGCACTCGCCGCCGTCGCTGCCGCAAGCAGCAGAGTCATCAGGCTGGGCCAGAGGAGCTTCCGCATCGTCGCCGACTCCCGTCAAAGCCGCGATCAGCCATGCTGCCACGGCTTCGCGGCGCCACCAAGGCGGGGGTAGGGCGCGGGTAAGAGGTAAACGGGTCAGCCTTCGAGCGTTTCGGTGGCGACGATCTCGATGCCGAAACCGGCAAGGCCCACATAAGTGCGTTTGCTGGACGACAGCAGCCGGATCGAGGAAATGCCGAGATCGCGCAGGATCTGCGCGCCGAGCCCGATCTCGCGCCATTGCCGGTCGCGCGCGGCGGCCGTCGCCGAGGTCTTTTCGCTCTCGTGCTTGACGACCGGCACGCCCGCGGTGCCGTCGCGCAGATACACGAGCACGCCGCGGCCTTCGGCCTTGAAGCGCTTGAGCGCATTATGGATCGTCTTGCCGCCGGCGAAGACGTCGTCGATGACGTCGGCGCGGTGCAGCCGCGCCGGGACGTTCTTGCCGTCGCCGATCTTGCCGTAAACGAAGGCCATGTGATGCACGGCGTCGAACGGCGTGACGTAAGCATGGCCGGTGAGTTCGCCGATCTCGGTCTTGATCGGGAAGGTCGCGACGTGCTCGACGAGCTTTTCGCGCGCCTGCCGGAAGGCGATCATCTCGGCGATCGAGACCTGCGCGAGCTTGTGCTGCCTGGCGAAGGCGGTGACGGCGGGACCCCGCATCACCGTGCCGTCGTCGTTGACGAGCTCGGCCAGAACGCCGACCGGCGGCAGGCCCGCGAGCTTGCACAGATCGACGCAAGCCTCGGTATGGCCCGAGCGCATCAACACGCCGCCCTCGCGCGCGATCAGCGGAAACACATGGCCGGGGCGCACGAAATCGGCGGCGCCCATATTGGGATTGGCGAGCGCGCGCGCCGTATTGGTGCGCTCCTCGGCGGAGATCCCGGTATTCATGCCGTGCTTGACGTCGATCGAGACGGTGAAGGCGGTGCCGAGCGGCGCGTCGTTCGCCGACACCATCGGCGAGAGCTGTAGCCGCCGCGCTTCGTCGGGCGTCACCGGCGTGCAGACGATGCCGGAGGTGTGGCGAATGAGAAACGCCATCTTGTCCGGCGTGCAGAGCGAAGCGGCGATGAAGAGATCGCCCTCGTTCTCGCGGTCGTCGTCGTCGGTGACGACGACGAGTTCGCCGCGTGCAAAGGCGGCGATCGCCGCTTCCATGGCGTTTTGCGTATCTTCGGTCATTGCTTTCACTTCTTCGGGAACGGCCAGCGCGCCGGTTCGCAGCCGACTTGCCCGCGATGGCGCAGGAATTGATCGGCGAGCACGCAGGCGAGCATCGCTTCCCCGATCGGCACCGCGCGAATGCCGACGCAAGGATCGTGGCGGCCCTTGGTGGAAACATCGGTCTCCGCGCCGTAGCGGTCCACCGTCTTGCGCGGCGTAAGGATGGAGGAGGTCGGCTTCACCGCGAAGCGCGCGACGACCGGCGCGCCGGTCGAAATGCCGCCCAAAATGCCGCCCGCGTGGTTCGAGAGGAATTTCGGCGTGCCGTCGTTCGAGATGCGCATTTCGTCGGCGTTTTCCTCGCCGGTGAGTTCGGCCGCGCCAAAGCCCGCGCCGATCTCGACGCCCTTGACGGCGTTGATGCTCATCAGCGCGCTCGCGATCTCGGCATCGAGTTTGCCGTAGATCGGACTGCCGAGCGTGGGCGGCACGTTCTCGGCGATGACTTCGATCACCGCGCCGATGGACGAGCCGCTTTTGCGGATGCCGTCGAGATATTCTTCCATTTGCTTCGCGGCTTTGGCGTCCGGGCAGAAGAACGGATTGTTGCCGACCTCGTTCCAGTCCCAGTTGGCGCGATCGATCTTGATCTTGCCCATCTGCACCAGCGCCGCGCGGACCTTCACCTCCGGCAGCACCTTGCGCGCGACGGCGCCCGCCGCGACGCGCGAGGCGGTCTCGCGTGCCGACGCGCGGCCCGAGCCGCGCGGATCGCGCACGCCGTATTTCATGTCGTAAACGTAATCGGCATGGCCAGGCCGGTATTTGTCGGCGATCTCGCTGTAGTCCTTCGAGCGCGCATCGACATTCTCGATCAGGAGCGCGATCGGCGTGCCGGTCGTGACTTCAATGCCGTCCTTCTCGTAGGTGCCGGAGAGGATCTTCACCGCGTCGGGCTCGCGCCGCTGCGTGACGTATTTGCTCTGGCCCGGGCGGCGGCGGTCGAGATCGCGCTGAATGTCGGCGGCCGTCAGCGGCAGGCCCGGCGGGCAGCCGTCGACGACGCAGCCGATCGCGACCCCGTGGCTCTCGCCGAAGGTCGTGACGCGGAACAGGTGACCGAACGTATTGAACGACATATTGAGCCCGTTGCGATTTTCGGAAACGTTGTACGAGCGGCCCGGGCAGGGGTCAAACAAGGGGCAAACGCGCGCCGTCTTAACCGTATTTGGTGAGCCGGTTGCCTTCGAAAACGTAGACGACGCCCTGCTCGATATAGCGCTCGGCCGCTTCAGCCGCGCTTTCGACCCCGCGCGCCACCATCAGCGCCCGCATCGTGCCGCCATGGGCCACGACCACCGCCGCATCCTGCGCGAGCGATTCGAGCCAGTTGCCGACCCGTGCCTGCAGGCCCGCGTAGCTCTCGCCCTCGGGCGAGGCGACGCCCCACTTGTCGGCGTTGCGCGCCGCGAAGATCGCGGGGTCATCCGCCGCCATTTCGGCAAGCGTCATGCCCTCCCAGCGGCCGAAGCCAAGCTCGCGCAAGCGCTCCTCGAGCGCATAGCCCTCGCGCGGCGCGCCGAGCGAGATGCGCAATAATTCCATCGTCTCGCGCGCGCGCCCGAGGGGGCTTGCGAAAAACGGCAGGCTCGCATGTTCGCGCTGCTCGCGCGCCAGAAGATCGCGCAAGATCGCGCCCGCCTGCCTTGCCTGCGCGCGGCCCTTGTCGTTGAGCGGAATGTCCTGCCAGCCCTGAAAGCGGCCCGAAGCGTTCCATTCGGTTTCGCCGTGGCGGATGTAATAGAGCGTGGGAGGAGACATGATTTCTGGCGGGGCTTGGTCCGGAGGCTTCTCGTTCCGTCAGCGCACGCTGATGAAGATTTCATCGGTGCGCGTGACCGCCGTGCCGTCCGCCGCCGGAAAGGTGATGCGGAGCACCGCGCGGTCGCTGCCGCGATAGCGTGCGGCCGGTTTGTAGAACACCGCCGCCGCATCGACAAACTGGCCGAGGCAGCCATAGGCCCGCGGCGGCACCACGCCGGCATGCGCCATCAGCCGCTCGGGCCGCAGGATGATCTTGCCGTAGGACGGCGCGCCGAGGATCTCGATTTTCGGCGCCGCGCTCTTGTGGCACGTCGCGTCGGGCGCGGCGTAATAGGTGAGGCGGCCTTCGCGGCCGGCCGAAATATTGGCGCTTTGATAAAAGTGCGGCGCGTCCTGCGCGGCGGCGGCGGCCGCCGCGGCGAGCAGCAAAGCGAGAGCGCCGGCGGCGCGGATTGGCGCCACCGTTTTACTCCTTCGACGACACCACGCTGATGTCGGCGGCGTCAGGATGCTTCATGCCGACGATGTGGTAGCCGGCGTCGATGTGCTGCACTTCGCCGGTGACGCCGCGCGAAAGATCCGAGAGGAAATAGACGCCCGCGTCGCCCACCTCGTCGATCGTGACATTGCGGCGGAGCGGCGTGTTGAGCTCGTTCCATTTCAGGATGTAGCGGAAATCGCCGATGCCGGACGCCGCCAGCGTCTTGATCGGGCCGGCCGAGAGCGCGTTGACGCGAATGTTCTTCGGGCCGAGATCGGCGGCAAGGTAACGCACACTCGCTTCCAGCGCCGCCTTGGCGACACCCATGACGTTGTAATGCGGCACCCATTTCTCGGCGCCGTAATAGGTCAGCGTCAGGAGCGAGCCGCCGTTGTTCATGCGCTTCTCGGCGCGCTGCGCGATCGCGGTGAACGAATAGCAGGAGATGGCGAGCGACTTGTTGAAGTTGTCGGCGCTCGTATCGACGTAGCGCCCGTCGAGCTCGTCCTTGTCGGAGAAGGCGATGGCATGGACGACGAAATCGAGATCGCCGAGCTGCCTGTCCGACTCGGCGAAGATCGCGTCGATGCTCGCGGCATCCGTCACGTCGCAATGCCCGACGATCTTGGCGCCGACTTCGGCGGCGAGCGGCTCGACGCGCTTCTTCAGGGCGTCGCCCTGATAGCTGAAACCGAGCTCAGCGCCCTGATCGGCACAGGCCTTGGCGATGCCCCAGGCGATCGAGCGGTTGTTGGCGATGCCGAGGACAAGCCCCTTCTTGCCATGCATCAAGCCGACCTTTTGGCCCATAAATCGCCTCCGCGCGTGCAAAAATGCGTTGTTTGCGAATTCTATGGCACGCGCGTTTCGGCCCATCAAGCCGCGCCTCCCGGACATTCCGCCCGTTTCGCATTCCGAAATCGGGGATAACCGCGCCGGGGCGGATTTTCCTGTTCTATCCGCCGCGCGCGGCGCTGTTCGATTCACGCCGGCAGAGAGAGCCGGAAGGCGGGGCCGGGAATTGTCGGAGGCCGGATGCTTTCGCTTGACATTTGCATGAATAGGATTATATTCATTCTGTCTTTTCCCACGAGGGGCGTCTCCGGAGGCGTCTTGAGATGCGGGAGAGGAACGGTGGCTTTGCGAAGGTTCGCAGCCTTTGCATCGCGGCCCAAGCTGCGTGTTCCCGGCGAAGATGGCTCTTCGCCACGGACGCCGGTGACATCGACCTGGGGACTCATCCGGGCCGTCAGTCGGTGTTGAGCGTCGAAAGCGGTGGTTAGCAAAGTAACACCACCGGGGGCCGCGCGGAGCAAGCCTAGAAACACCGTGCGCGGGACGTCGGTTACGAACCGGCGACTGCGGTGAGTACAACTCCATGTGCTTCCCACCTTTCGCACATGGACCGTGGAGACCGGCAAGTCTCCGGCGTCCCGCGCCGCCCTCATGATTTTCAATGAGAGAGTGGTGACCTGACGATGCCTCGGCGCTGAAAAGCGATCGCGAGAACGACGACGCATGTCCGCAAAACCCAACTACAGCCTCGCCCTGAGGAAAAAGCTGAACCATGACGAGAAAGCCGAAGATGATCCGGCGGGAAAACCCTCGCGCGGCTCGCGAGCGGCTGGCTTATTTCGCGCGGCGTTTTTGCATCAGCGCGTTGAGTTCGGGATCGGGATCGCCCAAGCGAATGTTGATCGTCGCGAGCAAATCGCCATGCCCGCCTTCCTTCTTCGGGAGGCCCTTGCCCTTGAGACGGAACGTGCGCCCGCCGGAAGTCTGCGGCGGAATTTTCAAATCCACCGCGCCCGAAAGCGTCGGCACGCGCGCCGTGCCGCCGAGCACCGCGTCCTCGAGCGGAATGAAGATGTCGGCGCGCAGGTCCGAGCCCTCGGGCTTGAGGTCGCTATGCGGCAGCACATGAATTGTCACGATCGCATCGCCAGGCATGCCGCCCGCCGCGAGACCTTGCCCGCGCAGCCGCACCTGCTGGCCGTCGGTGATGCCGGCCGGGATCGTCACTTCGACATCCTTGCCCGTCGGCAGCTTGACGCGCTTCTTCGCGCCGAGCGCGGCTTCCGGAAGCGTAATCGAAAGCGTGAGACCGATATCGGAGCCGCGCACCGGCGCTTCCGTCTCGGCGGAAAATCCACCGAAGCCGCCGCCGCCACCGCCGCCGAACATCTGGCTCAGGATATCTTCGAAGCCGCCGCGCGAGCGCCCGCCGCCCGAGCGTCCGCCGCTGCGGTGAAAGCCTTCCGGGCCATAGCTGAAGCTCTCGAAGATCGTCTCGCCGCCGGGCTGCCCGCCGAAGCCGCCGCCAGGCCGGGGGCCTGCGCCATAACCGCCGCCGGCAAAGCCGCCGCCGGGAAAGCCCTGGAATTTCGGCTTGCCCTCGGCGTCGATCTCGCCGCGGTCGAATTGCGCGCGCTTCTTGCTGTCGCCAATGATCTCGTAGGCCGCGTTCGCCTCGGCGAAACGCTCCTTGCTCTTCGGATCCTTGTTGGTGTCGGGATGGTATTTCTTGGCGAGGCGCCGATACGCCTTCTTGATATCGGCTTCGGCCGCTTTGCGCGGCACGCCAAGCACATCATATGGATCGCGAGCCAAAAAGAACCTCCAACCGGGCGGCCGCCCGGCCGCCTTATGTGGGGAGAGTCTAGCGCGGATGCAATAAAGAAGGGATCAGGACTTTTCGAGCGGGCGGGTGTTGGTCACATCCCACTGGCCGCGGTGGACGCGGCAGGCGGTGCCTTCGAACCAGCTTTCCTTGCTCTCGCGGACATGGCTGACGATGAAGTTGCGGCAGGCAAAGCCGTTCTTCTCGTAGATCGAGGCGACCGGGGTGACGGTGCCGCGCGCGCCGGAGGTCGGGTTTTCCCACGGCTGGCTGGCGCCGGCCTCGGCGCGGCCGAGCGTCTCGCGCAGCGCGGATTTCGCGATGTTCCAGTCGAGCGGCGACATCGTGGACTTGGCGCCGTTCGCGAGCGACAGCGAGCCGGTGACGTTCGGCTCCGGCTTCACGTTCTCGGAGCGCGCGACCTGGGTGGACTTGCCGCTATCGCCGAACATCGAGGGGAGCGAGGCGCTGCAACCGCCGAGCGCGCCGCCGAGGACGATCGCCGCAAAGCTGAGCGCGATCAATCCACAGGGGCGCGATCCGTGATAGGAATGGCGGTTAGAACGAACTGTTTCTTGAAGCACCAGATTGGTCCCCGACATGACGCAAAAAAACCACCCAACGATGGAACACCCGGCTGGGTTAAAGATCAGTGACTTTCCCGACGCCGGCGACCCCATCGCGTTGTTTTCCTCCTGGTTGAAGGAGGCTGCCGCGAAGGAACCGAGGGATCCCGATGCCTGCGCGCTTGCGACGGTGGATGCCGGCGGGCTGCCGGACGTCCGCATGGTTCTGATGAAGAAGTTCGACGAGCGAGGCTTTGTCTTCTTCACCAACACCGAGAGCACCAAGGGACAGGAGCTAGAGGGCAATTTGAAGGCGGCGATGGTTTTCCACTGGAAATCTTTAAATCGCCAAATTCGTATACGGGGGCCGGTCGAGAAGGTTTCCGCGGCCGAAAGCGACGCCTATTACGCGACCCGCCCGCGCGGCTCGCAGATCGGCGCCTGGGCGAGCCTCCAGTCGCGCCCGCTCGACGACCGCAAGACGCTGGAAGCGGCCATCGCCCGTTATGAAAAGGAATACCCCGGCACCGTGCCGCGTCCCGCGCATTGGTGCGGCTATCGCATCATTCCGATGCAGATCGAGTTCTGGATGGATCAGCCCTTCCGCCTGCATGACCGCCTGGTGTTTTTGCGCGGCAAGCCCGGCGAGAAATGGAAGACCGAGAAGCTCTATCCGTGAGCGCTAGAGCCAGCGCTTCCACTTGAAGAAGATATACGGCGCAACGGCCGCCGCGATCATCAGCAAGATCGCGAGCGGATAGCCGAGCGGCCAGTCGAGTTCGGGCATGTGCTTGAAGTTCATGCCGTAGATCGAGGCGATCAGCGTCGGCGGCATCAAGGCGACCGAGACGACCGAGAAGATCTTGATGACGTTATTCTGCTCGAGGCTCACCATGCCGACGATGGCGTCCAACAGGAACTGTAGCTTATTGATGAGAAAGGCGGCGTAGTCGGTGAGGGACGTCACGTCGCGCGACATGCCGCGGATCTGCGAATATTGATCCTTGGGAAGCCGCGTATTCTGCGCGTCGTTGATGAAGAACAGGACGAGGCGCCCGATCGAGCCGAGACATTCCCGCATCTTCGAGGTGAGGTCGGCCTTGCGCCCGACTTCGCGCAGGCTGACCTGATAGCGCTGGCTCGACGAGTTGCGCGTCGCGCGGCCCTCGAAGATCGTGCGCGAGACGGCATCGACCTCGGCGCCGACCCGCTCCAGCACGTCGGCGGCGCGATCGACAATGGCGTCGAGTAATTCGATCAGCACCGCTTCGCCGGTGATGCCCATCGGGCAGTTGCGCGCGAGCTTGAGCGCGACGCGCGCGAACGGCCGCGGCTCGTCATAGCGCACGGTGATGAGCCGGTTTTGCGCGAGAATGAATGTGACGACGGTGAGCTTCGGGTGATCGGTTTCGGCGTCGTAAATGAGCGAAGCGGTCATGTAGCGCGCGCCGTTTTCGGAATAGAGCCGGCTGGTCGGCTCGATCTCGGCCATCTCCTCGCGCGTCGGCACTTCGATGCCGCAATGCGCTTCAACGGCGCGCTCTTCCTCGTTGGTCGGCGTGATCATGTCGACCCAAACGGCGTTCGCGGGGATCGCGCCGTTTTCGACGGCGTTGCGCTCTAACGTCGTGCCGTTCAGCGTGTAGGCATAGAGCATGCGCTTTCCCCGGAGCCGATGCTTTCCTATCCCGTTGCTGAAAAGCAGTCCACGGCGTCCTATCGGAACGCCGTGGCTCTAGGATGACCGTCTATGGATAAGGAGCGCCGGGAGGCGCGCGGCGCGGCTTAGCCGGCCAGCCATTCGAGGTCGCGAATCGTCAGTACCTTCTTGGGGGGTGCGTAGTTGGTATTTTTCTGCTCGCCGGCGTAAGGCAGCGTGGCGGCCACCGCCGGGATTCCGATCTTGCGATACTGGTCGCCGAGATCTGCGCCGCGTTCTGCCGCTTCGGTGCTCGGGGCCTCTTTCATTTCCGACATAACTCGTCCCTTGGGTTATGGAGTGGCTTGCAGCCCTTCACGTGGTCTCCGTGTGCGGCGGATTTAGGCAGCAATCACGGCCATTTGTGGCCAAACGCGAAGCTGTCGGGAATTTAATATTGCAGACTGTTTCAAGCGCTAACGCGCGCGTTAATGCGGGCGAAATTTGCGCCATTTGGCGAATGCGCCCTGCGATATTTATGCAACAGGTTTTGGCAATGCGAAGCGCGGGCCGTTTCGTGACTTCCCAATGCAATCCGGGCCCGGTATCCAAACGCATCCACTGGGCTCCAGGGGCTGGACCGACAGGGATTTCGAAGACATGTTTTTGAAGAAGCTCGCTTTGATCGCTGTCGCAGCGTTCGCGCTGACCGGCTGCATTTCCGAAACGCTCGATCCGGTGACGGATGCAGCGCTCAAGCCGCGCGACAAGAAGCTGCTCGCGAGCGCGCCTTATCTCAATCACAAGCCGAGCGAAGGCTGGCTGCGCCACCTCGTCGATTACTCAGGCAAGGAAGCGCCGGGCACCGTCGTCGTCGATACCGAGCGCAAGTTTCTCTATCTCGTGCAGGAAAAAGGCAAAGCCTATCGCTACGGCGTGACCGTCGGCGAAGAAGGCTTGAGCTGGCGCGGCATCGCCAAGGTCGGCCGCAAGACCGAGTGGCCGGAATGGGTGCCGACCGCCGACATTCTCAAGCGCATGCCCGAACTGCCCAAGCATGTCGGCCCGGGCCCGCATAACCCGATGGGGGCGCGCGCGCTCTATCTCTATCAGGGCAACAAGGACACGCTGTTCCGCATTCACGGCACCAATCAGCCGGAATATATCGGGCAGGCCATCTCGTCCGGCTGCATCCGCATGCTGAACGAGGACGTCATCGATCTTTACAATAGGGTGCCGGTCGGCGCGACTGTGGTCGTCATCTAAGACGACCGGCAATCTTGGGGGCGACTAGGCGCGGGCACAAAGCCCGCGCCTTTTTGCTTTTTCAGGAAGAGGGGAAGCCGGCCTGCACCGAATTGAAGGTGTTGTTCAGCGTCGTGCCGATGCCGGAGACGGCCGCCACGATAACGATTGAAATGCCGCCCGCGATCAGGGCGTATTCGATGGCGGTCGTGCCGCTCTCGTTGCGCGCGAAGCGCCGCAGCGTTTGCGTGAGGGACGTCATGATGATGCGCATGGCGAATTCCCGTTTGGTTCGGGCCTCACGCTAGCCGGAACATGCTTAACGCTGCTTTGGCGGGTTTCGAGCTTCTCCGCTTTTCCGGCTGCATGGTTGCCAAAAGCTGAATGCCGTTCGCCAAGATCGTTAGCCAAGACCGCGCGCAAAGGCGCCGTAGCGTGCCGTTTCGATACAAGCCGGCGTCAGGCGCCGGATGCATCGCCGAGCCGCACCAGCACGATCTCGGGCGGAACGCCGAAGCGCACCGGCAGCATCGAGCAGCCAAGGCCGCCCGAGACGATCATGTGACGGCCATCCTCGACGATGTGGCCATAGGCGAAGCGGTTGCCGTAATTGCTCGGCACGATCGGCGAATAGCCGAACAGCCGCACCTGGCCGCCATGGGTGTGACCGGCGAGCGTCAAGGAGATGCGCCGCGGCACTTTGACAAAAATGTCGGGCTCGTGGGCGAGCAGAATGGCCGGATCGTCGCCGGTGATCGTCGCAAGCGTCTTCGGCAGGTCGTCAACGCCGCGAAATTGCCGGTGACCGAGAATGTAGGCGATCTGGTCGCCGAGCCCGAGCAGCCAGAACTTGCGGCCGCGATGGCTGAGCCGGACGCCGTCGTTCTCCAGAATCGGAATACCGGCCTTTTCGATCGAGCGGCGGATGCGCGAGAGGTGAAACCACCAGTCGTGATTGCCGAGGATCGAATAGACGCCGAGCGGCGCCTTGCACTGGGCCCAGAGCGGCGCCCAGGTATCGGACGGCACGAGCCGCGTGACGAAGCGGTGATTGCCCTCGAAGTCGCCGAGCAGCACCACGAGATCGGCATTCAAGGCATTCGTTGCCGTAACGATTTCCTCGATGCGCCGGGCGCCCATATAAGGCTCGGCCGCATGCGGATCGGCGATCACCGCGATATTGAGCGGAAAATCGCGCGGCCAGCCGGGCGGCGTCAGCCGGTATTCGGTGACCGAGAGCAGGAACGCAGGCTCGACGATGCCGGCATAGGCGCCGGTCGCGGCCGTCGTGCCGCCGAGCGCGGCGGTGCCGGTCAGAAATTGACGGCGGGTGATGAACATGGCTGCAACAGCATCACAGTTTATTTGCCGGTTTCTTACCGTGTGTCTCGGTGCCGCGCACTTCCTTACCCTTGCCGCGGCCTTCGATTTCGACGATCGCGGCCATTTCATGGGGTGAAGTGACGCCCTCGGGGCGCGGCAATATCCACTGGCAGATCTTGTAGTCGTTGCGGCGGGCCTGCAGATCGACATGCAGGTGATTTTCATGGGCACGGTCGGAACCGGGCCCGAGCACGGTCATGAAGCGCGCACAGGCCGATTTTCGCATCTCGGTCAGAAATTCGCGCCGGCCTTGCGCCTTTTCGATCACGAAGCTCGCGCCATTGGTGAAGTGCAGCGAGCGGATATCGAGGGCATTGGCCTTGCCGTGCTCGCTCAGGATCGCGCCCAGGACATTGTTGCGCGGCCGGCAGGCATAGGAGGCGGCAACGTCAATGCGCTCGATTTCGCTGCCGAGTTTTTTCGCCGCCGGCGCCAGCGCATCGCGCACCCAGTTCGCGACGGCATAGGCCATCGGGCAGCGCAAGACGGCGGCGGGCTTGAGCTCAATGCGTTTGCCGTTGGCGAGCTTGATCGCGGTGACGCTCACGGGCGCCGCCGCAAGGCAGCCATTGTCCCAGGCAATGGCATCGACGAATTCGGCTTCCGCAATATCGGCTTTGAAGAAGGCTTCGCATTCGTGCCTGGCGGCTTCGATCGCCGCCGGATCGGCCGCGATCTGCTGCGGGCCTTTTGGCTTCGCCTGCTCCTGCGGCAGATCGGCTTCCGGCGGCCGCGGCGGCGGCAGCGGAATTTCCTTCGCGTGCGCGGGCAGCCCGGCGAGAAGGCCGGCGGCGAGCGCGAACGCGCGAAGGGAGCAGACAGCCTTGGTTAAAAACATGGTACCCCGGATTCGCAGGCACGGTGTCGGGCGAGCGAGGCCAAATCGCGGCAGGTTGCGCGAAAACGCAAACCGGCTCATTTTATAGCCAACAAACAGGCGCGAAACAGCGCCGCGAGGAACGCGAAGCCGGAGGTTTTTCGTGCAAGGCCTGATGCAGGATTGGCCGCTGACCTGCAACCGCGTCATCGACCATGCGGCGGCGCAGTTCGGCCGCCATAAAGTGATTACCCGCTCGGTCGAAGGGCCGATTGTCGAAACGACCTATGCCGAGGTTCGCAAGCGCGCCCTCAAGGTCGCGCAGCGGCTGGGCCGGGAAGGCATCAAGCCTGGCGAGCGCATCGGCACGCTGGCCTGGAACACCGCCCGCCATCTCGAAAGCTGGTACGGCATCATGGGCGCGGGCGCGGTCTATCACACCGTCAATCCGCGGCTCTTTCCCGAGCAGATCACCTACATCATCAATCACGCCGAAGACCGGATGATGCTGGCCGATCTTACCTTTGTGCCGATGCTGGAGGCGATCGCGAGCAAGCTTCCGAGCATCGAGCGCTACGTCATCCTGACTGACGCCGCGCATATGCCGAAGACCTCGCTCAAGAATGCGGTCGCTTACGAGGACTGGATCGCGGAAGCCGACGGCGATTTCGCCTGGGTGAAGGTGGACGAAAATGCCGCCGCCGGCATGTGCTACACCTCCGGCACGACGGGCCATCCGAAGGGTGTCGTCTACTCGCACCGCTCGAATTTGCTGCAAGCCTTCGCCACTTCGATGCCGGATGTCTTCGGCATCTCGTCGAGCGACACGATCCTGCCGGTGGTGCCGCTGTTTCACGCCAATAGCTGGTCGCTCGCCTTCGCGGCGCCGATGAACGGCGCGACGCTCGTCATGCCCGGCGCGAGGCTCGACGGCCCGTCGCTTTACGAGTTGATCGACAAATACCAGGTCACTTCCACCGCGGGCGTGCCGACGGTGTGGTTCGCGCTGCTCGAGCACATGGAAAAGCACGATCTGAAACTTCCGTCGCTGAAGCTCGCCTTCATCGGCGGCTCGGCGTGCCCGCGCTCGACGATTGAAAAATTCCAGGACAAATACGGCGTGCTCGTCCGCCACGCCTGGGGCATGACCGAGATGAGCCCGGTCGGCTCGGCCGGGCACCTCAAGCCGGAAGCGGCGGCCTTCGAGCGCGAAGCGCGGCTCGACACGCAGGAGAAGCAGGGCTTCGCGCTGTTCGGCGTCGAGATGAAAATCACCGATGACGACAACAACGAGCTGCCGTGGGACGGCAAGACGTTCGGCCGCCTGAAAGTGCGCGGCGGCACGGTCGCCCGTGCCTATTTCAAGGGCGAGGGCGGCAAGATCCTCGACGATGAGGGCTATTTCGACACCGGCGATGTCGCGACCATCGACCCGCTCGGCTACATGAAGATCACCGACCGGGCGAAGGACGTCATCAAGTCGGGCGGCGAGTGGATTTCCTCGATCGATATCGAGAACATCGCTGTCGGCCATCCTGATGTGGCGGAAGCGGCGGTGATCGGCGTGCCGCACCCCAAATGGGACGAGCGGCCGCTCCTGATCGTCGTCCCCAAGAAAGATCGCAAGATCGCCAAGAGCGACATGCTGGATTATCTGCGCGGCAAGGTCGCCAAATGGTGGCTGCCCGACGACGTGATCTTTGTCGCCGAAATCCCGCACACCGCGACCGGCAAGATCCTGAAAATGGCGCTCCGCGAGCAATTCCGCGATTACCGCTTGCCGAGTGCCGCGGAGTAGGCAACAACCGCCACCGCATGATCCGCCGCCGTCTGTATGTCGAAGTTCGGGTGTCGAAGCTCGCGACCTGGAGCCGCAGGATCGCGATCTTTGCCGTGCCGGTGGTGCTGCTCGCCATCGGCATGCATCGCCTCAGCCTGATCGAATACAAGGTCGCGATTGCAATTCTGCTCGCCGGTTTTGCGGTGGCGGCGCTCGCGCTTCTGGTTGCGCTCGCCGCTTTCATCGTGATCTGGAACGAAGGCTTGCGCGGGCTCGGGCGGGCTTTTGCCGCGATGGCTGTCGGCCTTGTCATCATCGGCTGGCCGCTCGTGACCATCGCGCGCAGCGCGACGCTGCCGCTGATCGCCGACATCACCACCGACTATAATGACCCGCCGCAATTCGTGGCGGTGGCGCAGGTTCGCCCGCGCGGCTCCAATCCGGTGCGTTATGCGGGTGCGAGTTTCGCGCGCGCGCAGCGTCTTGCTTATGCCGGCGTGAAGCCGTTCGAGGTCGAGGCCAATCCCGACGAGGTTTTCAACATCGCGATGTCGATCGTCGAGAAGCGCGGCTGGCGCGTCCTCGACAGCGTTTCGCCGCGCGGCGGCGAGCGCGACGGCCGCATCGAGGCGGTGGCGCTGACCCCGGTGATGGGCTTTCGCGAGGATGTCGTGATCCGCGTGCGCACCAGCGACAAGGGTGTGCGGATCGACATGCGCTCGGCCTCGCGTTACGGCGAGCACGATTTCGGCTCGAACGCCGCGCGCATCGAAAGCTTCATGGCCGACTTCGCCGATACCCGCCGGCGCCTGATGCACTGATTTTAAGTAAGGCGGAAGCGCGAGGCGAGCGAAGGGACCGGAGTGTCGGTCACGACCTTGCGGCGGGCAATCAGGTCCTCGAGCTGCGCGAAGGTCATCAGCGCCGCGCCGCCCGCAAGTTTCGGATTGAGCCCGATATAGATCGCCCGCACCAGCGACGGCACGTCGGTTTCGCCGCGCTCGAGCACGCGCAGGATCGCCGTCTCGCGCGCGTCGCGATGGGCGATGTAGCGATCGAGAAAGGCATGCGCATCGCGCACCGCCGGGCCATGGCCGGGATAATAGGTTGTCTCGCTGCGCGCCTTGAGCTTGCGCAGCGAATTCATATAGGCGTGCATCTCGCCATCGGGCGGCGCGACGATCGATGTTGACCATGCCATCACATGATCGCCGGCGAAAAGCGTATCGGCGCCTCTCAATGCGTAAGCGGCGTGGTTCATGGTGTGACCGGGGGTCAGCACCGCCTCGAATGCGAAGTCCTTGCCCTCGATCGTCTCGCCGTCTCTGACGCGAATGTCGGGCGTAAAATCCATATCCGCGCTTGCATCGAGCCGGGTCTTTTCGTCGATCTGTAACGGCCGCGCCGCCCGGTGCGGTCCTTCGCCGTAAGTTTTCGCGCCGGTCGCCGCCTGGATCGCCGGTACCGCCGGCGAATGATCGCGGTGGGTATGGGTGACAAGGATATGGCTGACGCGCTCGCCCTCGACCGCCTTCAG
This sequence comes from Xanthobacteraceae bacterium, assembly GCA_035556215.1. Lineage (GTDB taxonomy): Bacteria > Pseudomonadota > Alphaproteobacteria > Rhizobiales > Xanthobacteraceae > Palsa-892. Next base: position 81,494 of record DATMFI010000004.1, on the reverse strand, counting down.
CACCGCCTCGATATGCTCGGGAAGATCGGGGCCTGGATCGATGATCGCGACTTCGCCTTCGCCGACGATGTAAGTGCAGGTGCCGGTGAAGGTGAATGGCCCCGGGTTGGGCGCCACAACGCGCCGGATGAGGGGGGCAACCCGATCGACACGCCCGGCCGGTACATCGAAATTGCGATCGAAGGGGATATCGTCGGCCATGCTTGCTTTACCCGAGGCTAAATTGAATCCAATGGCTGATTATAGCAGTGGAAGTGCCGTTTCTTCGCAGGTGCGGCGAAGTCATTGGCTTCACGGAATGATCTATTGACGGGGGGGCCTGATTGCGTTCTCATTCGCGCGCAAGATGAAATGCCGCGGGCAAGGGCCTTGTGCTCTCGTAGAAAATTGACGGCAGGATCGAGCGGTTGCGCCTTCGCGCGCGCCAATGGGGAACTAAAGGAAGCGTACGAGCATAACCGCGTTAATTTGAACACAAGGATGGGGAAAGATTTATGCCTTCAGGTACTGTGAAGTGGTTCAACGCCCAAAAGGGCTATGGCTTTATCCAGCCGTCGGACGGCGGCAAGGATGTGTTCGTGCACATCAGCGCCGTCGAGCAGGCCGGGCTCTCGAACCTCTCGGAAGGCCAAAAGATTCAGTTCGACATCGTGACGACGGACCGCGGCAAGACCGCCGCCGGTAACCTCAAAGCGATGTGATCTGCATGGCGTGGGCGAGGCGGCTGACGCTGCCGCGTCAAGGTCCAACCGCTGAAAACACGAACGGCTTGAAATAAAGAACGCGGCGCCCAGGGTGCCGCGTTTCTCTTTGGAGCAACCGGGGAGGGATCGCGGCTGGCAGCTCGATGGCCCTCGAGCAGGGCGCTCTCGAAGCTCTCGAAAAGAGCCGTTTCATCCCGGTATTGGAAAATGGTCGGAGTGGCAGGATTCGAACCTGCGACCCCCTGCTCCCGAAGCAGGTGCGCTACCGGGCTGCGCTACACTCCGATGGCGGGTCGTTTAGCAGGCGGCAACAAGTTAGCGCAAGCGTTGCGATTATCGCGACGAACGGCTAAGCGCTTGCCCTTGCGGTTCATTGGTAGCCGTGCTGGGGCGTAGCCAAGTGGTAAGGCAGCGGATTTTGATTCCGCCATTCGGAGGTTCGAATCCTCCCGCCCCAACCAGCATCCGGCGGAGCGCCGGTTCCGCCGCCCTTTGAGGGGGGTATAGGCCGTTTTGAGGATGGTGCCGCGCTTTCGGGTTAACGAAGGCTCAATACCGATGGCTGATGCTTCGGCTTTTCGGATTGGTGCGATGCTGCGCTGGCTCAGGGCATTCCTTCTTGCGGCAACGGGATTGCTGACGCTTGCCGGCGCTCATGCCGAGAGCCCATCGCCCGTCGACAAGTTGCGCGAGCTATATCGCCGGCCGGCAGAGATCCCGTTCCCTGCGAGCAATCCCTATTCCGAGAACAAGGCCAAGCTCGGTCAGACATTGTTTTTCGATCCGATCCTTTCGAGATCGCGGACCCGTTCATGCGCCTCGTGCCACAACCCCAGTCTGTCATGGACCGATGGCTTGCAGGTCGCGCTCGGTGAAAAGCTGAAGCGCCAGACTTTCAAATCGCCGACCTTGCTGAACATCGCATGGATCGAGCCGCTCGGTTGGGACGGTCATTTCCACACGCTCGAGTCGGTGACCTTCGGCCCGATCACGACGCCTTCGAACATGAACTCCAGCGAGAAGCTGGTCATCAGCCGGCTGAGCGAAAATCCCGGCTACGTTCAGATGTTCGAGGCCGCCTTCGGCAAGGGGCACATCACGCGCGAGAAGATCGAGCTTGCGCTCGCCACGTTCCAGCGCACGATCGTGACCCCCGATGCGCCCTTCGACCGCTGGATCGGCGGCGACGAACTTGCGATCGACTCCGATGCCAAGGCCGGTTTTGCGTTGTTCAACGGCAAGGCAAACTGTTCGTCCTGCCACAGCGGCTGGCTGTTCACCGACAACTCATTCCACGACATCGGCGTTGCGCGCGGTAAGGATCTCGGCAGGGGCAAGCTGTTTCCGTCGTCGACCGCGCTGAAATACGCTTTCAAGACGCCGACGCTGCGCGACGTCGCCCGCCGCGCGCCCTATATGCACGATGGCTCGATCGGCACGCTTCGGGGGGTGATCGAACTTTATGATCGGGGAGGCATCAATCGGCCGAGCCGTTCGGCCCAGATCGTTCCGCTGCACCTGACCGAGCAGGAAAAGCATCAGCTCATCGCGTTTCTTGAGACGCTGACGAGCCCCGCGAAACCCTATGCGGTGCCGTCATTGCCGCGCTGAGCGGATTTCAGACCATTGGCAGCACGGTGCCGATCGCGAATAGCCCGAAGACGAGAAAGGCGCCGAGGCAGGTTTCGGTGATCTCGGGGCGGCCAAGTTCACGCCATGCAGCGGAATGAACGGAGATGCAGATCGTTTTGAGCGTCGGCATGAGCGACCTTCACAATTGGGCGAAGTTCTGAGGTTCGGAATCGGAGCCTAGCCGGCAATCGTCGATTATCGCTTTGAGAATTCATTACAATTTTAAACGCCGGGGCGGGCCTTCGGGATTAACCACATTCGCAGTTGCCCTGCGCTCATTCCGTGCAAATTCGAAGATGTTTAGTAAAATGATAACCCTACTGATCGGTGAAGCGGATCGCCGAAAGTAGGTCAGCACATGCGCTGGATTTGCGCGTAGAGGCCAAAATGTATTTTCGAATTTGTTTGCGTAAGGCCGCGTTTGGCGCGGCCACTTTCTTGCTTTTATTGGCAAACACCGGCGAAGCCAGCGCGCACGTCAAATGGTTTTGCGCGTTCAATATCGCGGGCCAGCCGCGCGGCCTCGAGAATGTGCTTTGCTTCGATCTCGAATGGCTGATCGCGCTCTCGGTGTTGTGGCTGCTCGCCGGCGCGCTGTTCGAGGCGACCCGTCCCGGCCAGTCCCTGCTGCAGGCGTTGAATCGTGTGACGGCGCCGCTCGAGCGGAACACCAACAACATCCTGCGCGGAACGCTGGCGTTTTTCTTCGTCTCGATCTGGGCGATCGGCGGCATCATTCTTACGCCGGAACTGAAGACGGCATCGCCGGTGATCGGCCTGATCCAGCTCTTCATCGTCGCTTCTCTTGCGACCCGGAAGACGCTGCCGTTCGCCGGCCTCGGCATCATCTCGCTGTTTGTTTACGCGACTTCGCGGTACGGCGTGTTTCATCTCGCCGACTACCCGATCTTTCTCGGCATCGCCGTCTATCTGATCCTCGTCGGACTGGAGCGCGATTTCTTCGGCATCCGCCCGCTCGATATTGTGCGCTGGGCGGCGGGCATCACCTTGATGTGGGCCTCGGTCGAGAAGTGGGCTTATCCCGAGTGGAGCTTTCCGCTGCTTATCCAACACCCGTCGCTGACGCTCGGTTTCGACCCGGAGCTGTTCATGCGTGCGGCCGGCGCGATCGAATTCGCGCTTGCCTTCGCGCTGATCTGGACGCCGCTTCTCGCGCGCGTTGCCGCGATCATCCTGACCGGGATGTTCGTGAGCGCCGTCTTCGAATTCGGCAAGGTCGATATGATCGGCCACTCGGCCATCATCGCCGTGCTGGTCGTCATCGCCGCCGACAGCCGCAAGCGCGGCGAGCGGCTTTCACTGAAGCCGTTTCTGGTTCCGGCGGGTTATGGCGGGGCTTTTGCCGCGACGCTGTTTGCCTATTACGCGGCACACTCGCTGATCTACGGCAGCTCGTTCATCTGAGAAACGTGCCGTTTCTCAATTCACGTGGACGAGCAGCTTCATCTTCGGATGGATGGCGCAGCGCACGATGAAATCGCCGGGTTGGGGAAAGGCGATCATCGTTCTGGTGCCGGGCTTCTGATCGCCGGAGTCGAACGAGAACGTTTTCGATTCGATATAGGCGTGATGCAGGAGATCGCCGTCGTCGTTGACGATGTCGATGGCTTCGCCGCGCGCGATGGTGATTTCGCCGGGGTTGAATTCGCGCCCCTTCTGCGAAATCTGAATTTGCGGGGCGGCGATAACGAATGCCGCCGTCGACAGCATGCCCGCGACGAAGGCGATCGCCCCATGCGCCGAAAGTAACCATCTCTTAACCGTAACCGGCTTGACCGGGTCCGTTTGCATCGGCGGCACGTTCGCTCCAGGGGCTGTCATGAAGGGTCAGCCCTGCATCCACGGTGCATTTTCACAGGTTAAGACACTATTAAGGAAACACAACAAAGCGCAGCGACTTCTTAGGTGAATTTTACGCCCCAAGGGTTACGACAACCGTCCCATGGGCCGGATTTGTCATGCGTTGGCTGGGTAAGAGCGTCGAGCAGAGCGGAAAGGGTCTTCATCTGCCGCAATGGCGGTTGATGAAGCTCGCCTTCACGATTCGCGGCCGGATCGCGATCGCCTTCCTGCTGTTCAGCTTCCTGATCGCGGGCCTCGGCGTTTACGCGACCATGGGCATCCGCAATGCCGGCCTATTGGTGCACAAGACATTCGATCAGTCGTTGATGTCCATCAACTATGCGCGCTCGGCGGCGGCGGACTTCGCCAACATGCAGGCGGCGTTCACCCGGCAATGGATCGAAACCGATCAGCGCAAACGCGACGAACTTGAAGCGACGATCCAGGAGCTGTCGAAGACGCTGTCCGACGATCTGGAAATTGCCGTCCAGCGCTCGCAGTCGCCGCGCGCGGCAAATGCCGCGCTCAATGTCAGCAAGGCCGTCGAACAATGGAAGCTCGCGCGCTCGCGCCTCCTGTCCGGGACGCAGCTCGGCGATAGTTGGGAAACGCTCGACCGCTACGCGGCTCGCGTCATGGAACAGACCGACCTTCTGGTGAACTACACCAGCGGCGACGGCTTCCTGTTCCGTCAGGCGGCACAAGAGAGCGTCTCGCGCGATATCCAGTTGAACATCGTGGCGACCGCCCTCGCTCTGCTGCTCGCGATCGGAATCACGCATATTCTGACGCGCCGGATCGTCGGGCCGGTTTCGGCCGCGTCCTCGATCGCGAGTTCGATCGCATCGGGCAAGCTCGATACGGAAATTCCCGCCGCCCATGATGACGAGCTCGGTGCGCTGCTCGACGCCATGCGCATCATGCGCGACAACATCAAGAACATGATGGACTACGAGGTTTCGCAGCGGCGTTCGGCGCAGGCGCGCCTCGTCGATGCGCTCGAAAGCTCGCGCGAAGGCGTCGTGCTGGTCGATGCCGACAGCAAGGTCGTGCTCGCCAACAGCGAAGCGGCGAATTTCCTCAAAGTGAGCCGGCATCTTCTGATGCCGGGCGTGTCGCTTGCCGAGATCTCGCATTATGTCGATGCGCCGATCCTGCTTTCGCGTTTGCTGACGGCGCCCAAGCGCGAGCAGGAGACGACCGAGATCAAGCTCACCGACGGCCGTTATGTCCGCATCAGCCGCAGCGGCGTGCGCGACGGCGGCTTCATCCTGATGTGCAGCGACATCACGATGCTGAAATCGCAGAAGGCCAGTCTTTCGGCGGCAAAGTCGTTGCTCAACGCCGCGCTCGATAACATGTCGCAGGGCCTGTGCTTCTTCGACGAGGCCGATCGCCTGCAGGTCGTCAATAGCCGCTTCTACGAGATCTTCCACCTCAGCCGCGACGCCATCAAACCCGGCATGACCTTCCTCGACATGCTGCGGGCGAGCGTCGCCGCCGGCAATCACGGCAAGCGCACCGCCGAGGAGCTTTACCGGGAGCAGAAGGACTTCTTCGTCCTGCACCCCGACGACAACCATCATTACGAGTTTGCCGACGGCCGCATCGTTTCGGTCGTTTACCGCTCGACCGCCGGTCATGGCTGGGTCGCGACTTACGAGGACGTCACCGAGCGGCACCATGCCGAGGCGAAGATCCTGCATATGGCTCGCCACGACGCGCTGACGGACCTGCCGAACCGCCTCCTGTTCCGCGAAAAGACCGTGCAGGCCTTGTCGCAGCATCGCTCGCTCGCGGTGCTGTTCGTCGATCTCGACCGGTTCAAGAGCGTGAACGACACGCTCGGTCATCCGGTCGGTGACGCGCTGCTCTGCGCGGTGACGGAGCGCTTGCAACTCGCGATCCGCGGCGCCGATATCATCTCGCGTCTCGGCGGCGACGAGTTCGCCGTCGTTCAACTCGGCGCCAATCCGGAGACGGCCGCGACGCTCGCGGAGCGGATCATCAGCACCCTGTCGGAGCCGTTCGAAATCCGCGGGCACCAGGTCCTGATCGGAGCGAGCATTGGCATTGCGCTTGCGCCGGCCGACGGCCGCGATCCCGATCAACTGCTGAAGAATGCCGATATGGCGCTCTACCGCGCCAAGGCCGAGGGCCGCGGCACCTTCCAGTTCTTCCAGCAGGAAATGGACGTGCGCATGCAGGAGCGCCGTTACCTCGAACTGGACCTTCGCAAGGCTGTGGCGGCTTCGCAATTCGTGCTGCACTACCAGCCGATTGTCGATATCGCCAAGAAAAAGATCACCGGCTTCGAGGCGCTTCTGCGGTGGAAGCACCCGGAGAAGGGCCTGATCATGCCCGACGATTTCATCTCGATCGCCGAGGAGATCGGGTTGATCTCGAATATCGGCGAATGGGTGATCCGGCAGGCCTGCCAGGACGCCTCGAAATGGCCGAACGATATCGGCGTTGCGGTCAATCTGTCGGCCGTGCAATTCCGCAGCCCGACGCTGGTGCTCTCGGTCATCTCCAATCTCGCGGCTTCGGATCTGTCGCCGCATCGCCTGGGCCTCGAGATCACCGAAACGGTATTCCTGCAGGACGACCGGATGGTGCTCGATACCCTTCACCAGTTGCGCGAGGTCGGCGTGCGGATCTCGCTCGACGATTTCGGCACCGGCTATTCGTCGCTCAGCTATCTGCGCAGCTTCCCGTTCGACAAGATCAAGATCGACCGCTCGTTCACGCAGGAATTGCAGAGCAAGGAAGACGCCGTCGCCATCGTGCAGACGATCGTGCAGCTCGGCACGAGTCTCGGCATGAAAGTGATCGCCGAGGGCGTCGAGACGCGCGAACAGTTCGAAATTCTGAAAAAGGAAGGTTGCACCGAGGTGCAAGGCTTCCTGTTCAGCAGGCCCAAGCCCATCGAGGAAATTTCGTTCGAGGCCAAGTTCCGCGACCGCGTCGCGGCGTAACGCCTCAGCCGGGCAGGAAAGCGGCTTCGCCGCCGGTGCCCACTTTCAGAATATCCGTGCCGTAGAGTGCGCGCAGATTTTCCTGCGTGATGACGTCGTGCGAGCGCCCGAGCGCGAGCGTCCGGCCGTCGCGAAGCAGCAGCGCGCGGTCGGCGTGGCGGAGCGCCTGGTTCGGATCGTGCGTCGAGAAAATGACGCCGAGGCCATCGGCGGCGAGCCGCCGGACTTCGCGCATAACTTTGCCCTGGTTGCCGAAGTCGAGGCTCGCGGTCGGCTCGTCGAAGATCACGAGGCGCGGCTCCTGGGCGAGCGCCCGCGCGACGAGCGCAAGCTGCCGCTCGCCGCCGGAAATTTGCGTGTAAGGTTTCTCCGCGAGATGCCGGATGCCGAGCCGCTCGATGGTCGCCCATGCGATTTCGCGGTCGCGCTGCGACGGCCCGGCGAGCAGCGGCGTGTGGGCGCTGCGGCCCATCAGCACGAGTTCTTCCACCGAGAAGGCGAACAGGCCGCTATGCACCTGCGGCACGTAAGCGAGGTGCCGCGCGCGCTCGCGCACCGAAAGACTCGTCAGCGTGGCATCGGCAAGCCGGATTTCACCGCCGAGCGGCGGCAGGAGCCCGAGCAGCGTTTTCAAGAGCGTCGTCTTGCCGCCGCCGTTCGGGCCGAGCAGCGCCAGCACTTCGCCGCCGGCTATCGCGACATTGAAACCGGAGCCGACGGCGTGGCTGCCATAGCCGACGGTGAGGCCGCGCGCTTCCAGGATCATGACCAGCTCCGGTGCGCCTGGCGCAGGAGCGCGATGAAGAACGGCGTGCCGATCACCGCCGTGAGAATGCCGAGCGGCACTTCGACGACTGCCATCGTGCGGGCGAGCGTGTCGATCAAAAGGAGATAGCCGCCGCCGAGAATGGCTGTCGTGGGCAGAAGGCGCGGAAAGCTTGGGCCGACGAGAAAGCGCGCGAGGTGCGGCACGACAAGCCCGACCCAGCCGATGATACCGGCGGCGGAGACGCTTGCCGCTGTGGCGAGCGTCGCGGCGGCAACCACCGCGCCGCGTAGCAATCCGGTCGGGATGCCGAGCGCGCGGGCTTCCTCTTCCGGCAGGCTCATGGCGTTCATTCGCCACCGCAGCGCCAGCAGGATGAAAGTGCCGGCGAGCACCGGGCCGATAAGCGGCAGAAGATCGGAAGGGCTCGTCGCGGACAGGCTGCCGAGCAGCCAGAAGGTGATGGCGGGAAGCTGGTTATAGGGATCGGCGAGATATTTGATGAGGCCGATGCCCGCGCCGAGCAGCGAGCCGACGACGACGCCGGTGAGCACGAGCACCAAAATGGTGTCGCCGCCGCGCAGCGCCGATCCGATACCGTAAACGGCGACCACCGCCGCGAGCCCGCCGATGAAAGCGAGGCCCTGAATGCCGAACACGCCGAGCGAAAAATAAATCCCGAGCACGGCACCGAGCGCCGCGCCCGATGACGCGCCGAGAATATCGGGCGAAACGAGCGGGTTGCGGAACAGGCCCTGAAAGGCGGCACCCGCCACTGAAAGCCCGGCGCCGACCAGTACGGCCGCGACGACACGCGGGCCGCGAATTTGCCAGATGACGGTTTCTACAGCGGGGGAGAGGCTGGAAGGTTCGCCGGTGATTTTGGCAAGCAATACGCGGCCAAGTTCGATCAGCGAAACCGGGTAGCGGCCGATTGCGAATGCAAGGCCGATACCGGCAATCAAAATCAGCGAAGCCACGGCGAGCCCGCCGCCCAAGCTCTGTCGCATCAGCCGCGGCCCGCCAGGATGCCGTCGAGCTGCGCGCCGCTCACCTCGACATGATAGAATTTCGAATAGAACGAGCGCGCGACGGCTTTCAGGTCTTCGGTGAAAATTTCCGGATAGAAAATCTTGCCGAGCCACGGCAGGCCGATCAGCCGGTTCACCGAAGGCGGAAAGTCGATCCAGCCGAACGGCAGCTTCGGCGCAAGATGCACGCGCCCCGTCTTGACCGCCGAGACGGCGGCCCAGTTCGGATCGCTGCGCACGGCGTCGGCAAAGCTTTCCTCGATGGTGACGATGACCTCGGGGTCCCAGGCAAGCACCTGTTCGAGCGATACCGAGGTGAGCCCGCCGCGCTGGCCGCTCGCGACGTTGCGCGCGCCCATGATCTCGATCGATTCGACGTTGATCGAACCCGCAAGCCCAGTCTCGAGCCCGCGCGGCCCGCGCGCATAATAGACGCGCGGGCGCTTATCGTTCGGCACTTTCGCTACGCGCTCGCGCACCGTGCGTAAAATCGTTTCGCTCTCGCGGGCGAGAACTTCCGCGTTGGCTTCGCGGCGAAGCAGCTTGCCGAGCGTGCGATAAGTGTCGGCGGCAAGTTCAATGCGCCCGTCGAGCAGCGCATAGGGAACGCCGGTCTGCTCCTGCACGCGGTCGGCCATCGAAACGAAGGTCTGCGTCGTCGCGCCGGCATCGAGAATGAGATCGGGCTTCATCTGCACGATGACTTCAAGGTTCGCGGTATTGCCGCGCCCGGTGATGCGGCCGATCTCGGGACGGCTTGCAACATCGGGCAGGAGGAAGGCGCGCTCGTTCGGGCGCGGCGTGCGCGGCCAGCCGGCGAGGAGATCGGGCGCGAGCGTATAGAGCAAAATCGCGGCGGGCGGCCCGGCCGGCAGCACGCGGGCGGCCTTCGCCGGAATAGTGACCTTGCGCCCGGCGCCGTCGGTGATGGCGTCCTGCGCCTGCGCGGAAAACGGCAGCGCTGAAGCCGCAAGGCCCCAGAGCACGCTGCGGCGATGAAGAAGGACCACGGATCAATCCCTGCCGGGCGGCATATCCGCCCTTGAAAAATGCCAAATCCATCGCCAGCGCGCCATATGCGCCTGACGCGAAGATCATACGATAAACCCATGCCGGAGCAACGCGGGGTCTTACCGGCGTCCGGCGGAACTCGATTAAAGTTGGAGCGTTAGGGATGGGCCCAGGGAGACATCATGCCAACGCGCGCGTACTGGTCCGGCAATATCCGGCTGTCACTCGTTTCGATCCCGATCGAGGTCGTGCCAGCGACCAAATCGAACGCCAAAATTTCCTTTCACCAGATTCACAAGCCGAGCGGCGCCCGCATTCGCTATCAGAAGGTCGTGCCCGACATCGGCCCGGTCGACACCGATGAGATCGTCAAGGGCTACGAGCTCGAGAAGGGCAAATATGTGCTGCTCGAAGACAAAGAGATCGACAAGCTGAAGTTAGAGGCGAAGAAGACGCTCGATCTTGTCCAGTTCGTCGACCTGCACGAGATCGACCCGATCTATTTCGAGCGGCCGTATTTCGTCGTGCCCGACGAAGACGAGGACGACGAAGCCTTCATCGTGCTGCGCGATGCATTGAAGAAAGCCAAAAAGGTCGGCCTCGGCCAGATCGTCATTCGCGGCAAGGGCACGCTTGTGGCGCTCAAGGCCTGCGGCAAGGGTATGCTGCTCGAGACGCTGCGCTATGCCGACGAAGTGAAGAAGGCGAGCACAGCCTTCACCGGCATCAAGGAGCATGAGCCCGAGAAGGATATGATCGAGCTCGCCGAGGAGCTGATCAAGAAGAAGAGCAAGAAATTCGATCCGGCGGCTTTCAAGGATTCCTACGAGGAAGCGCTGCGAGAATTGATCGAGGCCAAGGCCGAGCACCGTCAGGTGCGCCAGATAGAGGAGACGCGCCCGACGGCGCAGGTGATCGACCTCATGGAGGCGCTTCGCAAGAGCGTCGGCAAAGGCGGCGACGAAAAAGCCAGCGGCAAGAAGACAACGAGCCGCCGCAAATCAACTCGCCGCAAACCCGGCCGCCGCAAGGCGGCCTGAGCCGTGGACCGGCTGACCAAATATCGCGCCAAACGCGATTTCACGCGCACCGCCGAGCCGAAAGGCAAATCCGCGAAATCCAGCAAGAAGCTGTCCTACGTCATCCAGAAGCACGCCGCGCGCAGGCTGCACTACGATTTCCGCCTGGAGTGGAACGGCACGCTGATGAGCTGGGCGGTGCCGAAGGGGCCGAGCGAGAACCCAAACGACAAGCGGCTTGCCGTTCATGTTGAGGATCATCCTGTCGCCTATGGCGGCTTCGAGGGGACGATTCCGAAAGGCGAATACGGCGGCGGCACGGTGATGCTATGGGATCGCGGCTGGTGGAAGCCGCACGGCAACCCCGACGAGGCAATGAAGAAGGGCAAGCTCGGTTTTGAGTTGCACGGCGAGCGGCTGAAGGGCAACTGGGCCTTGGTGCAGCTTCGCGCGCGCAGCAAGCGCGATAAGGACAAGGACAACTGGCTGCTTATCAAGGAAAAGGACGAAGTCGCGCGCAGCAACGGCAAGCCCGCTGTCGAGCGCGAAACCGATAGCGTCGCGAGCGGCCGCGCGATGGACGAGATCGCCGAAGGCAAGAAGGTCTGGCACTCGAACAAGCCGAAGAAACAGACCGCTTCCGGCTCAAAAAAAAAGATTCAAAGCGCGCCTCCAAGTTCTCGCCGCTGAAGCTTCCGGCGTTCGTCAAGCCGCAACTCGCGACACTCGTTGACGCGCCCCCGCCCGGCGATGAATGGCTGCACGAGATCAAGTTCGACGGCTATCGCGCGATCGCTTCGGTCGCGGGCGAGCGGGCGGTGATCCGCACGCGGAACGGCCTCGACTGGACGAAGAAATTCGAGAGCCTGGTGCCGGCGCTGGCGGCGCTGCCGTGCCGCGCGGCGCTGCTTGATGGCGAGATTGCCGTTGCCGGCGCCGAAGGCCATACCGATTTCGGCGCGCTTCAAGAGGCGCTCTCGGAAGGAACGGGCGGCTTCGGCTATTATCTGTTCGATCTCCTGCATCTCGACGGCGAGGATCTGCGCGCGCGGCCTTTGCACGAGCGCAAGGAGAAGCTGAAGGCGCTTCTCGCAGGCGCCCGCGCGCCGCTGCTCTATTCCGATCACATTCGCGGCGAAGCCAGGGCTGTATTCGCCCGTGCATGCGATTTGAAACTCGAAGGCATCGTCTCGAAAAATCGCAACGAACGCTACCGCTCGGGCCGTGCGCATGGCTGGCTCAAGGTGAAATGCGGCATGGAGCAGGAGTTCGTCGTCATCGGCTGGCGGCCCTCCGGCAAGGCGGGGCGGCCGTTTTCGTCGCTGCTGCTCGCGGCGCACGAGGAGGGAAAGCTGCGCTACGCCGGCCGCGTCGGCTCCGGCTACACCGGCGAGCAGCTCGATCAATTGGCCAAGCTGTTCAAAAAGCACGCACGCGAGACGCCGCCGGTGCCGAAGGTGCCGCGCGCGATCGTGCGGCACGCCAATTTCGTCGAGCCGGTGCTTGTCGCCGAGATTGCGTTCCGCGGCTGGACCCGCGACGGTCTGGTGCGGCAGGGGAGTTTCAAGGGCCTGCGCGAGGACAAGCCCGCGCGTGAAATCGTCCGGGAGAAGCCGATGCCGAAAGCCAAAGCCGTCAAGCTCACGAAACCGGAAGCCGGCGAGATCGAGGGCGTTCGCATCACGCATCCCGATCGCGTGGTGTTTCCGGGGCAGGGCGTCACCAAACGCGGCCTCGTCGAATATTATGTCGCGATCAAGGATCTCATCCTGCCGCATATTGCCGATCGTCCGCTCTCGCTCGTGCGCTGCCCCCAGGGGCGAGAGCAGGAATGCTTCTTCCAGAAGCACGCGTCACCCGGCTGGCCGGAGGAACTTCGCAAAATTCGCATCAGGGAAAAATCCGGCATCGGCGAATACATGTATGTCGAGGATATTTCCGGCGTCATCGCCGCGGTGCAGATGGGCGTTTTGGAATTGCACATCTGGGGCTCGCATACCGGCGCGGTCGAGAAGCCCGATCGCCTCGTATTCGATCTCGATCCGGACGAGGGGCTCCCCTTCGCCAAGGTGAAGGACGCGGCGTTCGATATGAAGAAGCGCCTCGAGGAATTCGATCTGGAGTCTTTCCCGATGGTGACCGGCGGCAAGGGTATTCACGTCGTCGTGCCGCTTGCGCCCAGGCACTCCTGGGACGAGCATCGCGTTTTTGCCGAGGCGATGGCGCGGCTGATGGAAGAGCAGGATCCCGAGCACTACGTCGCCAACATGTCGAAGAAGAAACGCGCGGGCCGCATCTTCGTCGATTACCTTCGCAACCAGCGCGGCGCGACGGCGATCTGCCCTTATTCCACGCGCGCGAGAAAAGGCGCGTTTGTCGCAATACCCCTCACATGGCGCAGTCTCGGCAAGCTCAGGGACGCTCACCCCTACAGCGTCGAGGACGCGAAGAAGCTCGCGCGCGCCGGCGATCCGTGGAAGGGCTATCGCGCGCTCAAGCAATCGCTGCCGAAGCTTTAGCCGCTGTTTCTCAAACCGGCCGCGATACCGTTGATCGTGAGGTGAATGCCTTCGATGACGCGCTCGTCGCCGCCTTTGGCGCGCTCGCGCTTCAGGAGTTCGATCTGCACGTGATTGAGCGGGTCGAGATAGGCGAAGCGGTTGCGGATCGAGCGGGCGAGCAGCGGATTGCTTTCGAGCAGCGCCTGCTGCTTCATGATCTTGCACACCATCTCGATGGTGAGCTGCCACTCATTGCGGATGCGCCTGAAGATCGTCTCGCTCAACGCGCGGTCTTCGACGAGATCGGCGTAGCGCGAGGCGATGCCGATATCGGTCTTGGCGAGCACCATATCGACATTCGACAGCACGACGCGGAAGAACGGCCACTTTTCGTACATGGCCTGCAGCACATCCATGCCCGGCCGGGGATGCGCGGCAAGCCACGCTTTGACCGCGCTGCCGAAGCCGTACCAGCCCGGCAGCATGATGCGCGATTGCGACCAGCTGAACACCCACGGGATGGCGCGTAGATCCTCGATCTTCTGCGAGCGCGTACGCGAAGAAGGGCGGCTGCCGATATTGAGCCGCGCGATTTCGCTGATGACGGTCGATTGCCGGAAGTAATCCTCGAAGCCCGGCGTTTCGTAAACGAGATCGCGATAGGCCTTGTAGGCGGTGGCGGAAAGCTCCTCCATCACTTCGGCATAGACGTTCTCGCGCGCATCGTTCGCCGGATGCAGCAGCGAAGCCTCCAGCGTCGCGGCGGCGAGGGTCTCGAGGTTGCGGCGGCCGACTTCGGCGCTCGAATATTTGGCGGCGATGACTTCGCCCTGTTCGGTGATGCGGATGCGGCCCTGCACGGCGCCGGGCGGCTGCGCGATGATCGCCTGATAGCTTGGTCCGCCGCCGCGCCCCACCGAGCCGCCGCGGCCGTGGAACAGGCAAAGCCGGATGCCGTGGCGGCGGAAGACGTCCACAAGCTCGCCCTCGGCCTTGTAGAGCTCCCAGATCGAGGTCAGGAAACCGCCGTCCTTGTTGCTGTCGGAGTAGCCGAGCATCACTTCCTGAATGCCGCCGCGCCCGGCGATCCATTTGCGGTAAGCCGGCAGCGACAGGAGCGCGTCCATGATCCGGGCGCAGGCGCGCAGATCGTCGATGGTCTCGAACAGCGGCGCGATGTTGAGCGCGAGCCCGTCTTCGGCGCTGAACAACCCGGCTTCCTTCAGGAGCAGCGCGACCTCGAGCACGTCGGAGACGCTTTCCGCCTTGGAAATCACATAGTTCTGCACGGCCATTTCGCCGTAGCGGCGTCGCGCTTCGGCCGCGGCGCGAACGACGCCAAGCTCCGACTGCGCTTCGTCTGAAAAGCCCCCGAGATCCGCCGCGAGCAGCGTATCGCTTTGCAGATGCCGCGCGAGAAGTTCGACACGCGCCGCTTCATCGAGTTCGCGATAGCGGATTTTGGCGTCGTGTTTTGCAAACAGCTCCTCGACCGTGCGCTCATGCACCGCCGAGTTCTGTCTGAGATCGATCGTCGCGAGGTGAAAGCCAAAGACATCGGCCGCGCGCCGCAGGTGGCGCAGCCTCCCATGCGCAAGCACGGCCGAGCCATTGGTGCGCAGCGAATGGTCGATGATATCGAGATCGGCCTTGAATTCGCCGACGCTGCCATAGGGCGGCGCGTCCGCCGCCGGCCGCGGCGGATCCATCTGCACGAGCGCGCGGGCGCTTGCCGCGAGGCGCGCATAGATGCCGGCGATCGAGCGGCGATAGGGCTCATTGGCGCGATGCGGTGAATGGTCTGGTGAATCCGCAGCCAGTGTTTCGAGTTGCGGCGAAACGCGGATCGTTCGCCCGTCGAGCGGCAATTCGCCGCCGAGGCGATGCAATTCGTTCAGGTAATGCAGGAATGCGCGTCGGCTTTGCAGGCGGAACGCTTCCGTGAGCGTTGCCGCGGTGACGAACGGATTGCCGTCGCGGTCGCCGCCGATCCAGCTCCCCATGCGGAAGAACGACGCGAGCCTGAACTCGTCGCGCGCGGCGGCGCCTTTGGCGAGCAGATCCTCGAGCGCGGCATAGAAGCGCGGCAACTCGCGCAGGAACGTATAATCGTAATAGGAGATGCCGTTCGCGACTTCATCGAGCACCGCAAGCCGCGTGTTGCGGATGAGGTTCGTCTGCCACAGCGTCAGCACCGCCTGCCGCAGCGCTTCGTCGAAGGCTTCCGCTTCTTCGGGCGTGAACTGCGTGCGGTCGCGCTCGGCAAGCAACCGCGCGATTTCGATTTCGCGATCGAGCGTGCTCTTGCGCCGCACTTCCGTGGGGTGTGCGGTCAGCACCGGACAGACGAGCGCGCCGTCGAAAAATTCCTTGAGCTGGTTGCGTGCGATGCCGGAGTTTTTCGCGCTCTCGATCGCATAGGCCATCGTGCCGGGACGCGGCGCCGAGGCCGCCATCGCGTGCACGCGGTTGCGGCGGATGTGGTGCTGATCCTCGGCGATGTTGGCGAGATGCGAGAAATAGCCGAAAGCGCGGATGACCTGAATCGTCTGCTCGGGCGACAGGCCATCGAGCGCCGCGGCAAGCTCGGTGCGCGCCGCTTCGTCGTCGCTCTTTCTGAACTGGATGGAAGTCTGGCGGATGCGCTCGACCAGCGCGAAGGTCTTTTCGCCTTCCTGCGAGCGCACGACGTCGCCGAGGATCTGGCCGAGCAGCCGGATGTCGTCGCGAAGCGGGAGATCCTTCTCGGCGGCTTCGAGAGCGGGGGCGGGGGCAAATTGCTGGGACACGAGCGGCCTTTCCGGACCAGATTAAGGGGCGAAAACACGAAGCAATGCAACCATTTGGCATCAACCCGGTATCATATAACCATCACGTGCATGTCTGCAGAATGTTAACTTTATTCCCCCAATCCTAGCCCTGGTTGGTTCGCCCGCGACGGGCACGAATGGGGCTTCTATGACTTGGTTCGGCAATCTCCGCATTCGCTGGAAGGTTCTGCTTGCACCGGCGTTTCTAATTCTGGTTCTGATCGGAATTGGCACCTACGTACTGAAAACACAGTGGGAAAACCAGGCGACACTACAGCAGTTGATGAACGGACCGGTGCGGGTCGCTGAAGCCGTCGCCGATTTCAACACCAATGCCTGGGCGGTTCAGACACGTCTTTATCACATCGCGTCGATCGCGATGAATGAAACGGCGCGCGACGATCTGGAAACGATCACCGATCAGGCCGAGTCGGGTTTGATCGATCTTGCCGGCAAGCTGCTCGCGCTGGAGCCGTTGACCAAGGGCGATACCGCCGAAGCGATGGGGAGGTTGACGGACGCCGTCAATAAATTCTCCAAACAGGCCAACATCATTCTGCAAATCGCGAAAACCGATCCGGGCTCGGTGGCGGCGACGCTTTCGGCCGCGCAGCGCAATTTCAAGGATATCGGCGAGCAGACCGAATTTCTGAGCCAGCTCAGCAAGCAGTCGCGCGACCGCAACGTCGTCAGCGTCGACGCGCGGCTCGACGAACAGGGCGTTTTGTTGCGCATCATCATGGCGATTGCCGTGCTGGTCGGCTGCGCCGTTTCGCTCCTGGTGAGCCGCGCCATCACCAAGCCGATCACGAGGATTTCCGACGCGATCCAGCAGATCGCCGGCGGCGATTTCGAGGTTGCCGTTCCGGCGACCGGCCAGCGCGACGAGGTCGGCATGATCGCCGGCGCCGTCGTGTCGCTGCGGGAATCGAGCCGCGAAGCGGCAAGGCTCCGGCATCAGCAGGAAAGTATCAAGGAAGAAGCCGAGGCCGAGCGCCGCGCCGCGCGCGAAATGCTCGCCGCCGATTTCGAACACCAGATGAAGGGCGTGATGGAAGCGGTCGCCGAAGCGACGCGCCTCGTCAGCGAGAACGCCGGCAATGTCGCGACGATCGCAACGCAGGCGGGCGCGCGCACTTCGGCCGTGGCGGATGCCGCGAAGGCGGCGTCTTCCGGCGCCGAACTGATCGCGGCCTCGTCGGAGGAAATGTCGTCGTCGATCGCCGAGATCTCGCGCCAGGTCGGCATTGCCCGTGACTTCTCGAGTGAAGCGGTCGAGCATGCCGGCGGCTCCAGCAACATCATCAGGAGCCTTGCCGAGTCGGCGCAGCGCATCACCGATGTCGTGAAGCTGATCAGCGATATCGCCGAGCAGACCAATCTTCTGGCGCTCAACGCCACCATCGAGGCGGCGCGTGCCGGCGAGGCCGGGCGCGGCTTTGCCGTCGTCGCTTCGGAAGTGAAGGTGCTTGCCGCCCAGACCGCCAAGGCGACCGGCGAAATTCATGCCCAGGTCGCTTCGATCCAGAACGCGACCTCGGAAGCGGTCAAATCGACCGAGGCCATCGTCGGCGACATCTCGAAGATTTCGGAGATTACGATGGCGATCGCTTCGGCGGTCGAGGAGCAGGATGCCGTGACGCGCGATATCGCATCGAGCATCGAGAGCTCGTCGAACTCCTCGCGTCAGGTGACCGCCGATATCAGCGAGCTTGACACCGCCGTTGCCGCCACCGGCAAGGCGTCGCGGGACATGCTGGCCGCGGTGAAGATGCTCGACGAGCAGGCGTATAACCTCCACACCGCGGCGGATACGTTCCTGCGCGGCTTGCGGGCGGCTTAAAACGCGCTGGCAGGCGGACGGCGCGTATTATTGCGCCGTCCACGCCTTGAAGTCGGCGTCCGAAACGCCCGGCAGCTTTTTCACGAAGGCAACGATCTTCCAGATCTCGTCATCCTTGACGTCGATCGCCGCGAAGCTCGGCATGCCGGTGAACTTGAGGCCGTGCTTGACCACCCAGAAGATTTCGGCGGGCGTGCGCTCCTTGGCGATCTCCGCAAGATCCGGCGGCGAGGGCGTCATGCCTTCGGAGAATTTCGCCCAGGTGCCGCCCGGCGCGCCATGGCAGCTGACGCAGCCGCGTTCCGAGAATGCCCGCGCGCCCGCCTGCACGGCCGCCGGATCGTCGAGCGAGACGGGCGGCTGCTCGACCGCATGCCGCGAGATCGACGCCATGCGGATCTTTTCGAGCGACCAGGTGACGATGCCGAGATGCGGGTCGTTCGCCGCGACATTGAGAAACCCGCCGAACAGATTGACCGGCGCCGCGATCGCGACGGCGATCGCGAGCGCGCCAATGGCTGTCAGGATTTTGCTCATGGTTTCTCCTTTTCGGTGAAGTTTACGCAAAGATCATGAAGCTGGCGGAATGACCCGGATCGGTTTGCCGTCGAGCCAGGCACGAACATCCTCCGCCATTTGCGAATAGAAACGGCGATAGCCTTCCGCGGTGACATAACCGAGATGCGGCGTGATGACGGCGGTCTCGATCTTGCGCAGCGGATGATCGAGCGCGATCGGCTCGCTGTCGAAGACATCGATGCCGGCGCCGGCGATCTTGCGCTCGCGCAGCGCCGCGATGAGCGCCGCTTCCTGCACGATCGGCCCGCGCGAAGTGTTGATGAGATAGGCCGAGGGCTTCATCAGCGAGAACTCGGCGGGGCCGACGAGCCCGCGCGTGCGGTCGGAAAGCTGCGAGTGAATGGTGATGAAGTCCGATTGCCGGAACAGCGTCTCCTTCTCGACGCGCGCCGCGCCTGCCGCCGCGGCCTTTTCGCCGGTGAGGTTCTGGCTCCAGGCGATGACTTTCATGCCGAAGGCATTGCCGATCCTGGCGACGCGCGTGCCGAGCTTGCCGAGCCCGAGAATGCCGAGCGTCTTGCCTTCGAGTTCGGAGCCGAGCGTCGATTGCCACGCCGCGCCCGCTTTCAGGCGGGCATGTTCGGCGCCGATATTGCGCGTCAGTTCAAGCATCAGCCCGAAAGTGAGTTCGGCCGTCGGCGTGCCGATCGACTCGGTGCCGCAAACGGGAATGCCGCGCCCGGCCGCCGCCTTGATGTCGATTGCGGCGTTGCGCATGCCACTCGTGACGATGAGCTTGAGGCTCGGCAGCGCTTCGATGACGGCGCGATCGAACCGCGTGCGCTCGCGCATCAGGCAAAGGATCGAATAATCGCGAAGCTTGTCCGCGACCTTATCCCCGAGCGGGTCGGTGAATACCGTGATGTCGGCATCCTTCTCGACCCCTGACCAGTCCGCGAGGGTCAGGGCAACGCGTTGATAGTCGTCCAGAATGGCGCAGCGATGTCGCATGATGATTCCCGTATGCGTTGAATTCGACCGTTCGCCCGCCATAAGTGCTGCGGGAATTAGACGCGGAAGGCCCGCGCCGGGTTCCCCGTAAAGCATGGCAGACCAGTTGTTGTATCAAAGCCACATCGGCCAAAAAATGCGGCGAATGCGTATACGGCACTGCAATATCGGATATGGTGCCGCGTGCCTGGTCCTTTCCGGAATAGGGATCTCATAATTTCAGGACGGCTGTTCGATGAAAGCCTCCCGTTTGGCGACCTTCGCCGCCGCCGCGGCACTGTTGCTGTCTTTCGGCAGCCTGCCCGCTGCTGCGCAGGCGGCTGCGCCCGAGGCCGTCGATTCGATCAAGCCGATCATCGCGGCGCCTGCGGCTCGCAAGACGAGCCATCGCGCCAAAACGAGCACCGCCAAGAACGAGGCGCGTGTCTATCTGTTTCGCGGCTTGCTGAACGTCTTTTCGCTCGGCATGGACGAGCTTGCCGACAAGATCAAAGCGTCCGGCATTCCGGCGACCGTCTATAATCACACCGAATGGGAAGAGGTCGCGGGCAAGATCGCGGCCGATTACAAGAACGGCAATCATGCGCCGATCGTGCTGATCGGCCATTCGCTCGGCGCCGACGCCGTGATGTTCATGGCGGCTGCGCTCGGCAAGCAGGGCGTGCCGGTCGCGCTCGTCGTGCCGTTCGACGGAACGCAAACGCTCGTCGCGCCGGCCAATGTCGCGCGCGTCATGAACATCACGCAGCGCGATTACGCCTATGCCCGGCGCGGCGCGGGATTTCGCGGCGAGTTGCAGAACGTCGATGTCAGCTCACAAGGCGTCGATCATCTCAATATCGACAAGTCGCCGCGTCTCCACGCGATGGTACTGAACAAGATCGTCGCCGTCGTGAAGAAAGGCGCCGTTCCCGCCGAATTCGCCCTCACACCCGGCGAGGCGAAAGAGCGTGCCAAGCCTGCGCCCAAGCCGGAAACGGCAAGCGCGCCGGCCGATGCCGCCGCCAAGCCGCACGTTGCCGGTGAGCCCGCGCACGCGGCGGAAAAGCCCGCCGAAAAGCCGGTCGAAGAAAAGCCGATTGAACAAAAACCGGCCGAGGAAAAGCCGGTCGAGAAGGCCGTTACCGAAAAAGCGGCAGAAGAAAAGCCGGCCGCGGACAAGCCGGTCGGCAAGGCGTCAGAGCCCGCGGAAACCGCCGTAAAACCGGCAGAAACGCCGAAAGCCGAGGAAAAACCCGCCGCCGTGGCGCCTGCCGTGCCGGCATCGCCCGCCGCGGTTACACCATCGACGCCGATCTCGGCACCGATCAGCCTGCCGGCTGCGACGGCGCCGCAAGCCGCCAGCGCGCCCGCGGCCAAGCCGATTGTGCGGCCCGCGACCGAACGCCTCGAATACGAAAAGCTGCCGGATCAGTAGACCCCATACGTATCCGGGCTCTAGCGAAAAGCGGCGCGATCGCCGCTTCACGCTTTCGGGATGTAGCCGCCGATGCCTTCGGTGATTTCCGCGGCGGCGCGCTTCACCATCGGGCCGAGTTCGCCAAGCCGTTCGTCGGTGAGACGCACGGTCGGGCCCGAGATCGAAATTCCGCCCATCACTTCGCCGTGCTCGTTGAACACCGGCGCGCCGACGCAGCGCATGCCTTCGGCGCGCTCCTCGTCATCGACGGTCCAGCCGCGCTTGCGCGACAGCGCGAGGTCGCGGAGCAGCGCATCGGGATCGATGATGGTGCGCTCGGTGAATTTCGGCATGCCGACGCGATGCAGACGCTGGGCGACGGCTTCGTCGGTGAGCGTCGAGAGAATCGCCTTGCCGATCGAGGAGGCGTGCAACGATCCGCGCGAGCCGGGGCGATGGAAGGCACGAATCGACTGGTGGCTTTCCATCTGCGAGAGGAAGACGACGTAATCCTCTTTCTCGATGCCGATCGAAATCGTTTCGCCGCTCGCTTCCAACAGGCGGCGGATCACGCCGCGGCCGACTTCGGTGAGTTTGCGATTGCGCAGGAAGGCCGAGCCGACCTTGAAGGCTTTGACGCCGATCAGATAGCTGCCGTGCGCTTCTTCACACTGCACGAAGCCCGCGGCTTTCAGCGTGGTGAGAATGCGGTGCGCGGTGGAGGGGGCAATGCCGGCGCGCTGCGCGATGGTCGTCAGCGACAGGCCGTCCGCCTCGGCGATGATCGAAAGCAGCGTCAGGCCGCGATCGAGCGCCTGAACCGAATGGGCGGCTTGCGGGGCGAGGGCGTCCGCTTCGCCGGCGCCGCCTCGGATCAGTTTCGGTCTCCCCACCATCATTTACCTCCATCCCCAAGTCTCTTGGGTCTTCCAGGGCCGTTCTCACGTCATTTCGCGCCTTCGTAGCACAAAGATTAGCACGAGGAACGAAATGGGCTTGCATTCCGTTTTAAGTTATGGAAAATCATTCCACTTGGCGGAAAATAGGGGGTTATCGTGTAAAACATTCGATATATGCACTGGAATGCCACTTTATAAAAATGAAAAAGTATTCCATTGTATTGTAGCCGAATCCTAAAATACGTTATGCCAGTTAAATAGGGAGACAACCGGGGTGACTTCAGCAAGTGCAAAACCAAAAGCGGGCGCGGATACGTTCTTTGCCGCAAGCCTCGCCGAGTCGGATGCGGACCTTGCAGGCGCGATTGATCGCGAGCTGCATCGTCAGCAGAACGAAATCGAACTGATCGCGTCCGAGAACATCGTGAGCCGCGCCGTGCTCGAGGCTGCTGGCTCCGTGCTCACCAACAAATATGCCGAAGGTTACCCCGGCAAGCGCTACTACGGCGGCTGCCAGTTCGTGGACGAAGCCGAGACGCTCGCCATCGAGCGCGCCAAGCAGCTGTTCAACTGCGGCTTCGTCAACGTGCAGCCCAGCTCCGGCAGCCAGGCCAACCAGTCGGTGTTCCTCGCGCTCGCCAAGCCCGGCGATTCCATCCTCGGCCTTTCGCTCGCCGCCGGCGGCCATCTCACGCATGGCGCGGCGCCGAACCTCTCCGGCAAATGGTTCAACGCGCATCATTACGGCGTGAGCCGCGACGATCAGCGCATCGACATGAACGAAGTCGCGGCGCTCGCCCGTGAGCACAAGCCGAAGATCATCATCGCCGGCGGCTCCGCCTATCCGCGCGTCATTGATTTTGCCGCCTTCCGCAAGATCGCCGATGAAGTCGGCGCCTTCCTGATGGTCGATATGGCGCACTTCGCCGGTCTCGTCGCGGGCGGCGTGCATCCCAATCCGCTGCCGCATGCGCATGTCGTCACCACGACGACGCACAAGACGCTGCGCGGTCCGCGCGGCGGCATGGTGCTCACCAATCACGAGGACATTGCCAAGAAGATCAACTCGGCGGTGTTCCCCGGCCTGCAGGGCGGCCCGCTCATGCACATCATCGCGGGCAAGGCGGCGGCCTTCGGCGAAGCATTGCGCCCGGGCTTCAAGCTCTACGCGCGCTCGGTCATCGACAACTGCAAGGTCATGGGCGAGACGCTGCTCGAAGCGGGCTACGATCTCGTCACCAAGGGCACCGACACGCATCTCATTCTCGTCGACCTGCGTCCGAAGAAGCTGACCGGCGATCGCGCCGAGAAGGCGCTCGGCCGCGCGCACATCACCTGTAACAAGAACGGCGTGCCGTTCGATCCCGAAAAGCCGACTGTAACCTCCGGCATTCGGCTTGGATCGGCGGCCGGTACGACCCGCGGATTCGGCATCGCCGAATTCCGCGAGGTCGGCCGCATGATCGTCGAAGTGCTCGACGGTCTCGCCAGGAACGGCGAGGCGGGTAACGCCGCCACCGAAGCCGCCGTCAAAGCGCGCGCCATCCAGCTTTGCGAGCGGTTTCCGATTTACGCCTGAGCGCGGTCCTTCACGAATTCGAACAGCTAAATTTTGGGAGAAATAAAATGTCTGGATTTCACGGTCTCTTCACCCCCGGCCCCACGAACATGCCGTTTCCGGTCCGGCAGGCGATGGACGTTCCGATGGAAGACATCCGGGCGCCGGATTTCCCGAATTTCACGCTGCCGCTGTTTCAGGATTTGAAAAAGGCCTTCAAGACCGAAAAAGGTCAGGTCTTCATCTTCCCGTCCTCCGGGACGGGTGGTTGGGAGGCCGCGATCACGAACACCTTGTCCCCCGGTGATAAGGTTCTGATCGCGGTCTTCGGCCAATTTTCGCACCTGTGGGCGGATCTCTGCCGCCGCAAGGGTCTCAACGTCGATGCGATGGAGTGCGAGTGGGGCGAGGGCTTCCCGGTCGAACTCGCGGCCGAAAAGCTCGCCGCCGACAAGGCGCACGAGATCAAGGCCGTGCTCGTCTGCCACAACGAGACGACGACCGGCGTCACCAGCGATCTCGCCGGTGTCCGCAAGGCGCTCGACGCGGCGAACCACCCGGCGCTTCTGATGGCCGACGGCATCAGCTCGATCGCCTCGATTGATTTTCGCATGGACGAGTGGGGCGTCGATTGCGCCGTCGCAGGCTCGCAGAAGGGCTTCATGCTGCCGACGGGCCTCGCGATCGTCGCGGTGAGCCAGAAGGCGCTCGAAGCGCATAAGTCGGCGAAGCTCACGCGCTGCTTCTTCGATTTCGCCGACATGATGCGCACCAACAAGGACGGCTACTTCCCCTATACGCCGGCCACGACCTTGATGCGCGGCCTGCGCGCTTCGCTCGACATGCTGCTAGCCGAGGGCCTCGATAACGTCTTCGCGCGTCACCACCGCATCGCCGAAGGCGTCCGCCAGGGCGTCGCGGCCTGGGGCTTGTCGCTCTGCGCCAAGGAGCCGAAGTGGCACTCCGACACGGTCAGCACCGTGATGGTGCCGAAGGGCTTCAACAGCGAAGACGTCGTGAAGACCGCCTACTATCGCTACAAGATGTCGCTCGGCCTCGGCCTCTCGAAAATCGCGGGCAAGGGCTTCCGCATCGGGCATCTGGGCTTCTTCAACGAGATCATGGCGCTGCAGGCGCTCGCCGGTGCCGAAATGGCGCTGATGGATGCCGGCATTCCCATCGAAGCCGGATCGGGTGTCGCGGCGGCGCAATTGCACTTCCGCAAGTCCGCGCCGCAACTCCAGCTCGCCAAGGTCGCTTAAAGGAGCCCGCCCATGAAGATTTGCATTTATGGGGCGGGGGCGATCGGCGGGTATCTGGCGGCGGGCCTCGCCGCGGTCGATGGCGTCGAACTGTCGTTGATCGCGCGCGGCCCGCACCTTGCCGCCATCCGCGAGAAGGGGCTGAAGCTCCTGATCGACGGCAAGGAAAAAGTCTGCAAGCCGCGGGCGACGAAATACCCCGTCGATCTCGGCCCGCAGGATTACGTCATCGTCTGTCTCAAGGCGCATCAGGCCTGGGAGTCGGCGGAAGACATGCGGCCCTTGCTCGGGCCGCACACCGCCGTCGTCACCGGACAAAACGGCGTGCCCTGGTGGTACACCTTCGGGCTCGACAAGAAATTCGCCCATGTGCGCCTTGCAAGCGTCGATCCCGGCGAGCGCCAGTGGAAGACGATCGGCCCCGAGCGGGCCATCGGCTGCGTCGTTTATCCCGCGACCGAAATCACCGAGCCCGGCGTCATCAAGCATTCCTACGGCAAGAAGTTCGCCCTCGGCGAGCCGAACGGCGGCACCTCCGATCGCGTCAAGCGTCTCTCGGAAGTTCTGGAGAAGGCCGGCTTCGAAGCGCCGGTGCTGCAGGATATCCGCAGCGAAATCTGGCTGAAGCTTTGGGGCAATCTCTGCTTCAATCCGATCTCGGCGCTCACCCGCACGACGCTCGATGTCGTCGCGACGGACCCGAGCACGCGCGCGCTGTCCTACAGCATGATGGAGGAGGCGAAGGAGATCGCCGAACGGTTCGGCGCCTCGTTCCGCGTCGATATCAATCGCCGCATCAACGGCGCTGCGAAGGTCGGTGCGCATCGCACCTCGATGCTGCAGGATCTGGAGAACGGCCGGCCGCTCGAGATCGACGCGCTGCTGACTTCGGTGCAGGAGATGGGACGGCTCGTCGATGTGCGCACGCCGCATATCGACGCGGTGCTCGGACTCGTGCAGCAGCTCGGCCGCTCGCTGCAAATCTATCCGACTTTCCCGAATGTAGTGGCGCAACCCGTTCTTTCCCCTAGAATGGAACACGTGCATTCCATTTCCGCTTAGGGGTAATCGGGCGTCATCATGAAAATCGTGTTTCTGGACCGCAACACCATCGGGCCAAGCGTCGAGCTGTCGCGCCCATCCTTTCCGCACGAGTGGAAGGAGTACGGCACGACCAAACATGAGGACGTCGTCGAGCGCTTGAAGGGCGCGGCCATCGCCGTCACCAACAAGACGCCGATCCGCGAGAAGGATCTCGATCAGCTTCCCGATCTCAAGATGATCGCGATCGCCGCGACGGGTTACGACGTGATCGATGTCGCGGTCTGCGAGAAACGCGGCATTATCGTCTCGAACATCCGCGGTTATGCGGTGAACACCGTGCCGGAGCACACCTTCGCGCTCATTCTCGCGCTGCGCCGCTCGATCGTCGGCTACCGCCAGGACGTGATTGACGGCGAGTGGCAGAAGTCCGGCCAGTTCTGTTTCTTCACCCAGCCGATCAAGGATCTCGCGGGCTCCACGCTCGGCATCATCGGCGAGGGCGCCATCGGCCAGTCGGTTGCCAAGATCGGCCAGGCCTTCGGCATGAAGACGCTGTTCGCCGCGCACAAGAACGTCTCGGGCCTCGGCCCGCTCTACACGCCGTTCGACGAGGTGCTGGAGACGAGCGACGTCATCACGCTGCACAGCCCGCTCTTGCCGGGTACGCGCAACATGATCGCGATGCCCGAATTCCGCAAAATGAAGAAGAAGCCGCTGCTCATTAATACGGCACGCGGCGGCCTCGTCGTCGAGGAAGACCTCGTCAAGGCGCTCGATGAGGGCCTGATCGCCGGTGCCGGTTTCGACGTCCTGACGGTGGAACCGCCGCCCGCCGGCCACCCCTTTCTTTCTGTTCTGAATCGGCCCAACTTTATCGTCACACCCCACGTGGCCTGGGCGAGCCAGGAGGCCATGCAGACGCTCTGGGGGCAGGTCGTCTGGAACATCGAAAACTTTCACGCGGGCCGCCCGTCGCATATCGTCGGGAAATAGCGGCTCGCAAACGGCGGTACTCGCGGGAGGCCGGCATGGACCTGCATGAGTTCAAAGCCAAGCGCCTGCTCGCGGGCTACGGCATCGCGAGCCCCGAAGGCCGCGTTGCGGTCTCCGCCGACGAAGCTATGGTTGCGGCAAAAGAACTCGGCGGCGCCGTCTATGTAAAAGCGCAGATCCACGCCGGCGACCGCTTCACCGCGGGCGGCGTGCGCAAGGCCGAAACGCCGGTCGAGGCGCGCATGGCCGCGAACGAACTCCTCGGCCAGAAACTCGTGACGCCGCAGACCGGCCCGCAGGGCCATGCCGTGAAGCGCGTGCTGGTCGAAGCCGCGGTGCGCGCGCAGAAGGAAATTTATCTCGCGATCATGGTCGATGCGATCGGCGCTTCGCTAGTCGTGTTGGGCGGCAAGGGCGGCTCGGGCGTCGAACAGCACACCGGCAGCGCCGGGCTCGAGACGTTGCCGCTCTCGCTGAAGGGCGAGAACAAGCCCGGCGACATCGAGGATTTCTGCAAGCGCCTCGGCGTTACCGGCGCTGAAGCCGAAAAGCTCGCGCAGACCGTCAAGAACATGCATAGCGCCTTCATCGGGCTCGACGCGAGCCTGATCGAGATCAACCCGCTCGCCTTCAACGAGAAGGGCGAGGCGGTGGCGCTGGATGCCAAGATCGTGCTCGACGACAACGCGCTGTTCCGTCATCCGGATCTCGCGGGCCTGCGCGAGGAAGACGAGATCGACGAGATCGAGCTGAAAGCCCAGCAGCATCAGATCAATTTCATGCAGATGGACGGCGACATCGGCGTCGTCGTGAACGGCGCCGGGCTCGGATTGGCGACGCTCGACATGCTGCGCGCGGCCGGCGGCACGCCCGCGAACTTCATGGACATTCGCACCACCGCGAAGAGCCTCGACATCGCCCAGGGCATCGGCCTCGTGCTCGACAACCCGAAAGTGAAAGTCATCCTCGTCAACGTCTATGGCGGCGGCATGCAGCCCTGCGACACCATCATCGAAGGGCTCGGCATCGCGTTCCGCCGCAAGGGCCGCGTATTGCCGCTCGTCTTGCGCGTCACCGGCAACAACGAGGATATCGCGCGTATCCGCATCGAAAGCTTCGGCCTGCCGAAAACCCTGAGCCCCGACATGTGGCAGGCGGCGACCCGCGCCGCCGCGATTGCACACGGAAAAGCGTGATGACAATTCTTGTCGATCAAAACACCCGCGTTCTCTGTCAGGGCATGACCGGCTGGGCCGGTACCTATCACGCCTATCGCATGATCCAGTACGGAACCAACGTCGTTGCCGGCGTCACGCCGGGCAAGGGCGGCAAGGCGCATCTCGATGTGCCGGTGTTCAACAGCGTGAAAGAGGCCGTCGCCGAAACGCAGGCCAATGCGAGCTGTGTTTTCGTTCCGCCCGAGCACGCCGCGAGCGCCATGATCGAGGCGATCGAAGCGGAATTGCCGCTCGTCGTTGTCGTCACCGAGCGCGTGCCGGTGCTCGACATGGTGCGCGTCCGCGAAGCGCTGAAAGGCTCGAAGACGCGCCTTGTCGGCCCCAATTCGCAGGGCGTGCTCGCGCCGGAAATCTGCCAGATCGGCGTCATGGCGACCGACCGCTCGAAGAAGGGCGGCATCGGCGTCGCCTCGCGCTCGGCCTCGCTCACCAGCGAAATCGTCGCGCAGCTCACCGGCCGCGGCCTCGGCCAATCGACCACCGTCGGCATCGGCGGCGATGTCGTGCACGGCATCGGCTTCACCGATTGTCTCGAACTCTTCTTCGCCGATCCCGAAACCGAAGGCGTCGTGCTGATCGGCGAGATCGGCGGCAACGAGGAGGAGCGCGCCGCCGACTATCTGCGCAAAGCAGGATTGAAGAAGCCGGTCGTCGCGCTCGTCGCGGGCAAATACGCGCCGCCCGCGCGCCGCATGGGCCACGCCGGCACGCTCACCATGCATGCGTCCGGCAACGCCGACGCCAAGATGGCGAAGCTCAAGGATGCCGGCGCCGTCATCGCCTCGAGCGCGCATCTCGTCGGCGAGACGATGAGCGAGTTGCTGGCGAGGCGCGCCGCCTGATTTTCGCCTTTCGCCGCGGAAAAGCCTGACAGGGCGGTGTATTCCCGCGCCCCCTTGCGCTCGCCACGCTTGGCGTTTATCTGCGGCATCCCGAAATCGCGCGCTGTTCGAGTGCTTGCCGTCATTTCAAGAGGTTGCCGTCATTTCAAGCCATCCCGCGATCTCCATTGCCAATCTGTCGAAGACCTATGCCACCGGCTTTCAGGCGCTGAAGAATGTCAGCCTTGAAATCCCGCACGGCGAGATTTTCGCGCTGCTCGGCCCCAACGGCGCCGGCAAGACGACGCTGATCGGCATCGTCTGCGGCATCGTCAATCCGTCCGAAGGCAAGGTGCTCGTGAACGGTCACGACATTGTGCGCGACTATCGCGCCTCGCGCTCGCTGATCGGCCTCGTGCCGCAGGAACTCACCACCGACGCGTTTGAGAGCGTGTGGGATACGGTTTCCTTCAGCCGCGGCCTGTTCGGCAAGCCGAAGAACCCCGCGCATATCGAGAAGGTGCTGAAGGCGCTCTCCTTGTGGGACAAGAAGGACAACAAGATCATGACGCTCTCGGGCGGCATGAAGCGCCGCGTCCTGATCGCCAAGGCGCTCTCGCACGAGCCGCGCATTCTCTTCCTCGACGAGCCGACGGCGGGCGTTGATGTCGAATTGCGCAAGGGCATGTGGCAGGTGGTGCGGGATCTGCGCGATTCCGGCGTCACCATCATCCTGACGACGCACTACATCGAGGAAGCGCAGGACATGGCCGACCGCATCGGCGTCATCAACAAGGGCGAGTTGATGCTGGTCGAGGACAAGATCGAGCTGATGCGCAAGCTCGGCAAGAAGGAGCTTCGCCTCCAGTTGCAAAAGAAGCTCGACGCCGTGCCGCCGGCGCTCCAGGCCTATAATCTCACGCTCGACGCCGACGGCAGCGAACTCGTTTACAGCTACGACACGCAGGGCGAGCGCACCGGCATCACGGCGCTTCTCGCCGCGATCAACGAGACCGGCATCCGCTTCAAGGATCTCAGCACCCGGCAAAGCTCGCTCGAGGACATTTTCGTCGGATTGGTGCACAAATGAACTGGCACGCGGTATGGGCGATCTATAATTTCGAGATGGCGCGCACGCGCCGCACGCTCTTTCAGAGCGTCGTCTCGCCGGTGATCTCGACCTCGCTGTATTTCGTCGTGTTCGGCGCCGCGATCGGCTCGCGCATCACCGAAATCGAGGGCGTGAGCTATGGCTCGTTCATCGTGCCGGGTCTCATCATGCTGACGCTCCTGACGCAAAGCGTCATGAACGCCTCGTTCGGCATTTATTTTCCGCGCTTCGTCGGCACGATTTACGAGCTTTTGTCGGCGCCGATCTCCTATTTCGAAATCGTGCTCGGTTATGTCGGCGCCGCCGCCACCAAATCGGTCATCATCGGCCTCATTATCCTCGCGACCGCCGGATTCTTCGTGCCGCTGCGGATCGCCCATCCGTTCTGGATGGTGGCATTTCTGCTGCTGACAGCGCTCACATTCAGTCTTCTAGGCTTCATCATCGGCATCTGGGCCGACGGCTTCGAGAAGCTGCAGATCGTGCCGCTTCTCGTCATCACGCCGCTGACGTTTCTCGGCGGCAGCTTCTATTCGGTGAGCGTGCTGCCGCCGTTCTGGCAGAAGGTGACGCTGCTCAACCCGGTCGTTTACCTCATCAGCGGCTTTCGCTGGAGCTTCTTCGAGGTCGCCGACGTTCATGTCGAAGTCAGCCTCGGCATGACGGCGGTGTTCCTCGCGCTGTGCCTCACCGTCATCTGGTGGATTTTCCGCACCGGCTATCGTTTGAAGAACTAAACGCGATGCAAAGCCGGCCGTTAGCTGATATAGCTGTGGCGCATCATCATTGACGAATTGCACATGCCGGCCATTCACGCTTCCGAAGCACTCGCCCGTTTCACCGTTCTCGATCTCACGCAAGTCCGCTCCGGGCCGACCGCCGTGCGCCAGCTTGCCGATTGGGGCGCGAACGTTATCAAGATCGAACCGCCGGCCGAGCTTGCGCCGGGCGAGGGGCCGGGCGGCCCGCGCGAAGGCCCCGATTTCCAGAACATCCACCGCAACAAGCGCGCGATCACGCTCAACCTGAAATCGCCCGAAGGCCTCAAGGCCTTCTACCGGATGGTCGAAAAGGCCGATGTCGTCGTCGAGAATTTTCGCCCCGACGTGAAGGCGCGGCTCAAGATCGATTATGCGACGTTGAAAGCCCTCAATCCGCGCATCATCTGCGCGAGCATTTCCGGTTTCGGCCAGAGCGGCCCCTATAGCGGCCGGCCCGGCTTCGATCAGATCGCGCAAGGCATGGGCGGGCTGATGTCGATCACCGGCAAGCCCGGCGACGGGCCGATGCGCGTCGGCATCCCGATCGCCGATCTTTCCGCCGGCATTTTCTGCGCGATGGGCGTGCTTCTGGCGCTGATCGAGCGCGAGCAATCGGGCGTCGGCCAGAAGGTCGACACGTCGCTTTTGCAGGCGCAGATCTTCATGCTCGATTTCCAGGCGGCGCGCTGGCTGATGAAGCAGGAAGTGCCGGGGCAGGCCGGCAACAACCACCCGACCGCCATCCCGACCGGCGTGTTCAAAACGAAAGACGGCTACATCAATATCGCCTCGACCGGCGACAAGATGTGGCAGCGGCTGTGCGAAGCGATCGGCGCAAAGGAATTTCTGACGCGCGAAGAGTTCGCAAGCGGCGCCTTGCGCTCGAAAAACCGCGACAAGCTGAACGATGAGATCAATGCGCGGCTCGCAGAAAAGACCAGCGCCGAGTGGATCGACATCCTGAACACCATCGGCGTGCCCTGCGGGCCGATCAACACCATCGATAAAGTGTTCGCCGACCCGCAGGTGCGCCACCTCGGCATGGCGAAAGACGTGACGGCGAAAGACGGCCGCACCTTCCAGATCGTCGGCCAGCCGGTTGCGCTGTCGCGCACGCCGAGCCGCATCGTGTCGCCGACCCCGGAGCTGGGCGAGCACACCGACGAAGTGTTCGCGGAGTTCGGCTTCTCGGCCGATGAGATCGCGGCGCTGCGCAGCGCCAAGGCAATTTAGCAAAAAGAGATTGAGGGCAGCATGAGCACGACCGGCAAGATGATCGCCCGCAAGGAAAACGGTGTCGGCTATCTCGTCTTTAACAATCCCGAACGCCTCAATGCCGTCTCGCTCGAGATGTGGCAGGCGGTGATCGATATTCTTGCCGATTTCAGGAACGACAAGTCGATCCGCGTCGTGGTGCTGAGCGGCGCCGGCGACAAGGCGTTCGTATCAGGCGCCGATATCTCGAAATTCGAGAAGGAGCGCGCCGACGAGAAGGCCATCGCGCATTACAACGCGACCGTCGATCGCGCGAACGCCGCGATCGAGAATTTCCCGAAGCCGACGATCGCCATGATCCGGGGCTATTGCGTCGGCGGCGGCCTCGGCATCGCGCTCGGCTGCGATCTTCGGATCTGCGCCGACAACTCGCGCTTCGCGCTGCCGGCCGCCAAGCTCGGCCTCGGCTACGGCATTTCCGGCATCCAGCGTTTCATCGAAATCGTCGGGCCGTCCTTCACCAAGGAATTCTTCTTCACCGCGCGGCAGTTCGACGCCGAGGAGGCGCGCATGATGGGGCTCGCGAACCGCGTCGTGCCGCTCGCCGAGCTCGAAGATTACGTGAAGAAATACGCCGCGACGATCGCGGCCAATGCGCCGCTCACCATCGAGGGGACGAAATTCATCGTCGGCGAAGCGCTGAAGGATGAATCGAAACGCGATCTTGCGGCCTGCGCCGCGGCGGTCGATCGCTGCTTCAAGAGCGAAGATTACAAGGAAGGCCGCCGCGCTTTCATGGAAAAGCGAAAGCCGGTTTTCAACGGCAACTGAATCCCGTCTTCTGAAATTCGAAAACAGTTTGCAGCTTGCGCCGCGCGCGAGCCTGCGCGGCTATGACGCTATTGCCGCCGTTTTGTGACGGCGGTGCGGCCAATCGCGATTCCGAATGAAACTTATCGTGACGGAGCGCAGTTAGAACTTAGCGATTGCATACCTATGTAACCGGGGAGTTTGTAAGATGCCCGTAAGGTACTGAAACTAAACGATTAAACGTAATTTGGCCACAGTTCCCGCCGCAGGCTCCACCGCATGACAGGCAAGGCAGACGCAAGAATGACGCGCGCAAGAGTGCTTCTCGACTTTGATGGAACCGTCACCGTCACGGATACGGTCGATGCCATTCTGGAGCGCTTCGCGGCTCGGGCCTGGATCGGCGTCGAAGAGGAATGGAAAAGCGGCGCGATCGGTTCGCGCGAGTGCCTCGCGCGTCAGACCGCGCTGATCGGCGCGACACCGAAAGAGATCGACACGCTCGTCGATACGATTGAAATCGATCCCGGCTTCGATGAGCTGCTCGCGACTTGCGAGCGTCACGGCATCGCCGTCACCATCGTCTCCGACGGCTATCGCCGTTCGATCGAGCGCGTGCTTGCGCGCAGCGGCCACGATCTGCCGTCGCGCTCGGGCGTGCTCGAATATCGCGGCCGCCGGCGCTGGAAGCTGGTGAGCCCTTCGGCACGCTCCGCCTGCACCTCGGATTCAAATACCTGCAAATGCAAGGTCGCCGAGGAGAGCAAGCTGCCGACGATCCTGATCGGCGACGGCCGCTCGGATTTCTGCGTCGCGGGCAAGGTCGATCTCGTGCTCGCCAAGGGATCACCAGAGGGGCCGCTCGCGCGTCACTGCGCCGGCAACGGCATCAAGTTCGAGCCGGTCGCGAATCTTGCCGAGGCCGCGAAGCGGGTCGCCGCCTTTATCGCCAAGCCAGACACGAGACGCGCTGCGTAACGGTGCGGGAGAGCACGATGAACAGGCATTTTGCGAAAATCTCGCCGGCGCGCGCGCATGAAGCGGAAAAAAGCGAAGCGGAACTGCTCGCGCTCGAAGCGGAATATTGTTCTTACGGCGACACGGTTCATTACAGCGAGCCGCCGAAAATTTTCGACGGCTGCGAAGGCTCGTTCCTGTACGACGCCGAAGGCCGCAAGTTTCTCGACCTGCAGATGTGGTATTCGGCCGTCAATTTCGGTTACGCCAACAAGCGCCTGAACGATGCGCTGAAGCGCCAGATCGACCGGCTGCCGCAAGTCGCCAGCCAATATTTGCATCGCGAGAAGATCGAGCTTGCCGCCACCATCGCGCAGGATGCCGAAAGGAAATTCGGCAGGAAGGGCCGCGTGCACTTCAACGTCGGCGGCGCGCAGGCGGTCGAGGATTCGCTGAAGCTCGTCCGCAATGCCTCGAAGGGCAAGAGCCTGATGTTCGCCTTCGAGGGCGGCTATCACGGCCGCACGCTCGGCGCTTCCGCCATTACTTCTTCGTATCGCTATCGCCGCCGCTACGGGCATTTCGGCGATCGCGCGCAGTTCATTCCGTTCCCGTATCACTTCCGCGGCCCCAAGGGCATGAGCAAGGAAGAATACGGCGAAGTGTGCGTGCGCAATTTCGCGCGCCTGTTCGAGAGCGAATACAACGGCGTGTGGGATCCGAAGGTGCGCGAAGCCGAATACGCCGCCTTCTATGTCGAGCCGATTCAGGGCACCGGCGGCTACGTCATTCCGCCGATGAATTTCTTCAAGGGCCTCAAGAAAGTGCTCGACGAGCACGGCATCCTGCTCGTCGTCGATGAAATCCAGATGGGCTTTTATCGTACCGGCAAGCTGTGGAGCATCGAGCATTTCGGCGTCGAGCCGGACGTGCTCGTTTTCGGCAAGGCGCTGACCAACGGCCTCAACCCGCTTTCCGGCATCTGGGCGAGGGAAGAGCTTATCAATCCGGGCGTTTTCCCGCCGGGCTCGACGCACTCGACCTTCAATTCGAACCCGCTCGGCACCGCCGTCGCGCTCGAAGCCATGAAGATGATGGAAGACAACAATTACGCGAAGTCGGTGCCGGAAAAGGGCGCCTGCTTCCTGCAGGGCCTTCAGGATCTCAAGCGCCGCCACAAGATCGTCGGCGATGTCGATGGCCTTGGCCTCGCGCTGCGCGCCGAAATCTGCGAGCCGCATGACAGCTTCACGCCGTCGAAGGCGCTCGTCGACAAAATGGTGGACGAGGGCCTCAAGGGCGATCTCGAATACAAGGGCAGGAAATACGGCCTCGTGCTCGATATCGGCGGCTACTACAAGAACGTCATCACCTTCGCGCCGTCGCTCGAAATTTCCCGCGAGGAAATCGACATGGCGATGGCGCTCCTCGATCAGCTATTCGCGCGGGTGAGCAAATAATGAACACCCAGCCGATCGATCACTCGCTGTTCTTCGAAGGCGGCAAGACCGGAATATTGCTCATCCACGGCCTCGGCGGCACGCCCGCCGAGCTGAAGATGGTCGCGACTGGCCTGCAGAAGCAGGGCTTCACCGTAAGCTGCTGCGAGCTGGCGGGCCATTGCGGCACAGAGGAAGACCTCATCAAGACCGGCTGGCGCGACTGGGCGGCGAGCGTCGATCAGGCGCTCGATGATCTTTCCGGCAAGTGCGACACCGTGCTGGCCGGCGGCCTTTCGATGGGCGCGATCCTCGCGCTTTATGCCGCCGCCCGGCGCCCCGGCAAAATTTCCGGCCTGCTGCTTTACGCGCCGACGCTCTGGTACGACGGCTTCTCCGTGCCCTGGTACGCCTTTTTGCTGAAGTGGTTCATCAACACGCCGCCCGGCCAGCGCTACCGCTTCAGGGAACGCGAGCCTTACGGCATCAAGGACGAGCGCATCCGCAAGCTCATCGTGCGCGCCATGGGCCAGGGCAAGAGCGGCGAAGCGGGGCTTGCCTCGACGCCTTCACAGTCGCTGCAGCAGCTTTGGCAACTCGTCGATATCGTCAAGCCGCAGCTTCCCGGCATCAAGACGCCCGCGCTCATCGTGCATGCGCGCGAAGACGACATCAGCGATCTTTCGAACACCATCTACCTGCAGCGCAAGCTCGGCGGGCTCGTGGATACGCTGGTGCTGGATGACAGCTACCACATCGTCACCATCGACCGGCAGCGCAGCCTCGTCGTCGATCGCTCGGCGGCTTTCGCGCGCTGGATCGCACGGCTTGCCGGAAACGAGCCGGGCCAGGTCGAAATCTTGCGTCAGCGCGCCGTCATGCGCGGCATCGCGGATTAGACGATCCGGTCGATCTTCGCCGCGACGATGAAGTCGTTTTCGTGCAGGCCTTTGATCTTGTGGGTCTGCAGCACGATCGCCGCATAACCCCAGCCGAAGGTGACGTCCGGGTGATGCTGCTCGGCTTCCGCGATCTCGCCGACCTTGTCGACGAAGGCCAGCGCTTCCTTGAAATTCTTGAACTTGAAGGCGCGCTCGATGCGTTTGGCATCGGGCGAGAGCGTCCATTCCGGCGTTTCGCGGCGGTGCGATTCGGCGCCCTCGCGGGTGAGCGGCGGAACGTCGCCGCGGCAGGCGACGCATTTCCTCGCGGCAAGTTCGTTATCGGCAGTCGTTTCGGCGGCCATATGGACCTCCCATCTTCGTGAAGACTAGCTCGCTTGACGGCAACGCGGAAGCATTGAGGATGTTTCCGGCTACATTTCGGGCACACAGGGAGGTCACGAATGGCCGCCGAATATTCGACGACCGCGAAATTCTTTCACT
The DNA here is from genome assembly GCA_035556215.1 of Xanthobacteraceae bacterium. Classification (GTDB taxonomy): domain Bacteria; phylum Pseudomonadota; class Alphaproteobacteria; order Rhizobiales; family Xanthobacteraceae; genus Palsa-892. Next base: position 44,914 of record DATMFI010000004.1, on the reverse strand, counting down.
GGACCGCCGCGCTCCTGATCCTCACCATCGTGCCGATGGGCCTTCTGATGGGCCGCATCCCCGAAGGCCCGGTACAGGACAATCTGTTCTTTCTCCACAAATCGCTCGGCGCGCTGATCCTGTTCGTGATGACGCTGCGCATCCTCTATCGTTTCGCGCATGGCGCGCCGGAGCCAGAGCCGACACTAAAACCCTGGGAGCGCGCCGCATCGGAAACGGTGCACTGGGCGCTCTATGCGATGCTGCTCGCGACGCCGCTCGTCGCGCTGTGGGGCTATTCGGTCTATGGCGCACCGGCGCCGTTCTTCGGCATCTTTGAAATTCCGCCGTTCACCGCCAAGGACGAGCATTTCGCCGAGCAGATTTTCTACGTCCACACCTGGATGGGCTGGACCGTCGGCGCGCTGCTCGTGATGCATATCGCCGCGGCGCTCAATCACCACTTCATGCGCGGCGACGGCGTGTTGCGGCGGATGCTGCCGGGCAGCTCGCGGCTTCCCTAGTTCGGAATCGCCAGCATATCCTCGTGGCCGACGACGCAAGTGCCGCTTGCTTTGCGGGCGGCAAGCCACGCTTGAACATCGGCGGCGGGAATTTTCTTCGTCTCCAGCACCGCGTCGGCCCAGCCCTGCGCAAGTTCGGCGATCAGGTTGCGATCGCTATTGCCGAGTTGCCACGGGCTGTCGCGCCGCTCGACATGATAGCCCGCGCGCTCGAAGGCTTTGGCGAGCAGCGCCGTCGCTTCCGATCCGGCCGAGGGGCCGAAGCCCTTGTCGGTGCCGAAATGGCTCTCGAACGCCGCCGTCATCGCGGCATCCAAGGGATGCGCGGGCGACCAGGCGGCGATGCTCGAATGCGTCAGCGCCGTGTAGAACACCGCTTTGCCGCGCGCGATGGCCGAGACGAAACGCTCGATCCATTCGGCGGAGACGAGATCGAACAGCGCGGCCGCCGTCACGAGATCGGGCGCATGGCCGCCCCAGGCGGCGGGCTCCGCCGCAAGATCGGCGCGCTTGAGGCCGACGAGAATGGAGCGCTTGTCCTTTGCGGCTTCGATGCCGTTCGCGGTCGCGCGCGCGGAATCGGCCCAGGCCGAAATCGCGTCGCACGCGGCGGAGAGCAGCGCCGCGTCGTGATCGACGAGCGTCCAGTGTTGCACGGCCGGAAGATGCGGCGCGGTCGCGCGCAAATTCGAGCCGGTGCCGGTGCCAAGATCGAAAACGCTGATCGACTCAAAGTTCCGGAAATGCCCGGCGAGCCGTCCCAAAAGTTCGGCGCTGCGCGCGCGATGATCGGCGGGCTCGCGCAGCAAAAGCCAATCGGAAGAAAAACCGCTCATGAAAAACCGCTCATGCATGTGCCTTTTGCATTGAAACTTCGTGCAGGACGGCGGCGATCTTTTGCGCGGCGTCCTGCCAGCGCGGTAGCGAGGCTGCGTGAGCCCACGCCGCATCGGCGCGCTGTTTGATCTCGGAAGGGTTCGTCAGCAGCCAGCGCAGCTTCGCCGCGAGGGCTTTCGCGTCACCCGGCGCGACGAACACGCCGGCGGCAGCGGGCACCGTTTTGGTGACCGCGCCGCCTTCGCAGGCGACGACCGGCAGGCCGCGCGCCAGCGCTTCGGTGAAGGCCATGCCGTAGCCCTCGAAATGCGAGGGCAGCACGAACAGCGTCGCCCGGTCGTATTCGCCGGCGAGTTCGTGTTCGGTGAGGGTGCCGAGAAGCCGAACGCGCTTCTCCAATTTTGCATCGGCGATCTGGCGGCGCAATTTGTCGGCGGTGGCAAGATCCCGGTCGAAGCTGCCGGCGATGCGGCATTGCCAGTTAAGATCGGCAAGCTCCCGGAGCGCCGCGACCAGCGTATCGAAACCCTTGCGCGGCGTGATCGAACCGACGCCGAGGAGCCGCACTTCATCGCTGCCGCGCGCGCGCGGCGCGGGCTCGGTGCCGGGTTCCGCGACGGTGATGCGCGAGCGCGCGACGTCAAAATCCCGCACCAGAAAATCGGCGGTCGTCGTGCTCGTCACGACGACGCGCGGCGTGCGGGCCAGCGCCTCGCGCTCGAGCGCGTGCAGCACTTTCGCGCGCTCCGGCGCGACCCCCGTCTCGTAAGCGAGCGGATGGTGAATGAGCGCGATGTAGCGGCGCGGCACGCGATCCAGAATGGCGGCGGGCAGCGCGCCGAGCGCGAGCCCGTCGAACAGAATCGCGGCGTCCGCCGGCGTCGAGGCGAGCGCCCGTTCCGTCGCGGCAAGGCTCGCTTCGGAAGGCGAGGGGAAATCGCCGGGCAGCGCGAGGTGGCGCATGTTCCAGCCGAGCGCGCGCAATTCCTCCATCACCCGCGCATCGTATTTGTAACCGCCGGTGGGGGTCGAAAGCTCGCCGGGAATGGCGAACCAGGCGTCAGGCACCGACGGGCCCCTCGAACCAGGCACGGGCGACGTGCGATTCATGCAGCGTGACGCGGATGCGGGTGACGCCGTTCGACTCCTCGCCGAGCGCGCCCTTTTTCAGCGCCTCGACCATCTTGTCGAAGACGTAACGCGAGAGCGTTTCGGTCGTCGTCTGAATGCCCTTGAACTGCGGCAGCGCGTCGAGATTCTGGTAGTTGATGGGCTTGAGGATCGCCTTCAACTCGTCGATGGCGCGGCCGATATCGACGACGACGGAGTTCGCGCTCAGCTCCTCGCGGAAGAAGGCGACATCGACCACGAACGTCGCGCCGTGCAGCGCCTGCGCCGGGCCGAACATTTCACCCTTGAAACTATGCGCGATCATGATGTGGTCGCGGACTTCGACGGCGTACATGGATAACCTCTTGCTTGGGAAAAATCAGTAGCGGACGAGCGCGCCGACACCCGGCGCTCCGGGCGCGAACAGGCGCGGCAATTCCTGCGGCAGCTTTTCGAACGGCACCTGCTCGCCGAGCAGCGCATCGAGCTTGGGGTCGGCCAGGAGGCGCACGGCGGCTTCCAGCCTGCGGCGATAATTCCAGCGCGGCTTGCGCCAGGCGGGAATTTCGCCGACCTGACTCGAAACGAGTTTCAGCCGCCGCGAGTGAAACGCCCCGCCGAGCGACAGCGCGCAAGTGCTGGCGCCGTGCCAGCTCGCTTCGACGATGGTGGCTTCCATGCCCGCGCATTCCATGGCGAGCGCGAGGCCCTTTTCGGTGGCGCTGGTGTGGATCACGAGATCGGCGTCGCGCGGCGCGGCTTTCGGTTCCGTAAAGCGTGCGCCGATTTTTTCGGCGAGCTGCGCGCGCGAGCCATCGATATCGACGAGCGTGACTTCCGCGCCCGGCAGCTTGGCCGCGAGCGAAGCGACGAGAAGGCCGACGATGCCCGCGCCGATGATGACGATGCGGTCGCCCGGCGCGGCATGGGCGTCCCACAGGATATTGATGGATGTCTCCAAATTCGCCGTCAGCACCGCGCGCTGCGGCGGGATGTTGCCCGGCAGCACGATGGCGCGCTCGGCCGGCAACGTGAAGCGGCTCTGGTGCGGGTAGAGCGCGAAGATGTTTTTGCCGATCAAGCCCTCGGGCCCGGTCTCGACGATGCCGACGGCGGCATAGCCGTATTTCACCGGGAAGGGGAAATCGCCCTCCTGCGCCGGCGCGCGCATGCGCTGCCATTCGCTTTCGGGAACGCGGCCCTCGAAGACGAGGCGCTCGGTGCCCCGGCTCAGCCCCGAATAAAGCATCCGCACCCCGAGTTCTTCGGGTGCCGGCATCGGCAGTTTCAGGGGCCGCAATTCGGCCTGCCCGGGCGCTACGTACCAAAGGGCCTGCGCTTCGCCGGGGCTGGCGGGATTTCCGGGATGTGGATTTGGTTTCACCGGAGCTTCATCGCATAGGGCCTTATCCCCGCCAAGATACAATGAAGCTCCCTTAATCGTTGGGTGAACCATGATCCGGCCACGGTCGCGCTTATGCTAAATAGCGGGCAGGGATGGGCGAACGGCTCAGAATCTGCTTTAGAAACCGCCGTTTCGGCGCCGTCTGTGGTGGCCGTCCCCGCTTTTTAAGGAAAATCTGCGTGTCGCTCGACCCCACCCTCGCCAAAACGCCCGAGGAGACGTCCGGGAAATCGGCCGAGGCCCCGGCGCGAGGCCGGCTCACCCCGACCGGAACGCAATCCGCCGCCGCCGTCACCGCGCGGCGCGTGTTCTTCGCCGCCGTTTGTTTCGCAACGCTCGTGCTGATGACCGAACGCCTTGTGCATATCCTGGCGCGTGACGGTTTCGGCGTGGTCGATACGCTGATCGTGCTTTGCTTCGTCACGCTGATTCCGTGGTCGATCCTCGGTTTTTGGAATTCGTTGCTCGGCTTCGTGCTGTGGTTCTTGCCGAAGCCGCTCGAGGCCATCAACCCGGTCGCGGCGAAAGCGCGCGACGACGATCCGATTTTCATCCGCACCGCGATTTTGATGACACTGCGGAACGAAAATCCGGCGCGCGCCTTCAAGCGTTTGCGCACCATCCGCGCGAGCCTGGAAGCGACGGGCCTCGGCGAGCACTTCGACTATTATGTGCTGAGCGACTCTTCCATCCCCGAAGTGATCGCCGCCGAGCGCGCCGCCTATGCGGCGTGGATTCCCGAATTTCCGAGCGTCGATCGGCTCGTTTATCGCCACCGCGATAACAACGAAGGCTTCAAGGCCGGTAACGTCCGCGACTTCTGCGAGCGCTGGGGCAAGCAGTATGAAGTGATGCTGCCGCTCGACGCCGACAGCCTGATGACGGGCCCGGCGATCGTCCGCATGGTGCGGATCATGCAGGCCAATCCGCGGCTCGGCATTTTGCAGAGCCTTGTCGTCGGCTTGCCGACCTCGAGTTTCTTCGCGCGCGTCTTCCAGTTCGGCATGCGTTTCGGCATGCGCACCTTCACGAGCGGCAGCGCGTGGTGGCACGCCGACTGCGGGCCGTTCTGGGGACACAACGCGGCGGTGCGCGTCGCGCCGTTCACCGATTTCTGCAAGCTGCCGGTGCTGCCCGGCAAGCCGCCGTTCGGCGGGCCGATCCTGTCGCACGATCAGGTCGAGGCGGCGATGATGCGCCGCGCCGGTTTCGAGGCGCGCGTGCTGCCGCGCGAGGAGGGCAGCTACGAGGACAACCCGCCGGCGCTGCTCGATTTCGTGCGCCGCGACCTGCGCTGGTGCAACGGCAACCTGCAATATTTCCGCATCATGGGCCTGCCGGCGCTCCTTCCCGCAACGCGCGCCAACATCGCCATGGCGATCCAGATGTTCCTGGTCTCGCCGGCGACGATCCTGTTCGCGATCTTCGCGGCGATTGCCGCCGCGATGTGGCCGGCCGATATCGCCTTTCCCGCCGGGGAAGCGTTCTGGTTCTATGTCGTTTTCCTTGCGATGTATTTCGCGCCGAAATGGTTTGGCGTGCTGGAATCGCTCCTGCGTAATCCGAAAGAGTTCGGCGGCGCAGGAAGATTGCTCGCGGGCTTTGCCACCGAAACGCTTTTCACCTTCGTGCTCTCGCCGGTTTCGTGGTTCAATCAGGCGATGTTCATGACCGCGCTGTTGTTCGGCAAGACGCAAGGCTGGGGTTCGCAGCAGCGCGACGGCTATCGCCTGGCGTGGATGGCCGCCGCGCGCGATCTGTGGCCGGCGACCGCTTTTGGTACGCTGATGATCGTTTTCCTCGCGGCGACCGCACCGGCGGCAATCCCGTGGTTCTTGCCGTTGCTCGCCGGTCTCGTTTTGTCGATTCCCTTCGCCGTTTTCACGACTTCACCGGCGGTGGGGGAAGCTGCGGTGCGCTGGCGGCTTTGCGCCATCCCGGAAGAATTCGATACACCGGCCGAGATTTCCACGCTACTCGCGCCACACTGAGAAAGAAGAAAGATGGGGGCTCCTTTCGCGACGATCCGCGGCGTTCTGCGCTCGCTCCGGATTTATTACGGCAATCCCGCGCGCGAGCGCGCGATGGATGCGCTTTACCATCGCTTCCTGCGCCCCGGCGATCTTGCCTTCGACATCGGCGCCCATGTCGGCGACCGCGTCGCATCGTTTCGCCGGTTGGGCGCGCGCGTCGTCGCGGTCGAGCCGCAGCCCGCGCTCGTCCTCACGCTGCGGCTGCTCTATGCTTTCGACAGGCAGGTGGTCGTCGAGCCGGTGGCGCTTGGGCCGAAAAGCGGCACCGTCGAATTGAAGCTCAATCCGCCGAACCCGACCGTTGCGACCGCCTCGTCCGATTTCATCGACGCCGCCAAGGGCGCGCCGGGCTGGGAAAGCCAGCGCTGGACCAAAACCCGCACCGTGCCGCTCAAGACGATGGACGAGTTGATTGCCACGCACGGCATTCCGCGTTTCGTCAAGATCGACGTCGAAGGCTTCGAGGACGAAGTGCTCGCCGGCTTGCATCATCCGTTGCCGATGCTCTCCTTCGAGTTCACCACGATTCAGCGCGGCGTCGCGCTCAAAGCCATCGAGCGGCTTGCGCGCACGTCGCTCTATTCGTTCAACGCCGCGATCGGCGAGAGCCAGCAGCTCGTCCATGCCGATCCGATGGATGCGAGGAATATCGCGCGCTGGCTCGAACAGCTGCCGGCCGATGCGAATTCGGGCGATATCTACGCGAGCATGGATCCGGTTCCCTTGCGCAAGGCATCGGCCTGATAAAAAGCCCGCGTTAAGCGCGAGCCATACCGGATATGCGGCGCAGCCTTGCTGCTGCGCTGCTTGCCGGGCAGGGCGAAAATCGGCATCCAGACGGACTTTCTCGCCACAACCCACGGTCATCGCAGCGTCATTTCGTGAAAAGCCGCCCGCTCCAGACGCCGACCCGCACCATCGTTTTTCTCGCCGCCGCGAGCTTCGCGAGCGCGGCATCGGTGCGCATTTGCGACCCGATCCTGCCGGAGATCGCGCACAGCTACGATACCTCGATCGGCAATGCTTCCGCCGTCATCACGACCTTCGGCGGCATGTACGCGGCGGCGCAACTCCTGTTCGGCTTCGTCGGCGACCGCTACGGCAAGCTGGAAACGATCGCGGTGACGACGCTCCTCTCGGTCGTGAGCGCGATGCTTTGTGCCTTCGCGCCGACGCTGCCGCTTCTGATCGCGGCGCGGCTGTTCGCCGGTTTCACCGCGGCCTCCATCATCCCGCTGTCGATGGCCTGGATCGGCGACGAGGTGCCCTACGAGCGGCGCCAGCCGGTGATCGCGCGTTTTTTGTTCGGCCAGATCCTCGGCCTTACTCTTGGCCAGGCGATCTCGGGCTTTGCCGCCGAGCATATCGGCTGGCGCTCGATCTTTTATGTCCTGGCCGGATGCTTTCTCGTTTCGGGCCTCGCGCTCGCGCGCGAGCTTCTGCACCGCGAGGAATTCTACGAGCCGAAGCCGGCCGGGATGGGGGAATCGTTCCGCCAGCTCGGCCGCATGCTGCGCAAGGGCTGGGTCTGGGTCGTATTCGCGACGGTGTTTCTCGAAGGCGCGGCGATCTTCGGCGGCAATGCCTTCATCGGCTCCTATCTGCGCCTGCAATTCAATGTGAGCTACGACGTCATCGGCCTGATCGTCAGCGGTTTCGGTATCGGCGGGCTCGTCTTCGTGCTGTTTGCGCCGGCGATCGTCCGCAGGCTGCATGAGGAAGGACTCGTGCTGTTCGGCGGAATCTTTCTCGCCGTTTCCTTCTTCGGCATGACCGTGCTGCCGGGCCCGTTCGCCGCGGTGCCGCTCACCGTGCTTTCGGGGCTTGGCTTCTACATGCTGCACAACACGCTACAGACCAACGCGACGCAAATGGCGCCCGAGTCGCGCAGCCTTGCCGTCTCGTGTTTTGCGACCTGTCTCTTTCTCGGACAGGCGGCGGGCGTCAGCGCCGCGGCGCCCGCCTTTGACTATGCCGGAGCGATTCCGCTTTTCATCGGCTCGGGCTTGATCCTGCTCGTGCTCGGAGTTGCTTTCCGTTTTGCACTGCGGCGCAAAAGCTGGACTTCCGGATAAGACGCACGAGCGGCAATTCGTGATATGAATGGTGCTGCATTTTCAGACCGGCAGACCACCATGAAGACCGAAGACCTCATCACGCTCACCGCGACCGCCGCCGCGGCGCAAATCGCTTCGCGCGCGATTTCCTCCGAAGACCTGACGCGCGCGTGCCTGTCTCGCATCGCCGTGCGCGATATCGAGGTGAAGGCTTTCGCGCATATCTCGCCGGAATACGCGCTGAAGCAAGCGCGCGAGCGCGACCGCGAGCAGCAGGAGGGCAGGCCGACGGGGCTGTTGCACGGCGTGCCGATCGCGATCAAGGACATCTTCGACACCTACGATTTTCCGACCGAGAACGGCTGGCAGGCGCATCGCGGCCGGCGGCCGAGCGCCGATTCCGCCGCGGTCGCGCGTTTGCGGCGCGCCGGTGCCGTCATCCTCGGCAAAACCGTCACCACCGAATGCGCCTATTACCTGCCGGGGCCGACGCGCAATCCGCACGACATCACGCGCACGCCGGGCGGCTCGTCGTCGGGCTCGGCGGCGGCGGTCGCGGCCAACATGGTGCCGCTCGCGCTCGGCAGCCAGACCAACGGCTCGGTCATTCGCCCGGCATCGTTCTGCGGCGTATTCGGCGGCAAGCCCAGCCACGGCCTGATCTCGCGCGCCCGCGTATTGTCGCTTTCGAAAAATCTCGATCACGTCGGCGTCTTCGCGCGTTCGATTGACGACATCGTGCTGGCCTATGACGTGCTTGCCGGGCCCGATCCCGACGATGCCGATACGGCCAAAACGCCGCTGCCGTCCTTCCGCGCGGTCATGCGCAAGAACGGCGAGACGGCCGCGCCGAAATTCGCCTTCGTCCGCACGCCGCGCTGGGACGACGCCGATCTCGAGACGCGCGCGCTGTTCAATCGCCTTGTCGCCGATCTCGGCAGCCATGCCGCGCCCGTCGATTTTCCGTCGAAATTCGCGGACTGCTGGCCGTCGCAGCGCGCCATCATGGCCTATGACATGAACAGGAGTTTCGGCGCCGAAGCGCGCAAGCTGCCGGGCAAGTCGAGCGAGATGCTGATGAAGCTGCTCGACGAGGGACAGGCCATTCCGGCCGAATATTACGACAAGCTGATCGCCAACGTGCCGGTGCTGCGCGCGCTGTTCGAGGACGGCATCAAGGGCTTCGATGTCGCGATCACGCCCGCGGCCAAGGGCGAAGCGCCGGCCGCGGATACGACCGGCGATCCGGTGTTCTGCACGGCCTGGTCGCTGCTTGGCGTGCCGTCGATTACGCTGCCGATGCTGCGCGGCGAGCACGGATTGCCGATCGGCGTGCAGATCGTCGGGCGCAAGGGCGACGATGCCGGGGTGCTGCGCGCGGCCCGCTGGCTGTGGCGCAATTCGAGCTTCCGGCCGGTTAGCTGACCATCGCGGCCAGCATCGCCTCGGCGGCCCGTTGCAGGGCGGCGAAGCTGGGGCGATGGCGGCCGCCCGCATATTCGCGCGGCCACGGAATGTGGACGAAGGCGACCGGCGGAGCTTTCTCGCCGCGCATCCCGTTCAGCATGTGAAAGATCGCGGCATTGCAGACATAGCCGCCGGCGTCGTTCGAAAGTCTTGCGCGCGCGCCGGTCGCGCGTGCGGCTTTCACCAGCGCCGTTGAAGGCGACGTGATTTTCAGCAGCTTCGGCGCGCCGGGTATCAGCACGCGGCTTGGCTTTTTCTGCGCGGCATCGAAGTGCCGTGTGCTCGCCTGATTGCGGCCGCACGTCTCGACGCGAAGCACGCGCGCGCGGCCGGCAAGGCCGAACATCAGGACCGCATCGGGCTTCAGGCGCGCCGCCTGCCGCGGCAGCGCCGCCGTATCGCGGTAGGTGGTGGGGATCACGAGCGCGCGCACGCGCGCGGCGCGCCTTGCTTTGCCGGAGCGCGCAAGCGCTTGCGCAAGACGGCCGCTCGGATTGTCCGCCACCCCCGGAAACGGCCCGAAGCCCGTGACGAGGATCAAAGGCCGTCTCATGCAATGCCGAGGAGTTTCAGGATTTCTTCCGCCGCGAGCGCCGGGGGCGTTCTGCCGTCGGCGACGGCCTTTTCCAGTGCGGGCATTTTCGATTTCAGCGCCGCGTCCGATTTCAGCCGCTCGCGGATACGGTCTTCGACCAGCGACCACATCCAGCGCACCTGCTGCTCGCTGTGTTTTTTCGCGAGCCTGCCGCTCGCTGAAAGCTTCTGCCGGTGCGCTTCAAGCGCTTTCCAGAGTTCGGAGATGCCGTTTCCGGTCAGCGCCGAATAGGTCAGCACCGGCGGAGCTTCGGTGCCCTGGCTCGAGGCGAGAATATGAAGCGCCGCTTTGAGCGATGAGGCGGCGGCCTTGGCGCGGGCGAGGTTGTCGCCGTCGGCCTTGTTGACCGCGACGACATCGACAAGCTCGAGAAGGCCCTTCTTGATGCCTTGCAGCTCGTCGCCGGCCCCCGGCAGCATCAGCGCCAGAAACGTGTCGGTCATCGCCGCGACCGTGACCTCGGACTGGCCGATGCCGACCGTCTCGACCAGCACGACATCGTAACCGGCCGCCTCGCAGAGCAGCATCGTCTCGCGCGTTTTCGCCGCGACGCCGCCCAGCGTACCGGCCGAGGGGGAAGGGCGCACGAAAGCCCGCTCGTCGGCGGCGAGCTTCTGCATCCGCGTCTTGTCGCCGAGGATGGAGCCGCCGCTGCGCACCGAGGAGGGATCGACGGCGAGCACGGCGACGCGGTGGCCGTTCTGCGTAAGATATGTGCCGAGCGCGTCGATGGTGGTGGATTTCCCCACGCCCGGCGCGCCGGTGATGCCGATGCGCGCCGCCTTGCCGGTCGCGGGCAGGATGAGCTTCAGGAGTTCCTGGGCTTCCGTGCGGTGCTCGGATTTTTTCGATTCGACGAGCGTGATGGCGCGCGCGAGCGCCGCGCGGTCACCGGCGCGAAGCGCCCTGGCAAGGTCGGCTGATTTGAGCGGTTTCGTCATCGAGTCGGCGGAACTTTACCCGTCCGCGCCGGACTTGTCCCGCTTTCTCGAGCTTTGCGGTTCGCGATGCCGCCGGATCGTTTACGGGCCATTGCAAACGGTCTTGGGCCGGATTCCGCATCGGCTTTGCCGGCATGGATGCGGCTTCCGATCGCGCGGCGCGGCTAATTCTCCTCCGCGTCCTCTTTCGTCCGCTCGCCGCCGAACAGCTTCTGCGCTTCCGGCGTGAGCAGCGGCATCAGGGCGGAGGCGGGAACGAAAGCGACATAATCGCCTTCGGCATAGGGACCGACTTCGTAGGGCGAGAAGTGAAAGGTAACGCCCGAGGCTTTTCCGGCTTCGGTCGAGGGCGCCAGCGAAGGCTGGCCGAAACTTTCGAAATCGGCCTTCCAGTCCTTCGACCACATATCGAACGGGTCGAAGGGCACGTCGCGCCTCTTCTTTTCGGCGGCGAGGCTCGCGAGTATGAGTTTCGACAGCGTCTGCATGTCGGCACTGTCGTCGGCGGTATTTTTGAAGAGCGCCCTGAACTCGGCGTAAGTATTGCGTTCGCGGTCCCACAACCGCGTTTTCGAGCCATGATTGGGATGTGCGCCGCCGGTATATTCCGACTCGTTGACGATCAGGCTGACATATTGCGCAGTCACCGCGCGCAGGCGGTAGGTACGGTAAAAGCCGTACGGATTGCCGAACACGCTCTTGTCGTTGCGCCAATCCTCTTCGGTTTCGTTCTTGCTGTCCTCGCCGAATTTTTTGCCTTCGGCGACGAGAATTTCATAGAGCTTCGGAAAGGCCGCGAGCGATTTCTGGATCCGGACTTCGATATCGACGAAAGACTTGCTGACGGCGTAGATCGTGTTTTCGTCCTTGTCGGCATAGGCAGGCGCAATCGCTGCCGCTACGAGAACGGCCGCGGCAAAAATCGTTCCGAGCAAGCGCAACTTATTCCGCCGCGGCGCGTGTGTGGCCGAGCCGCGCCGAAAGCTTGCGCAGCAAATCCTCGGCCGCTTCCGCGATCACCGTGCCCGGCGGGAAGATCGCCTCGGCGCCGGCTTTCTTGAGCGCGTCATAATCCTGCGGCGGCACGACGCCGCCGACGGTGATCATGATGTCGCCGCGGCCCTCCTTCTCGAGCGCCGCCTTGATTTCCGGCACGAGCGTGAGGTGCCCCGCCGCGAGCGACGAGACGCCGATGACATGCACGTCGTTCTCGACGGCCTGGCGCGCGGCTTCCGCGGGCGTTGCGAACAGCGGGCCGATATCGACGTCGAAGCCGAGATCGGCGAAAGCCGACGCGATCACCTTCTGGCCGCGGTCGTGGCCGTCCTGGCCGAGCTTGGCGACGAGGATACGCGGCCTGCGGCCTTCTTCGGCCTCGAAGGCCTCGACGAGATGCTGCACGCGCTGCATCGAGTCGCTCATGGCTCCGACCTCTCTCTTGTAAACGCCCGATATCGCGCGGGTTTCGGCATGGTGGCGGCCCCAGACCTTCTCGAGCGCGCCGGAAATTTCCCCGACGGTGGCTTTCGCCCGCGCCGCCTCGACGGCGAGCGCGAGAAGATTGCCGCTGCCGCTCTCCGCGGCCTCGGCGAGGGCGTTGAGCGCCGCTTCAAGCTTGTTCGCATCGCGCTCGGATTTCAGCGCGCGCAATTTATCGAGCTGCAGGTTGCGCACGGTCGAATTGTCGACCTTGAGAATTTCGATATCGCTTTCCTGCTCGGGCTTGTAGCGGTTGACGCCGACCACCGTCTGGTTGCCGGAGTCGATGCGCGCCTGCGCTTTCGCGGCGCTTTCCTCGATGCGCAGTTTCGGAATGCCGGCTTCGATGGCTTTGGCCATGCCGCCGAGATTCTCGACTTCCTGAATATGCGCCCAGGCTTTTTTCGCAAGCTCGTAGGTCAGCTTCTCGACGAAATACGAGCCGCCCCACGGATCGGCGACCCGCGTCGTGCCCGATTCTTGCTGAAGGAAAATCTGCGTGTTGCGCGCGATCCGCGCCGAGAAATCCGTCGGCAGCGCCAGCGCCTCGTCGAGCGCGTTGGTGTGCAGCGATTGCGTATGGCCTTGCGTCGCCGCCATCGCCTCGATCGCCGTGCGCGTGACGTTGTTGAAGACATCTTGCGCCGTCAGCGACCAGCCGGAAGTCTGGCAATGGGTGCGGAGCGAGAGCGAGCGCGCATCTTTCGGATTGAACGGCTTCATCAGCTTCGCCCACAGCAGGCGCGCGGCGCGGAGCTTGGCGACTTCCATGAAGAAGTTCATGCCCGCCGCCCAGAAGAACGAAAGCCGCGGCGCGAACCTGTCGATATCAAGGCCCGCAGCGATGCCGGCGCGCACATATTCGACGCCGTCGGCGAGCGTATAGGCAAGCTCGAGATCCTGCGTCGCGCCGGCCTCCTGCATGTGATAGCCGGAGATCGAGATCGAGTTGAACTTCGGCATGTGCTGCGAGGTGTAGCCGAAAATGTCGGAGATGATCCGCATCGAGGGGCGCGGCGGATAAATGTATGTGTTCCGCACCATGAATTCCTTGAGGATGTCGTTCTGGATCGTGCCGGAAAGCTTCTCGTGCGGCACGCCCTGTTCCTCGCCCGCCACGATAAAGAGTGCCAGCACCGGCAGCACCGCGCCGTTCATCGTCATCGACACGCTCATGCGGTCGAGCGGGATGCCGGCGAACAGCGTGCGCATGTCGTAGATCGAGTCGATCGCGACGCCCGCCATGCCGACATCGCCCGCGACACGCGGATGATCGGAATCGTAGCCGCGATGCGTCGCAAGATCGAAAGCGATCGAGAGGCCTTTCTGGCCGGCCGCGAGGTTGCGGCGATAGAAGGCGTTGGAATCTTCCGCCGTCGAGAAGCCGGCATATTGCCGGATCGTCCACGGCTGCGTGACATACATCGTCGGATAGGGCCCGCGCAGAAACGGCGGCAGGCCCGGCAGCGTATCGAGAAAGTCGATGCCTTCGACGTCCGCTTCGCCATAGACGGGCTTTACCGGAATGCCCTCGGGCGTCTGCCACGGCTGCGCGGCGGCGCGCGGCGGCACGGCCTGCGGCGCCTGCCAATCGAGCTGGGTGAAATCGGGAAGCTTGCTCATGCGCGGCTCGCTCCGGTTACTTGAGCCCAAGTATAACATGAATTTGCTGCAATGCGGCGAGGGCATCCGAGCCTGCGAAAATGAAGCTATCCACGCCGGCTTTGCGCCAGGCGGCTTCATGCTCGCCGGGGCGTCCCGCGAGGTAAACGGCCTTGGCACCCGCGAGTTTCAGCGCGTCGGCGGCGGGGCCCGCCATGTTCCCGTAGATCTCGTCGGATGAGCACAGGCAGGCAATCAGCGCGCCCGATTGCCTGAAGGCCTCCATCAGATCGCTCTCGTCCTTGAAGCCGTCATTGCCGGGCGCGGCGATCCCGCCAGCCTCGAAGAAATTCTTGGCGAAGGTGGCGCGCGCCGTGAAATCGGCGGCGGTGCCGAGATTGGCGAGGAAGACCCGCGGGTTTTTCGCGTGGGCCGCATCGCGCAGCTTTTCGAATGGCGCGGCAAGGCGGATGCGCGGCAGCATCTCCGAGTGCACCGCCGGCTTATAGGTCGCAACCGCAGGCTTTGGCGTGTCGATGACCGCGGGTCTTGCCTCGCCGAGGTTGGGAAATTCGCTGGTGCCGGTGAGCGGATCCTTGCGCGCCGCGACATTGCGCTCGCGCGCGGTGCGAATCTCCGCGATCTTCTTCTGGATCGACCCCGCGACCAGCGCTTTGGCAACGCCGCCCGCCGCCTCGATTTCCTGAAACAGCTCCCAGGCCTTCGCGCAAAGCTCGCCGGTCAGCGCTTCGATTGCGCCGGAGCCTGCATTCGGATCGGCCACGCGATGCAGGTTCGACTCCTCGAGCAGGATGAGTTGCAGATTGCGCGCCATCCGCCGCGCGAAACGATCGGGCAATCCGAGCGCCGCCGTATGCGGCAGCACCGTGATCGCATCGGCGCCGCCGGTACCCGCCGCGAGCACCGCGACGGTCGCGCGCAGCCAGTTCACGGCAGGCTCATAGCGCGTCATCATCCGCCACGCCGTTTCGGCATGCAATTTGATCGGAGCGGGTGAAAGCTTTGCCGCTTCCTCGATGCGCGCCCAGAGTTTGCGCAGGGCGCGGAATTTTGCGGTGGTGAGAAACTGGTCGGCGTCGGCGGCCAGCAGGAAAGCGATCTGCCTGCGCCCCTGATCGAGCGAGAGCCCGGCGTCTTCCATCGCGCGCCAGTAGGTGAGGGCGGAGGCGAGCACATAGGCAAGCTCCTGCGCTTCAGTGCCGCCGGCGTCGTGCACCGGCCGCCCGTCGGCGATGAAGACGCGGCCGCGGAAATGTTGCTTGGCAAGACCGGCCGCGAATTGGGCGCGGCGGGCGATCGCTTCTTCCGGCAGTTCCGGCACACTGCCGAGCGCCGCGAGCGCGCTCAGGGGATCGATCCCGAAATCGACATCCAGCTTGGCGATGTCGAAACCGCGCTGTTCGGCAAGCGCGATGAAATTCTTGGCCGTACCGAGTACGCGGCCGCGCGTATCGAAACGGATGGGCGCCGCATCGAGCAGCACATTATCGAAGGCCTGCGCCAGCGCTTCGACCGAAATATCCGCAAGTCCATAGCCGTTCGCGGCCGGCGCCCCGGCGCCGACGAACGTAAGGCCGGTCGCGCCGTTTCCGAGTTCGTGCAGCGCTTCGGCATTGAAGGCGGCGGCATCCGGCAGATCGACGCGCTGCATGACCGCCCACGGCGTGCCCGCGGCGCGGCCCGCGATCGGCACGGCATCCTTCGCGCGCGCATAAAGCGGCTCGATTTTGATCCCGTCATAGGTTTGGGAAACCAGCTTCTTGTCGAAAGAAGCGCCCTTCAGCGTTTTTTCGACGAGCTTGAGCCAGGCCTCATGGCTGGCAGGCGGAAATTCGGCGGCGAGCTTCAGTTCGCTCATCTTGCGGCAACCTGTTGTGATCGCTCGCAATCTGCCATGCCGGGAAGTGCGCGCCAACCCTTCGAAAGCGCTAGGCCGCGATCCGATGGAGCGATTGGCTAATCAATTGCAACCATCGTTGCCGCCTCGTCGCGCAGCTTTTCGAGCGCATCCTTCACCGAGCGGCCCTGAACCACAAGGTCCGGCGCGATCTCGTGCAACGGCACAACCACAAAGGCGCGCTCCAGCATCAACGGGTGCGGGATCTGCAAATCCGGCTCGTTCAGCACGAGGTCGCCGTAAAGCAGGATATCGAGATCGAGCGGGCGCGGGCCGTAGCGGATTTCCTTGTCGCGGTCGCGGCCGAAACTTTTTTCGATGCGGTTCAGCTCCGCGAGCAAATCCTGCGGCGAGAGATTCGTTTCGCCGCACAGCACCGCGTCATAATAGCGGCCCTGCGGGATCGGCCCCCAGGAATCCGCTTCGTAAATTTTCGAGCGCCTGGTGATTTTCACCGGGCCGTCGCTGAGCGCTTTCAGGCCGCCCTTCATGTTTTGGCCGCGGTCGCCGGTATTGCCGCCGATGGCGATATAGACCTCAGGCATCTCGTTTCCTTTCGACCGTCGCGGCGACGTAATCGATCGCCGCTGGTACCGGGGCGGACGGCTTGCGCACGGTAATGCGGACGAGTTTTATTTTCGGGAAATGTGCGAGCAACACGCCTGCGACATGCGCCGCGGCGGCCTCGATCAGGAAAAACCGCTTCTCGCAGAATGCGCGCTCGGCGACGGCGATCGCCTCGCCGTAATCGACCGTCGCATCGATGCGGTCCTTCTGGATCGCTTCGTCGATTTCGATCTCGATCGCGATGTCGAGCGCGAAGCGCTGGCCAAGCTTGGCCTCGGCGTCGTGCACGCCGTGCTTGGCGAACAGCACGAGGCCTTTGATGTCGATCGTGCCCTTCATTGCTCTTCCTTGATCCGGTCGGCGATCCGCATGGCTTGCGCGTGCTCGGCGACATCGTGAACGCGCACGATGGCGGCGCCCGCCATCACGCCGATGGTGTTGGCGGCAATCGTGCCCGGTAACCGTTCGGCCGGTTCGCTCGCGAACAATTTGCCGATGAAGGATTTGCGCGACACGCCAAGCAGCACCGGAAAGCCCAAACGCACGAGCTCGCCGAGCCGGCCGATCGCCGCAAGGTTCTGCTCGAAACTTTTCCCGAAGCCGATGCCGGGGTCGAGCACGATCTGGTTGTCGCGAATGCCGGCGCGCCGGGCGCGCTCGATGGCGATGCCGAAGAAGCGCTTGAACTCTTCGATGATGTCGAGCGAGCCGTCGATCGTCTCGCGGTTGTGCATGATGACGACGGCGGCGTTATGGGCGGCCGCGACATTGGCGATGTCGGGCTCGCGCGAAAGGCCCCAGATGTCGTTGACAATATGCGCGCCCGCCTTCAGCCCGGCCTCGGCGACCCGAGCCTTGTAGGTGTCGATCGAGACGGGCACCGCGGTGCGCTCGACGATGGCTTGCACGACCGGGATCACGCGCGCTCTCTCTTCTTCCTCGCTGACCGGCGTGTGGCCGGGGCGGGTGGATTCGCCGCCGAAATCGAGGATGTCCGCGCCTTGCGCGACCTGCTGTAACGCCGCATCGGTGGCTGCCTTCGCTGCCGGAAACTGGCTGCCGGCAAAGAACGAGTCCGGCGTCACGTTAATGATGCCCATGATCAGGGTTCGGTTCCCGAGCGGGATCGAAAGACCGCGTGCGTCGAGGAGACGAGGGGACGAAGGATCGAGCATTGAAGGAGCCGTGCCGTGCCTGAGCGCGCCGGGCGCGCAAGAGAGAGCCAAGAGAACCAAGAGTAGCGGCAATTTCCGGGGCTTAAAAGCGCTTTCCGGCTGGGGCGGGGCAGCGGCGTTTTCGAGCGAAGCAGCGACCGGTTCGCGTAAAGCGAACGCGGCAGACAAAACCTAGTAGGAGATCTTGAGCGGCAGGTTCCGCGCGCACTCGATCCACTTTTTGATCGCTTTCTCGCTCGGCAGGAATTCGACCGCCGTGCCGTTTTCCTTCATCCGGCGGTTTGCTTCCGCCATCGCCTGCGCGAGATGCTTGGGGTTGCGATGCTGCAACCCGCGCACCGTGACGCGCACCTCGCCGAGCAGCCGCGCATAGTCGTCGCCGATGCCCTTGATGCGCATATGGTCGGCGGCATTGGCCCATTTCAGGATCGTGCACTCGTCAACGCCGATGGCGCGCGCCAGCTTCTCGCGGCCGCGCGCGTTCTTCGCCTGCTCCAGAAGCTTTGCTGTTGTCCGAATCCTTTGCGCCTTGAGCTTGGCGGCGATAGCGGCGTCCATGTTCGGGATTTTGCTGATGGGGTAGGACATCGCAGGCCTCACACAAAAGCAGTCTTCATTCGGGACGCGGGCTACGCACACGAACGAACGACATTACACATCGAACGAACTGGAAACCGGCCGGGACCGGGGGATGGATTATGCGCGAATGATTTTTGGAATCTCAAGGGCGCTTGAAAAATACTTTTTTTGGCCTTGCCACATCGCTAAAGTTGGCGGTTGAGGGGAGTAGTACGGCAGCGCCGGACCCCCTATAAGAATATGCACCCGGCTTCACCATGGGTCAGTCACCAAGGGCAGCGATGGCAAAAAAAGCAGCATCGAAATCCGCACCCGCGAAATCCGCAGCGGCGAAGCGTGCCGGTACCGGCGCGGCCTCCGCGCCCGCGGCGAGCGGCGGCGACGTCGACGGCAAGGTGTTTGTCGGCATGAGCGTGCAGCCCGAGTACCTTACGCTGCGCCTCGCCAACCGCCACGGCCTCGTCACCGGCGCGACCGGCACCGGCAAGACGGTGACGCTGCAGGTGCTCGCCGAAGGTTTGTCGCGCGCCGGCGTCTCGGTGTTCGCCGCCGATATCAAGGGCGACCTCTCGGGCGTGGCCGAGCCGGGCGAAGGCAAGGATTTTCTGCTCAAGCGCGCGCAGGAGGTCGGCATCAAGTACGAGCCCGACCAGTTTCCGGTCGTGTTCTGGGATCTTTACGGCGAGCAGGGCCACCCGATCCGCGCGACGATCTCCGAGATGGGGCCGCTCCTGCTCTCGCGCATAATGAATCTCAACGACACACAGGAAGGCGTGCTCAACATCGCCTTCCGCGTCGCCGACGATGAGGGCCTTCTGCTTCTGGACCTCAAGGATCTGCAGGCGCTGCTCGCGCATGTCGCCGAGCAGGCTTCGACGCTGACCACCAAATACGGCAACGTTTCCTCGACGACGATCGGCGCCATCCAGCGCCAGCTCCTCGTGCTCGAGAACCAGGGCGGCGGCAAGTTCTTCGGCGAGCCCGCGCTCGACATCAAGGACATCATGCGCACCGACCGTTCGGGGCGCGGCTACATCAATATCCTCGCCGCCGACAAGCTGATGAACAATCCGCGGCTCTACGCGACCTTCCTCCTGTGGCTGCTCTCGGAGATGTTCGAGCAGCTCCCGGAAGTCGGCGATCCCGACCAGCCGAAGCTCGTCTTCTTCTTCGATGAAGCGCACCTTCTGTTCGATGAAGCGCCGAAGGTGCTCCTGCAGAAGATCGAGCAGGTCGTCCGCCTGATCCGCTCGAAGGGCGTCGGCGTCTATTTCGTGACGCAAAACCCCGTCGACGTGCCCGAGACGGTGCTCGCGCAGCTCGGCAACCGGGTTCAGCATGCGCTGCGCGCCTATACCCCGGCCGAGCAGAAGGGCGTCAAAGCCGCGGCCCAGGCCTTCAGGCCCAACCCGAAGCTCAATACTGAACGCGTCATCACCGAACTCGGCAAAGGCGAGGCGCTCGTCTCCTTCCTCGAAGGCAACGGCGTGCCGGCGATGGTTCAGCAGACGCTGATCCGCCCGCCATCCGCCCGCGTCGGGCCGGTGACGCCTGCGGAGCGCCGTTCGATCATCTCGGCAAGCCCGGTGCGCGGCAAGTATGATGAGGCGGTCGATCGCGAGTCCGCCTATGAGATGCTGCAGAAAAAAGCGGCGGAGGCCGCGCCGCCGGAAGACAGCAAGGCCGAAAGCGGCAGCAGCGGCGGCGGATTGATCGGCAGCGTGCTCGGCGGTCTTTTCGGCGGCGGCAAGTCGCGCCGCATGTCCACCGGCGAGGTCGTCGTCAAGCAGGTCGCCCGCTCGGTCGCCAGTCAGGTCGGCACCCAGGTCGGCCGCGCGATCGTGCGCGGCATTCTCGGCGGCCTGAAACGCTAGCCAAACGATAGGTACGGCGTCCTACGCCCGCCTCGGCGGCGCTCCGCGCGCGCCGGCGCAGGGCTGATATTTGCTGCGCGCATGGAAAGCGCTGCGGTGCATTCGTTGCGCTATCCGAAAGTCGCAAATCCCTACCAAAATCGTCGCCAATGACACGCGAATGACAGATGCACGACTCATTTTCTTGCAACGCAATATTACTCTCGCTCATCCATCGGGTGATTTTTTTTCGCGAAGCCTGTAAGGAAATTGTAATGCGATTCCTGCCCGCTGCCCGCATTATCATTCTCGACGCTGACGCGCGTCATCGCGACGTTGTCTGCAAAGGCCTCGGAGAGCTCGGTCTCTTGCAAATTCTCGCGGCCGGTACGCTGCCGGATGCCAGGGCCATCGCTCATGAGCGCGCGGCCGATCTCATCGTTGTCGATGGCCGCGGCTTCGACGATCTCGCCCGCGAGCAGGGCAAGAAAGTGCTGCCCAACCCGTTGCTCGGCGACAGCACGCCGGGGATCCTGCTTTCCGCCGATACCTCGCGCGTCCTCGTGCATGAGGCCCACAACGCCGGCTATCGTGCCGTCGTCGGGCTGCCGGTTTCGCCGCGCTTGCTCTATCGCCGGATTGGTTCGATCCTGCAGCGGGCCCGCCGTATCCATCGCCAGAGCGGAGCTTCCGCCATCAGCGCGCCGGAGCGCTAGGCGATCGAAGTGGCGAGAACGGCGTGAAAGGACGCGGCACGGTGGCCGGAAATCTCAACGACGCGAACCCAGGCAGTGTTCTCGAGGCGCTCGACAGCGGCCTCGACCAGAGTATCGAGCGGCTCTATGCGCTCCTGAAAATTCCAAGCATCTCCACCGATCCTGCCCATCGCGGCGATTGCGAGCAGGCCGCGGCCTGGCTCGCGCGCGAGCTTTCCGATCTCGGTTTCAGGGCGGATGTGCGAGCCACAAACGGCCTGCCGATGGTGATCGGCCATTACGGCGCCGGGGACGGCAAGCCGCACGTTCTCTTTTATGGCCACTACGACGTGCAGCCGCCGGATCCCTTGGAGATGTGGCAATCGCCGCCGTTCGAGCCCCGCATGGTCGAGGAGGGCGGCATCAAGCGCATCGTCGGCCGCGGCACCGCCGACGACAAGGGCCAGTTGATGACCTTCATCGAGGCCTGCCGCGCTTACATCAAAGCCGAAGGCAAATTGCCGCTTTCGGTCAGTGTCATGCTGGAAGGCGAGGAGGAGACGGGCAGCCCGTCGCTCAAGCCTTTTCTCGACAAGCACAAGAAGGAACTCAAAGCCGATGTCGCGCTCGTCTGCGACACCGATATGTGGGACACGGCGACGCCCGCCATCACGACGATGCTGCGCGGCCTCGTGCTCGAGGAAGTCACCGTCACCGGCCCCAACCGCGATCTCCATTCGGGCCTGTTCGGCGGCCCCGCGCTCAACCCGATCCATGCGCTTGGCCGCGTGCTCGGCCTCCTGCACAACGAGCAGGGCCGCATCGTCATCCCGGCCTTTTATGACGGGGTGAACGATCTTGCGCCCGAATTGCAGTCGCAGTGGAACCGGCTCGATTTCGACGCGCGCAAATATCTCGCGGAGATCGGCCAGACGCGCGCGGCGGGCGAAGCCAACCACAATATCCTCGAGCAGATGTGGGCGCGGCCGACCTGCGATGTGAACGGCATCTGGGGCGGCTATACCGGCCCGGGCTCGAAGACGGTGATCCCGTCGAAGGCGCATGCGAAGGTCTCGTTCCGCCTGGTCAACCGCCAGAGCCCCGAGAAGGTGCAGGCGGGTTTTCGCGAGTTCGTCCGCAAGCGCCTGCCGGCGGACTTCAAGGCCGAATTCCATTCGCACGGCGCAAGCCCGGCGCTGCAACTGCCGCTGTCGTCGCCCTATCTGCAAAAGGCGCGCGTCGCGCTGAAAGCGGAATGGGGCAAGGAAGCGGTGCTCAAGGGCTCCGGCGGCTCGATCCCGATCGTCGGCTCGTTCAAGCGCGATCTCGGCATGGATTCCCTGCTGATCGGCTTCGGCCTTGACGACGACCGCATCCATTCGCCGAACGAGAAATACAACCTGCTCTCGTTCCACAAGGGCGCGCGCAGCTGGGTGCGGGTGCTGGCGGAATTGGCGCGCTAGCGCACGCCTCGCCTGAGAGTCTGATCAAAATGAGATCGCGCTGCCAAGGCGCGGATGCCCGGCACAAAGCCGGGCATGACGGCGGAGACGATCAGATCCCCGCGCCCTCGACCTCGCTCAAACTTTTCACCACTTTCACCGGCTGGAAGTCCGGATACTCGTCCGGGTTGCCGGCGCGGTTCACCCAGATCGGCTTGAAGCCGAAATTGGCCGAGCCCGCGACATCCCAGCGGTTCGAGGAAACGAAAGCGATGTCGGCGGCGGCAACGCCCAGCCTGTCCACCGCGATCTGATAGACCGCACGGCCCGGCTTGAAGCTTTTGATCTCATCGACGGAAAGCACGAAGTCGAGCACATCGGTGAACTTCGCGGCCTCGACCGCGCTTTGCAGCATTTCGGTCGAGCCGTTCGACAGGATCGCCGTCTTGATGCCGCGCTTGCGCAGCGCCTCGAGGCAAGGCCGCGCATCGGCATAGGCGCCAAGCTCCTTGTAGGCCGCGAGCAGCACAGGCTTGAGCGCGCGATCGACGCCCGGAAACTTGGCAAGGCAAAAATCGAGCGCGCGTTCGGTCAAGGTCCAGAACGGCACATAGTGCCCGAGCAGCGAATGCGTCCAGCTGTATTCGATCTGCTTGGTTCGCCACAGCTCGGAGAAGGCGGCCGCATCCGCGCCGACCTTGTCGCGGTGCTTGCCGATCGCCGCGTGGACATCGAGCAAGGTACCGTAGGCGTCGAAGACATAGGCGCGGGCGGGCATGGGCGCTCCTCGATTTGTGTTCCGCTGTTCATGCGAATGTGACAGAGGCGGGCAGGCGAGCCAACTGCGTGGCGTGCATGGCCGCATGCGCTCCGCGCCGGGCTTTTGGCGCCGGGCTTTTGGGCCGGGCTTTTGGCGCTGCGCGTGAAGCGGTTTGTCGCGTCACGCCCGGCAAGCGCGGGCACGGGTGCTGGCGTGGCGAGCGGAAACACCGCTTGACATTTTCCATAATAGGATTATATTCATTAGTGCTTCGCCCAAGAGGGGCATGTCTGCAGACGTGCTTGCATGCGGGCGGAGCCGGCGCTCGCTGGCAGGGCTCGTAACCTTGCCACCGGGACGCCCCAGGTAACCGTCCGCGGGTAATAGAGGCCCGCTGCCTTCGCGGCTGGACGTGGTACCGGTTTGGGCGGGGAGATCCCGTCCGCGGCACGGTTGAAGTGCCTTTGCGCCGGCGGCGACGCCGCGCGCGAAGCCTTCCCCGAGGTCGCCAGGCAATTTGCCAAAGTAACCGGCACCCGGAAGTGCGGTCCCCGGGCGAAAAATCGCCGAAAGAATGGGTTTGCGCGATCTGCGTAAACTTGTTCGCGCCGGAGCGCCGCAAAGCGCCCGCTTCCTCCGCAAGGAGGAAGTCACGAAGGCCCGTTTGCGCCAGGCGGCGCTCCGGTCCCTCACCAATGCTCCGGACGGGGTAACACCCGGGCGCGGAGTTCAAGGCGTTGGTTCGCTCTTATTCGTGCCAGAACGTGCTGGCCTTGTGGCCGGCGCTCGCGATGTCGGTGGTGATCGGCGGTTCGGGCACCCAGGTCGAGGTGTAATGGCGGCCGCGCAGATCGTAGGCGCGCGCGAACACGACGCCCTCGCGCTCGGCCTGGGCGAGCACCGGCGCATCGAGTTGCGCGCAATAGAACGTGCCGAGCGAGATCGCGAAATCGGCGCCGGCGGCATCGAGGCTCGTCACGAAATGCGGCCCAAGCTCGATCGTTGCGCTCGCCGGCGGGCCGCAGACGGCGACGCGCCATTTGCGATCTTCCGGCCAGCGCTCCCGCTGCAGGCGTTCGATCATCGCGTTCGCCGTTTCCTTGAAGCCGAGGCCCCAATAGTCGGTCATGTAGCGCTGCGCGGCGCGCTGCATGCCGCCCGCGGCATGATTGAAAAGCGCATATTGATAGGGATGGATGCGCACGAGGTCGGCCGTCGTCCAGCCGATCAGCGCGGCGAAAACCGCCGCGGCGCTCACAGCAAATCCGAAACGGTATTGCTTCAGCAGCCGGTAGATATAGGCCGCCGCAAGCCCGCCGAGCACCGCGAAAGCGGGCGAGACGAACAGGAAGTGCCGCATGCCGTTATAGAGCACCGGCTTGGTGACGACCGCGAGCAGGATCGGCAGGATCGCCGCCGCGACGACGAGCATCAGTTGCGCGCGGCGTTTGGGCGCCATCGCGCCGCGCACCGAAGCGACGATTGCGCCGGCGGCGCCCGCAAGCGCGAGCCCGATGAAGATTTCGGGGAATTTCAGGAAGCAAAGCTTCGGTAGATAAGTGCGCGGCATGTCGAGGATCGGCGTCGGCACGCCGTCATACATTTCGCGCCACGGCTTCTCCCAGAAGTGCGAGAAATATTCGAGCGCGTGAATCGGGTTGAGCGGCGCGCGCACCGACCACGGCCAGATCAGGCCCATCACGGCATAAGCGAGCGGCAAAGCGAGCGCGAGCCAGCCGCAAAAATGCAGCGCGCGCGAGAGCGCCGGGCGCAAGCCTTGCTCGCGCCATTCGCCTGCGGCCAGAAAGAGAAGGCCGATGCCGGCGAAGGCTGCGGCAATCAGGCCGATGATGCGGGTGCCGACGGTGAGGCCAAGCGCAAGCGCGAAGATCACGATCGTCGAAACGCGCGGCTTCGGATATTCGTCGAAGGCGCGCACCAGCGCGTAGATCAGGAAGATCATCGCCACCGCGAAAGGCGTGTCCTTGGCGTTTACGAACATGTGGCCGTAATAGGGGGCGGCGGTCGCGATCAGCAAAAGCGCGACCAGCCCGGCGAGCGGCCCGGATTCCGGGCCGCCAAATACTGCGCCGCCAAGCCGGCGCGCCGTTCGCCACACCACCACCATGCCGAGAATGCCGACGATTGCGCCGAGCAGCCGCCGGGTGTCGAACATGCTGAGCGGCAGAATTTTGCCGAGCACCGTCGCGACGATGTCGAAGCCGCCGCCGTAATATTGCAGGTTGACGAAATGGAAGGCCCGAAGATCGGTGAAGCCGGAGGAATAATACGAGTAAAGCATCTCGCCATATTGCGAGTGCGCGTAATCGTCCCAGCCGAGGCCGTAGTCGCGGAAGGTCGAAAGGGCGATCGCCGAGACAACACAAAGGACCGCGCAGGCCGCAAGATCGAGCGGCGCGGCGTCAAGGCGCGCAAAGCGGCGAAACGTAAGCATGTAGCTAGTCGATAACCCCGAACCGCGGCTTATCTCAGATGCCTATCGGCCGCCGCTGCCGATGGCGCTTTCTTAGGCACAATTTGGGGCTGGATTTGTGCCTGCCGCAAGGGGGAACCCATGCAGCGCAATATATTTATTGCGCTGCATGATCAGTGGTTTAGAGCCGCCGGGGAAGGCCGATTACGATATTTCCGGCCTTTCGGCGGCTGCATGGTGCGATTTTGAGTTTCGCGATTACGCCTTGGCGGCGAGTTCGGCGACGTATTCCCAGTTCACCAGGTTCTCGACGAACGCCTTGAGGTAGTCGGGGCGGCGGTTGCGATAATCGATGTAATAGGAGTGTTCCCAGACATCGACGCCGAGGATCGGCGTTGCGCCGTGCACGAGCGGGCTTTCGCCGTTCGCGGTTTTGCTGACGATGATCTTGCCGTCCTTGATCGCAAGCCACGCCCAGCCGGAGCCGAACTGCGTGGTGCCGGCCTGGATGAATTCTTCCTTCATCTTATCGACCGAGCCGAGATCCGAGACGATGCGCTTTTCGAGCTCGCCCGGAATCTTGCCGCCACCTTTGGGTTTCATCCACTTCCAGAAATGCAAATGGTTGTAATGCTGGCCGGCATTGTTGAAGAGGCCGGGGTTTTTTCCAAAAGAACCTTTGACGATTTCTTCCAAAGACTTGCCTTCGAGGCCGCTGCCCTTCAGAAGATTGTTGCCGTTATTGACGTAGGCGAGGTGATGCTTGTCGTGATGATACTCGAGGGTCTCCTTCGACATATACGGCGCTAATGCGTCGTGCGAGTAGGGCAAATCGGGCAACGTGAAAGACATGGTAGCAAGCTCCTCTTTAACGCCAGTTTTGGCTGTGGCCCCCGCGTACGGCGTTTCGCTCGACGGATGGCCGGAAAGGCATAGCGGGAAATTACGCTTCTCATCCTTCGCGCACAACCCGAACCCTTGATTCTCTTAGGTTTGGCTGGTTTGCAAAGGAACGAAGTGTGGGTGAAGATCGTTACCTTGGGTTTGTCGATCGTTTTTCGTTTTTGCGAGAGCGTATGCCACAGGCACTCATCGTTTTAGGTTTTATCCTGGCGCTGGCGGGAATTGGCTCGATCGCGGCCGGCGCGCCATCCTGGATTCTCGGCCTTGGTCTTGGCACCGCACTGATCCAGAGCGGGGCGGTCGGGCTGGTCGGCGGCTTTTTGCTGGTGGGTATCGGCTTTGTCCTGCGTGCGCTGCGCGAACTTTCCGACCGCATCGACATGCTGGCGGTGTCCGGTGAAGCGGTTGCAGAAGCCGCTCCGCAACCCGCGCGCACAGCGCCGGCTCCGGCGCCCGCAGCTGCGCCGCCCGTCTCCCGCAATTCGTCGCCAACGGCCCGGCGTGAGGCCGCACCGCCGTCTCCGTCTTCATCCCGCCGCGAGCCGCCGCCGCTCGGCCGCGAATTGTCAGGCCGCGAATTGCCGAACCGCGACGAGAAGAAGGAGCCTGCGCCGCTCGAACGCGCCGGCCAGGAAGCCTTCGAGGTTGAGCCGCGCCGTCCGCGCGCGCGGTTTGGCGAGACCGAAGCGCCGCGCAGCGAAGCGCGTGTGCCCCCGCGTCCGGCGACGCCGGCGGAACGCGCCCGCGAGCGCTTGCGCTCCACCGTCGAGCGCCAACCCGCTTATGAAGACGATTACGCCGACACACCGCCGCCGCCCCCGCCGCCCGCGCGCGGCAACAACAGCAGCGCGGGCCAATCCAGCACCGTCGTCCGCTCCGGCATCATCGGCGGCATGGCCTATACGCTCTATACCGACGGCTCGATCGAAGCCGAATTGCCGATCGGTACCGTGCGCTTCGCCTCGATCGAGGAGTTGCAGGAGCACGTCAACCAGACGGCCGACGACGCCGACGTCGATTTCGGCGCGCCGCGGCCTTCGCGTTAAGGCTTAGGCGACGCCGGTTATTTTGAGCGCGAAAGCGTAAGTCAGCGCGACTTCCTCAAGCCTGTCGAAGCGCCCCGCCGCACCGCCGTGGCCGGCATCCATATTGGTGCGCAGGTAAAGCGGGTTGCTGTCCGTTTTCTTCGCCCGCAGCTTCGCCACCCATTTCGCGGGCTCCCAATAGGTGACGCGCGGATCGGTGAGTCCGGCGAGCACGAGCATCGCGGGATAATCCTGCGCCGTCACGTTATCGTAGGGCGAATAGCTCTGGATGCGCCGGAACGCTTCGATGTCGGTGATCGGGTTGCCCCATTCGAACCATTCGGGCGGCGTGAGCGGCAGCGTGTCGTCGAGGATCGTGTTGAGGACATCGACGAAGGGCACTTCGGCGATCACGCCCTTGAACAGATCCGGCCGCAGATTGGCGACCGCGCCCATCAACAGGCCGCCGGCCGAGCCGCCTTGCGCGACGAGGCGGTCGCGCGAGGTGAACCGCATCTTGCAAAGATGTTCGGCCGCCGCGATGAAATCGGTGAAGGAATTTTTCTTGTTCGCGAGCTTGCCCTCGCGATACCAGCGCCAGCCTTTTTCGGTGCCGCCGCGGATATGCGCGATCGCATAGACGAAGCCGCGATCGACGAGCGAAAGCCGGTTGCTGCTGAAGGAAGCCGGCATCGAAATGCCATAGGCGCCGTATCCGTAAAGCAGGCAGGGCGCCATGCCGTTGCGCGGCAATTTACGCAGGTGCAGGAGCGAAATCGGAATCGTCTCGCCGTCCGGCGCCTGCGCGAAGATACGGCGCGTGACGTAGCGCTTCGGATCGTGACCCGACGGCACTTCCTGGCGCTTGCGCAATTCGCGCGTGCGCTTGCGCATGTCGTAATCCCACACCTCGCTCGGCGTCGTCATTGACGAATAGGAGAAGCGCAAATTGTCGGTCGCGAATTCGTAGCCGCCGCTCATGCCGAGCGAATAGGCTTCTTCCGGAAACGCGATCTCGTGCTCATCATTCGTCGTCAGGTTGCGGATCACGATGCGCGGCAGGCCCTCGCTGCGTTCGAGACGCACCAGCCAGTCCTGGAGCACATTCATGTCGAGGATCATGACGCCGGGGCGGTGCGGGACGAGATCCTGCCAGTTCGCGCGGCCGGGTGCCTGCAGCGGCGTGAGCATCAGCTTGAAGTCTTCGCTGTCGTCGGCATTGGTTAGAATAAAGAGCTTCGCTTCGCCCGCGAGCGAAGGATGGTGCTCGACGCTGTAGCGGATACCGACCTTGCGCGGCTCGACAAGCACGGGCTTCGCCAGCGGTTTATCGAGGTCGAGCAACCGGCTCTCGGATGTCTCGCTGTCGCCGCAGGAGATCACGCCATAACGGCCGGCCTGCAGCTTGCCGACATTGACGAAGAAGCCCTTGTCGGCTTCGCGATAAATCAGCTTGTCGGCACTCTGCGGCGTGCCGATCGCATGAAAGAAAACCTTTTCGGGGCGATGATCGTTATTGAGCCAGACGTAAAAGAAACCGCGGCTGTCATTGGCCCAGACAACGCCGCCGGTTGTATCTCGAATCTCGTCGGCAAGATCCTTGCCGGTTGCAAGATCGCGCAGGCGAACCTTGTTGAACTCGGACCCGGCATCGTCCACCGACCAGGCAAGCAGCTTGTGATCGGGCGAGTGATCCGTCTCGCCGAGATGAAAATAGGCGTGCCCTTTCGCGAGCTTGTCAGTGTCGAGCAGGATTTCCTCGCGGCCGCCGCCGCTCGGCATCCGGCAGATCAGCGGATGCTGGCCGCCCTTCCGGTAGCGCGCAAAATAAGCGTAGGCGCCGTCGCGCGCGGGCACGGAAGCGTCGTTTTCCTTGATGCGGCCGCGCATTTCCTTTTGCAGAAGCTTTCGCAGCTTCGCCGATGGCTTGAACGCCGCATCGGCATAGCGGTTTTCCGCCTCGAGATAGGCGCGGATCTTGCGATCGAGCTTCGAAGGATCGCGAACGACATCGCGCCAGTTCGCGTCGCGCAGCCAGGCGTAATCGTCGGCGAGCGTTACGCCGTGAACGATGCGCGAGAGCGGGGAAGCCGCCGCACGAGGCGGCTGTTTTGGCCCCGTGCGGCGCTTTGGTGTGCTCTTTGCTTTGCTCTTTGCTTTGCGTGGCTTCGCTTGCGAGCCGCGCTTTTTCGGCTTCGGCGCCATCCTAGCCCTCGCTGGGCTTCAGCTTGAGGGCGGTGCCGTTCATGCAGTAGCGCAGCCCGGTGATCTTCGGGCCGTCATCGAAGACATGCCCGAGATGCGCTTCGCATGCGGCGCAACGCACTTCGGTCCGGCGCATGCCGTGCGAAGAATCGGTATGCTCTTCGACCGCTTGCTTTGTCAGCGGCGCGTAGAAGCTCGGCCAGCCCGAGCGCGAATCGTATTTGGTCTCGGAGTCGAACAGCGGGTTGCCGCAGCTGATGCAGACATAGATGCCCCTGCGCTTTTCGTTGAGATAGGGGCCGGTGAACGGCGGCTCGGTGCCGTGTTGACGGGTGATGTAATACTCCTGCGGCGTGAGCAGCGAACGCCATTCGGCGTCGCTCTTTATCACCTTGGCGGGCGGCGTATCGGCGGGCGGATTGCTGGCAGGGCGGTTATTGTTCATTGTTTTTCTCCTGAACGATCGGCTCGCCGAAAATATGAATTCGCACGCTCGCCAGCAAGACGAGGTCGCGCACGAGATTGTGAGAAGTGCGCGACTCCGAGGTTACGGGATTGCCAGCCGCTCTACAATGCAGTTGGCGCGCCGCTTTTCGGCGCGCTGCGCCTGAGCCGCCGGTCAAGCCGTGCAAGCACGAGATGCCGCATCGGATCGTAGCCGGAGCCTTTTCCTTGTGCGGCGCGCCGCTCGGCGCGGAGCGCGCGGGCAATGCGCAACGCGAAAGCCGGAGTGCTACTGGCGTCGAGCGTGCGGGCGAACAGGCCGAAGGCCGCCAGCCTTTTTTCGCATTCCTCGCGGTTGTCGGCAAAACGAATTGCGCGAATGCCGCGCGTGCGGCCCCAATCGCGGGCGGTGGGGTTGTTCTTGGCGTCGATAAACGGCATGAAAATACTCCTATGTGGAGCGCGAATATCGCCGCACGGCGGAGGCTGGGGATAAGTCCCGCGAGGTTTTTTGCCGCAGGTTCGGCGGTCAAAATGCGTGCTAAGAATATAAACCTTTGATCCCGTGCGGAAATCGCCGGCGATAAAAAATCCTCCGTTTCTTATCCCCAGCGGCTTCATTTCTGCCAAAATGACGTAAGTAAAAATTCCTACAAGCAGAGGAAGCGCAATGCAATTTTTCGAGTTGAGGCCAGTACCCGTATCGTCCCCCTATCAACAGCAGCCCTGTCAGCAGCAAAATCACCCCGAATCGTTCTTCGCAGTTCCGGATGCCGGCGAACGCGACAACGCCGAAGCCTGTTCGCTCGCCGCAATGCTCGCGGCCGATGCGCTCGATGTGCCGCTCGCGAATGTGCTGGCCAAAACGCGCGGTTCGCCCAAGGCCGCACATGCCCGGCAGGTCGCGATGTATCTTGCGCATGTTGCGCTTGGCATTCCGCTGGCCACGATCGGCCGCTGTTTCGGCCGCGATCATTCGACGGTCGCGCATGGTTGCGGGCGTATCGAAGATCTGCGCGACGAGCGCAGCTTCGACGAGATGATCGCGGAGCTTGCGCTGGCGGCCCGTATCGCCCGCCGCCTCGACCGTGAGGTGTTGGCATGAGCGCAAAGCAGTTACGAGGCCGGGAACAGGACGAAGCGCTGCGCATTTTACGCTTTTTGCAGGGCGGCGAGGCGCGATGCCGCATCACCGGCAAGCGCCGGCTTTCATGCGAGAATCGCCGGGGCGTGATTTCGGTTCCGCCCGCGCGGCTGGCCGAGCTTGCAAACGCAAATCTGATCCTGCGAATAGAAGACCGGATCGTGCTCACCGAGGAAGGTCATGCGCATCTCGCCCGGCGTTCGGCCGCGAGCGAACCTTTCCTCAGGCAGCACGGCGGCATCGTTCCCCGCGAGCGCATTCGCAATGATCCGATCGATGCAATTCTGGTCGATGAAGCGGAGAGCCCGCTCGCCTGGCTCGCGCGGCGGCGCGGCCCAAGCGGCAAGCCGTTGATCGATGCCGCGCAATTTCAGGCTGGCGAGCGGTTGCGCGCCGATTTTACCCGCGCCGGACTCACGCCGCGCGTCACCTCGAACTGGGAAGCGCCGATTGCGCAGGGCAGGCGCGCAAACGGGGGGAGCGCGGCTGCTTTCAGCGACACCGTGCTTGCCGCCAAAGAGCGTGTCAGCATGACGCTGGAAGTCGTCGGCCCGGAATTCGCCGGACTGCTGCTCGATGTCTGCTGCTTCCTGAAGGGCCTTGAAACCGTCGAGCGCGAACGCGGCTGGCCGCAGCGCACGGCCAAGGTCGTGCTCGGGCTCGCGCTCGATCGCCTCGCTCGCCATTACGGCATCCGGGCAGAAGCTCGCGGGCCCGCGCGCAGCCCGTCGCGTTATTGGCGCGCGCCCGATGCAAGACCAAGCATGAATGGAAGTTAGGCGGCCGCAAGCGCCGCTTCGGCATCGGCGCGCATACGCTCGACCATCGAACGGAAGCCGTTCGAGCGTTGCGGTGTGAGGTGCTCGCCGAGGCCAAGTTTCTTGAAGACCTCGATCGCATCGGTCTCGAGGATCTTGCGCGCCGCCTGGCCGGAATAAAGCGCGAGCAAAATGGCGATCAAACCTTTGACGATATGGGCGTCGCTGTCGCCGAGAAATTCCATGACCGGCCCGTCGGGGCCGGGTTTGATCTCGCTGGTCAGCCAGACCTGGCTCGCGCAGCCGAGCACTTTGTTCTTGTCGTTGTGGTCGGCGTCCGGCAGCGGCGCGAGCTTGCGGCCGAGTTCAATGACATAACGATAGCGATCGTCCCAATTATCCAGGACGTCGAAATCGTCGATGATCTGCTCGATATTCATGGCCATTTCCTGCCACTGATATGGCGAGGAAATCGCGGCGGTGCAACCGTCGCTTGGGCTTATATAAAGCGGTCAGACAGGCCGGCGCGGCGGCAGCGGAACCGGGCGGCGTTCGGCGGGAGCGGCGGAAGGCGTCTTCCAGGCGGGCACCGCATCGGCAGGGGTCAGCGTCTGGCGGCCCGGCCGCTCGCTGATCGTGCCGGTCACTTTATCCGAATGCGACTCGCCAAAACGGTCGGAGAGAAATTCGTAGAGATATTTGCTGCCGATCTGCGCCTTCTGGCCGAAGCTCTGCAACGCCTGCGAGCCGATCTCGCAGGCTTCCGGTTTGCGACCGCAGAAGCCGCTCACGTCCTCGACGGCGGCCTGCGCCGCGCCGAGCGCTTCCATCGGGCTCACCATGGCCTGCTGATCCGCCTTCTTCTCCGCGCCCGACGGCAGAAGAATGATGACGATCGACAGCCAGAATGCCACTCGCAACAAGAAGAACATGACGTCCCTGTATGCCTCGACGCGGCTTGTTGTTCTCCGCGTTCAGCTTGCAACCTACATGGACCGCCTGAAAGAACCGTTCGGCTTTGTCGGCAAATTCGCCGCGAATTTTCATAAAATCCGAGCGATCTTTTTTACGTCCTCGAAACGACGCGCGTCCTTGGCGGGCAGGGGCCGGAATGGCTAACGCCGGTTTTCCGCCGCATTCGGCCGCCGTTGGAAAGGAATTGTTCACCATACCTTTCATCTCCTCTGTGAGCGGCGGAAATGCGGGGTGCCGAATCGCGAATTCCTGCGGCTTTCTGTCACCAGCTTAGCTTTCATTTAAGCGGCCTTTGTCACCATCCGGTCTTACAGGAAGGGGGCGGCGCGCCGAAAAGAAGCGCGACGCAGCAGTCAGTGACAAGCAGCATTCTCGAACCGGTCAACGCCTATCTCGAGGGCCTCGTACATCCGCTGGCCCGTGAAGATCGCCGGATGCTGCTCGCGCAGCGCAATTTCATCGCCGCCCGTCTGTTCGCGGGTATCGCGGCGATCGCGGTTCTCCCGGCGCATCTTGCTCTCTTCGGCGCGCCCGGTCTGATCGAGATCATCGGTTATGCCTGGTTCACGCTGCCGCTCGCGCTGGTTTGGCTGATTTCCTGCACCGGCAATTTCGAGCGCGCGCACCTCTTGTCGGCAATCATCTTCGCGCTGATGGTCGGATCCATCGCGATCTTCACCGGCGGCAGCCATTCGTTCATCCTGCCCTGGCTGGTCGTCATTCCGTTCGAGCCTGCGCTGCACGCTTCGCGCCGCACCGCGCTGGCGGCGGCGGCAATCGCCGCGATGACCGCGCTCGCCGTTGCGCTGCTCGGCATCTTCGACCTCCTGCCTGCGCCCGCGCTCGTGCCGGTGACGTTCGTCGATCCGCTGATTTTCAGCACGATTTCCGCGACACTCTATATGGGCATGATCGCGCTGAGCGCGATCAACAAGAATCCCGTCGAAACCGCGGCCGATGCCCGCCTGCGGCTTGTTGCCGAACATGCCCGCGATCTCGTGACGAGCCATGCCCGAAACGGCGCCGTGAGCTTCGCTTCGCCCGTCGCCGAAAAGCTGCTCGGGGTTCCCGCCTGCGAGCTGACGAGCCACGCTTTCTTCGACCGCGTGCATATCGCCGACCGGCCGATGTTCCTGAAGGCCATCGCCGAAACGGCCGCGACCGGCAAGCCTTCGGCGATCGAATATCGCCTGCGCCGCGGCCCGCGCGCCGGCGAGGGCGCGGTGACGATGCCTTCTTATATCTGGGTCGAGACGCGCTATCACGTTCACGGTCAGCAGGTGATCGGCGTCACCGCCGATGTCTCGCGGCGCAAGAGCGACGAGATCGCGATCGAAACGGCGCAGATCGAAGCGATGCGCGCCAACGAAACCAAGAGCCGTTTTCTCGCGACGGTCAGCCACGAATTGCGCACGCCGTTGAACGCCATCATCGGCTTCTCCGAGATGCTGGCCGGCGAGCATGCGCTCAAGATCGGCGCCGCCCAGCGCAGCGATTACGCGCGCCTGATCCGCGAAAGCGGCGAGCACCTTCTCTCGGTGGTGAACGGAATTCTCGACGTCGCGCAGATCGAGACCGGTCACTTCACGATTGCTCCGGCTGCTTTCAAGGCCGGCGAGATGCTGGAGGGCTGCCGCGAGATGATGGCGCTTCGTGCCGAACAGGCCGGCGTCGCACTCTCGACCGAGATCGCACCGGATCTGCCCGAATTGGTTGCGGACGAACGCGCGATCCGCCAGATCACGATCAACCTCCTGTCGAATGCGATCAAGTTCACCGAGCGCGGCGGCTCGATCATTCTGGCCGGCCGCCGCGAGCAGGACAGCTTCGCGCTCGTCGTCTCCGACAGCGGCATCGGCATTTCCGAGTCCGATCTCAAGCAGATCGGCAACCCGTTCTTTCAGGCGGCGGCTTCGTACAACCGGCCTTACGAGGGCACGGGTCTTGGCCTGTCGGTCGTCAAAGGTCTTGTCGATCTGCACGGCGGCCGCCTGAAGATCGAAAGCCGTCTTGGCGAGGGCACGCGCATTACGGTGCTTTTGCCGCTCGTCTGCAAGGCGCAGCCGCCAAAATCCGAAAACACCGTCGAGGCATTCCCTTCCGCCTACGCCGGCCAGGAATACAAGAGGAAGAAACGTCGTGCGTGAGTCCATCGA
Organism: Xanthobacteraceae bacterium; assembly: GCA_035556215.1. Taxonomy (GTDB): domain Bacteria; phylum Pseudomonadota; class Alphaproteobacteria; order Rhizobiales; family Xanthobacteraceae; genus Palsa-892. The sequence goes on along the minus strand of DATMFI010000004.1, from coordinate 9,852 downwards.
GCTCGGTCATTACTCGGCCGCGTTGCGCGAGCCCAATTTCGGCGATTTGCTGGGCGGATCGAAGCGTCCGCGCAAGCCGCTCGAGGCGCGCCGCCGTTTGAAGCAGGAGCGGGATCCCGCGCCGCGCCTGAACCGGATGCGGCTTGCCGACTTGCTGGCGGGCGGCGTTGCCGCGGCCGCGGTGGTTCTGGTTTGCGTAAACGCGCTCGGCATGCAGCGCGCGCCGCGCCCCGCGGCAGTTGCGCAAAAGCAGGCCGCCGTCGCGGCGCCGAAGCCCACCAATGCCGTGCCGTTGCCCCCCGCACGGCCCGAAAGTGCCAAGCGGTCGGCCGCAAGCCTCATGTTCGACATCCAGCGCGAGCTTGCCGCCAAAGGCTATTACGACGGGGCCGTCGACGGCATCATGGGCCCGCGCGCCGCGCAGGCGATCCGCAATTTCGAGAAGGCAAACGGTTTGAAGGTTACCGGCGAGCCGAGCGAGGCGCTGCTCGAGCGCATCCGCCATGCGCTCTCGCGCTCCGATATCACCGGCTCGCTTACGCCTTCGGTACCTGCCGCACAGCCGATCATGAGCTCGAAGATCGGCAGCGCCCAGCGTATACTCGCGCGTTATGGCTATGGCCCGGTGCGTATCAACGGTGAACTGGATGCCGACACGCGCGCGGCCATTGGCCGGTTCGAGAGCGACCGGGGCTTGCCGCACACCGGCGAAGTATCCGATCGTCTCTTGCGCGAGCTTGCCGCCTATAGCGGCCACGCCGCGAATTGATCGGCGCATTCTGATCCTGAAAGCACCGTCATGCGCCTGAAGAGCGCACTCTGGGTCTCTGCCTATGTGCGGCGCTGTCATCTTGAGGGCGCTTTTGCTGTCGTGCGCCGCAAGGGCGCCGAGGAAGCGGGTGCGATCTTCATCAAGGTGACGAAGCTCGACGGCACGGCGGCGCTCTATGCGCCGGCGCCGCAGACTTCGTTCGAAGACGCAAAGCCAGCCGATCGGCTGTTCACTTCGGCGCTCAAGCAGGAGTTCGAGCCTGAAGCCGCGGCGGAAACAAAGATCGCGCGCGAAATCGAATTCGATCCCGATATCTGGGTGGTCGAAGTCGAAGATCGGGCGGGGCGGCATTTCCTCGACATCGCCAAAGCCTAGCTTGACTGTTCCAGCCGGTATTTCGCCACCCGAGTGCGTTAACGCCCCATTAACCATAGCGGGCGGGTAATCGGTTTCGACCGGCGGTTCGCCGCTGCGAGGAAATGATTCGGGCGGAGACCGAATATGAGCATGATCCTCAGATTTCCGATCGAGCGGGTAAGGCCCGCGCACGTCAGCGTCTTCGAAAGCGAAGAGGCGACCATTCTTATTCTTCCCGTGGTGCAGGTCGAGAGAAAGCCAGGCGAAGAAAATGCGCTGCCGACGGCGGACGGCAGCGGTTCGGGCGGCGGCCGTCGCCGCGCCCGCCGCCACTGATCTCGCGATCGATCGCTGTGCGCGTATCTCTGTCCGCAATTCTGCTCTGCACGCTCGTGAGCGTGCCCGCGCATGCCGAGCCGCTGGGCGATTACGGCCGCCCGGAACACAGCGCCTTCGCCGATGAATTTCTGCCCTGGTTGAAGGAAGGCTGGCTCGATCTCATCGGCCAAGGCGTCCCCGCCGCACCTTTTACAGACGATGAGAAACTGCTGCGCGATCGCGCCTATATCGTCATCCTGCCGATCGAGCAGCGTGAACGCTCGCGCCTGACGCTCGCCGGAGTCGATTTTGTCGAACTGTGGACGCTGATCAAGAATGCGCCGCTTGTCTATGACACGCGGAGCTACGGCAACTTCCTGATCGCCAAAGCCTATCGCTCTCACAGCGCGCGTTATGCGCAGCTGATCGACGACATCCGCGCCGACATGGGCCTTGTCGGGCCGTTCTTCGCGACGGCGCAGCGCGTGCTCGATGCCGACGGCGTGCGGCAGAAAAGTTTTCGCTATGTCACCCCCGCGCTCAATGGCCGGATCGAGGTCGCACAGCAGCGCGTCGCCGAAAACCGCGTGCTGATTGCCGAAGTCTATCGCCGGTTTCGCGAACGCATCGCGAGCTATCGATTTGCGCTCGAAACGCTTTTAGTGATGACGCCCTCACCGGCGGCGGTGGAGGCGGAGCGCGTTCTCAAGCTGCTGGAAGAACGTTTCGCGCGCGTAACGGCGCCCGCGCCGCTACCGGCCGGCGCTCTCGTTCGCAAGTAAATCCGAAAAATCAGCTTTCAGGCGCGCAGCTCACATTGGCGAGGCGCTCGCGCACCCGCGTGCGATTGCCCGGCTCTCGCACGAAGCCGCGGATCAGCACGATGCCCTCGGTCGTCGGGGATTCGACGATCAGGCGGTCGGCCCGTGTGATCTCTTCATCTTCGGGCAGGGCGGCGCGCTGCGCGGGGGTCATCAACTGCAATTCGATCGTGCGCTGCCCCGCCGCATGATCGTTGATCGAGTAATAGGCAAGGCCGCGGCGCGTATAAAACGAAACCGAAGTGTAGTCGGCGCTGGTGGGAACGCGGACTTTGAGCACGCCGGCGTCGAGATTGTAACGGCAAACGGCATTGATGAACGCAGGGTCCGCGCGCGGGATGATCGCCTCTTCAGGCGTGGCGTCAGGCAGAAACTGCACGCTGTTGGCGGGGCCGAGTTTGGAGAGGCGCACGAAGGCATTGTCGAGCGCAAGCTGCGGCATCGCGAGCGTCGTCACGATATGAACGATGCCGCCGAGCACCAGGCCGGCGAGAACGGGCAGCAGATATCTTCTCATGGGCAGAACTCCTGCCAAACGGCGGGCAGTTCGACCGTGTTGCTGGAGCGTCCGGTCAACCCGATCGGCGCGTCGTAGAAACGCAGCACCGCGCTGACGCGCTCGCGGCCGCCGGTCGGAATCCAGTTGCCGCCGCGCGCGCGAGTCGCGAGCACGATTTCGATCTGGCTGTCGGGTTTCCACAGCACTTCTGCGCTGGTGTAACCGTGGCGCTCGCTCGCATTTTCAATCAGGCGGCCTTGGCCGTCATAAAGCGTGAGCGTCCAGAAGCGCGCGGCGGGCATGCGGCCGGCAATGTGAATGTCGCAACGGCCGTTGAGTGCCGCGCCGTTATCGTCGGCGGTGGCGGTGAAGGCGATGCCGTCGGTCGAGCCGAGTGGCAGTTCGCCGGAACGCGCGTAAAACGCGCGCGAGTAGGGGTCGGCTTCGGGTGTGCCGCTTTTCGGCCAAGTCGTCCAGGCGCCGATCTTGACGGTGCCGAAACCGAGCGCGCCCGCTGAAGCGAGCCAGGTGAGGCCAAGGCCGCTGACGACGCCGACGGCAACAGCCAATAGGATTGCGGTTATGCGCACGGCGAAGCCTGAGTGTTTGCTGCTGTAGCAAATGCCGGTTGGGTTCGATTCATACTAGCTTACTGTGGCCGGGGATCGCGGTTCTCGGCGTCTGCGGCCACCGTCGTTTTGCGGGATTCCAGTCCGCTTGACGAGCGGGTGGCGGCGGTGTCGCGGAAGGTTTTTTCGAGGCGCAGCAGCCGATCCGAAGTCCGCTGTGACAGCGTGACGGGCCGCGGAGCCTCGATGAAATTAGGCCCGGTGGCGACGCGCTGGGCGTCGATCGCAGGCGCAGGCGCGCTTTTCACCCCCGGTAGCGGTTTGATTTCAACGCCCTGATGCGCATAGGCCATCACCTTGTGCCAGGTCATCGCCGGGAGGGAGCCGCCGGTCATCCGCCGCGTCGGCATATAGTCGTCATTTCCCATCCAGATGCCGCCGACGAAATTGCCGGAAAATCCCATGAACCACGCATCGCGATAGGCATTTGTGGTGCCGGTCTTGCCGGCGATCTTGACGCCATCGATCAGCGCCCGCCGGCCGGTGCCGTTCTCGGCGACGCTGTTCAGCATGGTGTTGATGCCATCGACAACTGGCACCGGCAAAACTCTCTCAGGCTTTTTGCCGTCCGTCTCCCACCCCCAAACATGCTCGCCCTTGGGGGTGTGCATCTCAATAATCGCATGAGAATCGACCGAGAGTCCGCCGTTTGCAAAATGTGCGTATGCGCGCGTCATTTCCAGAACGGTGAGATCCACTGCACCTAGCGGCAGTGGTCGAGTAATTTTAATCTCGCTCGTCATTCCCATCTTGCGTACTAACGCGACAATCTTATCCCGCCCGACGGATTCAGCCAGCCTTACGGCAACTGTGTTGACTGAATGTGTGAGGGCGGTGGTGAGGGTCATGGGGCCGCCGTAGGAGTGGCCGTAGTTTTGCGGGCACCAGTTGCCGATGCAGATCGGCCCGTCGAGCACGATCGACGACGGCTTGTAGCCGTTCATCAGTGCCGTCGCGTAGACGAACGGCTTGAACGAGGAACCCGGCTGGCGCTGGGCATCCGTCGCGCGATTGAACTGCGACTCGCCGTAATCGCGCCCGCCGACCATCGCGCGCACGACGCCATTCGGCTCCATGATGACCATCGCCGCCTGATGCACGTTGTAGTCGCGGCCGAACTGCCGCAGCGAATCCTCGACCGCCGCCTCCGCCGCGCGCTGGATGTTCACATCGAGCCCCGTCCGCGCGACGAACACGCGCTCGGTGACGTTCTTCGGCAGCTTGTCAACGATCTGCTGGACTTCCTTGTAGGCCCAGTCGAGATAATAGTTCGGCGTTTCCTCGTCGCGCCGGTCGATGGGCTTCGCCGGATTACGCCGCGCGCCGAACACCTGGCCCTCGGTCATCATCCCGCTGTCAACGAGGTTATCGAGCACGACGTTGGCGCGCGCGCGGGCCGCCGCGAGATTCATGTGCGGCGCAAAGCGCGTCGGCGCCTTGAACAATCCGGCGAGCATCGCCGCTTCGGCGAGCGTCACGTCGCGCGCCGACTTGTTGAAGTAATACTGCGCCGCCGCATCCACGCCGTAGGAGCCGCCGCCGAGATAAGCGCGGTCGAGATAGAGCTTGAGAATTTCCTTTTTCGAAAGCCGCGCCTCCAGCCATAGCGCGAGGAACGCCTCGTTGATCTTGCGCTCGATGGTGCGCTCGTTCGAGAGAAACAAATTCTTGGCGAGCTGCTGCGTGATCGACGAGCCGCCCTGGACGACGCCGCCGGCGCGCGCATTGGCGCCGATCGCGCGGAAGGTGCCGGCGAAGTCGATGCCGAAATGCTCATAGAAGCGCCGGTCCTCCGTCGCGAGCGTCGCCTTGATCAGATGATCCGGCAGCTCCTCGAGCGGAATGGTGTCGTTGATGCGCGTGCCGCGCTCGCCGATCTTGTTGCCGTAGCGATCGAGGAAGGTGACCGAGAGATCGGTCTTCTTCAGCCAGTCATCGCCGCCGGTTTCGCGGAACGCCGGCACCGCGAGCGCGAGCATCAGGACGAGCCCGGCCGTGCCGAGCGTCAAGCCTTCCGACGCCGCCTCGACGAACAGCCGCTTGATGCCCGCGACATGGAAGCGATCCATGAACGCCGAGAACGAATCCCAGCGCGCGCGCATCGACGCCGAATGCGTGAAGAAGAAGTGCCCGAGCCGCGCGTCGAGATCGAGGAAGAACTTGCGCAGGCCGCGGATCTTCGGGACGCGGAGCGGCACCTTCTGCGGCGCGGGTTTGTTTGATTTTGGGTCGGCCAACGGAGCCTCGGAACGCGAACGGCGATTGTCTTCGATTCTCGGAAATCGCGCTATTTTAGAGGCATTTGTGGGGCTCGAGAGAAGCCGCGTCAGAAAATAATTCTGTGCTGAAAACTCAAATGTTTATTGCCGTTAGTGAGTTTTCAACTATAACAGAACATAAAGAGAACACTGAATCGGCGAGGGCATTATCGTGCAATTCACTTCCGTAGAGGTTTGTGCGGGGGTAGGTGGTCAAGCACTTGGTTTAGAGCGCGCTGGCTTTAATCACTCTGCCGTTGTGGAGATTGACCCGGACTGTTGTTCAACATTGCGATTGAACCGCCCTAGTTGGGATATTTTTGAAACCGACTTGGCCAAGTTCGACGGTAAACCTTTTAAAGGTGCCGATTTATTTGCTGGAGGGTTACCGTGCCCTCCATTTTCAATCGCCGGAAAGCAGCTTGGCGCAAAAGATGAACGTAATCTTTTCCCGCAAGCGTTGAGATTGATAGATGAAATTAAACCGCGCGCGGTAATGATTGAAAATGTGCGCGGCTTCCTGAGTGCTGTATTTGAGGATTATCGCCTGCACCTCAAAGGACAATTAAAAAAGCTCGGGTATGAAGCAGATTGGCGATTGTTGAATGCTTCCGAATTTGGCGTACCCCAGTTGCGCCCTCGGGTAGTTATAGTGGCCGTTCGTAAAGAACTATCGGATCGTTTTGAGTGGCCGTCTGCCGCTGTCCACAATCCGCCAACGGTCGGCGAGACGCTCTACGACCTTATGGGTGAAAGAGGTTGGAGAAATGTTTGGGCATGGCGCAAACGCGCCGATGATATTGCGCCGACTATCGTCGGTGGCTCTAAGAAACATGGCGGACCTGATTTAGGCCCCACGCGTGCCAGGAAGGCGTGGGCAACGCTCGGCGTAGATGGATTAGGGATTGCTGATCAGGCGCCCGAAAAAGGTTTCGTGGGGATGCCGCGCTTGACGACCCGGATGGTTGCTCGCCTTCAGGGCTTACCTGATGAGTGGAAAATTTTTGGCAAGAAGACCGCAGCGTATAGGCAAGTAGGAAATGCTTTCCCGCCGCCTGTGGCGGAAGCTGTAGCCGTAAAATTGCGTGAATGCCTTTCAAACAAATTACGTATAGCTAGTCGCGCGATAGCTTCATGAAAAATAGCGGCGGGCTTATTACAAAAGCGCGTTTGGCTTTTCAAAAGCGGTTACTTGAAAAGCTTCTCTTGTTGGATGCGTCTGGAGTCGCATCGAACGCCGATTCAAATAATAAAGCGAGTAAAGATATAGCTTTGGGAATCGCAGAGCGTCTTGCATCGAATCTGGGATCAAAACTACTGAAGGGGAAGAAACTCCCAGCGCAGACCGCCGGTGACACCTTTGAAAAGATTACTTGCGATTTTATCGCTGAAACATTCCCCAAGCTTTCGGCGCTTAGGCCCGGCAAGTGGGAAGTCCGGCGGATTAATGCGCGAAGCGGCTTAACAATTGCCGATTTCGACCAATACAGCCATCTCACCGCCCTTGCGAAAATTGCGAAGGATAATCCCGATCTCGCTATAGTGCTTGGAAATGATTACACGATTGCTCCAGACGTGGTTGTCGCGCGTCAATTGGAAACGGATGAATCCATCAACAATAAAATTATTATTGTAGATGATAAAACGGCGCGTAGAGCAGTTATACGGGCCGTCAATAATGGCGCCCCTGTTTTGCACGCGAGCATTTCCTGCAAGTGGACTATGCGTTCTGATCGGGCTCAAAACGCCAGGTCAGAAGCGCTAAATCTTATTCGCAACAGGAAAGGTAGAACGCCGCATATTGCTGTCGTAACAGGGGAGCCCGCACCGAGCAGGCTAGCCTCATTAGCAATAGGCACCGGTGATATCGATTGTGTATATCACATTGCGCTAGATGAACTCGTAGAAGCCGTAAAGGCAATAAATCAAAGTGAAGCGAGTGATCTTTTACGGAACATGATTGAAGGAAAGCGGCTTAAAGATATTGCAGACCTTCCTCTCGACATATCGACGTGACCGATAAGCTTACGCCGGAATTGCGCTCCGAGAATATGCGCCGCATTAGAAGCAAGGGAACGAAACCCGAGCGAATTGTGCGGAGCATAGTCCATAAAATGGGTTTTCGTTATAGTCTTTTTCGCGGAGATCTGCCCGGTAAGCCAGACTTAGTTTTTGCACCTCGGAAAAAGATCATCTTCATTCACGGCTGTTTTTGGCATGGCCATCGTAAAAAGGGCTGTTTAGATGGCCGCCTGCCTAAATCAAATCTCGAATATTGGGTTCCCAAAATTGCTAGCAATAGGCAGCGGGATTCGAGACATCGCCATACATTAAAAAAGGCTGGCTGGAGAATCTTGGAAATCTGGGAGTGTGAGACAAGGGATGCCCCCTCTCTGAAGAGAAAAATAAGGAAGTTTCTCGGACCAAGAGTGCCTCTGGCGAAATAGTTCTCTGGCGGAGACCTGCGAGTAATTACATGGTCACCGGCTTTTGCCGCTCGTCATATTCCGCCGAGATATCCCGTCCGGTGTAATCACCGAGCCACGCCATTCGCCGCCGCCGCCGACGCCTTGATCACGCGCACCACCGCGAGGATCACAGCGCCCCAAATGCTGATCGAAGCATAGGCCGGCACGGGTATCGTGGCGGTGACCATGGTCGTTATCTCCATTGGCCGTAGCCCCTCTGTCACTGGGAAAAATCGCAAGCGGCGGTTTGGTTCCCGCTTCACCCGTGACATTTGCCGGCGTTTCGCGCTAACGAAACCGGAATGACCAAAAAGTCGCAGTTCTGGCAAACCAAATCCCTTTCCGAGATGACCCGCGCCGAGTGGGAGTCGCTGTGCGACGGCTGCGGGCGCTGCTGTCTTATCAAGCTCGAAGACGAGGATACGGGCCGGGTCTATTACACCGACGTCGCCTGCCGCTTGCTCGACGGCGAAACCTGCCGCTGCAAGGACTACCGGCACCGCAAGGCGCGCGTCTCCGATTGCGTGAAGCTGACGCCCGCCAAGGCGCATGACTTCGGCTGGCTGCCGGCGACCTGCGCCTATCGCCAGCTTGCCGAGGGGCGCGATCTGGAGTGGTGGCATCCGCTTGTTTCCGGCCGCGCCGAGACCGTGGCCGAGGCCGGCGTTTCAGTGCGCGGACGGATCGGCGGTTTCGAGCGCAAGATTCCGGTGCGCGATTACGAGGATCACATCGTCAACTGGCCGCTGAAGGGGCCGAAGGCGAAGCGGGGCAAGCCGCGCTGAAATTTTCCACAGGCCCGGCGCCGGTAAATCCGATTAAGAAAATAGTCACAATTATATACTTGACGTACCATGGCGCAAAATATAGAAAACAGCCTGCGTGACAGCCCGGAAATAACTGATGAGATGATTAGCTCGGCGCTTCATGTTTATCTGCAGTATTGCCCTGATACAGGTGTGGGTGATCATCTGGACCGGACAATGGTCGCGGAAATGCTAGTCGCGGCAATTAAAGAATATCGGGATGAAGATGATCGGGAAGTAGCGCATCAATCTTTCGCGTTCGTTCCCTTACGGCCATGATATGATTTCGGACATCAGCGGCCTTGACTGGTTTTCGCCTACCTGGCTCTCCAGGTTTTCTACGATAATCAAAAATCACCGTTTCGGTTTTATCATCGTTCGCGCACCAGTTCCCGTGCACCCAATCATTTCTGGCGCGGGCCAGTCCGTTTAATTTGGAGATCTCCTCAAACAGAGCATCTTTTTTGTAGCCTTGGCTGTCGCCGTCCCAATCATCGAACATGGCGCGAATAAATTTCGTTCTCGCCTCAAATGTCGGTATTCGGTAATAAGCGGCACAGGCCATATTAAGATTTATCTTCGCAATATGGCTGAACGCTGAGATCAAGGCGGTTTCTGCTCTGGCCCACGCAATTACCATGTCGCCCAAAGCGGTCGCCAATTCGTGATTATGATCCAGATCGCCGATGTCGTGATAGGATTGTGACATGACCAAAACCCGCGACGATATTTTGAAAAAGATGCTTCAAACGAAGCCATCTAGTCATGAAAATAAACCCAATCGTGCAGCGCAACGAAAGAAGACAAAAGTCAAACTAGCGAAAAGGCCGAATCCTAAATAGGATTTCTTCCATAAGGGGAAATCCAATGTCATTAGTGAAATTGTGCGGTAGCGATGGTAGTTGGCAAAAGGTGAAAACCGAG
>DATMFI010000003.1:0-46238 GCA_035556215.1 Xanthobacteraceae bacterium | reverse complement strand
TGGTCGGTCGCGACGACCTTCGACGGCTATCCGATGGCGCAACGAGGCCAGGCGGCCGAGGCGCTCACCGCCGCCTTCACTTCGTCGTTCTTCGGCTCGTTCGTCGCGGTCATGCTGATTACGTTCTTGGCGCCGCGCGTCGCTGATTTTGCACTGCGCTTCGGGCCGCCGGAATTCTTCGCCGTTTATCTTTTGACCTTCTGTTCCTTCGTCGGGCTCGGCAAGGAAGAGCGCCACAAGATCGTGATCTCGATGGCGCTCGGCCTTCTGCTCACCGCCATCGGCATGGATACGGTGTCCGGCCAGCTGCGGCTCACCTTCGGTTTCAACGAGCTTCTGCGCGGCGTGAATTTCCTCGTCGCGGTGATCGGTCTCTTCGGCATCAGCGAGATCCTGCTGACCATGGAAGAGAGCCTCTCGTTGCGCGGCCACGCCGCGGCGCTCAATCCGCGCGTCATTTTGCAGGTCTGGAAAAGTGTGCCGCGTTACTGGATGACGCTGCTGCGCTCCTCCGCCATCGGCTGCTGGCTCGGCGTGACGCCGGGCGGTGCGATTGCGGCCTCCTTCATGGGCTACAATCTCGCCAAGCGCTTCGACAAGGATCCCGACAGCTACGGCAAGGGCCGCATCGAAGGCGTCTTCGCGCCGGAAACGGCGGCGCATGCCGCCGGCACCTCGGCGCTGCTGCCGATGCTCGCGCTCGGCATTCCCGGCTCCGGCACCGCCGCCATTTTGCTCGGCGGCATGATGGTCTGGGGCCTCAATCCCGGCCCGCTGATTTTCGTCGAGCAAAAGGATTTCGTATGGGGCCTGATCGCCTCGATGTATCTTGGCAATATCGTCGGGCTGTTCCTGGTGCTCGCGACGGTGCCGATCTTCGCTGCCGTATTGCGCGTGCCGTTCGCGGCAATCGCGCCGATGATCCTCGTCTCCTGCGCGATCGGCGCCTATGCCATCCAGAACGCGATGTTCGATGTGTGGATGATGCTCGGCTTCGGCATCATCGGTTACGTCTTCAAGAAACTCAATTATCCGCTGGCGCCGCTCACGCTGGCGCTGGTGCTCGGCAACCGCGCCGAGGATTCGTTCCGCCTGTCGATGATCAGCTCGGAAGGCGATCTCTCGGTGTTCTTCTCGAACGGCCTTGTCGGCTCGATCACCGGGCTTGCGCTTCTCATGTTGTTCTGGCCATTGATCTCGGCCGTGTTTGACAAGCTGCGCAAAAAGCCGGCCGCGAGCGCGGCCTGACGCAACGATTCGCGAGCTAACGATGAGTGAAAAGCTGCCCGACCGTTTGAGCAACGATCCCGCGAGCCCGTTTTACAACGAGGCGATTCTCGCGCGCGATGTCGGCATCCGCTTCAATGGCGCGGAAAAGACCAATGTCGAGGAATATTGCGTCAGCGAGGGCTGGATTCGTGTCGCGGCCGGCAAGGCGGTCGATCGGCAAGGCCGGCCGCTGACGCTCAAGCTCAAGGGCAAGGTCGAGCCCTATTTCCGCGGCGGCGATACGCCGGCCTCTTGAGCAAGGCGAAAAAGCAAGCTTCGCCAATGCCTTGCCTGACCAGCGGCGGCGGCCGCAAAGCTCGCATGCGAGAATGACATTGGACGGCGAGGGATTGCAGGATCAGAACGGCGGCCCCTTTAGATCCAGGAGCAACCCATGCCGTTTGCCCGCATCTCGCTACCCGCCGGAAAATCCGCCGGCTACAAGAAGACGGTCGGCGACGTCGTTTATGAAGCGATGCTCCCGACGCTCAAGGCGCCGGAGCACGACCGCTTCCAGGTCATCACCGAGCATTCGCCGGCCGATCTCATTGTCGATCCGGATTATCTCGGCATCAGCCGCACCAAGGACGGGATCATCGTGCAGCTGACGCTGAACGAAGGCCGCAGCATCGAGCAGAAGAAGGCTTTCTTCAAAGCGGTGGCCGACGGGCTGCACGAGCGGCTGAAGCTCCGCCGTGAGGACGTTTTCATCAATCTCGTCGAGGTGAAGAAGGAAAACTGGTCGTTCGGCAACGGCATCGCGCAATACGCCTGAGCCGCGGAGTGGCCCGCAAAAAAATGGCCGGGGCAAGCCCGGCCATTTTCGATTCGAAATCGCGGCGGAATTATTCGGCGGCGATCATCGCTTCCGCCGGCACGCGCTCGACTTTCGCCGCGCAATATTTGAACTCCGGAATCTTGCCGAACGGATCGAGCGCGGGGTTCGTCAAGAGGTTCGCCGCCGCCTCGACATAGGCGAACGGAATGAACACGACGCCATCGGGCACCATGTCATCCTGCCGCGGGGTGAGTGTCACCACGCCGCGCCGCGTCGTAACGCGCACCATGTCGCCCGTCTGCAGGCCGAGCTGCGCGAAAGTGTTGCGCGAGAGCTGCGCCGTCGGCGCGGGCTCGATGGCGTCGAGCACAGTGGCGCGGCGTGTCATGGCGCCGGTGTGCCAATGCTCGAGCTGGCGGCCGGTGGTGAGCACGAACGGGAATTCGTGATCCGGGGTCTCGTTGGGCGGCGTGAGCTTGGCCGCGACGAGCTTGCCGACACCGCCCGGGCGCGGGAAGCCCTTGTCGAACACGACATCGCGCCCCGGCACATCCGGCGCGTCGCACGGATAGGTGACGGCCTCCTCGCGATCGAGGCGCTCCCAAGAGATGTTGTCCAGGGACGGCATCAAGGAGGCCATCTCGGTATAGACCTCGCTGACGTGCTTGTAGTTCCACTTCTCGCCAAGGCGCTGCGCAAGATCCTGGATGATCCAGAGATCCTGCCGCGCCTCCCCCGGCATCGGCAGCGCCTTGCGGCCCATCTGCACCTGACGGTTGGTGTTGGTGACGGTGCCGTCCTTTTCCGGCCAGGCCGAAGCGGGCAGCACGACATCGGCGAACGAGGCGGTTTCGGTCAGGAAGATGTCCTGCACGACAAGATGCTCGAGATGCGCGAGCGCGCCGCGGGCATGGTTGAGATCGGGATCCGACATCGCCGGATTTTCGCCCATGACATACATGCCCTTGATCTCGTCGGCATGCACGGCGTCCATGATCTCGACGACGGTCTTGCCCTTCTTCGGCGGCAGCGGCTTGCCCCAGGCATTCTCGAACTTGGTGCGAATCTCGAGATTTTCGACCGATTTGTAGTCGGGGAAGAACATCGGGATCAGGCCCGCGTCGGACGCGCCCTGCACGTTGTTCTGGCCGCGCAGCGGATGCAGGCCCGTGCCCGGACGGCCGATCTGGCCGGTGATCAGCGCAAGCGCGATCAGGCAGCGTGCGTTGTCGGTGCCGTGCGTGTGCTGCGAGACGCCCATGCCCCAGAAGATGATTGCCCGCTCGGCGCGCGCATATTCGCGCGCGACGTTGCGAAGGACATCGGCGGGAATGCCGCAGATCGGCTCCATCTCTTCCGGCGTGAAATCCTTCACGTGATCGGAGAGTTCCTTGAAGCCTTCGGTGTAGGTCTGGATGTACTGCTGATCGTAGAGCTTCTCGGTGACGATGACGTTCAGCATCGCGTTGAGCATCGCGACGTCGGCGCCGTTCTTGAACTGCATCATCTGCCAGGCGTGACGCTTCAGGCCGTTGGCGCGCGGATCCATGATGACGAGCTTGGCGCCGCGCTTCGCCGCCTGCTTGAAGAAGGTCGCCGCGACCGGATGGTTCTCGACCGGGTTGCAGCCGATCGCAATGATGAAGTCGGAGTTCTTGCACTCGTTGAACGAAGCCGACACCGCGCCGGAGCCGACGCCTTCAAGGAGCGCCGCGACCGACGAAGCGTGGCAAAGCCGGGTGCAGTGATCGACGTTGTTGGTTCCGAAACCCGTGCGCACGAGCTTCTGGAAAAGATAGGCCTCTTCGTTGGTGCCCTTGGCCGAACCGAAGCCGGCGAGGGCATGCGGCCCGTCGCGGTCGCGGATCTTCTTGAGCCCGCCGGCGGCAAGCTCCATCGCTTCTTCCCAGGTGGCTTTCCGGAAATGCGTCCATGGGTTCGCGGGATCGACGAGGTTGTTGGGATCCTTCGGCACGCCTTCCTTGCGGATCAGCGGCACGGTCAGGCGCTCGGGGCTCGCGACATAGTCGAAGCCGAAGCGGCCCTTGACGCAAAGACGCTGCTCGTTCGCCGGGCCATTCTTGCCGGTGACCGAGACGATCTTGTCGTCCTTGATGTTGTAGGTGAGCTGGCAGCCGACGCCGCAATAGGGGCAGACGCTGTCGACCTTGCGGTCGGGATACACCGTGCGCTCGTTATTGTCGTTGACGAGCGACGCCGGCATCAACGCGCCGGTCGGGCAGGCTTGCACGCATTCGCCGCAGGCGACGCAGGTCGATTGGCCCATCGGATCGTCGAAGTCGAACACGATCTTTTCGAGATGACCGCGGCCCGCCATGCCGATGACGTCGTTGACCTGCACTTCGCGGCAGGCGCGGACGCAAAGATTGCACTGGATACAGGCGTCGAGATTGACCGCCATCGCCGTGTGGCTGCGGTCGGGCGCGTAGCCGACATCCTCGGGGAAGCGGCTCGTCGCGATTCCCATCTTGTCGGTCCAGGCCCAGAACTTCGACTGCGGGTCGGGCGCGGTTTCGCGCGCCGGCTGATCGGCGAGGAGAAGCTCGAACACCATCTTGCGCGAAGCTTTCGCCCGCTCGGAGGCGGTCTTGACCTTCATGCCTTCGGAAGGCGTGCGGATGCAGCTCGCGGCGAGCACGCGCTCGCCTTCGATCTCGACCATGCAGGCGCGGCAGTTGCCGTCGGGGCGATAGCCGGGCTCCGGCGCATAGCAAAGATGCGGAATTTCGGTGCCGAGTCTTGTGGCGACCTGCCAGATCGTCTCGCCCGGCTGCGCTTCGACGGTCTTGCCGTCGAGGGTGAACGAAATGGGCTTGGAAGCTTTTGTCATCGGGAGCTCCTCTTCACCAACCTTTGAGCGGTTTGGTGAGTTCCTCGCGGAAATATTTGAATACGCACATCAGCGGGTTGGAGGCCGCCTGGCCGAGACCGCAGATCGAGGCATCGCGCATGGCGCTTGAAAGCTCCGTCAGGAGCTCTTCGTTCCAAGGCCCGTGTTCCATCAGCTTCACGGCCTTTTCGGTGCCGGCACGGCAGGGCGTGCACTGGCCGCAGGACTCGTCCTCGAAGAATTCCATGAGGTTCAAAGCCACGGCCTTTATATCGTCCTTGTCGGACAGAATGACAACCGCGTGCGAGCCGACGAAACAGCCATATTGTTCGAGCGTGCCGAAATCGAGCGGCAGATCGCCCATCGAGGCCGGAAGAATGCCGCCCGACGCGCCGCCCGGCAGATAGCCCTTGAACGTGTGGCCGTCTTCCATGCCGCCGCAGAACTCGTCGATGAGTTCCTTCACGGTGATGCCGGCCGGCGCGAGCTTCACGCCCGGATTCTTGACGCGGCCCGAAACCGAGAAACTGCGGAAACCCTTGCGATCGTGGCGGCCCTGCGAGGTCACCCACGAAGCGCCTTTCTCGACGATGTCGCGAATCCAGAACAATGTTTCGACGTTCTGCTCCAGCGTCGGGCGGCCGAACAGGCCGACCTGCGCCACGAACGGCGGGCGATGGCGCGGCAGGCCGCGCTTGCCCTCGATCGATTCGATCATCGCGGATTCTTCGCCGCAGATGTAGGCACCGGCGCCGCGGCGCAGATGGAACTTGGTGTTGCGGATCAGCCCCGCGGCCTCGACCTTCTCGATTTCCTTTTCGATCAGGAGCCGGATTTCCGGATATTCGTCGCGGAGATAAAAATAGATTTCAGCGGCCTCGACGACCCAGGCGCCGATCAGCATGCCTTCGATGAAGCGGTGCGGGTCGCGCTCGAGATAATAGCGATCCTTGAAGGTGCCCGGTTCGCCTTCGTCGCCGTTGACCGCCATCATGCGCGGTGCGGGCTCGGCGCGAACAAGCGACCACTTGCGGCCGGTCGGAAAGCCGGCGCCGCCGAGGCCGCGCAGGCCCGCATCGGACACGATCTGGATCAGGTCCTCGCGCGTGCGCTTGCCGGACAGACAATCCTTCAGCAGCGAGTAGCCGCCTTCTTTGACATAGGCGTCGAAATCCTTCGGTGTCGGATAGGCGTGCGGATGCTCGTGCTTCTTCACGGCCGCGATGACATTATCTTTCGTCGCCTTGAACACCTGCGAGTGGCCGACCGCGACGACCGGCGCGCGATCGCAGGCACCCATGCACGGCGCGCGCACGACGCGCACATCCTTGCCGAGCGCGGCGGGAAGCTCGTTGAGCAGCTTGTTGGCGCCGTTCATGCAGCACGACAGGCTGTCGCAAACGCGGACGGTGGTCGCGGGCGGCGGCGTCTCGCCTTCCTTCACGACATCGAAATGCGAGTAGAAGGTCGCGACCTCATAGACCTCGGTCAGCGCCAGCTTCATCTCGGAAGCGAGTGCGGCAAGGTGCGCCGCCGAAAGGTGGCCGTACTTGTCCTGGATGAGGTGCAGATTCTCGATCAGGAGGTCGCGGCGGCGCGAGCGGTCGACGAGCAGGCCCCGGACCTCTTCGAGCGCCGTTATGTCAACTTGGCGCCCCTTGGGGGTACGCCGGGGGCGGCGGCGGCCGGGTTTGGGGGCATCGTTGGAACCTGGTGTGCCAGGCGCAGGCGTATTCTGGGTGATTGTCGTTTTCATAACCCTAGTTTGGACCTCTTATAATGCCAGACAATACCAAAGTCCGTATCTGCCGATTGATAAGTTCGATCAATCGATTAAGCTAAAGGTAATAGATAACGGCATTGGGACAACCTATCGGTGATCGACAAGCTCGAATACCTCATGGCGCTCGCCCGCGAGCAGCATTTTGGCCGCGCCGCCGATAATTGCGGGGTGACCCAGCCGACGCTTTCGGCCGGAATCAAGCAGCTGGAGGCGCTTTTGGGCGTCATGCTGGTACAACGCGGCTCGCGCTATATCGGTCTCACCCCCGAAGGCGAGCGCACCCTCGACTGGGCGCGCCGGATCGTCGGCGACGCGCGCTCGATGCGGCAGGAGCTCAAGACCCTGAAATTCGGCCTCAGCGGCCAGCTCAATATCGCGGCAATCCCGACGGGGCTTGCCATCGTCGAAGCGCTGACGACGCCGTTTCGCGAAAAGCACCCCGACGTGCGCTTTTCGGTTCATTCGCGCACCTCGATCGAGATTCTCAATATGCTGGAGAATCTCGAGATCGACGCCGGCATCAGCTATCTCGACAACGAGCCGCTCGGCCGCGTCTCCACCATACCGCTTTATCAGGAGCGCTATCGGCTCGTGACCTCGGCGAACTCGCCGCTCGGCCGCCGCGATAAAGTGACGTGGAAGGAGGTCGGCGACATTCCACTCTGTCTGCTGACGCCGGACATGCAGAACCGCCGCATCATCGACGGCTTGTTGCGCCGCGCCGGTGCCGATCCGCAGCCGACGCTCGTTTCGAATTCGATGATCGTGCTGTTTTCCCATGTCCGCACCGGCCAGTGGGCGAGCATCATGCCGCTGAAGATCGCCGAGACGCTTGGTCTCACCGACACGATCCGCGCGATTCCGATTGTCGAGCCCGAAGCCGTGCACACCGTCGGCCTGCTCGTGCCGCAACGCGAGCCGCTGACGCCACTGACCGCGGCACTCGTCGCCGAAGCGCGCCGGGTCGCGCCGAAGCTCGATCACTGAAATCGGCAGCCGAAGCGCGCGTCGCGGACGGTTGCTTTCCGCGCGCGCCCGGTTGACGATGGCTGCATGGATATTCGTTCGATCAGCGCCGGCCGCAATCCGCCGAAGGACCTTCACGCCGTCATCGAAATTCCGCTTGGCGGCGTGCCGGTCAAATACGAGCTCGACAAGGAATCGGGCGCGTTGTTCGTCGATCGCTTTTTGCACACGGCGATGTTCTACCCCGGCAATTACGGTTTCATTCCGCAGAGCCGGTCCGATGACGGCGATCCGTGCGACGTCATGGTGGTGAGCCAGGTGCCGGTCGTGCCCGGCGCCGTGATCCGCTGCCGTCCGGTTGGCGCGCTGATCATGGAAGACGAAGCAGGCCAGGACGAGAAGATTCTCGCGGTGCCGGTCGATGCGCTCTATCCGTATTTCACCGGCGTCAAAAGCTATCGCGACCTGCCGCCGATCATGTGCGAGCAGATCGCCCACTTTTTCCAGCACTACAAGGATTTGGAAAAAGGCAAATGGGTGAAGGTCGCCAAGTGGCTCGACGCGGCGGATGCCGAAAAACTCGTGATGGAAGCGATCGCGCGCGCGGCGAAGTAACGAGACGTAACGCGCAAAAAAATAACGCGGGCCGGAGCCCGCGTTATTCGTTTTTCGGAAAGGCCGGGTCTTACTTAGTTCAACCCGACGATCTTGCCGTCGATAATATCGACAGCATTGGCTGACGGCACGCTCGGCAAGCCCGGCATCGTCATGATCTCACCGCAGATCGCGACGATGAAGCCGGCACCCGCCGCGAGGCGCACTTCGCGCACCGGGATGGTGAAGCCCGTCGGCGCGCCCTTGGCGTCCGGGTTGGTCGAGAACGAGTACTGCGTCTTGGCGATGCAGACCGGCAAGTTGCCGAAGCCCATATCTTCCCATTGCTTGAGCTGGGCCTTGACCGAAGCATCGGCCGTCGCGTCGTCGCCGCGATAGAGATCCTTGACGATCGTGCGGATCTTTTCGAACAGCGGCGTATCGTCGGAGTAGAGCAGCTTCAGCTTGCCTTCCTGCTCGTCGATCACCTTGACGACGGCCTTGGCGACGTCAGCGGCGCCTTCGCCGCCCATCGCCCAGTGATCGGCCATGAAGCACTCGACGCCGAGCGACTTGCACTTGTCCTTGACGAGCTTGATCTCGGCATCGGTGTCCGCCGAGAAGCGGTTGATCGAGATAACGGCCGGCAGGCCGAACTTCTTGACGTTCTCGACGTGCCGCTGGAGGTTCGACATGCCCGCTTCGAGCGCCTTGAGGTCTTCCTTCTTGAGATCCTCTTTCTTCACGCCGCCGTGCATCTTGAGCGCGCGAATGGTCGCGACGATGACGACGCAGGACGGCGCGATGCCGGCCTTGCGGCACTTGATGTCGAGGAACTTCTCCATGCCGAGATCGGCGCCGAAGCCGGCTTCCGTCACGACATAGTCGGCAAGCTTCAGCGCGGTGGTGGTCGCCATCACCGAGTTGCAGCCATGCGCGATGTTGGCGAACGGGCCGCCGTGAACGAAGGCCGGCGTGCCCTCGAGCGTCTGCACGAGGTTCGGGGCGAGTGCTTCCTTGAGGAGAGCGGCCATCGCGCCGTTCGCCTTGAGGTCCTTGGCGCGGATCGGCTTCCTGTCGCGGGTATAGCCGATGATGATTTCGCCGAGGCGGTTCTTGAGATCCTCGAGGTCCTTGGCGAGGCAGAAGATCGCCATGACTTCCGAAGCGACGGTGATGTCGAAGCCGGCTTCACGCGGATAGCCGTTGGCGACGCCGCCGAGCGAGCAGACGATCTGACGGAGCGCGCGGTCGTTCATGTCCATCACGCGGCGCCAGGTGACGCGGCGCGAATCGATGCCGAGCGAGTTGCCCCAATAGATGTGGTTGTCGATCAGCGCCGACAGGAGGTTGTGCGCCGAGGTGATGGCGTGGAAGTCGCCCGTGAAGTGAAGGTTGATGTCTTCCATCGGGATGACCTGAGCGTAACCGCCGCCGGCGGCGCCGCCCTTCATGCCGAACGACGGGCCGAGCGACGGCTCGCGCAGGCACATCATCGCCTTCTTGCCGATATGCTGAAGCGCGTCGGTGAGGCCGACCGTCGTCGTCGTCTTGCCTTCGCCCGCGGGCGTCGGCGAGATCGCGGTGACAAGAATCAGCTTGCCGTTCTTCTTGCCCTGAAGGGTCTTGATGTAGTCGAGCGAAACTTTCGCCTTGTAGTGACCGAACGGCTCGAGATTCTCGGCGGCAATGCCAAGCTTTTCCTTGGCGACGTCGAGGATTTCCCGCTTCTTTGCCGACTGCGAGATCTCGATATCGGATTTTGGATTCTGATGTTGTGAGGCAGGCATGGTTTTCTTCCGTTATGAGTTATGAGCTGATTTGAGTGAATTTCCCCTCGGCACGAATGCCCCGTGCGGAAAATATCATGGCCGGGGTCAACCCGGCCATGAGAATGCGTCAAGAAAGAATCGTTCCCTTGGTGAGGGTCGCGCCTTTTGCCCATTCGCCGGCGTCTATCTTCTTGCCGCCTTCGGGCTGAACGCGAGTCACCTTGAAGCGGCCGTCGGCGCAAACGACGGTGAAACCGTCATCGGCGACTTCGACAACTTCACCGAGCTTGCCGGCGATGCCTTTCGGATCGCGAGCGGGGATCGGCTTGGCGTCGAACACCTTGAGCTTGGCGCCATTCAGCGCCGTCCAGGCGCCCGGTGCCGGGTTGCAGCCGCGGATCAGACGGTCGATCTGCGACCACGGCTTGCCCCAGTCGATCCTGGCGTTGCCTTCGCGGCACAGGCCTTCGTAGGTCGCCTTCGATTCGTCCTGCTTGATCCTCGGCGCCTTGCCTGCCTTCACGAGATCGACCGATTCCAGCATCGCTTCGACGCCCATCGGAAACAGGCGGTCGAAATAGACGGTGCCGAGCGTGTCGGTGTCGGAGATCGGGGTCTTCTTCTGGATCAGGATGTCGCCCGTATCGAGACCGTTATCAGGCCAGAAGATCGAAAGACCGGTTTCCTTCTCGCCCTTGATGATCGGCCAGTTGATCGCCGACGCGCCGCGATATTCCGGCAGCAGCGACGGGTGATACTGGATCGAGCCATAGGTCGGGATGTTGAGGAATTCCTCCGGAACGAACAGCGTGACGAACGCCATAACCTGCAGGTCGGGCTTCATCGCGCGGAACTGGTCCTGGACTTCCTGGGTCTTGTAGGAGGTCGGCTGATAGACCGGGAGGTTGGCCGCGAGCGCCGCTTCCTTCAGCGGGTCAGGCTTCTGTCCGGGCTTTTCCGGCGCAACGAAGACGCCGATGACGTTGTCGCCGCGCTTCAGTAACGCCTCCAGCACCGCCTTACCAAACGCCTGCTGGCCGTGCACTACGATACGCATTGGTTTGCCTCTGATGGTTTAGAGATGACTGCGCGCGGAGAGCTCCGCGCGGCTCGAGCGAAAAAACGCGCCGGGCCTAAGCCGCGGCGCGCTTCTTTTCTTGCGGCGTGACGGCGCCCGAGGCCTTGATCTCGTTCACTTCCTTGGCCGAGTAGCCGAGGACCTTGGAAAGGATCTCCTCGGTGTGCTCGCCCAGAAGCGGCGAGCGCTTCACTTCGGACTTCGAGTCCGAGAGCTTGATCGGATTGCCGACCGTGAGGTACTTGCCGCGCGTCGGATGATCGACCTCGACGATGGTCTCGTTCTTGCGAAGCGACTTGTCTTCGGCAAGCTCCTTCATCGACAGGATCGGTCCGCAGGGGATGTCGTACTTGTTGAGGATTTCCATCGCCTCGAACTTGTCCTTGGTCATCGTCCACTGCTCGATGCGCTCGAAGATCTGGTTGAGCTTCGGCAGACGGGCCTTGGGCGTTGCGAATTCCGGATCGGTCTTCCAGCCCGGCTCGCCGATGACGTCGCAGATCGGCTCCCACACCGGCGCCTGCGTGATGAAGTAGATGTAGGCGTTGGGATCGTTCTCCCAGCCCTTGCACTTCAGGATGCGGCCCGGCTGGCCGCCGCCCGAGTCGTTGCCGGCACGCGGCGTCGCGTCGCCGAACGGCACGCCTTCGCTGTACTGGCTGTACTCGGTGAGCGGGCCGGCCTTCAGACGCTGCTGATCGCGCAGCTTGACGCGGCAGAGATTGAGGACGCCGTCCTGCATCGCGACCGAGACCTTCTGGCCGCGGCCGGTGCGGTTGCGCTGGAACAGCGCGGTGACGATGCCGAGCGCGAGGTGAAGACCGGTGCCCGAGTCGCCGATCTGTGCGCCGGTGACGAGCGGCACGCCGTCGCGGAAGCCGGTGGTCGAAGCCGAGCCGCCGGTGCACTGGGCGACGTTCTCATAGACCTTGCAGTCTTCGTACGGTCCGGGGCCGAAGCCCTTGATCGAGGCGACGATGATGCGCGGGTTGAGCTTGTTGATGTGCTCCCAGGTGAAGCCCATGCGATCGAGCGCGCCCGGCGCGAAGTTCTCAACCATGACGTCGCAGTGCTTGATCAGCCGCTCGATGATCTCCTTGCCCTTCGGGTTCTTGGAGTCGACGGTGATCGAACGCTTGTTGTGGTTCAGCATCGTGAAATAGAGCGAGTCCGCGCCCTTCACATCGACGAGCTGGCCGCGGGTGATGTCACCGACGCCCGGGCGCTCGATCTTGATGACGTCCGCGCCGAACCAGGCGAGGAGCTGCGTGCAGGTCGGGCCCGACTGCACATGCGTGAAGTCGAGGATCTTGATGCCCTGCAGCGCCTTGCCGTCGCCGCCCCACGGCTTGGTCGAGGGCTTCGGCAGGCCGTTGCCATTCGTCTTGCCCGGCTTGGCGGCGGCTTTCGCCACCGCCTTTTTCTTCGGCGCCGGCTTCTTGGCCTTTGCCTTTGCCTTCAGTTTCTTTTTCGCCATTAGGGATCTCCCTCCGTATTCTGCGAAATCAGGTTGTGAGATGAGTTATTTTTTCTTCTGCAACACGCTCTGCGGGTTGAGATTGCCGATGCGGCCGCTTTCGGAACCGGCGTTCGGGTCGATGACGGCGTTGATGAGCGTCGGCTTGCCCGAGTCCATCGCCTTATCGACGGCACGCTTCAGTTCGTCCGGCGTCGTGACCTGCATGCCGACGCCGCCGAAAGCTTCCATCATCTTGTCGTAGCGGGCGTCCTTGACGAACACCATCGGCGACGGATCCTTGCCGCCGGTCGGGTTGACGTCGGTGCCCTTGTAGATGCCGTTGTTGTTGAAGATGACGATGGTGACCGGCAGGTTGTAGCGGCAGATCGTCTCGATCTCCATGCCGGAGAAACCGAAGGCCGAGTCGCCTTCGACCGCGAGCACCGGCTTGCCGGTTTCAACGGCGGCGGCGACGCAGAAGCCCATGCCGATGCCCATTACGCCCCAGGTGCCGATATCGAGACGCTTGCGCGGCTTGTACATGTCGATCACGCCGCGGGCGAGGTCGAGCGTGTTGGCGCCTTCGTTGACGAGGATGGCGTCCGGCCGCTCCTTGATGACGGCCTTGAGCGCACCGAGCGCGCCGTGGAAGTCCATCGGCGCGGTGTTCTTCATCAGCTTCGAGGCCATCTTGCTGATGTTCTCTTCCTTCTTCTTCGCGACGGCCGAGGTCCAGTCGGCCGGCGGAGTCGGGAAATTGCCGCCCATGCCTTCCAGGAGCGCCTGCACGCAGGAGCCGATGTCGCCGACGAGCGGCGCGGCGATCTCGACGTTCGAGTCCATTTCCTTCGGCTCGATGTCGATCTGGATGAACTTCTTGGAGTGCGGCTCGCCCCAGGTCTTGCCCTTGCCGTGCGAGAGCAGCCAGTTGAGGCGCGCGCCCACCATCACGACGACGTCGGATTCCTTCAGCACCGTCGAGCGCGCCGCACCCGCGCACTGCGGATGCGTGTCGGGAAGCAGGCCCTTGGCCATCGACATCGGCAGGAACGGAGCGCCGCTCTTCTCGACGAAATTGCGGATGACGTCGTCGGCCTGCGCGTAGGCCGCGCCCTTGCCGAGGATGATGAGCGGCTTCTTCGCCGACTTCAGCACGTCGAGCGCGCGCTTGACGGCGGCTGGCGCGGGAATCTGCGCGGGCGCCGCGTCGATTACCTTCACCAGCGACTTCTGGCCTTCGTCGGCGTTCATGACCTGACCGAACAGCTTGGCCGGCAGGTCGAGATAGACGCCGCCCGGACGGCCGGAGACCGCGGCGCGGATCGCGCGCGCAATGCCGATGCCGATGTCCTGGGCGTGCAGCACGCGGTAAGCCGCCTTGCAGAGGGGCTTGGCGATCGCGAGCTGGTCCATTTCCTCGTAATCGCCCTGCTGCAGGTCGACGATTTCGCGCTCCGACGAACCCGAGATCAGGATCATCGGGAAACAGTTGGTGGTGGCGTTGGCGAGCGCGGTGAGGCCGTTGAGGAAGCCCGGCGCCGAAACGGTAAGACAAATCCCCGGCTGCTTGGTGAGGAAGCCCGCGATTGCGGCGGCATTGCCGGCGTTCTGCTCGTGACGGAACGAGATGACGCGAATGCCTTCGGCCTGCGCCATGCGGCCGAAATCCGAGATCGGAATGCCCGGCACGCCGTAGATCGTCTTGACGCCGTTCAGTTTGAGCGCGTCGATGATGAGATGAAAGCCGTCCGTCAGGTTTTGTACGTCGTCGGCAGGCATTTGGGCTGTAGCTGACTGAGCCATGTGATTCCCCGGTAGGTGTTGTTTTGTTGTGATTAGTCGAGATAGTCGGCGAAACGTGAAACGTGGTCCGCGAGGCCGAGCGCATGCTGGCGCACCAGCGCCTCGGCCTTATCGGTCTCGCGGCGCTCCAGCGCCTCGATGATGCTCAAATGATCCTGAACCGAGCGTTCGGCGCGGTCGCGCTCGACGATCGTCTTGCGGCGGATCATCCGCATGTGGGTGAACAGGTTCTCGGCAAGCGACGAGAGCACGCTGTTGCCCGAAAGCCCAATGATCGTTTGGTGAAACTCGATATTGGCTTCGGAATATTCGTCGAGATGGGCGAGCACTTCATCGCCGACGAAACTGGTGAACATCTTGCGCAGGCTGCCGATCTCTTCGTCGGTGGCGTTCTGCGTGATGAGGCGGGCCGCCATGCTCTCGAGCGCGGCCCAGGCGGTGATCATCTCGACCACTTCCTTCTTGGTCTTGCGCACGACATAGATGCCGCGGCGGGGCACCGAGCGGACGAAGCCCTCGCGTTCCAGCTGCGCCATCGCCTCGCGGACCGGCGTGCGCGAGACGCCGAGATCCTGGGCGAGGCGGCGCTCGTCGAGGCGCACCTCGTTCGGGCCGTCATAGACGTCGAGGGAGACGATGACGTCCTTGAGCGCGGCATAGGCGCGATCCTTGAAGGTGGAGACATCGTCGAGCGGCGCGATAGCGATGCGGGCCGCGGTGGAATTTTTGGAGCGGGAGGGAATCTCGTTCATATTCGTCCGTGCTCACTGGTATAGTGTGTATCGGAAACGACGAAAAATCTAAAATAAATTATACCACCGAACCACTACGGGCAGAAGGGGAAAATGCCTGCCTGACGCAGAAAACTGCGGATCAAACGCCCGCCAAAGGCGGCGCAAAGGGCACCTAAGGCAGCCAAAGTGACGGGAAAACTCGTTTTCCGAGGGCCGCCGTCCACACTCTTCGCTAACCAAAAAAAACGGACCCGCCGGCCCGGTATTAAACCGGTTTCCGTATCGATGCGGACGATCAGGTAGCCGTGGCTAGCTAGAGCAGGTTGATGACGAAGCGTCCGGCCATCGTCACGAGATAGACGCCAAAGGCGATTTCGAGCTTCCGCCGCGGGATGGCATGGGCGAGGCGTGCGCCGAGCGGCGCACACAACATGCCGAGCGGCGCGAGAAGCGCGACGCCGATCAGCGAGACGAAGCCGAGCGAGAGCGGCGGCAACAGGCTCGCCTTCGAAAGCCCGGCGAGCGCGTAACCGGCGGCGCCGGGAATCGAGATGAAGATGCCAAGGCCCGCCGAGGTCGCGACGGCTTGATGGATGGTGCGGCCGAACAGCATCAACGCAAGGTTCGACATCATCCCGCCGGTGATGCCCATCAATGACGCCAGGAGTCCGATGACGAAGCCGATCGCGCGCATCGGCCATGACGAGGGCTCGTTCGCGATGTGCCAGTCCTTGCGGCCGATCAGCAGCGCCGTGCCATTCGCGCCGGCAATCGACGCGAACACGCCCTTGAAGAGCCAGCCCGGCGCAAAGGCCGCCAGCACGCTGCCGGCGATGACGCCGAACAGGCAGGGCAACGCCCATAGCCGCAGCACGCGGCTGTCGACCGCGCCCTTGGCGCGATGCGCGAGATACGAACGCACCGAAGTCGGGATGATGACGGCGAGCGAGGTGCCGACGGTGAGCGGCATCCGCACTTCTTCGGGCACGCCGAGGATGACGAAGGTCTGGTAGAGGATCGGCACGATGATGGCGCCGCCGCCGACGCCAAAGAGGCCGGCGAGAATGCCGGTGACGCCGCCGGCGCAGATGAGCGCGGCCGCCAGCGGCAGAAATTGCTCGAACGAGGATGCCGTCATCGCAAAAATAAACAGGATGAAAATAAAAACGGGAGCATTGCTGCTCCCGTTTTAGCCGATCGGCGGCGGCTGTATAGCCGCCGCGATGTCGCTTGCATCAGGCGGTCGCTTCCTTGCCGCGGATCTTCGCCCAGGTGTTCGAGATCACCGACCAGAAGGCGGAGATGATGCCGAGGATCATGATCGTGGAAACCAGCGCATTCGAGAAGAAGACGCCGAGATTGCCGCCCGAGGACAGGAGCGACTGACGGAAGGATTCTTCCGCTTTGTCGCCGAGCACGATCGCCAGCACCATCGGCGCCATCGGGTAATTAAACTTCTTCATAAAGTAGCCGAGGATGCCGAACACGACCATCATCAGGACGTCGAAGGTCGAGTTGTGCACGGTGTAGGCGCCGATCGCGCACAGCACCAGAATGACCGGCGCGATGACGCTGAACGGGATGCGCAGGATTGCGGCGAAGACCGGCACGCAGGTCAGCACGATCAGAAGGCCGACGATGTTGCCCATGTACATCGAGGCGATCAGGCCCCAGACGAAGTCCTTCTGCTCGACGAACAGCAGCGGTCCGGGCTGGAGACCCCAGATCAGGAGGCCGCCGAGGAGCACCGCGGCGGTCGGCGAGCCCGGCACGCCGAGCGCGATCATCGGCAGAAGCGCCGAAGTGCCGGCGGCATGCGCCGCCGTTTCCGGCGCGATGACGCCTTCGATTTCGCCGTTGCCGAAGTTCTTGCCGCGCTTCGAAATGCGCTTGGCAATGCCGTAGCTCATGAACGAGGCGGGCGTCGCACCGGCGGGCGAAATGCCCATCCAGCAGCCGATCAGGCACGAGCGCAGCGAAAGCATCCAGTACCGCGGCAGCGTCTTCCAGGTCTGCCACACCACTTTCGGATCGATGTGCGCGGCCTTGCCCTTGAAGGAGAGGCCCTCTTCCATCGTCAGCAGGATTTCGCCGATGCCGAAGAGGCCGATGACGGCGATCAGGAAGTCGAAGCCGTTCAGCATCTCCGTGAAGCCGAAGGTGAGGCGGAGCTGGCCGGTCATCTGGTCGAGGCCGACGGCGCCGAGCGCGAAGCCCAGCATCATCGCCACGATCGTCTTGAACGGCGGCTCCTTGGAAAGGCCGACGAAGCTCGCGAAGGCCAGGAAGTAGACCGCGAAGATCTCGGCCGGGCCGAAGCGAAGCGCGAAACTTGCGACCAGGGGTGCCACCAGCGTGATGACGATGACCGCGAACAGCGCGCCGACGAACGAGGAGGTGAACGCGGCGGTGAGCGCTTCACCGGCACGGCCCTGCTGGGCCATCGGGTGGCCGTCGAAAGTTGTCGCCACCGACCATGGTTCGCCTGGGATGTTGAACAAGATGGAGGTGATCGCACCTCCGAACAGCGCGCCCCAGTAGATACAGGACAGCATGATGATCGCCGACGTCGGCGACATCGAGAAGGTGAGCGGCAGCAGGATCGCGATGCCATTGGCGCCGCCGAGACCCGGCAACACGCCGACGATGACGCCGAGCACGATGCCGATCACCATCAGGACGAGATTGTAAGGTTGCACCACGACGGCGAAGCCGTGGAACAGATTGACAATATCCTCGATCATCTTGGATTCCCCCCAACGCGCCAGGCGCGCGGACCGTTCTTCTTAGTACCCAAACCAGTTCTCGACCGGGCCCTTCGGCAGCGGAACGAGAAACCATTGTTCGAACGTCACGAAGAGCAACAGCGGCACGACGACGGCGACGACGACCGACTTCAGCCACGAATACTGCCCGAAATACTTCATGAAGCCGGCGATCAGGAGGGCCGACGACACGTAGACGCCGAGGTAAGGAATAGCGAGCACGTAGGCCGTCGTCGGAATGACCACCGAGACGACCTGGCGAAGCTGCGACCATTCGGCGAACAGCTTGCCGGTTTCGGGTTCGCGCATGGCATTGAGCAGATTGATCGCGCTGCCGATGACGATGAACAGCCCGAGATAGAACGGGAAAAACCCGGCCTTCGGACCTTCAGCGCCCCAGCCGATGCCGACCTTGAGCGCGCCGTAGATGGCGAGCGCACCCATCAGTCCCATGAACACGGCGAACCAGATTTCACCTTTCCGGTGGGACGGACCCGTCCCACCGGCTTCGTTTGCACTATGGCTCATTGCATCACTGCCTTTGTTGTTGGCGGTGTTACTTTGGTTGCTTGCGTTACTGCTTGGCCGCGAGGAAGCCCGCGGACTTCATCAGATCCTGATGCGTCTTTTCGGCTTTCTCGACCCAGGCGAGATAGTCTTTGCCGCTCATGAAGGTCTGGTTGAAGGCGCCGTCCTCCATCAGCTTCTTCCACTCCGGCGTCTCGCGCACCTTCTTCATCAGGTCGACATAGTACTTGACCTGATCCTCGGTGACGCCCGGCGCCATGAAGAAGCCGCGCAGCATCAGATACTCGACGTCGATGCCCGCCGACTTGCAGGTCGGGATCGAATCCCAGGCGAGGTCGCCCGCGATCTTCTCGTGGTAGTTCAGCTTCTGCGAGTCGAAGACGCAGAGCGGGCGGAGTTTGCCGGCGCGCCACTGGGCGACCGCTTCGATCGGATTGTTGACCGAGGAGTCGATGTGGTTGCCGACGAGCTGCACCGCGACCGCGCCGCCGCCCTTGTACGGGATGTAGGTCATCTTCTTGCCGGTCGCTTTCTCAAGCGCGACGGTGATGATCTGGTCTTCCTGCTTCGAGCCGGTGCCGCCCATCTTGAAGTGGCCGTCCGGGTTCTTCTTGATGTCGGCGACGTATTCCTGCGCGGTCTTGTAGGGCTTCTCGGCGTTGACCCACAGGATGAATTCGTCGAGCGCCATCATGGCGACCGGGGTGATGTCCTTGTAAGAGAAGGGAATTCCGGTCGCGAGCGGGGTCGTGAACAGGTTCGAGAGGGTGATGATCAGCTTGTGCGGATCGCCCTTCGAGTTCTTCACGTCAAGGAAGCCTTCACCGCCGGCGCCGCCCGACTTGTTGACGACAACGACCGACTGTTTCGACAGATTGTGCTTGGTGATGATGCCCTGAACGGCACGCGCCATCTGGTCGGCGCCGCCGCCGGTACCGGCGGGGACGACGATTTCAATGGCTTTGGTGGGTTCCCAGGCAAGGGCCGGTGTCATCGAGATAATCGAGGCACCGGCGATAGCGGCAGCGAATAAACTAGCGTTACGCTTCAAGCGTTGCATCTGCTTCTCCCTTTTTGCGTTTTTTATTCAATACCGGTCTTTATGCCGGATTTTGCAGGTAAACGAATAGAAATTGCGAACTTTGGCGTTAAGACCGCCTGTATAAGTTATGCCAAGCATATCCGGATGACCGACCTTGGCAAGACAAAAAATCATTCGCTCTATTTTGCACGTGCGAAGACTGGTGGTTAGCGGCGGCTAACGCGCTTTTTTCTTTAAGATTTTTTGCCCGGCGATTTCCTTTGGCGATTTCCCGCATGGGCTCATGCCCGCTGTCACGCTAATCATGAAAGGGTGCCGGAGCATTTGCGTCGTGTGGAATCGCGCGGCCGCCGGTATGGAAAACCGATAGGGACCGTCATGGATATTCAGGGACACGCAGCACTCGTCACCGGCGGCGGCTCCGGGCTTGGTGCTGCGACAGCGGCGATGCTCGTCAAGGCCGGCGCAAAAGTTTCGCTGATCGACATCAACGAGACGGCGCTGCGTTCCTTCGCCGGAAAAATCGGCGCGCTCGCGCTTCATTGCGACGTGACGAACGCCGAGTCCGCTGAAGCTGCGGTGGCCAAAGCCCGCGAGACAAACGGACCCGCGCGCATTCTCGTCAACTGCGCGGGCATTGCGCCGGCGAAACGCATCGTCGGCCGCGACGGGCCGATGCCGCTCGAAGATTTTTCGCGCGTCGTCAACGTCAATCTCATCGGCACGTTCAACATGATGCGACTCGCATCCGCCGACATGAGCGGGTTGGCGCCGCTCGAAGACGGCGAGCGCGGCGTCATCATCTCGACCGCATCGGTCGCGGCTTTTGAAGGACAGATCGGGCAGGCGGCTTACGCCGCATCGAAAGGCGGCGTGGTGTCGCTGACATTGCCCGCCGCGCGCGAGCTTGCGCAATTCGGCATTCGCGTGAATGCAATCGCGCCCGGCATTTTTCTGACGCCGATGCTGCAGGGCCTGCCGCAGGAAGTGCAGGACAGTCTTGCCGCGTCGGTGCCGTTCCCGAAAACGCTCGGCAACCCTGCGCAATACGGCAAGCTCGCGCTGCACATCATCAAGAACCGTTATCTCAACGGCGAGACGATCCGCCTAGACGGCGCGCTCAGAATGGCGCCGAAATAGCGCAAAGAGTAGCGGAACTTACTGCTGCCTGCGGCATCAATGTCGTTGGCGATCGCGCGATAACGCTTCTTTCACATTCGCGAAAGAAGGGTTTGCAAGGGTTGCAGCGGATGGAACAATCCGCTGAACTCGTTGTTTATGGTCGATATTCCGGGGATCTGAATGTCGAAAACCGTTGCGTACCCGTCAGACACCGCACTTGATGCGCTGCGTGCGAACTGGCTCGCCGCCTTTCGCAAGGTGCGCGCCGAGACCGAAGCTCGCGCCGCGCCGCTCTCGCCGGAAGATCAGGTCGTGCAATCAATGCCCGACGCGAGCCCGACGAAATGGCATCGCGCGCATACGACATGGTTCTTCGAGCAGTTTCTGCTCGTGCCGAATGTGCCGGATTATCGCGTTTTCGACGAGCGCTTCGCCTTTCTCTACAACTCTTATTATGTCTCGGCGGGTCCGCGTCACGAGCGCCCCAAGCGCGGCCTCATCACGCGGCCATCCTGCGAAGAGGTCGCGCGCTATCGCAAGCATGTCGACGCCGCGGTGGAGAAGCTGCTCACCCAGGCAACACCGAACGAATTGCGCAAGCTTCTGCCGGTCGTCGAAATCGGCCTCAATCACGAGCAGCAGCATCAGGAACTGATCCTCACCGACATCCTGCATGCGCTGGCGCAGAATCCGACGGCGCCTGCTTGTGATCCGAACTGGCGGATGCCGCGCGGCAAGGGCGGTGAAAAGACCGGCGAATATGTGAAGATTCCGGACGGCATCCATAGTGTCGGCGATGACGGCGCGGGCTTCGTCTTCGACAACGAGCGGCCGACGCATCAGGAATTGATCCAGCCGGTGAAGATTTCGCGCGCGCTTGTCACCAATAAAGAGTGGCTCGAATTCATCGACGACGGCGGCTATCAAACGCCGACGCTGTGGCTCTCCGACGGCTGGTACACGGTGCAGGCCGAGGAATGGCAGGCGCCGCTCTATTGGAAAAAGCAGGACGGCGCATGGCACCAGATGTCGCTCGGCGGCTTGCAGCCGGTCGATCCCGCGGCACCTGTTTGCCACATCAGTTATTTCGAAGCCGACGCCTTTGCGCGCTGGCGCGGCAAGCATCTTCCGACCGAGTTCGAGTGGGAAGTCGCGGCGCGCCACGGCCTCTTGAACGATGCCTTCGGCATCGTCTGGCAATGGACGCGCAGCGCCTATCTTGCCTATCCGGGCTATCGCGCCATCGAAGGCGCGCTCGGCGAATACAACGGCAAGTTCATGATCAATCAGATGGTGCTGCGCGGCGGCTCGCTCGCGACCCCCGAGGGTCATTCCCGTTTCAGTTACCGCAATTTCTTCCCCGCATCCGCGCGCTGGCAGTTTTCCGGTCTGCGTCTTGTTGAACACGAGCATTGAGTTTGGGGTATTTCATGAAAGCCATGGCTGGGAAGGCGCGGCGCGAAGCAGCCGCCGAAGAGGACGCGTTTTTGCGCGATGTCGTGACGGGCCTATCGGCGCAGCCGAAATGGATGGCGGCGAAGCATTTTTACGACGCCGAAGGCTCGCGCCTGTTCGAGCGCATCATGGAGCTGCCCGAATATTACCCGACGCGCAGCGAGATGCAGGCGTTGCGCGCGCATGCGGCGGCGATCGCGGCGCTAATCCCGGAGAGCGCGGCCCTCGTCGAGTTCGGTTCGGGCTCGACGGCGAAAATCAGGTTGCTGCTTGAAGCCGCGCCGCACATCGCCGCTTACGTGCCGGTCGATATTTCGGCTGATTACCTTGAGGAACAGGCCGCGGAATTACGCCGCGATTTCCCAAAGCTGAAAATCTTTCCCGTCGCCGCCGATTTCACCAAGCCGTTCGAATTGCCGCTCGGCGTGCGCAAGCTGGCGCGCGTCGGTTTCTTTCCCGGCTCGACGATCGGCAATTTCGAGCCGCTCGCGGCGGTGGCGTTCCTGCGCAACGCCGCGCGCATTCTCGGCGGCAATGCTTCGCTCATCATCGGCGTCGATCTCGTCAAGGACGAGCGCGTGTTGAACGCCGCCTATAACGACAAGGCAGGCGTCACCGCCGCGTTCAATCTCAACCTGCTCACGCGCATCAACCGCGAGGCGGGCGGCGATTTCGATGTCAGCAACTTTTCGCATCGCGCTTTCTTCAACACCGCGCGCGAGCGGATCGAGATGCATCTCGTGAGCAAGAAGCGGCAGCGCGTCACCGTGGGCGATCATGTCTTCGAGTTCGCGCCCGGCGAGACGATCCATACCGAAAGCAGCTACAAATACAGTCCTGCGGGTTTTCGCGATCTCGCCCGTCAGGCCGGCTGGCTCGAGGAAGCGCTGTGGACGGATGATGCCGGCAATTTCTCGGTGCGCGTCCTGAAGGCGCGCTAGACCTTCTCGATCCGGAAGACGAGGCGGCTGTCGTTGCGCTCGCTCATGACGAGCCGGTCGCCGGTCTTTTGCAATAAATGCGGGATGTCGATGGCCGCCATCGGGTCGGTGCACTCGACCGTCAGCCGGTCGCCCGGCGCCAGCGAAGCGAGCGTTTTCTCCGTCTTTATTGCGGGAAGCGGGCACTTCAGCCCTTTGAGATCAAGGTTAATGTCCGCCATCGGAGCCCGCGATCAATGCCATCATGCAAATTCCCTCAAGCGAAATTCTCTATAGCATGACGGCGCAATCGCTTTGCCGGGAACTATCGCCTTCGGCTAGAGAGAGGCCATGCCGCCCGAACCCAGTGCTTCGCAGAAAATCGCGAAGCTGACGCCCCTCGACGGCGTCTTCCGCAGGCTGGATGCGCTCGCAACGCCCGTTGCCGCGCGCAGGATTGCGCTCGCTCGCGCCGAGCATCTGGTGCTTGCCGAAGATGTGCGGCTCGCGGCGGCAAGCCCCGCGCGCGCCATCGCCTTGCAGGACGGTCATGCCGTGTCCTCGAAAGACATTACCGACGCCGGGCCCTATACGCCGGTGGCGGCGAAGACGGCGTGGATCGAGGCGGGCGAGGCATTGCCGGACGGTTTCGATGCCGTGCTCGCACCCGATGCGGTGAACGAGAGCGGCGAAGTGATGGAGCCCGCGGCGCCCGGCGACAATGTCTGGCCGCAGGCCGCCGATGGCGAAAAGGGCAGCCTGCTCTCGCAAGCCGGCGAGCAATTGCGCGCCATCGATATCGCCGTGCTCGAATCGCTTGGCGTGAAGGAAGTCTCGGTGCGCGTGCCGAAGATCGCGCTCGTTGCCATCCGGCAGGATCGCCAGCCGATGCTTTCGCTGTTCTCGCGCATGATCGCCGCGAGCGGCGGCGAAGCGGCAAACGCGGCCTCGCTCGACGCCGCACTCGACGACGAGAGCGCCGACGCCGTGATTGTGCTCGGCGGCAGCGGCATGGGCCGCAACGATAAAAGCGTCACGGCGCTTGCCGGGAAAGGCCGCGTCGAAATTCATGGTTTCGCGCTGAAGCCCGGCGAGACGGCGGCGCTCGGCGCGGTCGGCGGGACGCGTAAGCCGCGCCCGGTGCTGATCGTGCCGGGGCGCTTCGATGCGGCGCTTGCGGTCTTTGCGGTCATGGGCCTCAGGCTCATTGCGAAACTTTCCGGCCGCACCAGATATATTGTGCAAATGCCGATCACGCTGTCGCGAAAACTGGCTTCGCAGGTGGGCATCGCCGAATTCGTCCCGCTTGCCCGCACCGGAAAGAACGAGGCCGAGCCGGTCGCCACCGGAACATTGCCGCTTTCGGCTCTTGCGCGCAGCGACGGTTGGCTCATGGTGCCAGCCGAAAGCGAAGGTTATCCCGAAGGAAGCCGGGTCGAAATGAGGTTTCTGCCGTGAGCGGCGAAAAACGATACGAGAGCCTCTTGGCCGCCGTGCGAAGCGCCGCGCGGCAGGAGCAGTTTCTCGAAGTGGTCTCGGCGAGCGAAGCCCATGCGCGCTTCGCGAAAGCGCTCGATCTCGCGCCGAAAGGCCTCGAGAAGGTTACGCTGGCCGCGGCGCTCAATCGCGTGCTCGCCGAAGATACGCTGGCGCCGGTCGATGCGCCGCCATTCGACCGCTCGTCGGTCGATGGCTTCGCGGTGCGCAGCACCGACACATTGAACGCAAGCGACGCAAGCCCGAAGCGATTGCAGTTGAACGGTGAAGTGCTCGCCTGCGGCGCGTCTCCGCGCGTGCCGGTTGCGGCCGGTACGGCAACCGCCATCGCGACCGGCGGCGTCATTCCGCGCGGCGCCGATGCCGTCGCGATGATCGAATGGACGGATCTCGTCGAAACCGAAGACGGCCCGGCGATCGACTTGCGCCGCGCCGTGGGCGCCGGCCAGTTCGTTTCGTTCGCGGGCTCCGACATTGCGCGCGGCGAAACCGTGTTGCGCAAGGGCACGCTGATCGGCTCGCGCGAGATCGGCATGCTCGCTGCTTGCGGCATCGCCCGCGTGAAGGTCGTGCGGCGGCCGAAGATCGCCGTGCTTTCGACCGGCGACGAGCTGATCGCGCCGGGCGAGCCGCTCAAGCCCGGCGGCGTTTACGATTCCAACAGCGCCATTGTCGCCGCCGCCGTGCGCGAAGCGGGCGGCGAACCGGTCGCCTTCGGCGTCTTTCCCGACAACGAGGCGCTGCTTTCCGAAGCCGTGCGCCGTGCGCTCGAAGAGTGCGACATGGTTGTGCTTTCGGGCGGCACCTCGAAGGGCGCGGGCGACCTTTCGCACCAGATCATTCCGCGCCTCGGCAAGCCGGGCATCCTCGTGCACGGCGTCGCGCTCAAGCCCGGCAAGCCGCTGTGCCTTGCCGCGATCGGCAAGAAGCCGATCGTTGTGCTGCCGGGCTTTCCGACCTCGGCGATCTTCACGTTCCACGAGTTCGTCGCGCCGGTAATCCGCGCTTTCGCCGGCCTGCCGCAGGAAGCCGCCGACACGGTGAAGGCGACCGTGCCGGTGCGCGTGCCGTCCGAGCTTGGCCGCCAGGAATTCGTGCTCGTCGCGCTCGTCGCGAAGGACGACGGGCTTGTCGCCTTTCCGTCGAGCAAGGGCTCGGGTGCCGTCACGGCATTTTCCGAAGCCGATGGCTTCATCGAGGTCGATGCGCTGGCCAATGCGCTCGATGCCGGTACGCCCGCGACCGTGACCTTGATCGGCAAAGCGGCGCGCGCGCCCGATCTCGTCATCATGGGCAGCCACTGCGTCGCGCTCGACGTGGTGCTGAACGCCATCGCGGGCCAAGGCTTTGCGATCCGCAAGATCGCGCTCGGCAGCCAGGGCGGCGTCACCGCCGCGAAGCGCGGCGAGTGCGATCTCGCGCCGACGCATCTCCTGGATCCGGCCACCGGCGCCTACAACAAACATCTGCTCGCGCCGGGCCTTGCACTCGTGCCCGGCTGGCAGCGCATGCAGGGCTTCGTCTATCGCAAGGGCGACGAGCGCTTCGAGGGCAAGGACGCGAAGCAAGCGATTGCGGCGGCGCTCGCCGACAAACGCGCCATCATGGTCAATCGCAATCAGGGCGCGGGCACGCGCATCCTGATCGACCGGCTACTTGCGGGCGAGAAACCCGCGGGTTACGGCAATCAGCCGCGCTCGCATAATGCGGTGGCGGCGGCGGTCAGCCAGGGCCGCGCCGACTGGGGGATCGCCATTTCGCAGGTTGCCGAACTTTACGGCCTCGGCTTTTTGCCGCTGACGCCCGAGCATTACGACTTTCTGCTCGTCGAGTCGCGCCGCAACCGGCCCGCGGTGAAGGCGTTTCTGGCGGCGCTGCACGATCCCGCGGTGCGCGAAAAAATCGCCGCCCTCGGCATGAGGCCGGCGGCGGAGTAAGATTGCACGATGAAAACGGCGAAAAAATCCATGCGCGTCATCGGCCTTGCCGGCTGGAGCGGCTCGGGCAAGACGACGCTGATGGCAAAACTGTTGCCGGCGCTGATCAAGCGCGGGCTCAAGGTTTCGACCATCAAGCATGCGCATCATCACTTCGATCTCGACAAGCCGGGCAAGGATTCCTTCATCCATCGCGAGGCCGGCGCTTCCGAGGTGTTCATTTCGTCCAGCAATCGCTGGGCGCAGATGCACGAGCTGCGCGGCGAAGCGGAGTTGCAGCTCCACCAGATCATCGAGAAAATCACGCCGGTCGATCTCGTCATCGTCGAGGGCTTCAAGCGCGAAGCCCATCCCAAGATCGAGGTTCACCGCGCCGAAGTCGGCAAGCCGCTCCTGCAGCCCGACGATCCCTGGATCGTCGCGATTGCCGCCGTCGGCGCGATCGGCAATGCGGGCGTGCCGGTGGTCGGCCTCGATGACATCGAGAAGATCGCCGACATCGTGCTCGCCGAGGCGATGCCCGTCGAGGATCTGGCCCGTGCTGCCGCGGCGATGACGGCCGCGGAGGCCTGAAATGGCCCAGCTCACCGACGATTGCTTTGCCTTCAATGGCCCCTTGATGCCCATCGAGGAAGCGCATCGGCGGATGGCGGCGCAAATTCCGCCGGTCGGCGAGACCGAGAGCGTGCCGCTCGCCGAGGCCTACGGGCGTGTCGCCGCGCAGGACATCAAGGCGCCGATCGCGCTGCCCTCGTTCGAGAATTCCGCCGTCGACGGTTACGCCGTCCGCCACGGCGATATCGGCGCGAGCGGCGATACGCAGTTCCGCATCGTCGAGCGCGTTTTTGCCGGTGAAGCCCCCTCGCGCGCGCTGGCGAATGGCGAGGCGGCGCGCATCTTCACCGGCGCGCCGATGCCGGCCGGCGCCGATACCGTCTACATGCAGGAAGATTGCCGCGAGGAAGGCGGTTTCGTCATCGTCCCGCCGGGCCTCCGGATCGGTGCCAATCGCCGCCTGCCGGGCGAGGATGTCAAGGAGGGCGCCGCCGCGATTCCGGCAGGCCGCCGCTTGAAGCCGCAGGATGTCGCGCTTGCCGCGGCGCTTGGCATTGAGCGCATCACCGTGCGCCGCCGTGTGCGGGTCGCGCTGTTTTCGACCGGCAACGAAATCGTCGAGCCGGGCAGGCCGTTGCATCCCGCCGCGCTTTACGACGCCAACCGTTATCTGCTGCTTGGCTTGTTGCGGGCGCTCGGCGTCGAGACGAGCGATCTCGGCATTCTTTCCGACGACGCAAGGACGCTCGAGAAAAAAATTGCCGAAGCCGCGCGCAGCCATGACCTCGTGCTGACGTCCGGCGGCGTTTCGACCGGCGAGGCGGATTACGTGAAGCATGCCGTCGAGAAGATCGGCAAGCTCGTGCTGTGGCGCATCGCCATCAAGCCGGGCCGGCCGGTCGCGATGGGCGTCATTTCCGGCGCGGCCTTCGCCGGGCTGCCGGGCAATCCGGCGGCGGCGTTCGTGACCTTCGCGCATATTGTGCGGCCGCTGCTGCTGCGCCTGATGGGCGCGAAGCTGGAGCCGCTTACGGCGCTCCCGGTGCGCGCCGCCTTCGACTACCGCAAGAAGAAGGACCGCCGCGAATATGTCCGCGTTGCGCTGAAGCGCGCGCCCGACGGCGTGTTCGAGGCCCACAAGCATCCGCAGGAAGGCGCGGGCGTCATTACTTCGCTGACCGAAACCGACGGCTTCGCCGAATTGCCGGAGACGGTGACGGCGGTAAAAACCGGCGAGATGATCGGCTTTATTTCCTACGCCGCGCTTGCGGTTTAGAGATCGGGATACTGCCGCGCCAGCGCTTCAGCCGACGCGCGGTCTTCCGGCGTATTCACATTGAAGAACGGATCGACCGGCGTGTCCGGCCACTCGGCCGTGGCCGCATTATGCCGCCCGACCCAGACGCCGACCTTGTGCAGCTTTTCCGTAACGAGCGCCGCGCGCAGATCCTCGCGCAGCGCCAGCGGAAAAATCCCGGCGACCGGATGCATTCGCCCGCCGGTTCGAGCGCAGGCAAGCGGCGCGTTCGCGGCGTCTCGAGCGGCGTGGAGTTTTGCGACAAGATCGCGCGGCAAAAACGGGCAATCGCCCGGCACCGTCGCGATCCATTCGATGCCGGGCGCATTCTTCGCCGCCCAGTCGAGCCCGGCGAGAATGCCGGCGAGTGGTCCCGCGAAATCCGGCACGCTGTCGGCGGCGACCGGATAGCCGAACGGCGAAAAGCGCGCCGGATCACCATTCGCGTTGATGACAAGCCCCGCGCATTGCGGCGCGAGGCGCGCGAGCGCCCGCGCCAAGATCGTCTCGCCGTTGATTTCGACGAGCGGCTTGTCGCCGCCGCCCATGCGGCGTGCGAGGCCGCCGGCCAGTACAAGACCAAACGTGGCAGGATGAGACGACATGCCCGAAAATCTAGCATGACGGCGCAGACCGCGAACCGTCAAAAGCGATCGGCGCCCGCTTTTGGCGG
The DNA here is from genome assembly GCA_035556215.1 of Xanthobacteraceae bacterium. Classification (GTDB taxonomy): domain Bacteria; phylum Pseudomonadota; class Alphaproteobacteria; order Rhizobiales; family Xanthobacteraceae; genus Palsa-892. Next base: position 17,360 of record DATMFI010000003.1, on the reverse strand, counting down.
GCGCCGGTGGCATGGGTTGCGTGGAGTACCCGGTCAGATCTTGAAGCGCGGGTCGAGATAATCGCGCAGCGAGTCACCGAACAGATTGAAGGCGAAGACCGCAAGGCTGATCGCGATGCCCGGAAACAGGATCATCCAGGGCGCCTGGCTGTAGAATTCCTGCGAGGTGCCCGACAGCATCAAGCCCCAGGCCGCCGTCGGCTCGGTGACGCCGAGGCCGAGGAACGAGAGCGAGGCTTCGAGCAGGATCGCCTGCGCGATGAAGGCGGTGAACATGATGAGGAACGGCGCGACTACGTTCGGCGCGATGTGCCGGAAGATGATGCGCGTGCTGCTGTACCCGGCGGCGCGCGCGGCGTCGATATAGGGCAGGCCGCGAATGGCGAGCGTCGCCGAGCGCACGACGCGCGCGATTTTCGGGATCATCGGAATGGCAATGGCGATGATGAGGTTGAGATCGAGTCCGCCGACCGGGAATTTGCCGAGCACCGCGACGACCGCGAGCGCCAGCACGATGATCGGGAAGGCGAGCAGCACGTCCATGAACCGCTCGATCGTCATGTCGATGCGGCCGCCGTAATAAGCGGAAACCATGCCGATGATCGCGCCGATGCCCGAGCCCAGCATCGACGAGAGGAAGCCGACGGCGAGCGCCGTGCGCGCGCCGTAGATGATGCGCGAGAAGACGTCGCGGCCGAAGGCGTCGGTGCCCATCCAGTGCTCCCACGACGGCGGCGCCAGCATCGCGCCGTAGTCGAGTTGCAGCGGGTCGTAGGGCGCGACGAATTCGGCGAACACGCCGGCGATGAACAGCACGATAATGAACACCAGCCCGGCCATGCCGGTCGGCTGCGTGCGCGCGAACGCAATGATCGGGTGCTGCGCCTTGCGCTCGCGGAAGTCGATTTCGGAAGAGGTCGTTGTCGTCATGTTACGAATACCGGATACGCGGGTCGAGCACGGCGTAGAGCAGGTCGACCACGAAATTGATGATGATGAAGAAGGCGGCGACCAGCATGACCAGCGCCTGCACCATGGTGTAGTCGGCGCGGGTGACGGTTTCGACGAACAGCTTGCCGATGCCGTTCAAGTTGAACACCTGCTCGGTCACGACCAGACCGCCGATCAGGAAGGCGAATTCGAGCCCGATCACCGTCACCACCGGTAGCATGGCGTTGCGAATGGCGTGGCGCGACAGCACCAGCCGTTCATAGACGCCCTTGGCGCGCGCGGTGCGGATATAGTCCTCCTGCAGCACCTCGAGCAGCGTCGAGCGTGTCATGCGGGTCGCGACCGCCGAATAGCGATAACCGACGGCGATCGCGGGCCATATCAGTTGGGACAGATTCCGAATGGGGTCCTCCCATATCGGCGTATAGGTGAGGGGCGGAATCCAGTTGAAGGTGAGCAGCAGGCCCAGAATGATCAGCATGCCGAGCCAGAACGACGGCACGGCAAGGCCCGCGATGGCGAATGCGCGGATGACATGGTCGATCCAGGTGTTGTTGTAGATCGCCGAGATCGTGCCGAGCGGGATCGAAATCATCACCGCCAGAATCGTCGCCATGATCGCGACCTGGAGCGAGAGGCCGAGGCGATTGCCGATTTCCTCGATCACCGGGCGGCCGGTCCACATCGACGTGCCGAAGTCGCCGACCATGATGCCGGTGATCCAGTGATAGAATTGATAGATCAAGGGTTGATCGAGGCCGAGCCGCGCGCGCTCGAGCGCAAGCGCTTCGGGGCTGACCTGGCCGCCGTCCATCAGCATACGCACTTCGACGATGTCGCCGGGCATGGCGCGCAGCAGAAGAAACACCAGCACGGCGACGCCGAGCAGCGTCGGGATCATCAGGAAGAAACGGCGGATCGTGTAGCGGAGCATGGGTCGTCCTGCGCTCGAGGGCGAAAATAGAAGCCGGGCGGCGCGGCTACGCCGCCCGGCGGAAGTTGCGGATTACTGGTCGAGCCAGACGTTCTGCAGGTCCTGGTTGATGTAGTGGCTCGGCGACATGTGCCAGCCATGCATCTGCTTCCAGGTCACGATGATGCGGTGCCACCACACGACCGGAACCGTATTGGCTTCGGTGAGGATGTGCTTCTCCAGCTCGCGCAGGATCGCCGCCCGCTTCTTGGGGTCGAGCTCGCGCTTCTGCTTCTCGTAGAGTTCGTCGACCTTGCGGTCGATGTTGTGACCGTAGTTGATCGTCGACTTGTCGGACGAGAGATATTTCAGCAGCTGGAGGTTCGGATCGTCGACGGCGTCGCAGTTGAAGTCGAGGCCGACGTCGTAATTGCCGCTGCGCAGATTGCCGATATAGGCCTTGGTTTCCGGCTGCTCGTGCTCGGCCGTGACGCCGATCTGGCGCCACTGGTCGATCACGAACACGCCGACCGGCGTATAGGGCATCGGCACGTTGCGGTTCAGGAACTTGAACTTGAGATCCTTGACGCCTGCTTCGGCGAGCAGCTTCTTCGCCTCGGCGCGCGCCTTATTGATGTCCCGGCCGAAGCCCGGATAGGTCTCGAGTTCGGCATTGGATGCGGCGAGCTCATAGCCCGGACGCAACACGCCGCCGACATGACGCACGACCGCGATCTTGGACAGCGCTTCCGCGCCCTTCCAGCGATCGATGGCGAGCGACAGCGCGCGGCGGACGCGAACGTCGTCGAACGGCTTTCTCTTCACGTTGAACGTCACCACGAGGCTGCACACCCAGGGCGACTCCGCGACGTTGATCTTGTCGCCGAGCGCGTCCTTGAGCTTCTTCTCGTCGGCGGGCGACTGGCCGCGGAACTCAGCCAGCACTTCGCCGGCCTGCAATGCATTGACGCGGGCCGAGGTGTTGGTGATGAAGATCGCGCGGAAGCCGTCGAGATAGGGACGGTCCTTCACGAAATAGTCCTTGAAGCGCTCGCCGACCCAGTGCGAGCCGGCGGCATGCTCGACGAACTTGAAGGGGCCGGTGCCCATGACGTTCTTTTCAGGGTACCGCGGATCCTCTTTCAGCTTGGCGGCGCTGTAGATGCAGTCCCACGGCGACGCGAAGTTGGTGAGCATCGAGGCGTTGGGCGCCTTGAGCTTGAATACGACGGTCAGCGGATCGGGCGTCTCGATCGAGGCGATGTCCTCGTAGGCCGCCTTGCGGATCGATACCACGCCCTGCGGCGGGTGGGCGATGCGCTCGTAGGTCGCCTTGACGTCGGCCGAGCTGAAGGCCGAGCCGTCGTGGAATTTGACGTTCGGATGCAGCTTGAAAGTATAGGTCAGGCCGTCCGGAGAGACCGTCCATGACTGCGCGAGATCGCCGACCACTTTCGGATAGTTGGCTTCGTCGAACTTGAGCAGCGTGTTGTAGTGCGGCCGCACCGGATGAATGAAGGCGAACGACGTCTCGCGGTGGCAGTCGTAGCTCGGCGGTTCGGCGCCGACGGCAAATTTCAATATGCCGCCCTTCTTCGGCGTCTGGGCGTCCACGCCGCCCGTCGTCAGGGCGAACGCGGCAAGTCCCAGGATCAAAGTCCCTAGACGTAACTTCATCATATTCCTCCTCAGTCTGGTCTTTCGTTGTGTCGTTTCTTGTCGTTGCAGAAAGCTCGTTCCTCGCCGCTTGCCGTCAAATCTTGATGCAGGCGGCGAAGTGTCCCGGGCGCTTTTCCTCGAGCGGCGGAACGGTTTGCCGGCACTCTTCGCTGGCCATCGGGCAACGCGTATTAAAGACGCATCCGGTCGGCGGCGCCAGATGGCTCGGCAATTCTCCTTTGATCAGCCGCGGCTCGCGGCTCTTCTCGATCGTCGGATCGGGCACTGGCGCTGCGTCGAGCAGGACTTTGGTATAAGGATGCAGCGGTTCGTTATAGAGCGCATCGCGATCCGTGATCTCCATGACGCGGCCGAAATACATCACGATGACGCGCATCGAGATGTGCCGGACGACGGCAAGGTCGTGGGCGATGAACAGATAGGCAAGGCCGAGCCGGCGCTGCAGGTCTTCGAGCAGGTTGATGATCTGTCCCTGAATCGAAACGTCGAGCGCCGACACCGCTTCGTCGCAGACGATGAAGGAAGGCTCCATCGCGAGCGCGCGGGCGATGCCGACGCGCTGGCGCTGGCCGCCCGAAAGCTGGTGCGGATAGCGCGCCGCCATTTCCGGCCTGAGGCCGACCTGTTCGAGGAGTTCGGCGACGCGCGCCGGCGCGCCGCGCTTGCCGCCGGCAAGGTTATAGACCTTGAGCGGCTCGCTGATGATCTGGCCGACCGTCATGCGCGGATTGAGCGACGAATAGGGATCCTGGAAGATGACCTGGATCTTGCGGCGGATCGCCTTCATCGCCGCGGCATCGGCGCTCGCAAGATCCGCGCCTTCGAAGCGAATCTCGCCCTCGGTGGGATCCTCGAGCCGCAGGATGAGCCGGCCGACGGTGGTCTTGCCGCAACCCGACTCGCCGACAAGGCCGAGCGTTTCGCCGGCGAAGATATCGAAATTGACGTTCTGCACCGCGCGCACGACGCCGGTCACGCCGCGCAGCGCGCTGCCGACGGCGAAGTGCTTGGTGAGGTTGCGCACCGCGAGGATCGGCGCGCCGCTCTTGCTGTCGGTGTGCTGGGTCGCGCTGCCGGCCACGCCCCAGGCGATCTTGCCCGCGGCGATTTCGTGGTGCCGGTGGCAGCGCGTGACGCCGCCAAGATCGTCCGGCGAAAGCGGCGGCAGGGTATCGCAGATGTCGATCTTGAACGGGCAGCGCGGCGCGAAGCGGCAGCCCGAGGGCAGGTGTGCGAGATTGGGCGGCAGCCCTTCGATGGTCTCGAGCTTGGCGCCGCGCGGCCGGTCGAGGCGCGGCACCGAGCGCAGGAGGCCCATCGTATAGGGATGGCGCGGACGATGGAAAACGTCGTCGGCTTCGCCTTCCTCGACGAGCTGCCCGGCATACATCACGATGACGCGGTCGGCGTAACGCGCGACGACGCCGAGATTGTGCGTGATGACGATGAGCGCGATGTTGAGCTTGCGCGAAAGGTCTTTCATCAATTCCAGGATTTGCGCCTGGATGGTGACGTCGAGCGCGGTCGTCGGCTCGTCGGCGATGATGAGCTTGGGATTGCAGGCAAGCCCGATCGCGATCATCACGCGCTGGCGCATGCCGCCCGAGAACTGATGCGGATATTGTTCGAGCCGCCGCGCCGGATCGGGGATGCCGACGAGCGTTAACAGCTCGATCGCCCGCGCCGTCGCCTGCTCGTCGCTCATGCCGAGATGGATCGTCAGCGGTTCCTTGATCTGCAAGCCGATCGTCAGGATCGGATTGAGCGAGGTCATCGGCTCCTGGAAGATCATCGAGATGTCGCGGCCGCGCACCTCGCGCATCTGCTCGTCCGAGAAATCCAGCAGATTGCGGCCATCGAACTCGATACGGCCCTTGGGAATACGGCCGGTGAGCTTCGGCAGAAGCCGCATGATCGACAGCGCGGAAACGGACTTGCCCGAGCCGGATTCGCCGACGACCGCGACGATTTCGCCGCGCCTGACGTTGAAGCTCAGGTCCTCGACCGCGCGCACGCGGCCGCGCGACGTCTCGAAATGCACATGCAGGTTCTGCACATCGAGCAAAACAGGCGCTTCGTTCGATTGCTCCTTCCGCGGCCGTTCGATGGTGATGTCGACGCTCAAGCTACCCCCTGCATATTGATCGAAACCTCAGGTCTTTTCCGCATGTGCGGAGCCGGATTGCAACAAAGAATGTCTATGCTGCGCCGCGAACGTAGGCGCGGGCATAGGTTTCGCGCAGCACGTTTTTCTGCACCTTGCCCATGGTGTTGCGCGGCAGCTCATCGACAAAGAACACGCGCTTGGGCTGTTTGAATTTGGCGAGCTTCTGCTCGAGCGCGGCAGTGATGTCGCTTTCGCTCAAGGTGGAGTTCTTTTCGCGCACGACGACGGCGGTGACGCCTTCGCCGAAATCGGGATGCGGGCAGCCGATCACCGCGGATTCGACGACGCCCTTGATGTCGTCGATCGCGCTTTCGACTTCCTTCGGATAGACGTTGTAGCCGCCGGTGATGACGAGATCCTTGGCGCGGCCGACGATGTGGATGTAGCCGCGTTCGTCGATCTTGGAGATGTCGCCGGTGATGAAGAAGCCGTCGGCGCGGAATTCCGCCTTGGTCTTTTCCGGCATCCGCCAATAGCCGCGGAACACATTGGGCCCGCGCACTTCGAGAACGCCGACCTCGCCGGGGGGCAGGATGCGGCCGCTTTCGGGGTCGGCGACGCGCGCCTCGACGCCCGGCAGCGGAAAGCCCACGGTGCCGGGAATGCGGTCGCCGTCATAGGGGTTCGACGTATTCATGCCGGTTTCGGTCATGCCGTAGCGCTCGAGGATGGCGTGGCCGGTGCGCTCGGAGAAGGCGCGATGCGTCTCGGCCAAGAGCGGCGCCGAGCCCGAGGTGAACAGGCGGATATTTTTCGTAAGCTCCCGGTCGAAGCGCGGGTCGTCCAGCAGCCGCACATAGAAGGTCGGCACCGCCATCATCGACGTCGCCTTCGGCAGCAGGCGGACCACGGTGTCGTTGTCGAATTTCGCGAGATAAATCATCGAGGCGCCGGCGAGCAGAATGACGTTGCAGGCGACGAACAAGCCGTGCGTGTGGAAAATCGGCAGCGCGTGCAAGAGCACGTCGCGCTCGGTGAAGCGCCAGCAGTCGCGCAGCACGATGGCGTTCGAGAGCAGGTTCTCGTGTGTCAGCATCGCGCCTTTCGAGCGCCCCGTCGTGCCCGAAGTGTAGAGGATGGCGGCAAGGTCATCGGCGCCGCGCGCGGCGACCGGCGCTGCCGGCGCGTTCGCCGCGGCCGGAAGCAGCGAGCCTTCGCCGTTTCCGCCAAGGCTCTGCACGGCCGCCCTGCCCATCTTGGCGCAGAGCGTCGCGACTTTCTCCTCATTGGCGGGCTGCACGACAACGAACGAGGGCTCGGCGTCGCTCAGGAAATATTCGAGTTCGGCGAGCGTATAGGCGGTGTTGAGCGGCAGATAGGCCGCGCCCGCGCGCACCGTCGCAAGATAAAGCGCGAGCCCCTGCCAGGACTTGTCGGCCTGCACGGCGACGCGATCGCCCGGCGCGACGCCGGAACGGACGAGGTGGCCGGCGAGTTTTTCGACCAGCGCGAACATCTCGCCGTAGGAAATCGTTTTGCCGTCGGCAAGCTCGAGTAGCGTTTTGTCGCGGCTCGGAATGGCCTTGGTGATCGCGTCGTAAAGGTGATTGCTCATGATACAGTTACCAGTGCAGTTTGTTTGGCGTCGGCCCGCAGCAATTTGCGCACCGCGGAGCTTGTGACGATTTCGCCCGCGTCGGCATAGGCTTCATGGTTCTGCTCGATTTCGTCGAGCACGTAGCGATAATTCACCATGACGCCGTAGGACTGGGCGATTCCTTTCTCCGAAAGATCCGACATCGGATTGATGCGCTCGAGCCGCGCGCCGTTGCCGAGATGAAAACGCGCGACGGGGTCGAGCGGGCGGCCGCGTTTGTTGCGCGCAATGAGAAAATAATACGCCGCGAGCACCGGCAGCAAGGCTTTCGCCGCCGCAACGGCATCCTTGTCCTTGCACCACTGCGGATCGTCGAGCCGCGCGAGCGTATTGGCGTCGGAAGGCTTGAGCGCATCGGAATGCTCGCTCTTGCGCTCGCGCGTCAGCCATTCGCGGAAGCCCGGCACCGGCGAGAGCGTGACGAAGGTCGAGAGCTTCGGGAATTCGCGCGAAATTTCTTCGGCGACCTGCTTGATGAGGAAGCTGCCGAACGACACGCCGCCGAGGCCGCGTTGCGTGTTCGAGATCGAATAGAATGTCGCCGTCGTCGCTTCGCGCGGGTTGAGCGGCGTCCTCGGCTGCGCGAGGATCGGCGCGATGGCATCGGGGATGTCCTGCGAGAGCGCGACCTCGACGAAGATCAGCGGCTCGTCGAGGAGCGCCGGATGGAAGAAGGCGTAGCAGCGCCGGTCGGGCGGATCGATGCGCGCGCGCAAATCTTCCCACGAGTCGATCTCGTGCACGGCTTCGTAACGAATGATCTTCTCGAGAATGATGGCGGGCGTCGACCAGTCGATCCGGCGCAGCACCAGAAAGCCGCGGTTGAACCACGAGCCGAAGAGGTGGACGAAATCGCGATCGACCGGGCCGAGGTCGGAGCGCCGCGTCATCGCATCCAGGAGGTGCTCGCGCATCTGCACGAGATCGCGCGTCGCGGCCGGTGCGAGATTGAGCCGCCGGATCAAGCCCTGGCGACGCGGCTCGGCGGCTTGCAGCACTTCATCGGCGTTCTTGTCGGTGGGGTTTTCGGCGTAAGCCTTGCAGGCAAGCTCAAGCCGCGCCTTGTCCGGCCCGAACGAATGCGCCAGCGCCTCGAAGAAGGCGATCCGCTCGCCGGTTTTCAGCCCCCGGTAAGTATCGAGAATTTCGGCGGCGAGCGCGACGCCCGAGGCTTCGCCCCGGCCCGAGAGAAGATGCTCGCAAAGCTCGACGATGTTCTCGGCGCGCTCCTCGCCGAGCGGGCGGCGTGCCCGTGTCTTGGCCAGCAGCTCGCGGCCCCGCTCGGAAATGCTTTGCAGAAGATCGCCGAGGAAGCTCCGGTTGGCGGTCACGGCTGGCCTCGCGGTAACGCTGGTTTTCTCGCTTGCAGGCTCGATCATAGGGCAAAACGCTATGGGCCCCTGTATTTTCTGTCAACATTCTTGTATACAAGAATTTATGCTGCGTATGCGAAAGCCCTTGCCAGAATCGGCGGCTTTTGGCCCAATCGCAGATGGAGGCCCGTGAAAAATGTCGGGTAAGACAGTCCTCAATCTGCGCGAAGCGCTAGAAAACGACATCGTCGAAGGCCGCTTCCGCCTCGGCGAGCGGCTCGACGAAACGGAACTCGCCGAACGCTTCGGCGTCTCGCGCACGCCGATCCGCGAAGCGCTGATTCAGCTCGCCGGCTCCGGCATGATCGAATTGCGCCCGCGCCGCGGCGCGCATGTCACGCTGCTGGGCCCGCGCGAACTGCTCGAGACATTCGAATATATGGGCGAGCTTGAAGCGGCCTGCGCGCGTTTTGCCGCGCATCGCATGACGGCGCAGGAGCGCACCACGTTCAACGCCGCCTTCAAGCGTTGCCGCAAGGCTTGCGAGAAGGGCGACCGCGACGCCTACTATCACGCCAACGCCGATTTTCATTCCGCGATCTATGACGGCTCGCACAACCGCATGCTCGCCGCCGTCGCGCATAGCCAGCAGCGGCGGCTGCAGCCTTATCGCCGTTTGCAATTGCGCGTGCATGGCCGGCTCGCCAAGTCGTTCGACGAGCACAGCGCGGTGGCCGAAGCGCTGCTCAGAGGCGACGGCATCGAGGCGGGAAGGCGGCTGCGCGAGCATGTCGTCGTGCAGGGCGAGCGCTTCATGTCGCTGCTCGCCGAATTGCAGGCCGAGATCGCGCCGTCGCAGAAACAGGCGAAGGCGGGTTAAATTACCCGCTTGCTGTTATCTTCCGCGCCGCGCGCCACTCGTCGATGATCGCGGCGATCGCATCCAGTCCATCGGTGAGCGCCGCCGGGCCCGGCTGCAGGATGATCGCCGATTTCACTTCGCGCAGAAAACCGTTCTGTACAGCGGGCAGGGTGGCGAAGCCGGGCCGGGCCGCGAATTTGTCGGCGCGGAATTTCTTGCCGCACCACGAACCGATCACGATGTCGGGCTTGGCCGCGATCACTTGCCCGGCGCTGACGAAACGCTCCTTCGCCGATTTGCGGCCCGCGAGTTCGGGAAAGACGTCGTCGCCGCCGGCGATTTGAACAAGCTCCGATACCCAGCCGATGCCGGAAATCATCGGCTCGTCCCACTCCTCGAAATAGACGCGCGGCCGCGGCCCTTGCTGCTGGCGCGCTTTCACGGCATCAATCCGCGCCCTCAGTTCGTTGCAAAGCCGCGCGCCTTTGCCGGCCGCGCCGACCAGCGCCGCAAGCGTTTCGATCATCGCGAAGATGCCCGCGACATCGCGCTGGTTGAAGGCATGCACGGCGACGCCCTGCCGCACGAGTTCGGCGGCGATCTCGGCCTGCAGGTCGGAGAAGGTCAGCACGAGATCGGGGCGCAGCGCGAGAATTTTGCCGATATCCGCCGAGATGAACGCCGAAACGCGCGGTTTTTCGCGCCGCACCTGCGGCGGCCGCACCGCATAGCCGGAGACGCCGGCGATGCGCGCGTCTTCTCCCAATATATAAAGTGTCTCGACCGTTTCTTCGGTCAGGCAGACGATGCGCTGCGGCGGAAAATTTCGCATGGAGTGTTTTCGGGCGAGGTGGGTACCGGTTCGCGTAAAGAAAACGCGACAACTCAAAAAAGGACTCTAGGTAAAATTACTATGCCTGCGCCCGCTTGTCGCCGCCCGGCCGATCGGACAAGCTTGCCGCAGCGAGTGTGAAGTCATGTCCGAAAATTCCGAAACCTTCGATTACATCGTTGTCGGCGCGGGTTCGGCCGGTTGCGTGCTGGCGAACCGCCTCTCGGCCGATCCGAACAATCGCGTGCTCCTGCTCGAAGCCGGCGGCAAGGACAACTGGATCTGGTTTCATATCCCGGTCGGCTATCTCTTCGCCATCGGCAATCCGCGCTCCGACTGGATGTTCCGCACCGAGGACGAGCCGGGGCTGAACGGCCGTTCGCTGCATTATCCGCGCGGCAAGGTCATCGGCGGCTGCTCGGCGATCAACGCCATGGTCTATATGCGCGGCCAGGCCGCCGACTACGACCACTGGCGCCAGCTCGGTCTTTCCGGCTGGGGCTGGGACGATGTGCTGCCGGTCTTCAGGAAGCAGAGCAATCACTTCCTGGGTGACAGCGAGCACCATTCGACGAGCGGCGAGTGGCGCGTCGAACGCCCGCGCGTCAAGTTCGACATCCTCGAAGCGGTGCGCGATGCCGCCGAGGAGCGCGGCATTCCGAAGATCGAGGACTTCAATCGCGGCGACAACGAGGGAAGCTGCAACTTTCACGTCAACCAGAAGCGCGGGCGGCGCTGGAGTTCGGCGCGCGGTTTTCTCAAGCCGGTGCTGCACCGGCAGAATCTGAAGCTGGAAATGAACGTCTTGGCCGAGCGCGTGCTGTTTGACGGCAAGCGCGCCGCCGGCGTGAGCTATCGCCAGAACGGCGTTACGAAAACCGCGAAAGCGAGGCGCGAGGTCATCCTCGCCGCCGGTGCCATCGGCTCGCCGCAGCTATTGATGCTTTCCGGTGTCGGCCCCGCCGCGCATTTGCGGGAGAAAGGCATCGGCATCGTGCTCGACAAGCCGGGCGTCGGCGGCAATCTGCAGGATCATTTGCAGCTTCGCCTGATCTACAAGGTCCACGGCATCGGCACCTTGAATGAGCAATATCACTCGCTGATCGGCCGCGCGAAAATGGGTTTGCAATATGCGCTGCTGCGTACCGGGCCGCTCACCATGCCGCCCTCGCAAATGGGCATCTTCACGCGCTCCGATAAATCGCGCGAGCGGGCGAATCTCGAATTTCATGTGCAGCCCCTGTCGCTCGACAAGTTCGGCGACCCGCTGCACAAATTCCCCGCCTTCACCATGAGCGTATGCAATCTGCAGCCGACGAGCCGCGGCACCATTCGGCTGAAAAGCAACAAGCCGGGCGAGGCGCCGGAAATCCGGCCGAACTATCTTTCGACCGACGAAGACAAAAAAGTCGCGGCCGATTCCATTCGCGTCGCGCGCGACATCGTGCGCGCGCCGAAGATGCAGAAATTCCGTCCCGAGGAAATTCTGCCGGGACCGGCGGTGAAGGATGACGACGAAGCGGCGCTGGTGCGCGCCGCGGGCGACATCGGCACGACGATCTTCCACCCGGTCGGCACCGCCAAGATGGGCCTGCCGTCCGACCCGATGGCGGTCGTCGATGAGCGCTTGCGCTTCATCGGGCTCGAAGGCCTGCGCGTCATCGACGCCTCGATCATGCCGACGATCACTTCGGGCAACACCAATTCGCCGACCATCATGATCGCCGAGAAGGGCGCAGCGATGGTGCTGGAGGATGCGAGGCGTTAGCGCCGATCGCGGCGTCAGGGCGCGAGCAGCACCTGCTTGCAGGCCGCCGGCAGGTCTTTCATCAGGAGCGGCGGTTTCGGCTTCGGCGGGATGAGCGGCGGCACCGGATGCAGCCGCCCCGGCGTGAACCACCAATCAAGCTCGTGCCCGCAGCCGTCGCCGGCCCCGGCCGGCGGCTGCTTTTCGCAGTCCGTGCTGCCCGCCGGGCAACGGATGCGAATATGCATGTGATAGTCGTGGCCCCAGTAGGGCCGCACTTTATGCAGCCATGCGCGATCGTTGCCCGCTTCGCGGCACAGCGCCTTCTTGATCGCAGCGTTGACGAAAATGCGCTCGACGACCGGGTCTTCCGCCGCCGCGCGAATGACCTTGAGATGCGAGGGCGACCAGTTGGCCGGGTCGATGTCCTTGCGGTCGGCGCGCACCATCATCAGGGGCGAAATCTTCTCGCGCTCCTCGCGGGATAATGTGCGCGTCGGCATCGGCGTCAGCCAGATGTCGGCGTCGAGGCCGATCTGATGCGAGGCGTGACCCGTCAGCATCGGCCCGCCGCGCGGCTGCGAGAGATCGCCGACCATGATGCCGGGCCAGCCCGCGACATGCGGCAGCTTGCTCGAGAAGCGCTCGAGAAAATGGATGAGATCCGGGTGCCCCCAGTTGCGGTTCCTGGAGAGCCGCATCACCTGCCACGTCTTGCCGTTGATCGGCAGCGCGACCGCGCCGGCAAGGCAACCATGGGCATAAAAACCGATCGAGCGCGCCGCGAGCGGCGCGGGCTCGGCCTTGCTGCCGAACAGCTGCTTGGCCGGCGCCTTGAGATCGAGCGGCGGCGGCGCCACGGGCTGCGGCGCGTTCTGCGCGAGCGCCGGGCCTGCGATCAGCAGCGTGAGAGTGAGCGCGATTCGAAACCGCATGGCGATAAGGTAAAGCATGCCGTTCCCTGATGAAACGGGCTTAACCGCCGCACATTTTCCCGCGCGCTTGCGCCGATCCGGCTTCCCGGCCCCAACATGCCCGCACTTGTTGCGCGCATGACGAAGAAACTATTCCACTTTGCCGATCTTCTTCACCGCCGCGATCAGCCGCGCGCTGTCCTCATCGACGAATTTCTTGAACTCCGGCTGATCGAGATAGGCGGGCGGGCTGCCGGCCGTCTCGTACACTTTCGTCGTCTGCGGGTCGGCCATCGCTTTCTTCATCGCCTCGCGCAGCGTCTTGATGACCGGCTCCGGCGTTTTGGCCGGCGCGAACAGCCCGGCCCAGATGTAGAACTCGACATCCTTGTAGCCGAGCTCCTGGAAGGTCGGCAGGTTCGGGAAACTATCCACGCGCTTCGCGCCGAAATTGGCAAGCACGCGCACGGCGCCCGAGTCGACATGCGGCTTCAGCACGCCCGGCGCCGATGCGAGCGCGAGGATCTGCCCGCTCAGCAAATCCGTCACCGCCGGGCCCGCGCCCTTGTAGGGCACATGCAGCATCTTCATGTTGGCGGCGGATTCGAACATCGCCATCGAAACATGCAGCGTGCCGTAGGAGCCCGACGAGCCGTAAGGGATTTGCCCCGGCCGCGACTTCGCATCCTCGACCAGCTCCTGAATATTTTTCCACGGCGCTTTCGCATGCACGCCCAACAGCGTCGGGTCGGCGAGAACGCGCGCCACCGGCACGAGCTGCGACGTTTCATACTGCGCCGGGCGGCCGAGGATGCGGTCGGCTTCCGGCAACACCGCGAGCGAGGAGAGCGTCATCAAAAGCGTGTAGCCGTCGGGCGCGGCCTTCGCGGCAAAGGCGTTGCCGATGGCGCCGCCGGCGCCGCCGCGGTTATCGACGACGAAGGATTTGCCCAAAAGCTCCTGCAGCTTCTGCGCGATGGGGCGCGCCGCAAGGTCGGCCTGCCCGCCGGGCGGGAAGGGCACGATCATGTCGACGTTGCGCTCCGGATATCCGGCGGCAAAGCTGTTGGAAGCATGCAAGACGAGCGGGAGCGCGGCGGCCCCCTTCAGAAAATCCCGGCGATCCATATGGCGTTCCCTCTTGTTATGGCGGGAACGCTAGCACTGGGTGCGGTGCAAGGTGAAGGCGCTTAGCTGTCCACTTTCAACGCGGCGATGAAGGCTTCCTGCGGAATTTCGACCTTGCCGAATTCGCGCATTTTCTTTTTGCCTTCCTTCTGCTTCTCGAGCAGTTTGCGCTTGCGCGTGGCGTCGCCGCCATAGCACTTTGCCGTCACATCCTTCCTGAGCGCCCGCACCGTCTCGCGGGCGATGATCTTGCCGCCGATGGCGGCCTGAATCGGCACCTGGAACATGTGCGGCGGGATCAGCTCTTTCAGCTTTTCGACCATGGCGCGGCCGCGGCCTTCGGCGCGGGTGCGGTGGACGAGCATCGCCAGCGCATCGACCGGCTCGGCGTTCACCAGAATCTGCATCTTCACGAGGTCGGCGACGCGGAATTCGCTGAGCTGATAGTCGAACGAGGCATAGCCCTTCGAGACCGATTTCAGCCGGTCGTAGAAATCGAACACCACTTCGTTGAGCGGCAATTCGTACTTCACCATCGCCCGCGCGCCGACATAGGTGAGTTCCTTCTGCACGCCGCGGCGGTCCTGGCAGAGCTTCAAGACCGAGCCGAGATATTCGTCGGGCGTCAGAATCGTCGCTTCGATCCACGGCTCCTGAATCTCGGCGATGCGCGTCACTTCCGGCATGTCGACCGGGTTGTGAATCTCGATCTCCTCGCCGTTGGTCAGCTTCATTTTATAGATGACGGACGGCGCGGTCGCGATGAGATTAAGATTGAACTCGCGCTCCAGGCGCTCCTGAATGATCTCGAGGTGCAGCAATCCGAGAAAGCCGCAGCGGAAACCGAAACCGAGCGCGGCGGAAGTCTCCATCTCGAACGAGAAGCTTGCATCGTTGAGGCGCAGCTTGCCCATCGCCGCGCGCAGCGTTTCGAAGTCGTTGGCATCAATCGGGAACAGACCGCAGAACACCACCGGAATAGCGGGCCGGAAACCGGAGAGCGGCTCCGCGACGGGCTTCCTGTCGTCGGTGATCGTATCGCCGACGCGCGTGTCGGCGACCTCCTTGATCGCGGCGGTGAGAAAGCCGATTTCGCCCGGGCCGATCTCGTTCATCTCGACGCGCTTGGGCGTGAACACGCCGACGCGATCGACGTCATACGCCGCCTTGGTGCCCATCATGCGGATGCGCTGGCCTTTTTTCAGCACGCCATCGACGACGCGATAGAGCACGACGACGCCAAGATAGGCGTCGTACCAGCTGTCGATCAAAAGCGCCTTGAGCTGCGCCTCGCGGTCGCCCTTGGGCGGCGGCAATTTCGTGACGATGGCCTCCAGCACATCGGGAATGCCAAGGCCCGTCTTCGCCGAAATCAGAATCGCTTCGGAAGCATCGAGGCCGATCACATCCTCGATCTGCTGCTTGATCTTCTCCGGTTCGGCGGCCGGCAGATCGACCTTGTTCAGAACGGGAACGATCTCATGATTGTTGTCGAGCGCCTGATAGACATTGGCGAGCGTCTGCGCCTCGACGCCTTGCGAAGCGTCCACCACCAGCAGCGAGCCCTCGCAGGCGGCGAGTGAGCGGTTCACTTCATAGGCGAAATCGACATGGCCCGGCGTGTCGATCAGGTTCAGCACGTAATCCTTGCCGTCCCTGGCCTTGTATTTGAGGCGGACGGTCTGCGCCTTGATGGTGATGCCGCGCTCGCGCTCGATGTCCATCGAATCGAGCACCTGTTCCTTCATCTCGCGCTGCTCGAGCCCCCCGGTGAGCTGGATGATGCGGTCGGCGAGCGTCGACTTCCCGTGGTCGATGTGAGCGACAATCGAGAAGTTGCGGATGTTCGGAATGGGCGCGGTCGTCATGGCGCGCCGAAATAGCATTCGCGCTGCGGTGCGGCAAGCTGACGCCGCCGTGGCGCGCCCTGAAACCTAGACCAGAATGTTGTTTTGCGGCTGCAAAAGGGCAGGCGAATTGGGCTCGCCGATCATCTGCATCAGTTCCACTTCGATCTTCCGGCTGATCTGCGAAATCGGCACGTCGTTGGCGTTGCCCTCGAACGGGTTTTCGGTGCTCTGGCCGACCTGTTCGAGCGAAGCGTACATCCACGAAACCGCGACGCTGAACGGGATGACGAACCAGACCATGTGGCCTTTCAGCACCGCCGGCGCGACCGCATTGAGGGCGTCGAATTCCTTGAGCATGCCGAATGGCAACAGCAGGCAGAAGAAGCCGACGAAGAACCGGCTGACCACCGCGTATTGCCGCGGGTAAGGGAAGTTCTTGATGCGCTCGCATTTGCCCTGATGGTCGAAAAATTCCTTGATGACCTTCTCGAATTCCATGAAGCAGTTGGCGGGAATTTCGTCGCGCGCAACGAAATCCTTGATCGCCTTGCTCTGCCGCGCGAGCAGCGATGTCGGCCGGTGCTCGCCGGCAAGCAGCGGCTGCGCTTCGCCGTCGGCAAGATATTTCTTTAGCTCGCTCGCGAGCGGCGTTTCCTTTTCGGGGACGCGAAACAGCGCCCTGTATTCGGCATTGGCGCGTATTGTCGTCGATTCCCACGGGCGCGGCTCGCGCAGCTCATAGCGCAGCGCCGTGAGCCAGGCGAAGTGGCGATAGACGAGATCGCGCGTTGTTTCCCTGCTCTTGGCAAAATCGCGCGCCATCAGCCCCCAGTTCCGGCTGCTGGTGAGGATCGCGGCCCAGATCTGCTGCGCCTCGACGGTGCGGTTGTAGGTCTGGGTGTTCTTGAAGGCGACGATGAACGCCGTCGCCGTGCCGAACAGCCCGGCCACCGTCCAGGGAACGGCAATCCATTTCTGCCCGGCGAGATCGTAGAGAACGACCGGCACGAGGCTGATGGCGATCAGAAGATAGATGATCCGCCGCGACCAGAAAATGAACTCGGAGAGACGAAAGGATTTTCCGACATGCATGGCGGCTGGCTATTCCTTGGCGGTTGGGGATCGACTCGAAGCAATTTTTGAAGCGCGCAATATCGTGCGCGGCACGGCTTTTGATTTTGCGCGGGAATTGTCCGCCTGTCTATCGCGGGGCGGGGGGCGGATTGCCCCTTGACATTTTCATATTATAGGATTATATTCATCCTGTCTTTTCCCACGAGGGGCGTCTCCGGAGGCGTCTTGAGATGCGGGAGAGGAACGGTGGCTTTGCAGAGGTTCGCAGCCTTTGCATCGCGGCCCAAGCTGCGTGTTCCCGGCGAAGATGGCTCTTCGCCACGGACGCCGGT
>DATMFI010000002.1:0-37296 GCA_035556215.1 Xanthobacteraceae bacterium | reverse complement strand
CGGAGCAAGCCTAGAAACACCGTGCGCGGGACGTCGGTTACGAGCCGGCGACTGCGGTGAGTACATATTTCGGTGTGTTCTTCATCTTTCACACCGAGCCGTGGAGACCGGCAAGTCTCCGGCGTCCCGCGCCGCCCTCATGATTTTCAATGAGCGAGTGGTGACCTGACGACGATCCGGCAGGAAAAATCCTCGCGCGGTAACGATGGCGGCTGCCCGTCAGAAGCGGATCAATATCACGCCGAGGACGAGGAGCGCCGCGCCGAGAAGCCGCAGCGGGCTCACGCTGTGCTGTTCGATGCCGAGCAGGCCATAATGATCGACCGCAAGCGAGCAGATCATCTGACCGGCGAACAACAGCGCCATGAATGTCGCCGCTCCCAGCCGGTGGATGAAGAACAGCGCGACGCCTACGAAAAACGCGCCGAACAGGCCGCCGGTCCACGATAGCCACGAGCTGCGCGCCACCGCCGCCGCGGTCGGCATGCCGTCGCGCATCACGATGATGAGAAAAATCATGCAGAGCGTGCCGCACAAATAGCTGACCAGCCCCGCCCAAGCGCCCGAGCCGAGCGCGACGCGCAGTTGCGAATTCAGCGCCTGCTGCACGACAAGCCCCGCTCCCGAAGCGACGGTCAGCGCCGCCGGGACCAGAAAATACCAGATCGACATTCAATGCCCCCGTTTGCCGCGCGATGTCCCCGGCGCACTCGTTCGCCGTTTCACAAGCACTGCGTTCAGTTCGCCGCCATATACGAAGATCGACGCCGTGATGTAGAGGAACACGAGCGCGATCATCGCCGACGCCAGACTCGCGTAATAGGTGACGTAGGTATAGGCGAATTCCGAAAGATACGAGCCGAAGATCGCGCCGCCCGCAAGCCACAAGCCAAGCGTCACGAGAATACCCGGCATGATTTCCGCGAAGCTGCGGCGGCCGGCCGGCAGCCATTTATGCACGATGACGAGCGCGACGATGATGACCGACGACGCCGTGACGTAACGCACGAACGACACCACGCTCCAGAACGGCTCCAGCCACGGCAGATAGCGCACCGCCGTCGCCCAGATCAGCGGCGCCAGCACGATGAGGAAGGCGAGCGCCAGAATGGAAATCGCCGCGATCAGCACATAGCCGATCGATTCGAGCCGCATCAGCCACCACGGGTTGGTTTCCTTCACGCCATAGGCGCGGTTGAGACCGATCCTGAGGCTCTCGATGCCGCTCGATGCGAAATAGATCGCGAACGCGACGCCGAAAGTCAGGACGTCCGTGCGCAGATTGGTCAGCACGTCATGGACGGCGGCGGCGATCGGCTGCGCCACTTCCTGCGGCCAGGCATCGAGCAGAAGCCGCGCCGTCTCGTCGGCAAGCTCCTTGGTGCCGAACAGCGCCGCGAGCGCCGTCACGAAGATCAGGAACGGAAACAGCGCCATCAAGGCCGACAGCGCGATATGGCTCGAAATCGCCCAACCGTCGTCGTCATTGAAGGCATAGAAAGCGTCGATAGCGATGCGCACGATCCGCTGCATGACCACCCCAATTGCCAATCGGCGCTGTTCTGGCAAGCGAAATTTCGCGAGGCGCAAACGCCCCGCGCCCGCCGCCCGCTTTACGCGGCCCTCACTTCGCCGAGGAATTTGCCGATCTCGCCGTTCAACTGCTCGGCCTCGAGGCCCAGCTGCCCGGCGAGCGCCGCGACTTCGCTGGCCGTCTTGCTGGCGCCGGCGGCCGCCGCTTCGACCGAACGCATGGCGCTCGCGCCGTGATCGGCGTCGTTCGAGGCGCGCGCGACATTCTCGGCGATCGAAACCACCGCCGCGTTCTGCTCCTCGACGGCCGATGCGATCGAAGACGTCATCGCCGACATTTCGGAGATGACCGAGCTTACGGTGTGGATCGCCGTCGTCGATTCGCCGGTCGCTTCCTGGATGGCGCCGATTTGCGTTGCGATATCTTCCGTCGCCCGCGCCGTCTGGGCGGCAAGCGATTTCACTTCCGCGGCGACCACCGCGAAGCCCTTGCCGGATTCACCGGCGCGCGCCGCTTCGATCGTAGCGTTGAGCGCCAGCAAATTGGTCTGCGCCGCGATCGACTGGATGAGGCCGACGACCTCGCCGATGCGCGTCGCCGCCTCGCCGAGCGTGCCCATGATCTGCACCGAGCGCTGCGCCTCGGAGACGGCGCGTTCTGCGACTTCGGTCGAGGACGACGTCTGGCGCGCGACCTCCGAGACGCAGCTTGCGAGCTGCTCGGCGGCGGCGGCGGCCTGCGCGACATTCGACGAAGCGGCGCTTGCCGCCTTGCCGGCCATCTCGGCTTCGGTACCGACCTGGCCCGCGGTTTCGCCGAGGCCCTTCGCGGCGGAATCGAGCTTTTGCGCCGCCGCCTTGACCGCGCCCAGCGCCGCATCGGCGGTGCCGGCGAACTGGCGGATCAGTTTTTCGACCGTGCCCGCGCGGCGTTCGCGCAACGCGCTGGCTTCGGATTGCTCGGCCTCGAGGCGCTCGCGCGCGCGCATGCTGTCACGGAAAACCAGCACGGTGCGGGCCATCGCGCCCATTTCGTCCTTGAGTTTCGCCGCCGGAATTTCCGTATCGACATTGCCTTCGGCAAGACTCTTCATCGAGCGCGCAAGGCCGTTGAGCGGCCGCGTGATGCTGAGCCCGATCACCCAGCTGAAGAACAGCCCGAGCAGCGCGACGATCACACCGGTCGTGAAGATCACCGTCCGGGTCGAGGCTTGCGACGCGGTCAACACATCGATCGCGGCCTCTTCCTTGAGGCGCGACTGCACGATGATTTCCTCGGTGATCGGCAGCATTTCCTCGATATCGAGATCGGTCATCTTGAGGAACGGCATCACGGCGTCGAACGCCGCCGACCATTCGCGGAAGGTGTCGACATATTGCTGCGCCTTCTCGGTAACCTGCCGCCGCTGCTCCTCCGCGTCATCCGTGTAGTCCGGCGCGACCTTGGCCTGCGCCAGCGCGGCCTTGAGCTTGTCGAAGTTTTGCAGGAACAGCATGCTCGCGATGTCGTGACGATCGAGCCGGAATTTGGCTTCGTTATGCAACATGCTGAGCAGCGTCATCAGAAGATCGGAGCGCTCCTCGGGCGCGACCCACAACATGCCTTGATTGTAAATGCGCTCCATCGCCGTCGCGCTGCTCTGCAGACGATTTTGCAGACCCTTCTCGCCCGCGCCGAGATTCTCCTGCGCCTTGGCGATCCACTCGAACATATCCTTGAGGTCGGCGATCTTGGTGTTCAGGGTATTGATCTTCTTCGGGTCGATCTCATTCGAGCGCTCGATCATCTGCAGGCGGCTCGTCGCCTCGGCGTAGCGCGCGTTGATGTCTTCGGTTTTCATCTTGCCTGATGACAGCGCGAATTCCTGGGTCGCGGTCTTGAGCGCTGTCAGTGCATTTTTCAGGTCGCGGCTCGCATCGGCGATCATGCCGGCCGTTTTGCTGGTTTCGAATGCGCTCTCCACCGCGCGTTCGCCGGTGACAAACGAAGTTCCGATGATTCCGAAACCGACAAGCGGCGTCACCGCGAGCAGAATGATACGGGCGCGGACCGAGAGCGAAAGCATCGTGCGCGAAAACATCGCGCCGACTTGCGAAAATGCAGGAAGAGAAAGTCTGAAAGACATGACAATATCCCGGCAGCAAGGATGCGGGCCGAACCGCCCGCCCGATGGCGCCGATCAAAGCGGGGAATGGTTAATAAGCCTTCCAATGGTGGCATACCGGGCGCCAGGCAACTTGCATTTGTGCATCGCACAAGTAGGGTAAAGGACGATCAGGGAGCCGCTTGATGTCCGTAGCCGCCAGCCGCCAGACCGAAACCGTAAATCTCGATCCGCAACGCATCGACGAGGCTGAAAAAGCCGTATCCGCACTTCTGAGCGACGCTGCCGCGGCGATTCGCCAGCGCGTTCTCTCGAACGGCAGGATTTCAGGATCGGCCCTCGATCGCGAACAGCACGCCGTCCACGGCCTCGCCTGGCTTGCCACCTATGCCGAGATCGTTCGCCAGCTCAATGCCTATGCTGCAAGAATGAACGACGCCGGCCGCTTCGGTGAAGTCGAGCGTCTTCTCGTTACGATTGGTTTGGCCGAAACGCTCGCGCAGATCTTCGGCGGCATCCCGATGAACCAAGGCGAGTTCGTCCGCCTCGAAGCGCTCGGCATCAAGGAAGACAGGATCGCCCAACGCAAGACGGCCGCCGTCAAAGCGCTGATCGCTGAGGGCACCGCGCCCGAGACGCGCGCCCGCCTCGCGGCTTTGATCGGCCAGTCGGACGGCACCGTCGGCGACGACGGTCTCGATGAAACGCTCAACGCCATGCGCACCGAAATGCGCCGCTTCGCCAATGACGAAGTGCTGCCGCATGCCCATGAATGGCATTTGAAGAATGCCTACATTCCGCTCGAAGTGATCGCCCACATGGCGGAGCTTGGTGTTTTCGGCCTCACCATTCCGGAGGAATTCGGCGGGCTCGGGCTCGGCAAAGAGTCGATGTGCGTCGTCTCCGATGAACTCTCGCGCGGTTATATCGGCGTCGGTTCGCTCGGCACGCGCTCGGAAATCGCCGCCGAGCTCATCCTCGGCTCCGGCACCGATGCGCAGAAGAAAGAATGGCTGCCCAAGATTGCTTCGGGCGAAGTGCTGCCGACCGCCGTCTTCACCGAGCCGAACACCGGCTCCGACCTTGCTTCGTTGAAAACGCGCGCCGTGCGCGAGGGCAACGTCTATAAAGTCTACGGCAACAAGACCTGGATCACGCATCCGGTCCGCGCCGATCTCATGACGCTGCTCGTCCGCACCAATCCGGATGAGCCCGGCTACAAGGGCCTCTCGATGCTGCTCGCGCCGAAGCCGCGCGGCACCGACGCCGATCCGTTTCCTGCGCAGGGCATGAGCGGCGGCGAGATCGAAGTCCTCGGCTATCGCGGCATGAAGGAATTCGAGATCGGTTTCGACGGCTTCGAAGTGCCGGCTGAAAATCTCCTCGGCGGTGTCGAGGGCCAGGGTTTCAAGCAGTTGATGCAGACCTTCGAGGCCGCCCGCATCCAGACCGCGGCGCGCGCCGCCGGCGTCGCGCAATCGGCGCTCGAGCTTGCCTTGCGCTACGCGAAAGAGCGCAACCAGTTCGGCAAGGCGATCTTCGGTTTCCCGCGCGTCGCCGACAAGATCGTCATGATGGCGGTCGAAGTGATGATCGCGCGCCAGCTCATTTATCATGCGGCACGCGAGAAGGATTCCGGCCGCCGCTGCGATCTCGAAGCGGGCATGGCCAAGCTCTACGGCGCCCGCGTCGCCTGGGCCGCCGCCGACAACGCTGTCCAGATTCACGGCGGCAATGGCTTTGCCCTCGAATACCCGATTTCGCGCGTATTGTGCGACGCCCGCATCCTCAACATCTTCGAGGGTGCGGCGGAAATTCAGGCGCAAGTGATCGCGCGGCGATTGCTCGAGGGAGCCAATTGAGCGATTGTGAGTTGATCTTTTTTCATTCCGGATACGCCCATGCCCTCCACCGCGCAAAACCTCGTCATCATCGTCGCCCTGCTCGCCGTCGCCACCGTTCTGGTGCTCGGTTTGTGGAACATGATGAAGGGCGGCTCGCCGAACCGCTCGCAAAGCCTGATGCGGTTGCGCGTCTTGTTGCAGGGCGTGGCGATTGCCGTCGTGATGGTCACGATCTGGATGCTGGGCCGCTGAACTCGGGCATTTGATATGGTCGTTCTCAACCGCATCTATACGCGAACCGGCGACGAAGGCACGACCGCGCTCGGCAATATGGAGCGGCGCAAGAAATACGATCTGCGCATCGAGAGCTACGGCACGCTCGACGAAACTAACGCCGTGATCGGCATTGCGCGGTTGCATGTCGACGAGAAGCTCGATGCGATCCTCGCCCGCATCGAGAACGATCTGTTCGACGTCGAGGCCGAGCTTTCGCTTGCCCAGAAAGGCCCCGGCGGCGCGCGCCTCACCACCACCGACGCACAGGTGACGTGGCTCGAAGAACGCATCGACGAGCTGAATGCCGATCTCGAGCCGCTGAAATCATTCGTGCTGCCGGGCGGGTCGCCTGCCGCCGCCTATCTGCATCTTGCCCGCACCGTCTGCCGCCGCGCCGAGCGCCTGATGGCGGAGCTTGCCGACAAGGATAAGGATGGCGTTTCGCCTGCCGCCCTGAAATACGTCAACCGCCTCTCGGATCTTCTGTTCGTCATGAGCCGCTACACGAACGACAAGGGCGCGCGCGACATATTGTGGGTGCCGGGCGCAAACCGTTAGGTGCGCACGCCGTCATGGTGATCCCGATCTACGACGGCAATCCTTTCGCTTTCAAAGCGCCGCCCTATGCGAGCTGGGGCCTGATCGCGGCGAACTTCATCGTCTTCATCTGGGAAATCGTCAGCGGCGCCGGCGAGATCAATTCGCACACCGCCTCGGTGATGTCGCTCACCTTCCGGCCCGACAGCGTGCTGGCGAACCAGCCGCTCCTCGGCGCGAGCCCGCCGTGGCCCGCGACGCTTCTCACCTACACATTCATCCACGGCAACTGGCTTCACCTGATCGGCAACATGATGTTCCTCTGGGTGTTCGGTGACGATGTCGAAGCCGCGCTCGGCCGCGTGCGGTTTCTTGCGTTCTATTTCCTGTGCGGCATCGCCGGGGCGCTCGCGCATTTCGCCGCGAACCCGACTTCGCATCTGCCGCTTTTGGGCGCATCGGGCGCGGTCGCCGGCGTCATCGCCGCCTATCTCATGCTGCATCCCTGCCGCAAGATCTGGGTGCTCGCCTTGATGCGTTTTCCGATCAAGCTCGCCGCCGAATGGGCCCTCGGTTTCTGGATCGTCGTGCAGTTCCTCAACGCGTTCTTTTCCGCCGACGAAACCGTCGCCTGGTGGACCCATATCGGCGGGCTGACCGCGGGCGCGCTTCTCGTCATCGTCCTGCGGCTGCCGGGCGTGAAACTGTTCGATTGCGATCAGGACCGGTTATTGAAGGCCAAACCGCGTGCGGAGATCGCAACCTAGCCCTGCCTGACGATGCGTTGACTCGATTTTCGCATCGCAATATTTTTGCTTTTCTCACGCAAATGCGCGTGCTTCCCACGCATCCAGGAGCAAGGGGTCAGAATGAAAGTGCTCGTGCCCGTAAAACGGGTCGTCGATTTCAACGTCAAGGTTCGGGTGAAGGCGGACGGCTCGGGGGTGGAGCTCGCCAATGTGAAAATGTCGATGAACCCGTTCGACGAAATCGCCGTCGAGGAAGCGCTCCGGCTCAAGGAAGCGGGCAAGGTCACCGAAGTAGTTTGCGTTTCGATCGGACCGGCGCAGGCCGCCGAAACGATCCGCACCGGATTGGCGATGGGCGCCGACCGCGGCATTCACGTGAAGACCGACGCGGCTGTCGAGCCGCTCGCCGTCGCGAAAATCCTTCAGAAGATCGCCGGCGAGGAAAAGCCGGGCCTCATCATCCTCGGCAAGCAGGCGATCGACGATGACTCGAACCAGACCGGCCAGATGCTCGCGGCGCTGCTCGGCTGGCCGCAGGGCACCTTTGCATCGAAGGTCGTGATCGACGGCGGCAATGTGGATGTCACGCGCGAGATCGACGGCGGCCTGCAAACGGTGAAGCTCGCAATGCCTGCTGTCATCACCACCGATCTGCGGCTCAACGAACCGCGCTATGCGTCGCTTCCCAACATCATGAAAGCAAAAAAGAAGCCGATCGGCGAAAAGACGCCGGAAGAACTCGGCGTCGATCCTGCGCCGCGTTTGAAAGTTTTGAAGACGAGCGAGCCCGCCGGCCGCAAGGCGGGTGTCAAGGTCAAGGACGTCAGCGAACTCCTCGACAAACTCAAGAACGAAGCAGGAGTGCTCTGATGACGACGCTCGTTGTTGCCGAACACGAAGACAAGGCGCTCTCCGGCGCGACCCACAAGGCCGTCACCGCCGCCAAGGCGCTTGGCGCCGATATTCACGTCCTCGTCGCGGGACGGGATTGCAAGGCCGCAGCCGATGCCGCCGCGAAAATCGACGGCGTGAAAAAAGTGCTGATCGCGGATGACGCCAAATACGCGCATCGCCTCGCCGAGCCGGTGGCGGCGCTCATCGTCGCGCTCGCCAAGGATTACGACGCGATCGTCGCGCCCGCGACGACGAGCGGCAAGAATTTCATGCCGCGCGCGGCGGCGCTCCTCGACGTCATGCAGGTTTCCGAAATCACCCGGGTGATTTCGCCCGACACTTTCGAGCGGCCGATCTATGCGGGTAATGCCGTCCAGACCGTGCAATCGGCCGACGCGAAGAAAATCATCACCGTCCGCACCGCCGCGTTCCAGGCGGCGGACGAGGGAGGCAGCGCCCCTGTCGAAGCGGCGCCCGCCGCGGACGCGCCTGCGGGTTCCAACCTCGTCGGGGAGGAGCTTTCGAAATCGGACCGGCCGGAGCTGACCGGCGCGCGCATCATCATCTCCGGCGGCCGCGCGCTCGGCAGCAAGGAGAACTTCGCGAAATACGTCGAGCCCGTCGCCGACAAGCTCGGCGCCGCCGTCGGCGCCTCGCGCGCGGCGGTCGATGCCGGCTACGCGCCGAACGACTGGCAGGTCGGCCAGACCGGCAAGGTCGTGGCGCCCGAACTTTATATCGCCGTCGGCATTTCCGGCGCGATCCAGCATCTTGCCGGCATGAAGGACTCCAAGGTCATCGTCGCCATTAATAAGGACGAGGAAGCGCCGATCTTCCAGGTCGCCGATTACGGCCTTGTGGGCGATCTCTTCCAGGTGCTTCCGGAACTTGAAAAAGCGCTCGGTTAAGCAAGTAAAACGGCAAGGCTGGCGGCGCACGCGCGTTCGTCGTAGAAGGGCAGTCCCGAGAGGATCATGAGCACGAAAATCAAAACCATCGGCGTGATCGGCGCTGGCCAAATGGGCAACGGCATCGCTCATGTCAGCGCGCTGGCCGGCTACGACATCCTGCTGAACGACACCAGCCCCGACCGCATCCAGGCAGGTCTTGCCACGATCAACGGCAACCTCGCCCGCCAGATCACGAAAAAGACGATCACCGAAGACGACCGCAAGAAAGCGCTCGCCCGCATCAAACCCGCCGAGAAGATCGCCGATCTCGCGCAGTGCGATCTCGTCATCGAATCCGCGACCGAGAAGGAAGAGGTCAAGCGCAAGATTTTCGCCGAGGTCTGCCAGACGCTGAAACCCGAAGCGCTGCTCGCGACCAACACTTCGTCGATCTCGATCACGCGGCTCGGCTCCGCGACCGACCGGCCGGAGCGTTTCATCGGCATTCACTTCATGAACCCGGTGCCGCTGATGGAGCTTGTCGAGCTCGTGCGCGGCATCGCGACCGGCGACGACACTTTCGAAATCGCCAAGGGATATGTCGCGAGCCTCGGCAAGACCTCCGCCGTCTCGGAAGATTTCCCGGCCTTCATCGTCAACCGCATCCTGTTGCCGATGATTAACGAAGCGATCTACGTGCTCTACGAAGGCGTCGGCAATGTCGAGGCGATCGACTCGTCGATGCGGCTCGGCGCCCATCACCCGATGGGCCCGCTCGAGCTTGCCGACTTCATCGGCCTCGACACGGTGCTTTCGGTGATGCAGGTGCTGCACGAGGGCCTTGCCGATACCAAGTACCGGCCCTGCCCGCTGCTCGTGAAATATGTCGAGGCCGGCTGGCTCGGCCGCAAGACGCGCCGCGGCTTCTACGATTATCGCGGCGAAAAGCCGGTTCCGACGCGCTAATCCTGCATTAACCGCCCTGCGCCACTCTATATCCCTGGAGTGTGCGTATGGATTCCATTGGACTGGTGACCGCGCTGATGGCTGCGAAGATGGCGCAGGTTCAATATGCCGTCGCCGCAAAGGTCATGAAGGCCTCGCCCGACGGCCCGCAGAACGCGCTCTCGATCATCAACGCGGCCGAGCAGAATGGCGGCAAGCTCGCTGCCGCGGCTCAGGGCCTCGGCCAGAACGTCGATATCAGCGTCTGATTTGTTTCCGCGGCGCTATTTTCCGAGTGCCGCCTTCACGAGCTTGATCGCATCGTCGCTCGCCCATTCAGCCGGCCCCGCAATGTGGCCGATCTCACAACCCTTGCCGTCGACAAGAATTGAGGTCGGCAAGCCCGGCGCGCGGCCCGCGCGCTTCAGGTCCTGAAATACGCTGCCGCTCGCATCCTCATAGTAAGCGAGCTTTTGCGTGCCGATCTCGGCGAGAAACTTCTTGGGCTTTTCCGGATCGCGGGTGTCGATGTTGATCGCCACCACCGCGAAATCCTGTCCGCCCAGATCACCCATCAGCCTGTCGAGCGCCGGCATCTCCTTGCGGCACGGCACGCACCAGGTTGCCCATAGATTGACGAGCACGGTACGGCCCTGAAAATCCGAAAGCTTCACCGGTTTTCCGCTCGCATCGCGAAAGGTAAGGTCCGGCAGCTTTTTCGGCTTTTCGGCGGGCACCACGGCAGCCACCTCGCCATGCGCGAACGGCGCGATTTTGCGCGCGATTTGAAGCGTCTGCGCGCAGTCGGAGGCGTCCGCCGCCGTTCCATTGCGCTTCAGCCCGGCAATCCCGTATACCCCCGCGAGCCCAACGGTGCCGCCAAGAGCGGCGGCCAAGAGCAGGGTGCGAAGGATCGGGCGCGGGCTTTCGGACTGTTTATTCGTCATTGCGCATTCTTGTGCGACAGGAAAGAGACCATGGCAAATCGGATGTGGGGCGGCGTTTTCGGGCTCGCACCGGACGAAATCCTCGAGGAGATCAACGCCTCGATCGATTTCGACAGGAAGCTCTATGCCGAAGACATCGCGGGCTCCAAGGCCCACGCCGCGATGCTCGCGAAACAGGGCATCATCAGCGCGCAAGATGCGCGGAAGATCGCGCGCGGTCTAGACACGATTTTGTCAGAGATAAAGCATGGCAAATTCAAATTTTCGCGCGCGCTTGAAGACATTCATACCCATGTCGAAGCGCGGCTGAAGCAATTGATCGGCCCCGCGGCCGGAAGACTGCATACGGCGCGCTCGCGTAACGATCAGGTCGCGACCGACTTCAAGCTTTACGTGCGAAACGCCATCGACGCGATCGATCAATCACTGGCCGCACTTCAGCAGGCGCTGGCAAAAAAAGCGGTGAAACATGCTGCCGCCGTGATGCCGGGTTTCACGCATCTGCAGACAGCGCAGCCGGTGACCTTCGGTCATCATCTTCTCGCCTATGTCGAGATGCTGGCGCGCGATCGCGGCCGCTTTGCCGATGCACGAAAGCGTCTGAACGAGTCGCCGCTCGGCGCCGCTGCGCTCGCCGGCACTTCGTTTCCGATCGACCGGCACCACACCGCAAAAGCGCTCGGCTTCGAGCGGCCGGCGGCCAATTCGCTCGACGCCGTTTCCGATCGCGACTTCGTGCTCGAAACGCTGTCGGCGGCTTCGATCGCCGCCGTTCACCTGTCGCGGCTCGCGGAAGAAATCGTCGTCTGGGCCTCGCCTTCGTTCGGCCTCGTGAAGCTTTCCGACCGCTTCACGACCGGCTCCTCGATCATGCCGCAAAAGCGCAATCCCGACGCCGCCGAACTCATCCGCGCCAAGACCGGCCGCATCATCGGCGCGCTCATGCAGATGCTCGTCGTGATGAAGGGCCTGCCGCTCGCCTACTCGAAGGACATGCAGGAAGATAAAGAGAGCACCTTCGACGCCCTTAAGACCTTCTCGCTCGTCGTCTCGGCCATGACCGGCATGGTGAAGGATCTCGAGCCGAATACCGCACGCATGAAAGCCGCGGCGTCCGAAGGCTATTCGACCGCGACTGACCTTGCCGACCACCTCGTGCAGAAGCTCGGCATTCCGTTTCGCGAGACGCATGAGATTTCCGGCAAGATCGTCGCCCGGGCCGCCAAAGCCGGCGTGCCGCTCGACAAGCTCACGCTCAAGGATATGCAGGCGGTCGACGCCCGCATCCCCAAAAGCGTCCTTGGCGTGCTATCGGTCGACCATTCGGTCGAAAGCCGCCGGAGCTACGGCGGGACCGCCCCGAAAAACGTGCGGCGGGAAGCCGAAAAATGGCTGAAACGCCTTGGCAAAGACCTTGGCAAGTAACTCGAATTAGGCTGTCTTGCCCTCGCGCCGCCATAAGCTTTGCTATATTGCCTGCCGTTCAGGAGACTAATCGTGATCAAGCCCGCCACTTGCCGCCTGCTGCTGTTGCCATTCGCGCTGATCGCGCTCGCCGGCTGCGGCATTAAAGGCCCGCTTGAATTGCCCGCCGATGCGCAAGTCAGCGGCAACGAGGGAAAAGGTAAGGGCACGATCACGGCCGCTGAAAAGCTTCCGGGCTACAAGCCGAAGCCGCAGGAGACCCGCGCTGCGAAGCAGATGGGCAAACCCGTCCGCTCCGACCAGCCGTTCTTCCTCGATCCGCTGCTGAAATAACATGCGACACTTCGCTTATCGTGATGGCGGCCTCTTTGCCGAGGACGTGGATCTCGCTGCGCTTGCGCGCGAGGTCGGCACTCCGTTCTATTGCTACTCGACCGCGACGCTCACGCGTCACTATGAAGTTTTCGCCGGCGCCTTCGCCGATGTGCCTTCGCTTGTCTGCTTCGCGCTGAAGGCAAATTCCAACCAGGCGGTCATCGCGACGCTCGCGCGGCTTGGCGCCGGCGCCGACATCGTCTCGGGCGGCGAATTGATGCGCGCACTCTCGGCCGGCGTGCCGGCGGACAAGATCGTATTCTCGGGCGTCGGCAAGACGCGCGAGGAAATGGCGGCAGGCCTCAAGGCCGGCATTCATTGCTTCAACGTCGAAAGCGAACCGGAGCTGGCCGCGCTTTCCGAAGTTGCGGTGAGCCTTGGCAAGACCGCGCCGGTGTCCGTTCGCGTCAATCCCGATGTTGACGCCAAGACCCACGCCAAGATCGCCACCGGCAAGGCCGAGAACAAGTTCGGCGTGCCGCTCGCGCGCGCGCGCGAAATTTACCGCGAAGCCGCGAAGCTCCCCGGCATTAGGATCACCGGCGTTGACATGCATATCGGCAGCCAGATCACCGAGCTCTCGCCGTTCGAGAACGCCGTGACGCTGATCGTCGAACTCGCGCGCGATCTGATGAAGGACGGTCACAAGCTCGCTCACCTCGATCTCGGCGGCGGTCTTGGCATCCCCTATCATCCGGACAACGAGCCGCCGCCTCTGCCGAAGGCTTATGCCGAAATGGTCAAGCGGCTGACGAAGGGCCTCGGCCTCAAGCTCGTCTTCGAGGTCGGCCGTCTGATTGCAGGCAATGCCGGCATCCTCGTCACCGAAGTGCTTTACGTTAAGCAGGGCGCCGAGAAGACATTCGTGATTGTCGATGCGGCGATGAACGATCTCGTCCGTCCGACGCTCTATGAGGCCTATCACGAGATCCTGCCGCTCCGCGAAGCAAAGCCCGGCGCGAAGATGATCGCCGCCGATGTCGTGGGCCCGGTCTGCGAGACCGGCGACTATATTGCGCTCGGCCGCAAGCTCCCGGCCGTGCAGCCCGGCGATCTTCTGGCCGTCATGACGGCCGGCGCCTACGGCGCGGTCCAGGCCTCGACCTACAACACCCGGCCGCTCGTGCCCGAGGTGCTGGTTCGCGGCAAGGAAGCCGCCATCGTTCGCACCCGCATCGACGCCGCCCGGCAGATCGGCTTCGACACCCTGCCCGACTGGCTGAAAGCCTGAGTTCTCTCGCGGAACTGTGACCGCCCTTCCCCGTTGGCCCCGGCTTTTGCCTTTCCTGCGCCATGCTAGAGTGGAACAGGATGGGGTGTCCGCGAGGAACATGAGGCTTTGAGCGAGGCACCGGAGAAAACCGAAACCGAACGGCCTGCCGCCGGCACGCCTGCGGGCAAGCGGCTCGCTGCGCTGGTTCTTCGCAGCCAGCGCGCCTTGCTGTGGGAGCAAATCTGGCCGCCGCTTGCCGCGATCCTCGTTGTCCTCGGCTTCTTCCTTGCAGTGTCGTGGGCCGGCTTGTGGATTTCGATTCCGCCGCTCGCGCGCATCTTCGGTCTTATCGTCTTCACACTGCTGCTCGCCGCGAGCCTGTCGCCTTTCCTGTGGCTGAAACTGCCGCGTCGCACCGAGGCGCTTTCGCGCCTCGATCGCGAAAGCGGCATCGCCCACCGCCCGGCAACCGCAATCGAAGATCGCCTGGCGAACGCGAGCAGCGATCCGGTGATGGATGCGCTTTGGCGCGCGCATCGCAGCACTGCCGAAAGAAATGAGAAGCGCCTGCGCACACCTTGGCCTGCACCGCGGCTTGCCTGGCGCGACCCCTATGCAATTCGGGCGCTGGTGCTGCTTTCCGTCATCGCGACATTCTTCGTCGCAAGCGGCGATCATTTGCGCCGTATCGCCGCCGCCTTCGACTTCTCCGGTGTCATTGCGCCGAAGATCTACCGCGTCGACGCCTGGGTGACACCACCCTCCTACACCGGCCGCGCGCCGTTGCTGCTGCCCGGCATCCGCCACGACCAACCGGCTCCAAAGGAAAGCGCCGCCTTCACGGTGCCGGCCGGCAGCGAACTCATCGTCCGCGCGACCGGGCTTTCCGCCCTCGATCTCGCGCCGCATGGCGGATTGACCGAACAGAAGACCGAAGGCCAAGCGAAGGCCAGCGAGCGTCATTTCAGGATCGGCGCGAGCGGCTCGCTTACTGTGAAGGGTTTGCCGGGCGGCGCGATCGTCTGGCCGTTCAATGCCGTGCCCGATATGCCGCCGAAAATTTCCTTCACACAGGAGCCGGAAACATCCGGCCGCGGCACGCTGACGCTCAATTACAAGCTCGAAGACGATTACGGCGTCGCTTCCGCCGAAGCGCGGATCACCCCGCTGCCGCCCGAGCCGGGTATGCTCGCGGCGCGCGCGCTCGTGCCGCCGCCGGAATTCCCGCTGACGCTGCCGCAGGCGCACACCCGTTCGGGCAACGGCCAGACCTCGCGTGACATCTCCGATCACCCGTGGGCCGGCGCGATCGTCAATCTGCAACTCGCCGCACGCGATGATGCCGGCAACGAAGGCCTCAGCGATACGCGCGAAGTGCAGTTGCCCGAGCGTAACTTCACCAAGGAGCTTGCGCTCGCCCTCGTCGAGCAGCGCCGTATTCTCGCGCAGGATGCCAATGCCCGCGACAAGGTGATGCTGGCGCTCGTCGCGCTGATGATTGCGCCGGATCGCTTCACCGCCGACACCGGCATCTATCTTGGCCTCCGCACGGCCTTCGCGCGGCTGCGCTTTGCCAAGAACGACGCCGACCTCGTTTCGCTGCTGGACTATCTCTGGGAGATGGCGCTGCAAATCGAGGACGGCGATCTCAGCGACGTCGATCGTGAATTGAAGGCCGCGCAGGACGCGCTGCGCGAAGCATTGCAGCGCGGCGCGAGCGACGAAGAGATCAAGCGTCTGATGGACAATCTGCGCGCCGCGCTCGACAAATTCATCCAGGCGCTGACCGAGCAGCTTCGCCGCCAGGATCAGGCGGGTGATCGCCCGCTCGATCGCAATGCGCGCGTCATCCGTCCGCAGGATCTCAAGAACATGCTCGATCGCATGGAGAACCTCGCCAAGAGCGGAAATCGCGATGCCGCCCGCAAGATGCTCGATGACATGCAGGCGATGCTCGACTCACTGAGCCGCTCACGGCAAGCGCAAGGCGACCCGCAGGGTGAAGGCAACGATCCGCTCGACGAATTGGGGCGCATGATTCAGGAGCAGCAGCGCCTGCGCGACAAGACCTATCGGCAAGGACGCCAGGAGGGGCAACAGAATGGACGCCCCAACGGCCAGCAGGATGACCGCAACCGCCGCGCCTATGGCGACCTCAAAGGCAATCAGCAGGAGCTGCGGCAAAAGCTCGAGCAAATGCTGGAAGCCTTGAAACGGCAGCGCGGCCAACCCGGCCAGGAAGAAAACGGCGAAGGCGGCGGAAGCGAAGCCGAGAAGCAGGCGAACGACGCGCTCGGCCGCGCCGGCAAGGCGATGGAAGACGCCGAAGGCTCGTTAGAGGGCGGCGATTCCGAAGGCGCGGTGGATGCACAGGGCCGTGCCCTGCAAGCGCTTCGCAAGGGCGCGCAGAGTCTTGCCGATGCGATGCAGGGCGAAGGCGAAGGACAGGGCCAGCCCGGCGGCCAGCAGAGCGGCAGCACTGAACGTACCGATCCCCTCGGCCGGCCGATGCGCTCGCGCGAATACGGCGACGATTACACCGTCAAGATTCCGGGCGAGATCGACGTCCAGCGTGCGCGCCGCGTGCTCGAGGAATTGCGCCGCCGCTTCTCCGAACCGGATCGCCCGCGCGAGGAACTCGATTATCTGGAGCGGCTGCTGCGCGACTTCTAAACGCGAACGGCGAGCGCGGCCGTGACCGCCGCGCGAATCTCCGCGACCGTGAACGGCTTTTGCACAATGTCATGGATCAGCGCCCGCAGGCTTTGCGCCCGTTCGCGCTGATCGGTGTAGCCGGTCATCAACAAGATCGTAAGCGCCGGATAATCGCGCTTGGCGGCAAGCGCGAGCGCAATGCCGTCCATCAGCGGCATCTGGATATCGCTGAGCAGCAAGTCGAACGGCGGCGACTTCGCGAGCTGATCGAGCGCCGCCGCGCCATCGGGCGCGCTCTCGACCTCATGACCGTCTTGCGAGAAAGCGCGCACGAGCAATGTGCGTACTGAACTTTCGTCTTCCGCGATCATGATCCGCGCCATGACGATACCCTCACATGCTGCCGGTCAGATCGCCGCGCGTCAGAAACCGCACCATCACTTCCTTGCCGTTTGGCGGCGGCGAAGCGAGGCGGCTGCGGAAAGCGACCTTTTCGTTGTCGGCGAGGATCGAACGCTGCAGAAGCGTCGTCCATGCATATAATTCCTGCTGGGACGGCCCGAGCACGGATATGCGCACCCGCGGCACCTCGACGGGATGCCGCGAAACATTGACCACTTCGCCCTCGATGACAAGCACCGGAACACCATCCTGGATTTCCTGTGTCGTCTTCACATCGCGAAATTCGAGGCCGCGCAAATTCACCGGCAAGCCGACCGCCGCATACGTGCCGGCAAGACTCGGCACCATGCGTACGATCGATTCCCGAAGGCTCAGCACCGCTACGACGGCAACCACCGCAGCGACCAGACCGATCGCGACCGGGCGCGGCAGCCGGTATCGGCGAACCGGAATGCGCCGGCGCAGCCGGGGCTTCGGCGCATCTTCAGCGGCAACCTGTACAGGCTCGGCCTCGGCAACAGCGCTCGTTTCGGCGAGCGCCTCGACCGCGATGGATGGGCTGTCCATCATCTCCACCGGCGCTTCGCCCGCTTCAGCTTCGGCGGCGACAGGTTCGGTTTCGACGGCCGAAGCTTCGGCTCCGGCCGCGAACGGCAGGGCCTCTGCGAACACCGGCGGCGGCTCGGCGAACCAGCTCGCGCGGCAGCGCGCGCAACGCACCGTGCGGCCGTCGCCGATCGCGTTCGCAGCGACCTGGAATTGCGTCTGGCAATGCGGACAGGCGATCAGCATGGCGGCCCCGGAGGAATTCGGGGCGGATTCTGCCGGACGAGCGTTAACGAATTGGAAACCGTGATTGATGCGCCATTTCAATGAAATAGCGCTGTTTTCGGCGCATTTTCCCGCCACCCTTCCTATAAACCGGGTGCCGCAGCCCGTGACAAGCCGCTACATCTGGGTAGGGAGCGATTCGCGGAGGTCTCTTGGTCCGCTTTGAGAATGTCGGTTTGCGCTATGGCCAGGGCGCCGAGATCCTGAAGGACATCTCCTTCAGCGTGACGAAGAACTCGTTTCAGTTTCTGACCGGACCCTCCGGCGCCGGCAAGACGAGCCTTCTGCGACTTCTGTTCCTGTCGCTGCGTCCGACGCGCGGCTTGATCACACTGTTCGATCAGGATGCGGCGCGCTTGCAGCCGAACGACATCGCCGCGATCCGGCGGCGGATCGGCATCGTCTTCCAGGATTTCCGGCTGCTCGATCACCTGACCGCTTACGAGAATGTGGCGCTGCCGTTGCGCGTCGCTGGCCGTGACGAAGCAAGCTATCGCAGCGAAGTCGTCGAACTCCTCGGTTGGGTGGGCCTGGGCGAGCGTCTCGACGCGCTGCCGCCGATTTTATCCGGCGGCGAGAAGCAGCGCATCGCCATCGCTCGCGCGCTGATCGTGCGGCCGGAGCTTCTGCTCGCCGACGAGCCGACCGGCAATGTCGATGCGCCGCTCGCCAAGCGTCTGCTCCGTCTGTTCGTCGAATTGAAGAACATGGGCACGGCCGTGGTGATCGCGACCCATGACGTCGCGCTGATGGATCAATTCGACGCACCGCGCCTCGTTCTGAACGACGGCCGCCTTTACTACGACCGATGAGGGCAGCGTGAACCTGCGCGAGACGATATTGACGAGAGGCGCCAACGGCAGCGCGCCCATTCTGCCGCGCGAGACAGTGATCGGCAGCACGCTCGTCGCCGTCGTCGCAATCATGAGCTTTCTTGCGGCGCTCACCGTCGGCGCCGTTCGCATCGCGCAGATTTCCGTGTATGAGTGGCGCGGTGAACTCGCCAACGAGATGACGATTCAGGTGAAGCCTGCCGAAGGGCACGACCTCGATATCGACGTCAAAAATATTCTCGAAACCGTCCAGCGCGTCCAAGGCATCACCGAGGCTCGCGTCTATACCAAGGCGGAATCCGAGCGTCTGCTCGCCCCCTGGCTCGGCAACAATCTCGATCTCGGCGCATTGCCGGTGCCGCGCCTCATCCGCCTGAAACTCAGCGATCAGGCCGCCATTTCGGCACTGCGCGCCGTTCTCGACACCGTTCCGAATGCCGCGCTCAACGATCATCGCGCCTTTGCCGCACGCCTCACGGCGATCTCGAAAACCGCGACGCTCGCCGGTTCCCTGATTCTCATTCTCGTGCTGCTCGCGACCGTGCTTTCGGTTTCCTTCGCGACACGCGGCGCTGTCGCCGCCAACCGGCCGACGGTCGAGGTTCTGCATTTCATCGGCGCGCGCAATTCCTTCATCGCCCGTCTGTTTCAGCGCCACTTCTTTCATGTCGGCTTGAAGGGCGCGCTGCTCGGGGGCGCGGTCGCAATGCTTCTGTTCGCCGTCTTCCGCTTCAGCAGCCGGTTGTTCGGCGCCATCACCGGACCGGGTGACGCCGCCTTTTTGCTGACGAGCTTTAATCTCGACTGGCGCGGTTATCTCGAGATCGCTGCCGCGGTATCCCTCACCGCGCTTGTCACGGCACTCGGCTCGCGCTTTACCGTAATCTCCACTTTGCGGAATATCGATTGAGGCCATAAGCCAGGCCGTCGCTGGAGAGCCCTATTTCGGGATAGGATCATTCCCGGGGATCGCGATGAGTTCGGACGACAAATCAATGCTTGCGGCAGCGCAACGAAAGCGGCGGCCGTGGCCGCACAGAATCGCCGGTGCCTGCATCGGTATGCTCGGCAGCCTCACCGTTATTTTCTGCGGCGGCTTTTTGCTATTCGCGACCGGCATCCCGCGCACTGAAACCCCGCCGCAGCACACCGCCGACGGCATCGTCGCGCTGACCGGCGGCGCCTCCCGCATTTCCGATGCGATGGATCTCCTGGCCCGTAATTTCGGCAAGCGCCTCCTGATCTCCGGGGTGAACCCCGCAACCAAGCCGAGCGAACTCATCAAGCTGACGCCGGAATACGAAAAGCTGTTCAACTGCTGCATCGATCTCGGTCACCAGGCGCTCAACACCACCGGCAACGCCGCCGAGATCGCGCAATGGTCGCGCGCGCTCGGCTTCAAGTCGCTGATCGTCGTGACCTCCGCCTGGCACATGCCGCGCGCGCTGGTGGAGCTTCGCCGCGAAGCATCCGATACCGAGCTTTTTCCGTTTCCGGTGGTCACCGACCGGATGCGCGAAGCGCCGTGGTGGACGAATGTGCAGACCGCGCGACTCCTTCTGCTCGAGTACATCAAGTATCTCGCCGCCGTGCTGCGGATTCGATTCGAGCCGTAAAGGTCGATTGACTTCCTGCAAAAATGTTCTAGTTTTGTTCTCATGCATCCGATCGTGATTCGCTCACTCGCCGGCGATGCCGGCCCCCTCACCGCCCCGCCCGCGATGGCGGAGCGCTTCCGCTTCTGGCGCGGCCAATCCGGCCGCCGCTACGCCTGCACCGTTTTCACCTCGCTGCCATTACCCGCCTTCGAGCAGTTCGTCGCGCTTTATGTGAAACGCGACGGGCAGGAGCGCACGATTGTCGCCGTCGGCACCATGAAGGATCCTGCCTTCAAGGGCGATTATGACGAAGTGCATGTCCACCTGACCGGCGGCGAAGCGGCGCTCGCGGCCGCGATCGAGGATCTCTCGGTGCTGGCGAAGCCCGCGCCGCGCGAGATCGGGACTTTCAGCAAATTGCCGGTCTTTGCGATCGGCGGAGAAAACGGGAAGCGCCTGGAGCCCTGCGGTTCGATTCAGCTTCGCGCCGTGCCGCTCTTCAAGCGCGCCGCCAACCATTCCAATGTGGCGTCGCGGATCCCGAGCGTCTCCAACTCCTTTACGGTGGCGAGCACGTAATCCGGGTTCGCCCCCGACTGCCCCCTGCCTGCCTTGACCAGCTCGAGCTGACGCTCGTTCGAGAGCTTGCCCGCGTATTGCGGATGCGAGCGATCGACGAGATAGCAAAGCGCGTGCGATCGCTTCTCCTCGCCGCCGCCGAGCGCGACGGGGCGCACCGTCTCGCGATAGACGCTCGTCACCTGCTCGCGCTCCCGGAGATAATTCACCACCGCCGCGCGCGCCGACGGCGCGACCTTGAAAGCGATGCCGCGGCAGGCGCCGCCGTGATCGAGCCCCAGCACAAGCCCCGGCTGCTCCGGCGTCCCCCGATGGACATGCGAATAGACGCAGAGCGCGCGATGCGCGCCGAGAAGTTTTGCGGGACGCCTTTCCAGATAATCGAAACCCGGCCGCCACATCAGCGAGCCGTAACCGAACACCCATTCGAAATCGGGAATATCCATCGCAACCGGCTACTTGCGCTCCGGGTCGGGATGGCGGCGGCCGAAATCGGCCTCCGCCGTTTCCTGTCCGACCTCGATGATCGAGCGCCGGATCGCGCGTGTCCGGGTAAAGAGATCGAACAGCGTATCGCCGTCGCCGTTGCGGATCGCGCGCGTGAGGATCGAGAGATCCTCATTGAAACGCCCGAGCATCTCCAGGACGGCATCCTTGTTGCTGAGAAAGATATCGCGCCACATCGTCGGATCGGATGCAGCGATCCGGGTGAAATCGCGAAAGCCGCCGGCCGAGAACTTGATGACTTCCGAACGCGTGCCGTTTTCGAGATCGGCGGCCGTGCCGACGATGTTGTAGGCGATCAAATGCGGCAGATGGCTGGTGATGGCGAGCACGAGGTCATGATGCGAGGCATCCATCACCTCGACATTCGAGCCGAGAGCCTGCCAGAACGCCTTCATCTTCTCGACGGCCTTCGCATCGGTATCTTCCGGCGGCGTCAGAATGCACCAGCGATTTTCGAACAGCTCCGCGAATCCTGCGTCCGGCCCCGAATGCTCGGTGCCCGCCACCGGATGCGCCGGAACGAGGTGCACGCCCTTCGGCATGAACGGCGCCATGTCGCGCACGATCGCGCCCTTGACGGAGCCGACATCGGAGACAATCGCGCCCGGCTTCAAGGCGCCCGCGATCTCCTTCGCAACCTCGCCGCATGTCCCGACCGGCACGCAAGCGATCACGCAATCGGCGTCCATCGCGGCAAGCGCATTGGTATCGACGACGACATCGGCAAAGCCAAGTTCGATCACGCGCTGGCGCGTCTTCTCGCTCCGCGCCGTCGCCACGATCGTCTTTACGACGCCTTTCTTGCGCGCGGCACGCGCGATCGACGAGCCGATCAGGCCCGTGCCGATGATTGCCAGCCGCTCGAAAATGACCTCAGCCACGCCCCGCCCCGTTCAAGAATTCAGAAAGCGCCGAGACGACGAGGCGATTTGCCTCCTCGGTGCCGACCGTCATGCGCAACGCATGCGGCAGGTTATAGGCGCCGACCTGGCGCAAAACGAGGCCGCGTTTCAGCAAAAACGCATCGGCTTCCGCAGCCGTCTTTCCCTTCGTTTCGGGAAAGTGGATCAGGATGAAATTCGCGACGCTCGGCGTCACTTCGAGGCCGAGCTTGCGGATATTCTCCTCGAGCCACGCCCGCCATTTCTCGTTATGTGTCGCGGAACGCTCGATATGCGCGCTGTCGGCAAGCGACGCCGCGCCCGCGAGCATGGCCGGCGTGCTGACGTTGAACGGCCCGCGAATGCGGTTCACCGCATCGGCAACGACGGCCGGCGCATACATCCAGCCGAGCCGAAGCGCGGCAAGGCCGTGGATCTTCGAGAAGGTCCGCGTCATCACCACGTTGTCGTTCGTCGCGACAAGCTCGATGCCCGCCTCGTAATCGTTCCGCCGCACATATTCGGAGTATGCCGCATCCAGCACGAGCAGCACACGCGGCGGCAAGCCTGCGCGCAGCCGGCGAATTTCGGCGAGCGGCAGGTAGCTGCCGGTCGGGTTGTTCGGATTGGCGATGAAAACCAATTTCGTGCGCGGCGTCACCGCGGCAAAAATCGCATCGGCATCGGTGGTGAAATTCTTCTCGGGCACGATCACCGGCTTGCCGCCCGCCGCGAGCGTCGCGATCTTGTAAACGAGAAAGCCGTGCTCGGTCGAAATCGATTCATCCCCCGGCGCAAGATAAGCCTGCGCGAGGAGATTCAGGAGTTCGTCCGATCCCGCCCCGCACACGATACGCGCGGGATCGAGCCCGAACGTCTTGCCGATCGCTTCGCGCAGAACCGCCGAGGTTCCTTCCGGATAAAGCTCGAGATGCGAGGCCGCCTCGCGAAATGCCTCGACCGCTTTCGGGCTCGGCCCGAGCGGCGTCTCGTTGGACGACAGCTTGTAAAGCTTCGCCGCGCCCGGCGCTTGGCTGCGGCCGGGCACATAGGCCTTGATATCGAGCACGCCGGGGCGCGGCGTCGGTTGCTCGGACATGATTCACTCCGATCGGCTATTTGCCGGGCGAAACGGTATAGCGGCTGGCGTGGCCGCCGACGAGGGCCGCGTGCCGGACCGTGACCCCTGCCGCTTTGAGCGCGGCTTCACAAGCTTCGCGGCTGGCGCCCGGATTGAGCGAAACGAGAAGCGCCGCCCGCCCGGCGCCGCTTTGCGCAAACACCAGCACCTCGGTGCCAGCCGGGAGAGCGCCTGCCGCCGCGGCCTTCCAGCCGTCGACCTCGAAGCTCCAGATCGCGACCTCCTCCACCGCCGCGTCCTTGACGAGCGGTTTCGAGACGACGAACAGCGGCAGTGACGCCGGGTGATCGTCACGCTCGACGAACGGCAGCCGTGCGATGATCTTCGGCGCGCCTTCGTCCTCCAGTGCTTTCCACCAGTTGCCCGAGCCGGTCACGGTCGCCGCCGGCACAAGACCAAGATCGCCGCGCGAAGCCGCAACGGCTGTAACGACGGCGGAAGCGCTCATGTGCGGAACGAGCGGCGTCGTGAAGCCGAAATGAAAACGCGCCGAGTCGCGGACGAATGCGTCTCCCGCCGCCATGTCGGCATGCACGGAATAGTTCGCCTGAACATACGTGAAGGTCGAGATGATGACGCGCCAGATGCTCTCGGCGGTGTCCAGCGGCAGGATGCCGCGATGACGTTCGACGAGCCGCCGCATCATCGCCGCCTCGCGTGCGGGACGGAACGCGGCGCCGGTTTCCTGCGTGCCCTTCACGCGGATCA
Source organism: Xanthobacteraceae bacterium (assembly GCA_035556215.1). Classification (GTDB taxonomy): domain Bacteria; phylum Pseudomonadota; class Alphaproteobacteria; order Rhizobiales; family Xanthobacteraceae; genus Palsa-892. Next base: position 13,428 of record DATMFI010000002.1, on the reverse strand, counting down.
GCGACTCGATGATCTCGCCGCGTTCGATCAGCAGCTGATGCATCTGCTCGTCGATGCGATCGATTTCCGTGCGCAGCGTCGCAAGGCTCGGAACGGCCGGTTTGCGTGCGGGGCTGCCTTGGTCTGACATCGTGGTTAGGCCTGATGGGTCGGCGTCGTGATACAGCCCTGCCGCCGCGAAGGCAAAGTAAACATTACCCGACTTATGGCGGCTTCGGAGGCCGCGCTTCAAAGGCGCTTCGCGCCGAAATGGTTAACCGCGCGAAATCGCGGCCGGCATCAGCACGGGCTTTGCCCGTTTCACAGGCTTCACGGCGATCGGCCGGAACACCTGCTTGGTCGCTTCGACGATCTGGACGCCCGCGAACGGCAGCGACAGCGATCGGCCGACGCGCTCCCAGACGATCGTCGAGCGCAGGAACGGCACCCGCGTCACCGGCGGGATCCATAGCGCCTCGCTCCAGCCGACCGGCGTGAACAGCGCCTCACGCAAAAGCTCAGCCAGCTGGCGGCGCGAGAACGGGCGTCCCTGCCCGAACGGCGTCGCATCGCTTCGCGCCCAGATGCCGCGCCGGTTCGGGACGATGATGAGCAGCCGGCCGTTCGCCGCGAGGATGCGCCAGATTTCGCGCAGGAGATCCGGCGCGTAATAAGTCAGTTCCAGCGCATGCACCGCGAGCACGCGGTCCATCGAGGCGTCCGGCAACGGTAGCTGCGTCTCTTCGACCAAGGCGCTGCGGCACGGATCGGTAGCGGGCCAGCGGATCACACCCTGCCGCGCCGGCATGAATGCCAGCGTGCGCTCGGCTTCCTCGTTGAAAAGACCGAGATAGGGCGTCGCATAACCGAGCCCTGCGACCGTCATGCCGCTGACACGCGGCCAGCGCTCGCGGATCGCCTGCGACAAGAGCCGCCGTGTCACCACGCCGACCGGCTGGGTGTAGAAACTTCTGAGATCTACAACATCGACGAGCATGGCGAGCCGCTGGTGAGAAGATAGCCAACATAGTCGATGTCTCGCCTCATGTCCGGCAAAATCAGAATCTCGCCATTTGCCCGCTGGAACTGACGTTGCTAGTTTGCCGTTGAAGCAAAAATAGCGAGGCGAGCGAAGCAATGTCCGTCGAAATCCGGCTCATTCCCTGTCTGTCCGACAATTACGCCGTGCTCCTGCACGAGGGCGGCGTCACCGCCGTCGTCGATACGCCGGAAGCCGCACCCATCGAGCAGGCGCTCGACAAGGAAGGCTGGAAGCTCACGCATATCCTCATCACCCATCATCATGCCGATCACACCGACGGCATCCCGGCGCTCAAACAGAAATACGGCGCCAGGGTCATCGGCCCGAAGAACGACGGCACCATTCCGATGATCGACGAGAAGGTCGGCGAAGGCGATACGGTGAAGCTCGGCAATCTTGCCGCCCGCGTGCTGGATACGCCGGGGCACACCGCCGGTCATATCTCCTTCGTCTTCGACAAGGAGAAGCTCCTGTTCGCCGCCGACACGCTGTTCGTGCTTGGCTGCGGCCGCGCCATCGAGAAGCCTGCCGCCGTATTGTGGCGTTCGCTCCTGAAATTCCGCAACCTGCCGGGCGATATGAAGGTCTATTGCGGCCACGAATATACGCTGGCAAACGCCCGTTTCGCGCTGACGGTCGATCCCAACAACGCGGCGCTCAAGAAAAAATATGCCGAGGTGGAAGCCGCGCGCGCCGCCGGCAAGCCGACAATCCCCTCGCTGCTCTCGGAAGAATTCGCCGCCAACCCCTTCATGCGCGCCGACGATCCGGCGATCGCCGATAATATCGGCATGAGCGGCGCCGATCCTTCCGCGGTCTTCACCGAAATCCGCGAACGGAAGAACAACTTCCGCGGCTGAGGTTTTCCGGCTTCGTGCTTTGAGGCGCCGCGTCATCGCGCGGCGCCTCGGGATGCGTTACGCGATATATTGCGCGCCGTTTATCGTCAGCGTCGAGCCGGTGATGAAACCGGCATCGTCTCCGGCGAGGAACAGCACCGCGCGCGCGATCTCCTCCGGCTCGCCGAGCCGGCCGACGGGAATCTGCGGCAGGATGTTCTTCTCGAGCACGTCCTTCGGCACCGCCTGCACCATCTCGGTGTTGATGTAGCCCGGACAAATCGCATTCACCGTGATGCCGGCGCGCGCGCCTTCCTGCGCGAGCGCCTTGGTGAAGCCAAGATCGCCCGCCTTGGCCGCCGAATAGTTCACCTGGCCCATCTGGCCTTTCTGACCGTTGATCGACGAGATGCTGATGATGCGGCCGAACTTGCGCGAGCGCATGCCTTCCCACACCGGCCGCGTCATGTTGAACAGCGAGCCGAGATTGGTGCTGATGACCTGCTGCCACTGCTCGAGGGTCATGCGATGGAACATCGCGTCGCGCGTGATGCCGGCATTGTTGACCAGCACTTCAATCGGACCGAGCTCCGCCTCGACCTTCTTGATGCCTTCGGAGCACGCCTCAAAGGACGACACATCCCATTTGAAGACGGGAATCCCGGTTTCCGCCTTGAATTTGGCGGCGGCCTCGTCGTTGCCGCCGTAGTTGGCGGCAACCCTATAGCCCGCTTTGTGCAACGCTTTTGTAATGGCGGCACCGATCCCACGCGTGCCGCCCGTCACCAACGCAACCCGGCTCATGTCCCTTCCCCTTGCTTTTGGAATTTCGCTTGCCGCGACCCTCTCACGAGCGCGCTTACGCGCGCTCGATGCACATGGCGATGCCCATGCCGCCGCCGATGCACAGCGTGGCGAGGCCCTTCTTCGCTTTGCGCTTCTCCATTTCAAACAGCAGCGTGACGAGAACGCGCGCGCCCGAAGCACCGATCGGATGACCGATGGCGATCGCGCCGCCGTTGACGTTCACTTTGGCGGTATCCCAACCCATGTCCTTGTTGACGGCGCAGGCCTGCGCCGCGAAAGCTTCGTTGGCTTCGACGAGGTCGAGATCGTCGGGCTTCCAGCCGGCTTTGGCGAGCGCCGCGCGCGATGCCGGAATCGGCCCCGTGCCCATGATCGAGGGATCGACGCCGGCCTGCGCCCACGACACGATGCGCGCAAGCACCGGCTTGCCTTGCTTCTCGGCGTCGGCCGCCTTCATCAGCACGACGGCGGCGGCGCCGTCATTGATTCCCGAAGCATTGCCCGCCGTGACCGTGCCTTCCTTGTCGAAGGCCGGGCGCAATTTCGCCATCGCGTCCAGCGTCGCGCCGTGACGCGGATATTCGTCGGTGTCGACGACGATGTCGCCCTTCCTCGACTTGATCGTCACCGGGACGATCTCATCCTTGAACTTGCCGGCCTTCTGCGCCGCTTCCGCTTTTTGCTGCGAGGCGACGGCGAATTCGTCCTGCTGACTGCGCGTGATCTGCCACTGCTTGGCGACATTCTCCGCGGTGTTGCCCATGTGATAGCCGTTGAAGGCATCCCACAGGCCATCCTTGATCATGGTGTCGACCATCTCGAGCGAGCCCATCTTCTGGCCGCTGCGCAAATAGGCCGCGTGCGGCGCCTGACTCATCGATTCCTGCCCGCCCGCGACGACGATGCTGGAATCGCCATTCACGAGCGCCTGATAGCCGAGCGCGACGGCGCGCAGGCCCGAGCCGCAAAGCTGGTTGACGCCCCAGGCCGGAACCTCGACCGGAATGCCGGCGGCGATCGAAGCCTGGCGTGCCGGGTTCTGCCCCTGTGCAGCCGTCAGGATCTGGCCGAGGATGACCTCGGAAACCTGCTTGCCTTCGACCCCGGCGCGGGAGAGCGCGCCGTCAATCGCGACCTTGCCCAAGGCATGGGCAGGCAGCGATGACAACGAACCATTAAAGGAACCGACCGGAGTGCGCGCAGCACCCACGATTACCACACCGTCTTTCATGAAATTTCTCCTGCCGAGGATCGCGCCAACCGCGCCGCAGCCTGCTGTTATTCAGACCCCATCGTCGTTAATTGACGAGCCCGGTGTCAATAAGGCGTCAGGCCAAAAAAACTTCGATGAAACGCCAATGAAACAGGCTTCACCGCTTCGTTAGGCATCACTTCGTGATCGGCCGATCAGAGGGTAGCCCGCAGTGCAAAAAGGTCATAAGCTTCGCCCTCCTGGGGTGGAGCGGGGTAAAGCGTAATGAATGTTATGTCGAAGGGACCGGAACCAGTCACGATCAAGAAATACGCCAACCGGCGTCTCTATAACACCGGCACGAGCACCTATGTAACGCTCGAAGATCTGGCTGTGATGGTGAAGGAAGGCGAAGACTTCGTGGTCTTCGATGCCAAGACGGGCGAGGATATCACGCGCTCGGTTTTAACTCAGATTATTTTCGAGCAGGAAAACAAGGGCGCCAATCTCTTGCCGATCAATTTTCTCCGGCAGGTGATCCGTTTCTACGGCGACAGCATGCAGCTGATCGTGCCGCGCTATCTCGAGGCCTCGATCGATCTCTTCACGCGCGACCAGGGCAAGTTTCGCGAGAGCATGACCAAGGCCTTCGGGGGCGCCAGCCCCGGCTTCAATCCGGTCGAGGACATGGTTCGCCGCAACATGGAAATGTTCGAGCGCGCCTTCACGATGTTTCTGCCGTCGGCGCAGAAGACGACCGCGGGCTTCGACAAGCCGGCGGAAACTTCCGCCGATAGCGGCCAGGAGATCAACAATCTCAAGCGGCAGATGGGCGAGTTGCAGAAGAAGCTCGATCAGATCGCCGACAAGGGCGACAAGAGCTGAGCTTCATACAAGCTCCGAAATTCGAACGCCGCCGCAGGGCGGCGTTCTTTTTTTTTGGCCCCCAATGCAGCCGCGTTACGATTCATCCTTAACATCGCTGTCCTCCGATACTGGCCCCGCGCTTGCGACCTCATGCTCACGGAACGGCATTCGTTCCGGAATGAGACGAGGCGGCAATGCGTATCGGCAACGGGCACGGAATATCGGCCTCCAGCGGCTTCCGGCACGAACAGGAAACACCGGAAGTAACGGCGGGCACCGCCCTCGTTCCGCTCGATGCCGCCGTTCCCCATGAAGGCACGCGCTATCGCCAGCCGCGGACATTGGCCGCGTTCGTTACCCAGCTCATCGCCAAATCGCAGGATGCGCCGCATCTGCGGGAACGCCGCCGGGCCGATCCGGCGGAAGCCGTGAGCGCTTACGGGAAAATGCTGAACCTCAGCGGCGTGCCGAAACGGCACAAGGCGCGGCCGTTTTAACGTTTCAAGCGGCGGGCGGCACCGGGTCGACCTGGATATCGCGGCGCGCCGAGCCGAGCGACACCGCCCAGCCGCCGATCACATCGATAAGCGACATCAGCAGGAGAAGCGCGAACACGGAGCTGGCCGCTTCCTTGATCAGCAGAAACTCGACCAGCGCCGCGACGAACACCAGCGTCGAGAGCGTGTGATCGACGAGCGTGCGCCGGTAGGAGCGCGTCGCCTTCAGCATTTCGAAAAACAGGAACAGCAGCGACAGCGCGAGCAGCATATCGCCCGCCGAGACCGCCCAGCTCGCGCCCGATTGCATCGGCACCGAAAAAATCGGGCTTTCCCACGCCGTCCCCGGCGTGATGAACGCGATCATGTTGTAGATCGCGAACGAGATCAGGAAGAGTGGAAAGCTCGCGAGCATCACCCTCTCCGGACGGAGAGCTTGTCTTCCGCTTAGTCTTCGGACTTGGGCTTCAGAATCTGGCGGCCGCGATACATGCCGGTCTTGAGATCGACATGGTGCGGACGGCGCAGTTCGCCGGAATCCTTGTCCTCGACATAGGTCGGGTTCTTCAGCGCATCGGCCGAACGGCGCATACCGCGGCGCGAGGGCGAGGTTTTTCTTTTAGGAACAGCCATTTCCGGCTCCAGTTGGAATGAACGGCCCTGTCGGGCAATGTCTGATGTAGGCGGGCTTATAGAGGTATCCGCGCGCCCCTGCAAATCGGCTTTGGCGGCGCGGTTAGCGCGCCAGACAGGCCGTAATCGGCGAGCCCGCCGCGGCCGCGAGCCGCCGGTAGCGAACCGAGGCCCGTATCAGGCCCGGCCCCGGCCGGGCGGCGTTCCGCAGCTTCGGATTGGGCAGGACGGCCGCAAGCAGCGCCGCTTCCGACGGCAGCAGGCTCGCCGCGCTCTTGCGGAAGGCCCGCCGCGCCCCGGCTTCGGCCCCGAATTCGCCGTTCGGGCCCCATTCGGCGACATTGAGATAGACCTCGATCAGCCGCCGCTTGGTCCACATCAGGTTCAGATAATAAGCGAGCGGCACTTCCAGCCCCTTGCGGATGAATTGCCGGCCCGGCCACAGAAACAGGTTCTTCGCCGTCTGCATCGCGATCGTCGAAGCGCCGCGCAGGCTGTCGGTGTCGTCCGCGTCTTCCAGCGCGTGGCCGACCTCGACCCAATCGACGCCCGCATGCGAACAAAACCGCGCGTCTTCCGCCGCGATCACGGCGCGCACCAGATTGGGCGAGATCTGTTCGAGCGGTTTCCAGGTCCGCGTCACCGGCTTGCCGGTCAGCCAGCGTCCCAGCATGACCGTCGAGACCGGCGGCACATAAGCATAGAGCGGCACGAGCAAAAGCACGGCGAGCACGAGGACAAGCGCAATTCTCAAGCCGATCCTGATGATGCTGCCGATCATCCGCCCTCCCCTTGCGCATTTCGCATAGCATGGACGCGGGGCGTCACAAACGGACCGGCTTGACCTCCTCTCATGTCCGGGGCAAAGCCCGTTGATCTTGAACACACAGGCCGAGCAAACCTTCACCCGCCGCCTCGATGCGGTGTCCGCCGCCACCGAAGCGGCGATGAAAGCGCTGCTCGCGGATGATGCCGCACCCGGCGAAATCTTCCGGCCCCAGCGGCTTCTGCGCGCGATGCGCCATGCCGGCACCGGCGGCAAGCGGCTGCGCCCCTTCCTGCTGGTCGAGAGCGCTGCGCTCTTTGATGTGGCCGAAGCGGCGGCGTTGCCCGCGGCCTGCGCGCTCGAATGCGTGCATTGCTATTCGCTCGTGCATGACGATCTCCCGGCGATGGACGACGACGATCTCAGGCGCGGCCAGCCGTCGCTGCATCGCGCCTTCGACGAAGCGACCGCCATCCTTGCCGGCGACTCGCTGCTGACATTTGCTTTCGACATTCTGGCGCGCGAGACGACGCATCGCGATCCGGCGATCCGCTCCGCGCTCGTTCTTCTGCTCGCGCGCGCAAGCGGCCTCGGCGGCATGGCCGGCGGCCAGATGCTCGACCTCGAGGCCGAAGGGCGTTTCGCGGCGGACCGCAAGCCGCTTACCCTCAAGACCGGCGACATCGAACGGCTGCAGGCGATGAAGACCGGCGCGCTGCTTGCCGCCGCCTGCGAGGCGGGTGCGATTCTCGGCGGGGCCGATGCCACCGCACGCAAGGCGCTGCTCGATTACGCGCGCTGCTTCGGGCTCGCGTTTCAGCTCAGCGACGACCTCATCGACGCCGAAGGCGATGCCGCGACCGTCGGCAAGCGCACCGGCAAGGACGCCGCCGCCGGCAAGGCGACGCTGGTTGGCGCGCTCGGCATAGCGCAAGCGCGCGAGCGGCTCGCGAGCCTCGTCGCGGATGCCGAAGCCGCGCTGCTGCCCTTTGGCGCCAGAGCCGCGATGCTCGTTGCCGCCGTAAGATTTCTCGCCACCCGCAACCGCTGAGAGCCATCATGGCGCGATCGAACCACCCGCTGCACATTGCCTATCGCAGCCTGCGGGCGCGGCCGCGCATGATGGTCGCGGCGCTGTTCGGACTTGCCGCCGCTCTCTTCATTCCCGCCGACGACTTCATCACCCATGCGCTTCTGGGCTGGAACGCCGGCGTGCTGCTGTTCATCGTGCTGATCCTCGCCATGATGGCGCGGACGGCAGCGGCGAAAATTCGCGACCGTTCGATCGCCGAGGCCGAAGGCCGCTTCACCGTGCTCACGCTGGTCATCATGGCGGCGGCGATGATCCTGATCGCGATTGCGCTCGGCATCTTCTCGGCCCGCGAACTGCACGGCGCGACGCGCGCCATCCGGCTCGCGCTCACCTTCGTGACGGTGATCAACTCCTGGGTCTTCGTGCACATCATCTTCACGATCTATTACGCCCACGAGTATCACGCCGAACTCAAGGGCAAGCGCGGCAAGCCGCGCGGCGGCCTGAAATTCGCCGGCGACGAGCTGCCCGACTATTGGGACTTTCTCTATTTCTCGCTCACCGTGGGAATGACGGCGCAGACCTCCGACACGGCGGTCGAATCGCGCCGCATGCGCCGCCTCGTCATCGTTCACGGATTGGTGTCGTTCGTGTTCACGACGGCGGTGATCGCGCTCACCGTCAACCTCGCCGCGCAACTGTTGCAGTAACTACTCGGCAGCGTCCGGGCGCGCGACGCCCCAGCGGCGCACGATGTAGTCTTCGACCATCGCCTTGAAGTCGGCGGCAAGCGTTGCGCCGCGCAACGTCGCAACTTTCTTGCCGTCGATGAAGACCGGCGCGGTCGGCGCTTCGCCGGTGCCGGGCAGCGAGATGCCGATATCGGCGTGCTTCGATTCGCCGGGCCCGTTGACGATGCAGCCCATCACCGCGACGTTCAGCGTCTCGACGCCGGGATACTGCTTCTTCCATTCGGGCATCCGCTCGCGGATATACGACTGCACATCGAAGGCGAGTTCCTGAAACACCGTCGAGGTCGTGCGCCCGCAGCCGGGGCAGGCCGCGACGAGCGGCACGAAGGTGCGCAGCCCCATGGTCTGCAGGAGTTCCTGCGCGACGGTGACTTCACGCGTGCGGTCGCCGTTCGGCTCGGGCGTCAGCGACACGCGGATCGTATCGCCGATGCCGTCCTGCAACAGCACGCCCATCGCGGCGGACGACGCGACGATACCTTTCGAGCCCATGCCGGCTTCGGTGAGACCGAGATGCAGCGCGTAATCGCCGCGTCGCGCCATTTCGCGATAGACCGAGATCAGGTCCTGCACCGCCGAGACTTTCGCCGACAGGATAATTTTGTCGCGGCGCATGCCGAGTTCTTCGGCGCGCGCCGCCGACAGGATCGCCGAGCGCACCAGCGCCTCGCGCGTCACCGCGCGCGCCTCGACCGGCGTTTTCGATTTCGCATTCTCGTCCATGAGATGCGTCAGCAGCTCCTGATCGAGCGAGCCCCAGTTGGCGCCGATGCGCACCGGCTTATTGTGTTTCAGCGCGATCTCGATGATCTCGGAGAACTGCCGGTCGCGCTTTTCGCGAAAGCCGACATTGCCGGGATTGATGCGATATTTGGCGAGCGCTTCGGCGCAGGCCGGATGCTCGCCCAGGAGTTTGTGGCCGATATAATGAAAGTCGCCGACGAGCGGCACTTCGACGCCAAGCTGCGCCAGCCGCTCCTTGATCTTCGGCACCGCCGCCGCGGCTTCCGTGCGATCGACGGTGATGCGCACGAGTTCGGAGCCCGCATGTGCAAGCGCCGCCACCTGCCGCGCCGTCGATTCCACATCGGCGGTGTCGGTATTGGTCATCGACTGCACGACGATCGGCGCGCCGCCGCCGACGATAATGCCGCCGACATCGACGGCGACCGAGCGCTTGCGCTTCGCGGCCGCCGCATCGGTCAGTTCGAAAGGTACGAGATCGCTCATCCGTCAGCTTTCTTTTATTTGCGCCGCGCGCCGCGATCAAAGCAGCGTCCGCACAGGCCGGAGACTTCGAGCACCGGCACCTTCGGGGTGAAATGCGCAGCCTTCGCCGCCTGCGCAAGATCCCGCCCCAAGGCCGACGAATTGATCTCGGCGACCGTGCCGCAACGCTCGCACAGCATGAACAGCACGATATCGTCGCCTTCATGGCCGCCGGTGCAGGCGAGAAAGGCATTCTTGCTTTCGATGCGGTGCGCGAGTCCTTCGCCGGTCAGAAAATCGAGCGCGCGATAGACCGACATCGCCGGCGAAGATTCCTTCGCCTTCTTGAGTTTCTCGACGATGTCATAGGCGCCGAGCGGCGAATGGCTCTGTGCCAAAATTTCGAGCACCCGGCGCCTGAGCGGCGTCAGCCGCAAACCGCGCGCATCGCAGGCTTCTTCGGCGCGCGCGAGCGTTTCGCTCACGCAGCTGCCGTGATCATGATCGGGGTGCGGAAAGCCGGAATGCATTTGTGACATAATATCGCCGTTTGCCGCCTGCCCCAACGCCTCGTAACATATTGCCGCGTCGCACAATATATATGACGGGCGGGCGGGCTCCGCCACCGGCTCTCTATCTATCGCCATATCTTCTCGCGCAATGCCTTTCGGGAGGAGTGCCTTGAAAGCCATCAATCTCGCCTTGCAGGGCGGCGGCGCCCACGGCGCCTTCACCTGGGGCGTGCTCGACCGCCTTCTCGAGGACAAGCGGCTGGCCTTCGACAGCCTCTCCGGCACCAGCGCGGGCGCGATGAACGCCGTCGCCTTCGCGAGCGGCTATCACAAGGGCGGACGCGACGGCGCGCGCGAAGCGTTGCAGAAATTCTGGCGCGCGGTTTCGCATGACGGCCGCTTGAGCCCGCTTCAGCGCGGCATCATGGACCGCTTGATGGGCAACTGGTCGCTCGACAACAATCCGATGTTCCTCGCGCTCGATGTCGCGAGCCGCTTCGTCTCGCCCTATGACATCAATCCGTTCAACATCAATCCGCTGCGCGAGATTCTGGAGAGCGAAGTCGATTTCGACGCGGTGCGCGCCAACAAGAAACTCAAGCTGTTCATCTCCGCGACGAATGTCCGCACCGGCAAGGTGCGCATCTTCAGCCAGAACGAAATCACGCCGGACGTCGTGATGGCCTCGGCCTGTCTTCCTTTCATGTTCAAGGCGGTCGAGATCGGCGGCACGCCTTATTGGGACGGCGGCTATGTCGGCAACCCGCCGCTCTTTCCGTTCTTCCGCTCCAGCAAGTCGGACGACATCGTGCTGGTGCAGACCAATCCGGTCGAGCGCGAGGAGACGCCGCAAACCGCGCGCGAGATTCTCAATCGCATCAACGAAATCACGTTCAACGCTTCGCTGCTCTCGGAATTTCGCGCCATCGGCTTCGTCGGCAAGCTGGTGAACAACACCTTCTTCCGCCGCCTCGCCCGCAAGGCCGGCTATCGCAAGATGCTGCTGCACCGCATCTCGGCCGGCGAGCCGATGAGCAAATTCACCTCGAGCTCGAAGTTCAACGTCGAGTGGCCGTTCTTTCTGGAATTGCGCGATATCGGCCGGGCGGCGGCGGAGCTTTTTCTCAAACAGCATTATGCCGCGCTCGGCAAACGCAGCACCCTCGATATCCGCAAGCAGCTTGGCTGAGACGGCTTGGCTAGCGCCCCGAAACATCGTTAGATCGGGGTCATGGTCTCAGGCCCGCGCACGGTACTTGAGAAACAGGCGCATGGCGCGCGCCTCGCGATCGCCATTGGCGACATCACCAAGCTCGGCGTCGATGCCATCGTGAATGCCGCCAACACTTCGCTGCTCGGCGGCGGCGGCGTCGATGGCGCGATCCATCGCGCGGCGGGGCCGGATTTGCTCGCCGAATGCAGGACGCTCGGCGGCTGCGCCACGGGAGACGCCAAGATCACCGGCGGCTATCGCCTGCCCGCGCGCCACGTCATTCACGCCGTCGGCCCGGTGTGGCGCGGCGGCACCGAGCGCGAGGAGGAATTGCTCGCCGGCTGCTACAGGAATTCGCTGGCGCTCGCGCGCGCCGCCAAATTGCACTCGATCGCCTATCCCGCGATCTCGACCGGCGTCTATCGCTTTCCCGCCGATCACGCCGCCGCTATTGCCGTCGGCACCATCATGCGCGCCGTCGAAGCCGGGGACGCCGTCGGGCACATTGTCTTTTGCTGTTTCTCGGAAGAATCCGCGGCGCATCACACGGCGGCGTTTCAAAAATATTTTTAGCGCATCAATCGCTTCGCGAGCACGGCGGCTCCCAGCAGCCCCGGCGCCGGATGCACCACGACATGCACCGGGATCGCGGCGAGCCGCGTGCCGTAAGGCGGATGGTTCTCGAACGTCTCGCGAAAATGCGAATTGGCGACGAGCGGCGCGAGCGAGCGCGACACGCCGCCCGCGAGATAAACGCCGCCGCGCGCATCGAAGGTGAGCGCGAGATCGCCCGCGACGCGGCCGAACCAGCGCAGGAACATGTCGGTGGTGGCTTTGGCGTCGGCGCGGCCCTTGCGCGCGGCGCTCGCGATTTCCTCGGCGCTCTCGTGCTTACCGGTCAGGATACGATGAAGCCGCACGAGGCCGGGGCCGGACAGGACATGCTCGGTGACGACCGTGCCGAGCTCCTTCACGAGATGCGCGACGACCCGCGCGGCGTCCGAGGTCGAAGCGCCGAGCCGCGTGTGGCCCGCTTCGCTGGCGATCGCGATCGGCCGCTTCGCCGGAATGAGCGCCGCGACACCGAAACCGCTGCCGGGGCCGCAGGCCAGGAAATTGCCCCTGGCGTTATTGTGCCCGCCCGGAATCGAAACGAGATCGGCCGGCCGGAATGCCGGCAGCGCATGGGCGACGGCGACGAAATCGTTCACCACCGTCAGCCGCTTCAACCGCAGCGAACGCGCCAGCGTCTTTTGCGAGAACGACCAGTTGAAATTGGTCATCGTCACCTGATCGCCATCGACGGGCGCGGCGACGGCGAGCACGGCGGCATCCGGGCGCGGCTTGGCCGCCGCAAGCGCCGCGGCAAGGTGCAGTTCGGGGTTCTCGTCGGGGCGCAGCGGATAGGAGCGCACGGCGCCGAGCGCGCCGTTCGGGCGCGCGAGTGCGATCCGGATAGTGGAAGCGCCGATATCGGCGACCAGCCCGGGCTTTTTCATGCGGGCAGCGTATGGGCTCGACCGTCCGCAATCAATCGGCAGCCGCCATCGTTACCGCGCGAGGGCTCCGCAGGGTGAGGTTGATTTCGGGCATGGGTTATCGTTCTCGCGATCGCTTTTTTGCGCCGAGGCTTCGTCAGCTTCCGCTCGCTCATGAAATAGCGCGCTTGGGGTTTACCCCATTCGCGCCCTTCCAAATGAGGGCGGCGCGGGACGCCGGAGACTTGCCGGTCTCCACGGCCTGATGTGCGGGTTGAGAAGAAGCACATCAGAATATGTACTCACCGCAGTCGCCGGCTCGTAACCGACGCCCCGCGCACGGTGTTTCTAGGCTTGCTCTGCGTGGCCCCCGGTGGTGTTACTTTGCTAACCACCGCTTTCGACGCTCAACATCGACCGACGGCCCGGATGAGTCCCCAGATCGATGTCACCGGCGTCCGTGGCGAAGAGCCATCTTCGCCGGGAACACGCAGCTTGGGCCGCCGATCATCGCTTGCGAACGACAACCAGCCACCGTTCCCCTCCCATACGCAAGCACGCCTGCAGACGCACCCCTCGCGGGAGAGGACAGAATGAATATAATCCTAT
>DATMFI010000001.1:0-70771 GCA_035556215.1 Xanthobacteraceae bacterium | reverse complement strand
TAGGCCGTGAACGTCGCACCGCCCGTCTCCGCCAGCACCTTCGTGATCGCAGCCGTCAATGACGTCTTGCCGTGGTCAACGTGCCCGATCGTTCCAACGTTGCAGTGCGGCTTCTTGCGCTCAAATTTTTCCTTGGCCATGCACCATGCCCTCTGGTTGAAATTTTCGGGGTAAATACAGTGCTTTTAATGCACATGCACCAGTTTTTTTATCGGGATATCGCGGTGGAATAGGTAATATCCAACGGCGATAAATAGCGGCAGACAACACGGGTCTCGCAATGGAGAACGTCAAGATATCCTTCAGGCAGTTGAGCGAGATCGCGTGGCAACAGATATTGAGCGCGACCGCTTTTAAAGCGCATTACGCTCAGGCTGAATTTTTCAGAAAAATTGACGCTCTGGACGAGCTTCGCAAGAAGGCGGATTACAACACAGGCTCGATCTCATCCTCATCGGCCTGGCTGTTATATTCGGCTGCCTTTTATTTCAGACCCTCCAGAATTCTGGAGATCGGCACGTTCATCGGCAAATCGACCCTCTCGCTCGCGATGGGTGCAGATGACCGCGGCGAAATGTGCGAAATCCACACCTGCGACGTCAGCAATGACATCGACTTGCCGGCGACAACACGCAGCAAGATCGTGCAGTACAAGAAAACTTCGAGCACGGCGATGCTGAAACAAATTTCGGAATCCGGCGACTCCCATCAATTTGATTTTGTCCATCTGGACGGGCGAGTTCAACGCGAGGACATCCAGCACATCCGCAGTCTGGTTCATGAAAATGCGGTCATCGCCCTTGATGACTTCGAGGGGTCGAGAAAGGGGTCGCAAATTTAATGCTGTTCAGGGAAAACCAAATTTTTCCCGGACATGCCGTCATTTACCCATGCGAGAAGAACTTGCTGCGCGAAAACAACCTGGGCGACATTTCAACCACGGCACTGTTGGTGCCGGTTCGAACAATACAGATCCTTCCCCAATAACGAGGGGCGCCTAATTCCGCTCAAGGCGGATTTGTGAAAGAACATCCGCTGTTTCCGACTGCCCGTGCTTCGAGCCGGGCCCCTTGAAGTGAAGAATTTTGACGCCGATTTTCTCGATCAGCTCGATCACTTCCCCGGCTCGCAGACCGCGCCGCACTGGAAAATTAAATTTTTCCTCGGGCAATATCCCGAACTTGAATTTCTGCTTTTCATATTCCTGCTTCAGGGAAACCTGATCGCCGTACCAGCGATGAAATCTCTCCGGGAGCGAACGCAAATTCGATAATAGAGACTGAAAAAACTCATCGTTGCCGGTTACGACGAACGAGAAAACAAAAGGCATCACTTCCGAAATCATTTTGCCCGCGAATTCAGGATAGTACTCCGGATAGTCTGCATTAATGGGAAAATCCTGCTGCCGTTTCGTTACCAGCACTTCGTCGGCCGGCACGGCGGGAAGCTCAAATTTTTCAAGGATAAGCATGTCCGCATCCAGAAACAGTGTCGGACGCTTTAGCTTCAGGCGGGCGCAAGCCTCGAGCCGCGCAACCATAATATGACGATCCAGATGGCTCCGATCGCATCGAGTCACCATCGGTATTGCCGGAGTCGTATCGTCCGTAAGCTGATAGATATCGAGTTCAGGCCCGAAAACCCGGCGCGCCGAACGCACCAGACATTCCGGAATACTGATATCTTCGCCTCTCCAGAAAACTGCCAGATCGAAACTTTGTGTCAAAACACAAGCGCTCCAGCTTCTGCCATTTATCGCAGTAATGAATTTCTGGAGCGGGTGAAGGGAATCGAACCCTCGTCTTCAGCTTGGAAGGCTGTTGCTCTACCATTGAGCTACACCCGCGATTTGCCGGTCTTTTAGGGGTAGCCGGGCTGTTCGCCAAGTCGTTATCGGGTCGGCTATCAAGCCGGTTATCGAGCCGGGTTTTCAGCCAGGCTTTTTCGGCAGCCGGGTTGACATAAAGTGAGCCGCTCCGCATAAACCGGCGCGAAATTTCCGAGCCTTTTCAGCGGTTCTTGCGTTTATCATCTGCCCACGGCCGGAGAGTTTCCGGGGGAGTGTCCCGAGCGGCAAAGGGGGCGGACTGTAAATCCGCTGGCTATGCCTTCGTAGGTTCGAGTCCTACCTCCCCCACCATCCCTCCTACCGCCCGAAAAATCGATTCTGCGTCAGGCGATTCTTGCCGCTAACCTGAATCATGGCCTGAATTTCCAATCGCGCGAGCGAACGGTTAGAAGCCCTTATGCGGACTCAAAAAAATCACGGCGGCGGCAGAAAACCCTGGGACAGAAAAGCCGGGGACAAAAAGCCCTGGGAGCGCGGCGGCAAACGCCCTTTCAAGCGCGGCCCTGCCCGCAGCACCCCGCGCGACCGCGACGGCCCCGCCATTATCTACGGCTGGCACGCCGTCGAAGCGGCGTTGCGTAATCCCAAGCGCCGCATCCTCCGCATCCTCGTCACCCAAAACGGCGAAAAGCGCCTGCAGGAATTCGGCATCAAGCTGAAGGTGACGCCCGAAGTCGTCCGGCCTGAGGCCATCGACCGCGAGCTTTCTCCCGATGCCGTTCACCAGGGCGTCCTTATCGAAGCCGAGCCCCTGCCCGTTCCGGACATCGCTGACATTCCCGCGAACGGCCTTGTGCTGGTGCTCGACCAGATCACCGATCCGCATAATTTCGGCGCCATTGTCCGCAGCGCGGCCGCTTTTGCGGTCGATGCGATCGTCACCACCGCACGCCATAGCCCCGAGGCAACCGGTGTGCTCGCCAAAAGCGCCTCCGGCGGCCTCGAACACGTGCCGCTGGTGCTTGTGCAAAATCTTGCGCGCGCGCTTCTGGAACTTCGCGGCCGCGGCTTTCAGCTCGTGGGGCTCGCCGAAGAGGGTGAAACGGATCTTTCCGACGCCAAGTTGAAAGCGCCGCTCGCGCTCATTATGGGCGCCGAGGGCAAGGGTCTGCGCCAGCTCACGCGCGAAACCTGCGACCTTCTCGCGCGCCTCGACATGCCGGGCGAGATCAAGAGCCTCAATGTTTCAAATGCAGCCGCGCTGGCACTCTATATTGCGCGACGAGCGGCGCGGCCCTGACGCCGTTCATTTGCAACGTCCATGGTATCATCGTCAGCGCCGATTCCACCAATGCCTGCCATATATGAAATAATTGATTTGTGATCGACAAAAGTATTGCATTGAAAAAGTACCGCGATAACCTGCGCCCCACATTCGAAAGCCAAGCGTGAGAGAGCTGGCCCTATGCGACGCAATGAAATTGAGCAACAGCGTTCCGAGTTGATCGAGCACCTCCAGAACATTCCCCTCGATGGCAAACGGCTCAACCCGCTTTATCGCAAGGCAAAGCTGCTCCTGACGAAAAAGTGGATTCGCACACCGGCCGTGCACCGTGTCGGTCTCCTCAAGGCCGCGATCTGGCTGATCAGCGTCGCCGACAACAACCCGTTCGTCTGACGAATCTCGAATCGATCAGCGCCGGCGGCGATTGACGTCAACCTCCGGCGCGACGATCACCGACGGCCCCTCCGGCGCCGGGTCTGTCGCCGGTGCCGGCGCAGAATCCGATCCCGTTCCCCACGAGCGATAGTAAGGCTCCGGCGCGACCGGACGGATCTGCGGCTTCGCGCGATAGGCATTCGGATCGCGCTGATTGCTCGGGTAGAAATCCGGATCGCGCGCAGGCGCTGGCGCGTTGTTCGAATAACTTCCGGGAAAATACGAAGCGCCCTCGTTCTTGCTGACGATGCCGCCGCCGTAGCGATACGGGCGCTCGATCAGAACGGGCAGGCCCGGCCGGTACATCCCCCAATCGCGATAGGTAATCGTTCCGTCCGGCCACAGGAGCGGCTCATTATCCGCGCGCACCGGCCCGCTCGGAGCCATAACGCTCATCGCAACAATGCCCAGCATTACAACCGCCAATGCGATCACACGATTCACGGAAAGCCCCTTTCGCGAGCCGCGATCATCCCATGCAATTCCTCAAAGAGAGTTACCGCCGAAAATCCGGCCTGGCCGCTTAAAGTCCGCTTTTTTCGCTTGCTGGCTGTCAGGGGGCGGCTCTGTTATCCAATAAAGAGCAATTCCGGGGCGGATTTCCGCTTTCCAGCGTAAGGCATTACCGATGGATCTTGGCCTCTCACCCTCAGAACTCGCCCTTCAGGCGCGCGCCCGCAAATTCGCCAACGATGTCGCGAGGAAGCGCGGCATCGAAATCGACCGCAGCGGCGAATATCCGTGGGATGTCGTCGAGGCAATGAAGGCCGAGGGCTTTCTCGGCATGACGATCCCGCGCGAATACGGCGGCCAGGGCGCCTCTTTCCTCGACGCTGTGCTGGTGATCGAGGAACTCGGCAAGGCCTGTACCGTCGCCTCGCGTATCGCCGTCGAAACCAATATGGGCGCGATCTCGAGCGTGATGCATTACGGCAGCGAAGCGCAAAAGCGCCTCGCGGCCGAACTCGTGCTCGGCGGCGACAAGCCCGCCATCTGCATCACCGAGCCTGACGCCGGCAGCGACGCCATGCACATGCAGACGCGCGCCGACAAACGCGGCGGCAAATACATCATCAATGGCCGCAAGCACTGGATCACCGGCGCGGGCGTCTCGAAGCTGCACCTCATCTTCGCGAAAGTCTTCGACGAGCAGAACCGCCCGCTCGGCATCGGCGGCTTCCTTGCTGTGCGCGAAAAGGACAAGGGGCTGAAATTCGTCCGGCGCGAGCCGACCATGGGGTTGCGCGGCATGCCCGAAGGCGAGCTTGCTTTCGAGAACCTCGAAGTCTCCGCCGATATGATGCTGACGCCGCCATCGGGCATCAAACGCGGCTTCGCCGACCTGATGAACGCATATAATTCGCAGCGTGTCGGCGCCGGCACTGTGGCGCTTGGCGTTGCCGGCGGCGCGTTCGACTACGCACTCGAATGGATCAAGACGCGCGAACAGTTCGGAAGGCCGATCGCGGAATTCCAGGGCCTGCAATGGATGCTGGCCGACATGCAGGTGGCGCTTACCGCTTCGCGGCTGATGCTCTATACCGCTGCGCGCTCGAAAGGCGCGAACGGCAGCCCCTTCCCCGATCCGGAACTCGCGGCGCAAGCCAAAATCTACGCCGCGGAAGCTGCGATCAAGATCGTCAACGACGCGCTGCAGTTTTACGGCGCGCGCGGTTATTCCAACAATTTCCCGGTCGAGCGCATGGCGCGCGACGTGCGCATGTTCACCATCGGCGGCGGCACGGCGCAGGTATTGCGCACGCTCGTTGCTTCCAAGGTGCTCGGCTGGAAACTGCCGCAAACACGCGAAGGCTATCTCGACATCGCCAACAGGAAGCAACCCGCCGCGGAATGAACGCATGACGCTCGAACAGCTTCGGATTTTTGTCGCGGTCGCCGAGTGCGAGCATGTCACCCATGCCGCGCAAAAGCTCAATCTCACGCAATCGGCGGTCAGCGCCGCCGTCTCCGCGCTTGAATCGCGTCACACGGTAAAGCTTTTCAGCCGCGTCGGCCGCGGCATCGAGCTGACCGACGCCGGCCGCCTCTTTCTCGACGAAGCGCGCGCCATTCTCGCCCGCACCCGCGCGGCGGAAGTCGCGCTTGCCGAGCTGAGCGGCCTCGAGCGCGGCACGCTTGCGATCCATGCGAGCCAAACGATTGCGAGCTACTGGCTGCCGCTGCACATCGTCCGTTTCCGCAAGGTTCACCCCGGCGTGAAGATCGAGCTTGCCGCCGGCAACAGCACACAAGTCGCCGAAGCGGTGCAGCACGGCGCCGCCGATATCGGCTTCGTCGAAGGGCGGATCGAAGCCGAAAATCTGATGCAGCAGGCGATTGCGCGCGATCGCCTCATCATCGTGGCAGACCCCAAACACCTTGCGTCGAAACGGCGGATCAGCGCGTCCGACTTGCCGAACCTCGATTGGGTGCTGCGCGAACCGGGCTCGGGAACGCGATCCGAATTCGAGGAGGCGCTGAAGCGCTGGAAACTCTCAATCGGTCAGCTCAACGTCGTTCTCGAGCTTCCGTCCAACGAGGCCGTCCGCATGGCGGTCGAAGCGGGAGCTGGCGCCACTGCAATTTCCGAACTCGTCGCCGCTCGCGGCATCGCGCTCGGCAAGCTGAAAGCGATTCCGCTGCAACTGCCCGAGCGCGCCTTCACCGTGCTGCGTCATCGCGAGCGCTATCTCAGCAAGGCGGCGCGCGCTTTTCTCGACGAGATCAAGGGAAAATCCGCTCATTAACGCGCCGTTGAAAGCGGCGCGCTAAACTTCATGTCTGTACGCGAGCCGGAAAATCTGATTATTTGCGGCCGCATAAAATTGCCGGATTAGCTCAGCGGTAGAGCAGCGGTTTTGTAAACCGAAGGTCGGGGGTTCAATCCCCTCATCCGGCACCAGTTTTCGCTTCTCTAGCAACTCGTATCGTTTGAGCCTAGAATACGGAATGATTACGAGGTTGCCACCCCTTTCCGAGAGGGCAGAATATATCCATCTGACCGTTCACGACGACAAGGATCTTGCCGAACTCAGCTTCGTCAGACCTGCCGGCTCGCGGATATCGGTGATGATCCCGCTCAATCAGTTGAAAGAGCTGTACGAGGACATCGCCGATAAATACGCGGCTGAAATACGGGCGCCCCGGCAAAAAAAGTAAGCCCGCTTTTTCTCCTGGCTCCGTTGCCGAACCGTTCTTCGAACATCGCCGCGCGGAACAATCCCGGCGCAAGACCGGGGTCAGGCAGGAGATATCGAGCGTCCTCTGGCGATTGCGGGAGCTAGCGCGGATAGCGCGAGATTAACGCCCGCCTCCGCCGAACAGGATCCGCGACGGGTTCTTCGCAAGCTCCGAAATCGACTTGCCGATGACCTGCACCTGCGCGGTCGAGGTCTTCATCAGCGTATTGAAGTGCCCGCTCATCTCCGCCGTGCGCTTGTCGACGTTTTCCACCATCTCCTTGCCCGACACCATCAGATCCTTGCCGGATGCCATGAAATCCTTTGCTGAAGCCGTCGCATCCTTGGTGTTGGCGATGATCGAATCCAGGTTTTCGGAATTCTTCGCCAGCGTGTCGCTGAACTTCGCGAGGTTCTGGATCGCCTTGCGCAAGTCTTCCTGATTGGCGGTGATGACGGCATCGGCCCGCGCCAGCACGTCGCGCGCGGCCTGCATCGCGTCCTGGCTCGCGCCGATATCGGCGCGCAGGCTCGGCGGCTCGCCCTCCTCCTTTTCGAGCAGCGGCGCCGTGGTCGAAATACCCTTCAGCGATACGGCGGCAATGCCGGTCAGGCCCGTGAATTCGAGACCGACATAAGTATCCGAGCGAATGGGAGTTGCCTTGTTGACGATGATCAGCGCCGTCACCTGTGACGGCGCATCAGGATCGAGCTTGAGCGCCGTCACTTCGCCGACACGGATGCCGTTGAACAGCACCGAGCTTCCGACCCGCAGACCCGAGACGGCGCCGTCGAAGATCACGCGATACGCCACGCCGGTCTTCTTGTCCGATGTGTGGTGGATCCAGAACACGAAGCCGAACGCAGCGGCGATCGCAGCGAAGGTGAACAATCCGATCAGGACGTAATGCGCTTTGCGTTCCATCGTTATTCTCCGCCTATTGCTTGCCTTGCTGGCCAACGCGCGCCCGCGCGCCATGGAAATATGATTTGAGCCAGGGCTCCTCCGACGCCAGCATCACGTCGATATTGCCGACGACGCCGATCTTGCCGTTGAGCAGAACCGCAATACGGTCGCAGGTCGCGTAGAGGCTGTCGAGGTCATGCGTCACCATGAAAATCGCCATTTGCGACGCCCGTTGCAGGGTCAGGATCAACTGGTCGAATTCATGGGCGCTGATCGGATCGAGGCCGGAGGTCGGCTCGTCAAGAAACAGGATTTCGGGGTCCAGGGCGAGCGCGCGGGCAAGCGCGACGCGCTTGATCATGCCGCCCGAAAGCTCCGAAGGGTACTTGCGGTAGACATCGGGTTTCAGGCCCACCATCTCGAGCTTGGTGATCGCCATTTCGGTCATCAGCCGCGGCGAAAGATCGAGATATTCCAGCATCGGGAATTCGACGTTCTGCCCGACCGTGAGCGAGGAAAACAGCGCACCCTGCTGGAAGAGAATGCCCCAGCGCCGCTCGATATTGCGCCGCTCGTCTTCGTCGAGGCCGTCGAGGTTCGTTCCGAATACCTCGATTTTGCCCGCCTGCTTCGGCAGCAGGCCAACGATCGTGCGCGTCAGCACCGATTTGCCCGCGCCCGAAGCACCGACGAAACCGAGGATTTCACCGCGATACACGTCGAGCGTGATGCCGTCGAGGATACGGTTCGAGTTCAACTCGACCACCACATCCTTGACCTGAATGACCGGCTCGGAAGCTTTTGCCATCGTCACAATCCGATCGACGCGAAGAACATGGCAAACAGGCCGTCGAGCACGATGACGAGGAAGATCGCCTTCACGACAGAGTTCGTCGTGCGCTCGCCGAGCGACTCGGCGCTGCCCTTGACCTGCAGGCCTTCGACGCAGGCGACAATGCCGATGACGAGCGCCATGAACGGCGCCTTCCACATGCCGACCTTGAAGGATTCGATCGAGATCGCTTCGCGCAATCGCGACATGAATACTTCCGGCGCGATGCCGCCATAGAGCCACGCCACCAGCCCGCCGCCGTAAAGCGCGGCAAGCGCGCCGAACAAGGTCAGGATCGGAACCGCGATCACGATCGCGAGGATGCGCGGCAGGATCAGCACCTCGATCGGGTCGAAGCCCATGGTGCGCAACGCGTCGATCTCCTCGCGCATCTTCATCGCGCCGATCTCGGCGGTATAGGAGCTCCCCGAGCGGCCCGCGACCATGATGCAGACGATCAGCACCGCGAGTTCGCGCAGCACAAGAACGCCCACCATATCGACGACATAAATGTCGGCGCCGAACTTGCGGAAATGGAAAATGCCCTGCTGCGCCAGGATCGCGCCGATCAAAAGCGTGATCAGCAGGATGATCGGCAGCGCATGCCAGCCGACCCGCTCGATGTGATTGACCATCGAGGTGAAACGAAAGCGCGACGGATGCCGCAGCACGCGGAAGAACGCGACGATTACCGAGCCGACCATCTGCGCGAGCAGCACGAGATCGTCGAACACCGCCGACATCGTGCGGCCGACGCTCTCGAGTGTCGCGATGATCGAGTTGGGTTTCTTCGGCGGCGCCGACAGTTGTTGTGTGCCGGCCTGCACCTTGTCGAACAGGCTCTGGAAATTCTCGTTGAGGCCGATGAGCTTCGCTTCGAGCCCCTGCCCGTTCCACGTGCGTAATGCGCGTTCGATCAGCCAGGCTCCGAATGAATCGAGCCGTTCGATCTTTTCGGTGTCGAGCGCGATCGTTCGCGCTGGCAGGTTCGGCCGCGTGGCTGCATCGATCAGCGATTCAAGCGCCGCCGCATTCTCGGCCGTCCACACGCCGGCGGCGGCGAAAGCGAGATGATCGCGGCCCGACTCGCCGCTCAGCAACGTCAAAGTTCCCGCCGTCACGAAGCCGCTCCCTCACCGAGGCGAAGACAGAACTTGCTGTGCGGCACGTGCCGTCACACGAGACCATGACGATCGAACGAGCGGAAAATTTTCGGAACGGCATCGTGCGTCCGGCAGATAACTGCCGAGCGCGGCTCCGGGTATCCGCCACCCGTCAAACCTTTGGCCTCGCGGATATGCTTAACAAATCGCTAAGAATTCGAAACGCGATTTACCTTATTAGGTTAATGAAAAGTTAACGGCCGCAGGGGCTTAGCGAATAACGCGGGAAACCCGCGTTATTCGTTGCCTCCCTCGATCGACTTGATGACCGCATCGGTCACCTGCCGCGTCGTCGCCTTACCGCCGAGATCGGGCGTATGCAGGCTTTTATCGGCGGTCACCCGCTCGACCGCCTTCATCAGGCGCGCGCCCGCTTCCTTCTCGCCGAGATGATCGAGCATCATTGTCGCGGTCCAGAAAGTGCCGGTCGGGTTCGCAATCCCCTTCCCGGTGATGTCGAAGGCCGAACCGTGGATCGGTTCGAACATCGACGGAAATTTGCGCTCGGGATTGATGTTCGCCGTCGGCGCGATGCCGAGCGAGCCCGCAAGCGCCGCCGCAAGATCCGACAGAACGTCGGCATGCAGATTGGTGGCAACGATGGTGTCGAGCGTCTCGGGACGAAGCGTCATGCGCATCGTCATCGCATCCACCAACATCTTGTCCCATTTTACGTCAGGGAATTCCTGCGCGACTTCAAGCGCGATGTCGTCCCACATCACCATGCCGTGACGCTGCGCGTTCGACTTCGTGACGATGGTGAGCTGTTTGCGCGGCCGCGACCGCGCAAGCTCGAATGCGAAGCGAATGATGCGCGCGACGCCGGTGCGGGTGAAAACCGCAACGTCGGTCGCCGTTTCTTCCGGCAGGCCGCGATGCACGCGCCCGCCGACGCCGGCATATTCGCCTTCCGAATTCTCGCGCACGATCACCCAGTCGAGCTCCGGCCCGGTGACGGCGCGCAGCGGGCTGACGATGCCCGGCAGAATGCGCGTCGGCCGCACATTGGCATATTGATCGAACGGCTGGCAGATCGCGAGCCGCAGCCCCCAAAGCGTGATGTGATCCGGCACATCCGGCGCGCCGACAGCGCCGAAGAAAATGGCGTCGTGATTCTTGATCTGCTCGCGACCGCCTTCCGGCATCATCACGCCATGCTTTTTGTAATAATCCGAACCCCAATCGAAGTGGTCGAACTTGAAGGCGAATTTGCCTTCGCGCTTGGCAAGCGCGTTCAGCACTTCGATACCGGCCGCGATCACTTCCTTGCCGATGCCGTCGCCCGGAATGGCTGCGATTTTGTAGGTCTTCATTGTCTTGTCTTTCGATTGAGAGGTTAGTTCTGCATGCCCCACTTCTTCACGGTGCGCGCTTCGATCACACGGAAGATCAGGTTCTCGACGAGAAAGCCGATGAGGATCACCGAGAGAAGCCCGGCGAACACGCCGGGAATTTCAAGCTGGTTCTTGTTCTCGTAGATGTACCAGCCAAGGCCGCCGGAGCCGGACGACACGCCGAACACAAGCTCGGCCGCGATCAAGGTGCGCCAGGCGAAGGCCCAGCCGATCTTGAGACCGGTCAGGATGCTCGGGAACGCCGCCGGGATGAGAATTTTCGTGATGTAGGAAATGCCGGAGAGCCCGTAATTGCGCCCGACCATTCGCATCGTCGTCGAGACCGATTTGAATCCCGAATGCGTGTTGAGCGCGACCGCCCACAGCACCGCATGGATCAGCACGAAGATGAGGCTCGCATTGCCGAGGCCAAACCACAGCAGCGAAAGCGGCAAGAGCGCGATCGAGGGCAGCGGGTTGAACATCGAGGTCAGCGTTTCCAGAAAATCTTGCCCGACTTGCGTGCCGATAGCGATGCCGGTCAGAATCGCGGCGAGCAACAGCCCGATCGCATAGCCCTGCAACAGGAGGCTCAGCGAGAACCAGGCGCGCTTCAGCAGGCCGCCCGATTGAATGCCCTCGACGAGCGCGCTGAATGTCTGCGTCAATGTCGGAAACAATAGCACGTTGTTGAGATGCATTGCATAGATCTGCCACGCCGCCGCGAGCGCCAGCAGGATGAAACATTTGCGGACCCAGTTGAGGTCGTAAATGCGCTCGATCAGCGACAGCGGCTTTTCGACAACGCCATAGGATTTTGAAATGCCGGTTTCACGGATGAATTCCGACCGTGTCAGGGAAAGGTCAGCCGATTGCTCAGACATGGACCGCCTCCTCTTCGACTTCGTCGGCGAACAGCAGCTTGTGAATGCGCTCGGAAAGCGCGACCCCGGTTTTCGGGTCCGGCTCGTCGGAGCCGGTCGAATTCAGCTCGGCTTTCACCTCGCCGGGATGCGGCGACAACAAAAGAATGCGGCTGCCGATCTTCACCGCTTCGGGAATGGAATGCGTCACGAACAGGATCGTGAACTTCGTCCCCTCCCATAGCTGCAACAATTCGTCCTGCATCTTGCGGCGTGTCAGCGCGTCGAGCGCGGCGAACGGCTCGTCCATCAGCAGAATATCCGGCTCCATCGCCATGCCGCGCGCGATCGCGACGCGCGCCTTCATGCCGCCCGAGAGCATATGAGGATATGTATCGGCGAAATTGCCGAGATTGACCTTCTCGATGTACTGCATCGCGCGTTCGTCGGCAGCCTTGCCTTTGAGTCGCCCGCTCGATGTGAGCGCGAAAGTTACGTTTTCTTTCACCGTCTTCCACGGCAGGAGCTGGTCGAACTCCTGAAACACCATCATGCGGTCGGGACCGGGTTTGCCGATCTCCTTCCCCTTCAGCGTGATGCGCCCTTCGACCGGCTTCATGTATCCGCCGATCGCCTTCAGGATCGTCGATTTGCCGCAACCCGAAGGTCCGAGCAGCACGAAGCGATCGGATTTCAGCACGTTGAAATCGACCCGGTAACACGCGGTGACGAGATGCTCCTTGGTCTTGTACTGGAGCGTCACGCCTTCGACGGAAAGATGCGGATCGGGCGCGGTATATCCCGCGCCCGATGTCTGGTTCTGCAACACCATCGGACTTTCCTGACCTCGATCAGCTGCCGTTCATGCCGTGCAGTTCGGGGAACCACATGTCCTGCCACTTTTCAGGCGCGGCCGGGATGCGCTTCACCTTGGCGAGGAATTGCGCGATCGGCAGCGTCTTGTGCGGCTCGACGGTGTTCTTCACCAGCGGATCGTTCAGAATTTGCAGCAGGAACTCGACCGTCTCCTTGGTCTTGGTGATGCGCTTGTAGTCCTCGGCCGCTTTCTTCTTGTCCTTGTTGATGATGTCCATCGACTCCTTTAGCGCGTCGAAGAACGCCTTGTAGGCTTTCGGATTCTCGTTGCGGAACTTGCTCGTCGCCCACACGACGTTGAACGTCGCCGGCCCGCCGAGAATCTCGTAGTTATTCAGCACCGTATGAATCTTCGGGTCGGTACGCTCGGTGTACTGGAACGGCGGCGACGAGAAATGCGCATTGATGCCGGCGCTGCCGGACATCAGGGCCGTCATCGCCTCGGGATGCGGCATCGACACGGTGAGCGAGTCGTATTTCTCGTAATTCGCTTCGCCGAATTCCTTGGCGCAGGCGATCTGCAACAGAAGCGCCTGCGTCGAGATTTTCACCGAGGTGACGGCGATCTTGTCCTTTTCCGACAGATCCGAAAGCTTTTTCACGTTCGGATTGGACGAAACGAGATCGACCGGCATGTCGTTGAGCGCCGCAACGCCGTGAATGGCGAGCGGCGTATTGCGCGTCTTCGCCCACAACGTCGAAAGGCTGGGCACGCCGCCTGCCCCGAAATCAATGCCGCCTGAAAGCAGCGCATCGTTCATCGCGCTCGGGCCGCCGAGCGTAACCCAGGAAACTTTCATATCGGTGAGGCCGGCTGCCGCCGCGTGTTTCTCGACGAGCTTCTGATCTTCCATGATCATCAGCGGCAGATAGCTCAGGCCATATTGCTTGGAAGCACGAATGTGATTGGTTTCCGCCGCGGCGGGCGAAAGCATGGCCGCGAGCGTACAGGCGATCAGAAAAATTCGCGTATTGAACATCGGTTTTGCTCCCTGATTTCGGTGCGCGGTTGATCCGCGCCGGCTTTTTATGAAATCTTGCATGCAAGCTTGCACGCAAGTATCGTCACTCAATCCGCCGCCTGTCAACCGGGAAAGACATGCGGCTCATGAAAGAGCCAGAGCGAACCTGTGCCGTCCGCAGTTTTGAGAAAACGCAAGAATGCACGCCCCGCCCATTCCGGTTCGCGGGTCGAAAACGCCTATGCCGCGTTGAAGTCGGCGATCCGCGAAAATATCTATCCGCCCGGTCACTTCGCCGCCGAAAATGAAGTCGCAAATCAACTCGGCATGAGCCGCACGCCGGTCCACGAGGCCGCGATCCGCCTGCAGGAGGAAGGGCTGGTTGAAGTTCTTCCGCGCCGCGGCATCCTCGTGCGCGCGATATCTCATCGCGACATTCGCGAAACCTACGAGCTGACGATCGCGCTCGAGAGCATGGCCGCCGAAGTTCTCGCGGCGCGCTCTTCTTCTCCTGATGTGAACAGGATCATCGCGCGTCTCGAGACCGAAACGAAAGCGATGGAGAGCGCGATCAAGAAAAACGACCTCGATAAATGGGCTGCCGCCGACGACCGCTTTCATGAAATCCTGACCGGCGAATGCGGCAATGGCCGCCTCTCCCGCATGGCCTCGACCATTCGCGACCAGACGCATCGCGCCCGTTTGCTCACGCTGCGGCTGCGGCCATTGCCGGTAAAATCCGCGCCGGAGCACCGTGCCATCATCGAAGCGATCCGCAAGGGCGATCCCGCGGCCGCGGCAAAAACAGCCGGCGCGCACAGGCGCCGCGCCAGCGAGATCATGATTCCGCTGCTTCAGAAATTCTCGACGCCGAACGCTTAGGGCCCGCTACTCCCGCGAGTGCCGGATCATCGCGCCGACGACATTGGAATAATCGTCGGTCCACACCCGCTGATCCGGATCCGGCTCGAGCGGTTCCCATCCGCTATCGGGCTCCTGTAGCGCCCCGAAATCTTCTTCGTCGCGCGCGCTTGCCGTCACGGTCGAAGTGTAGAGATAGCGCGAATTGTCTTCCTTCTCGTCGAGCTGCGAATTGATGCGCGTGCGCAAGCCGTTGGCGTCCGCGATGCCCGCGACAATCGAGGCCAATTCGAGATAGCGGTTCGAGATATGCAGCACGATCATGCCGCGCGGCGCGAGCTTCGCGAGATAGGCCGCCATCGCCTCCTGCGTCAGCAGATGAATCGGGATCGCGTCGGAGGAAAAGGCATCGACGATGATGATGTCGTAGCCGCCATCCGGCGCATCGCCGATCGTCAGCCGCGCATCGCCCAGCACGATCCTGGCCTGCGGCGCGCAAATCGGTTGAAACGAGAAAAACTTCGGATTGGTTGCGACATCGATGATGCTCTGGTCGATCTCATAAAATGTCAGCCGGTCATTCGGCCGCGCGTAACAGGCAAGCGTCCCGGTGCCGAGGCCGACCACGGCCATGTTAAGCGGCCCGGTCTTTTTCTGACGCGCCGCCTCGATCGTTTTCGCCATGCCGGAATTGGCGTGATAGTAGGTCAGCGGCACCGGCCTTGCGCCCGGCATTTGCACCGTCTCGCTGATGGCCTCCGCGCCATGAATCGTCGTGCCGTGCAACAGAACACGATAATAGCCGCTCGCCGATTGATAGATCTTGTGAACGCCGAAGAAATTACGGACCGTCTGCCCTGCTCCGGATTCCATCATGACCGAACACAGCAACGCAAAGCCGATGACCGCGGCAAACTTCAGCGGGTCGCGCAGCAAAATGACCGCGACAAGCATGATCGTGGCGAAAATGGCGAGCAGCGCCGTCGAGTCCGGCGCATTATCCGAGCGCAAATAGCTTGTTATCGCGATGGCGAACAGCGTGGCCGCAATGAACCAGATCAGGCGGCCGCGCGCGGTGTCGCCGTCGAAAAGGCCGGGCCGGCACAATAGCCCTGCCACGATCAGGAGCGGATATTCGGCGATCCAGTTAAAGATGTAAGGCGCAAGCAGCCCCGCGAAGATGCCCCCGGCCATGCCGCCGAACGACATCCAGAGATAAAACGCAGTCAGGTAACGCGCCGCCGGGCGGCGCCGCGCGAGCTCGCCGTGGCAAACAAGCGCGGTGATGGCGAAGGCCACGATATTGATCGCGATCGTCGTGAAGATCGAATCCGTCTGCCCCTTGAGATAAACGCCGGTCAGAAGCGCGATCACGACCGGCTGCGCAGCCAGCGCAAGCCGATGCGGAATAAGCGGGCGCCGCTGGAAGACGATCACATAGGTCGCCAGATAAAGAGCAAGCGGAATGACCCACAGCAGCGGCGTGGAGCCGACATCGGTTGAAATGTGCGACGTCACCGCGATCAGGAAAGCCGACGGCACCGCGGCGAGTGCTGTCCATGTCAGCGCATCGCGTATCGTTGGCGGCGTGCTGTCGTCACGCTGTTTGCCAGCAGCGGCCTGCGGCTGCCCGTTGCTCCATACCAGCGCGCCGCAAATCGTGATCAGGCCGATCAGCACATAAAAGCCGCCGGACCAGTAAAGCCGTTGCTCGTATAGCTGCGTGAACGGCTCGGCCAGCAACGGATAGCCGAGCAGCGCGAGGAAACTTCCGACGTTGCTCGCCGCATATAAAAAATAAGGATCGCTCGCCGCCGGATGATGCGAGCGCGCGAACCATGCCTGCAGAAGCGGCGAGTTCGCCGCGAGCGCGAAGAACGGCAGGCCCACCGAAACCGAGAACAAGCCGATGAGATAAAACGCCTCGCCGTGTGCCGGCGGCCTGCCCCAGCCTTCGGCAATCGACAGCGGCAGCGCGGCCACCGCGGCCAGCATCACCGCGAGATGAACGGCGATCGCGTAGCGCAGCGGAAGATAACGCGTCAGCAAATGCGCATAAGCATAGCCCGCGAGCAGCACCGCCTGGAAAAACACCATCGCCACCGACCAGACCGAAGGCGAGCCGCCGAAGCGCGGCAGCACGAGCTTGGTAAACAGCGGTTGCACGGCGAACAGAAGTGACGCGCTGACAAAAATCGCCGCAATGAAAGCGGCGAGCAGCAGTCCGTTGGGCGCGGCAACCCCTGCCGCCTTGGCGGTGTGACGCTTCGCCGGTACGGAATCCATTCTTGTTTCGCCGTGGTGTGAGGGCGGAAGGCAGGATCAGGCGCGAACAATCATGCCACCAACCCGCCGGAAACAAAACGCCGCCGATGCCGCACCAACAGGAGAAAAGGCGGCAAGTGCCGCCCTCTCCTTCGTTCACTGGCTTGTTACAGGGGGATAATCGCTACGATCTCCCAGGTGTCGGGATCGATGATGATGAGCTGGTCGCCGACCACGACATACTTATAGCCTTCATAGCCCGGCACGTAGCCGTAGAAATCGCTGGGGATGTCATAAACGGTGTAGTCACGCGGCACGAAACTTCCGATGACGATCGGCCAGCTTACCCGCGCGACACGATGGAAGTGGTGGCGGTGTCCGCGATAATAGCTCCGGATCCGCGTGCGCTGACGATCGTTGAAGTGCGCCCGGCGGTGCTGCCGCTCGCGCGCTTTGGTCTGGTGGTTGCGCCAGTTACGGCGCTCGATCTGACGATTACCCTGGCGAGCCCGGTTGCGGGTCACGCTGCCGCGATCATGTGCGCGATGGCCGCGCTGCGTATTCGCTCGGTGATGCCGTACTCGCTGATGAGCGCGCGGCGCACGGTGAGCGCGCGGAGCCGAGCGGTGTGCACGCGGCGCTGAATGCGCTCGCGACCCGCCGCCTCTGGCGTGCGAGCCGGAAGACTTGTGCTGTGGCGCAGCATCCGAAGCCGACGGCACGGCAACGAGCAGCAATGACGCGCCGAACACCGCGGCGGCAAGCAGTGGCTTGTTCAGTTTCATCAATACATCCTTCTCATTCCTACCAGTCCAGGGAAGAAACGTTTTAGGCTTGTGCCGGTTCCACACGCAGATTTGAACGGCAGGATTTCGAGATGACGGTAACGGCTTCAGCTTCCGCGCCGTCCGGCAAGCGCCGCCCCCTGTCGAAAAATGCGGCGCGCGGCTATGATCGTCTCAGGTTTCTGAAACCCACTTTACGCCAATCATCAACGCCATTTCGGGAGAACGACAATGACCGGGATCAACCGTCGCATGATGCTGGCCGGCGCAGCCGCCGGCGCCACCGCCGCCATGCTGCCGGGCGCCAAGCCTGCACGCGCCGCGCTGCCTTTGCAGGGCAAACAGAATCCGGGCTGGTATCGCTACAAGGTCGGCGACTATGAAGTCACCGTCGTCACCGACGGCGCGGGCACTTTTCCGCTGCCGGACAAATTCGTCGTCAACGCGAGCAAGGACCAGGTCGCGGCCGAGCTTGCGAAGCATCACCTCGATCCGGCGAAGATCACCGTTCCCTTCACGCCGATCGTCATCAACACCGGCTCGAAGCTGGTGCTGATCGACACCGGCTACGGCGAGGAAGCTGCGAAGAAGCCGAACGCAACGACCGGGCAAGTTACCGCCAACCTGAAAGCTGCCGGCATCGATCCCGCGAACATCGATATCGTCATCATCTCGCATTTCCACGGCGACCACGTGAACGGCTTGCTGAACGCGGAGAAGAAGCTCGCCTATCCGAACGCCGAAGTCATGGTGCCGGCCGTCGAATGGAAATACTGGACCGACGACGGCGAAATGAGCCGCGCGCCCGAAGGCCGCATGCAGGGTCTGTTCAAATCGAACCGCGCGATCTTCGATGCTCTCAATCGCAAGGTCACGCCTTACGAATGGAACAAGGAAGTGATCCCCGGCCTCACCGCGATCGGCACGCCGGGCCATACGCCGGGCCACACTTCGTATGTGCTCGCCTCCGGCAACGGCAAGGTGTTCATCCAGTCGGATGTCACGAACGTGCCATTCCTGTTCGTCAGCAATCCCGGCTGGCACGCCGGCTACGACCAGGATGGCGACTTGGCGGAGGCCACGCGCCGCAAGACCTACGACATGATCGTCGCGGAGAAGCTGCCCGTGCAGGGCTTCCACTACCCCTTCCCCGGCCTTGGCCATCTCGAGAAAGCCGGCGACGGCTATCGCCTCGTGCCGATGCCGTGGAATCCGGTAATCTGAAAATCGGTTTGATTTTCCGCAGGCTCAATAAAGGCCGCTCTCGCGAGCGGCCTTTATCTTGATGAACTCGCGAGCACCCGCGCGGGCGCCACGGCTTTCATCAGCACAAATGTGAGCGCAAGCACCGCAAGATAAACGATGACCTGCATTCCGCTGGGATGATCATTGTAGCCAATGAGCGTGTGCAGCACCCGGCCTAACATTCCGGAATCGGACAACAGCCACGACGAGTCCCACAACGCGTTGCTCAACGCTGTGAGCACATCGGCCTGCTGCAGGAAGGCAACCGTTTGCGAGGCAAGACCCGCAGCCAGCAGCGCGATCATTCCGCTCGTTGCAGCGAACAGATAGCGGCCGGGAATTCGCAACAGGCCCAGATAGGTAAGCGCACTTATAGCCGCGCCGAGCAGAAGGCCGGCGATTCCGCCGCCGAACACGCTCGCAAATGAATCGCCGCCGGAGGCGAGGATGCCGTACAGGAACAGCACCACCTCCGAGCCCTCGCGTAGCACCGCTACTCCGCATACGATCGAAAGAGCGAGCAGCGTTCGCGAGCCGCTTGCCACCGATTGCCCGAGCGATCTTGCTTCCGTGGCAAGCTCGCGGCCGTGGGAGGACATCCACACATTGTGCCAGGTCAGCATCACCACGGCGGTACCGAGAACGGCGGCGTTGAAAAGCTCCTGCCCCATGCCGGCAAAAGCTTCGGTAATGCCTTGTATGAAAAGCGCCACGAGGCACGCGCCGATAAAACCGGCGAAGATGCCTCCGGCGATCCACCGTCCGCGCCCCGGCACCGATGCAGTCGCCGCCATCACGATGCCGACAATGATTCCGGCCTCGATGACTTCGCGAAAGACGACGATAAGAGCGGCAAGCATGTTACGCTCGATCAGCTACTTCGCGACGATTTCGCCTTTATTCGACTTGTTGAAGTCGTCGTAGAAGGAATAGGTGCCCGCCTTGAGCGGCTTCATATTGATCGTCGCCGTAGCGCCGGGTGCGATGATCTTCTCGAAACGCGGGTTGCGGCTCTCGATCTCCATCGCGACTGCGTCCGCGTTCTTCACCACCAGCTTGAAAAGCTTGTCCGCCGGAACGTTGATGGTCGACGGATCAAACTTCTTGTTCTTGACCACAATGTTGATCGTCGCGTCCTGCGCCGCCGCCGGCTGCGCGAGAATTGCCCCGAAGATGGCGGCAAAAGCGATCGCTGAGAGAAACAGTTTCGTTTTCATGTCATGAGTCCCAATCTATCCGCAGCGGCATACACCACTCGGTGTCATGCCGTTATCGGATAAATAGCAGAAAATTCGAAAGACAAATGTTCGCGATTGAAGATTAGAATTCATCTAATCGACAACGGACTATGCCACTTCGCGCGCGAGACGCGCCGGATTGTACGAGAGCGAAGGCGCGAGCCACTTCTCGATTTCCTTCACCGTCATGCCCTTGCGCCTCGCATAGTCCTCGACCTGATCGCGGTCGATACGCCCAACGCCGAAGTAAGCGCTTTCGGGATGCGAATAGTAGAAGCCCGACACCGAGGCGCCCGGCCACATCGCGAAGCTTTCGGTGATCTCGACGCCGATCTGCTTTTGCGCATCGAGAAGCTTGAACAGTATGCCCTTCTCGGTGTGATCCGGTTGCGCCGGATACCCCGGCGCCGGCCGGATGCCGCGATACTTCTCCTCGATCAGCTCGTCGTTCGTCAGCTTCTCGTCCGGCGCATAACCCCAAAACTCGGTGCGCACGCGCTGGTGCATCCGCTCGGCAAACGACTCCGCGAGACGATCGGAGAGCGCCTTCATCAGGATCGCATCATAATCATTGTTCTGGCCCTTGAGCGCTTGCGATCTCTCGACCTCGCCGATGCCGGCGGTGACGACGAAGGCGCCGACATAATCCGGCACGCCGGTTGAGAGCGGCGCGACGTAATCCGCGAGCGCAAGATTGGCTCGCCCGCCGCCCGTGCGCGCCATCTGCTGGCGCAGCGTATGCAGCGTCGCGATCTTTTCCTTGCGCGTATCGTCCTTGAACAGCACGACATCGTCGCCGTCGGCATTGGCCGGCCAGAAACCGATTGCCGCGCGCGCCTCGACCCAGTTTTCCTTCACCATGCGCTCGAGCATCTTCTGCGCGTCTTCATAAAGCCCGCGCGCCGCGGCGCCGTACTTTTCGTCTTCAAGGATGCGCGGGAATGCGCCCTTCAGCTCCCACGACTGGAAGAACGGCGTCCAGTCGATCGTGCGCGTCAATTCCGCGAGGTCGTATTTCTTGAAATAGCGCGTGCCGAGGAATTTCGGCTTTGGCGGCGTGTAGTTCGAGAAATCGAGCTTGAGCCCGTTCTCGCGCGCCTGTGCGATCGGCGCGCGCGCCTTGTTGTCCTCGGCGCGTGCATGGGCATCCGCGAGTTTCTCGTATTCGGCGCGGGTTTCGGACATATATTGCTTGCGCTGCTCAGGGTTGAGCAGCGTCGAGACGACGCCGACCGCGCGGCTCGCGTCGGTGACATAGACCGCCTGCCCGCGCACGTAATTCGGCGCGACCTTGACCGCGGTATGCACGCGGCTTGTCGTCGCCCCGCCGATCAGGAGCGGCAGGTCGAAGCCTTCGCGTTCCATTTCGGCCGCGACGTTGCACATCTCGTCGAGCGACGGCGTGATCAGGCCCGAAAGGCCGATGATATCGACCTTCTCCTTGCGTGCCGTTTCCAGAATCTTCTGCACCGGCACCATCACGCCGAGATCGATGACCTGATAATTGTTACACTGCAGCACGACGCCGACGATGTTCTTGCCGATGTCATGGACGTCGCCCTTGACCGTCGCGAGCAAAATCTTGCCCGGCGGCGGCTCGTCGGCGTAGCCCTTCTCTTCTTTTTCTTTTTCCATGAACGGCAGCAGGTAAGCCACCGCCTGCTTCATGACGCGCGCCGACTTCACCACCTGCGGCAGGAACATCTTGCCTGAGCCGAAGAGATCGCCGACGATATTCATGCCGGCCATCAGCGGGCCCTCGATGACATGGAGCGGACGCTCGGCCTTCTGCCGCGCTTCTTCGGTATCCTGTTCGATGAACTGCGTGATGCCGTTCACCAGCGCGTGCGAAATGCGCTCCTCCACCGTTCCTTCGCGCCACGAAAGATCGGCTTCCTTCTTCTCCTTGCCGCCGCCCTTGTATTGCTCGGCAAGCGAGAGCAGCCGCTCGGTCGCGTCCGGGCGCCGGTTGAGCACGACATCCTCGCAGGCTTCGCGCAGCTCCGGTTTGAGATCGTCATAGACCGCGAGCTGACCCGCGTTGACGATGCCCATGTCCATGCCGGCCTTGATCGCATGATAGAGAAAGACCGCATGCATCGCCTCGCGCACGGCCTCGTTGCCGCGGAACGAAAACGAGAGGTTCGAGACGCCGCCCGAGATGTGAACATGCGGCAGATTCTCGCGGATCCATCTCGCCGCCTCGATGAAGGTGACGCCGTAATTGGAATGTTCCTCAATGCCCGTCGCGACCGCGAAGATGTTCGGGTCGAAGATGATGTCTTCGGGCGGGAAGCCGACTTCCTCGGTGAGAATCTTGTAGGCCCGCGCGCAAATCTGCGTCTTGCGCTCGAACGTATCGGCCTGGCCCTGCTCGTCGAAGGCCATCACGACAACCGCCGCGCCATAGGCACGCACCAGCCGGGCGTGATGCCTGAAAACCTCCTCGCCCTCTTTCATCGAGATCGAGTTGACGATGCTCTTGCCCTGCACGCACTTCAGGCCGGCTTCGATGATCGACCACTTCGAGGAGTCGATCATGATCGGCACCTTGGCGATATCCGGCTCCGACGCGATGAGGTTGAGGAAATTCACCATCGCCTTTTCGGAGTCGAGCAGGCCTTCGTCCATGTTGACGTCGATGACCTGCGCGCCGTTTTCGACCTGATCGCGCGCGATGGCGAGCGCCGCTGTGAGGTCGTTTTCCTTGATGAGCTTCCGGAATTTCGCCGAACCCGTGACGTTGGTGCGTTCGCCGACATTGACGAACGGAATTTCCGGCGTGAGCTCAAACGGCTCAAGGCCCGATAGCCGCAGGCGCTGCGGAACTTCCGGCACCGTGCGCGGCGCCTTGTCCTTCACGATTTCAGCAATCGCCTGAATGTGCTCGGGCGTCGTGCCGCAGCAGCCGCCGACGATATTGACGAGGCCCGAGGATGCGAACTCCTCGAGCAGGCCCGCCATGAATTCCGGGCTCTCGTCGTAGCGGCCGAATTCGTTGGGCAGGCCCGCGTTGGGATAGGCGCAGACCAGCGTATCGGCGACACGGCCGAGCTCCGCGATATGTGCGCGCATTTCCTTCGCGCCAAGCGCGCAGTTGAGACCGATCGAAAACGGCTCGGCATGCGAAACCGAATTCCAGAACGCCGCCGGCGTCTGGCCCGACAGCGTGCGGCCCGACAAATCGGTGATCGTGCCGGAGATCATCACCGGCAGGCGAATGCCGCGCTCGGCGTAAAGCTTTTCAATCGCGAAGATCGCCGCCTTGGCGTTCAGCGTATCGAAGATCGTCTCGACGAGCATGATCTCGGCGCCGCCGTCCGCGAGGCCGCGCGCCTGCTCGTAATAAGCTTCGACCAGCTGATCGAAGGTAACGGCGCGGAAACCGGGATTGGAAACGTCCGGCGAAATCGACGCCGTGCGGTTCGTCGGCCCAAGCGCGCCCGCAACGAAGCGGCGTTTGCCGTCTTCCTTCTGCGCAAGCTCGGCGGCCTCGCGCGCGAGCTTCGCGCCCATGACGTTCAGCTCGTAAGCGATCTCCTCCATGCCGTAATCGGCTTGCGCGATGCGCGTCGAGGAGAACGTATTCGTCTCGACGATGTCGGCGCCGGCCTTGAAGTATTTGTGGTGGATCTCGCGGATCGCCGCCGGCTGCGTGATGTTCAGAAGATCGTTGTTGCCCTTTACTTCGCGATTCCATGCGTCGAAGCGCGCGCCGCGAAAGGCCGTCTCGTCGAAGCCGAGCGCCTGGATCATCGTGCCCATCGCGCCGTCGAGCACGAGAATGCGTTCGCGCGCCGCTTCGTTCAGCGCGCGTTTGACTTCGGCTCCGTCCACTTTCGGTAAATCGCTCATTACGCCGCCTTCTCGTTGCTGGCTTGGGGTCTCAAACCCAGGAGATGACAAACCGCGTAGACAAGATCTGCGCGGTTCAAGGTATAAAAATGGAAATCGCGAACGCCGCGATCGACAAGGTCGAGCACCTGCTCGGCCGCGACGGAAGCCGCGATCAGTTTTCGCGTCGCCGGATCGTCGTCGAGACCTTCGAAGCGGCGCGCGAGCCATCCCGGCACCGAAGTGCCGCATTGTTCGGCAAACTTGCGCGCCTGGCTGAAATTTTGCACCGGCAGAATGCCCGGCACAACCGGCACGCTGATGCCGCGCGCCCGGACTTTATCGAGGTAGCGGAAATAGACCTCGTTATCGAAGAAGAACTGCGTGATCGCGCGGCTCGCGCCGGCGTCCACTTTTTCCTTCAGAAGATCGAGCTCGAACTCGACCGATGGGCTCTCCGGATGTCTTTCCGGATAGGCCGAAACCGAAACCTCAAAGTCGCCGGCCTTCTTCAGGCCGCCGATCAGATCTTTGGTATAGGCGTAGCCGCCGGGATGCGGCGCATATTTCGTCCCCGGCCCTTCGGGCGGATCGCCGCGCAGCGCCACGATGTGACGCACGCCCGCGTCCCAATAGCCTTTGACGACCTCGTCGATCTCTTCCTTGGTCGCAGCGACGCAAGTGAGATGCGCCGCCGGTTTCAGGTCCGTCTCCTTCAGCATCCGCACGATCGTCGAATGCGTTCGCTCGCGCGTCGAGCCCGCCGCGCCATAAGTCACCGAAACGAAATTCGGCGACAGCGGCGCGAGCCGCTCGATCGAGTTCCACAGTGTCGCTTCCATCTCCGGTGTTTTCGGCGGAAAGAATTCGAACGACACCGAGATCGGGCTATGGCGCACGCGGCTTTGGCGGATCGGTTCGGACATCTGGCCTCTCGGTTAGCGGGATCGCGGCAGTCTGCCGGACGCAGGCTTCTAACCCGTTTATATAGGTCATATAAAGATATCTTTATATCTTTTTCCAGCCCTGGATAGTTGACAGCTCCCTAACAGTCGCATCTTATCCCCTCAGGTGCAGACGGCCTGATCTCTTGGGGTCAGGCCATATGGGAACGCGGTAAGGCACTGATTTATTTGCCAATTCCGCGGCTGCTCCCGCAACTGTAGGCGGGTTGCTCCATCCAAATGCCACTGGACGCGAGTCCGGGAAGGCGGATCGGGGCGAATACCCGCGAGCCAGGAGACCGGTCTGCACTGGTCATCCATCCGGCGTGCGGGAAGCGCGCATGGAGCGGCTCGTCCGCAGCGGTGACTGCCTGAAGTCAACCGTTGCGGAGCGCGAAAGTGAAAACGCCCTTCGATTTCGAGAGTGACAACGCCGGACCCGGAAGTCCGTCTTGCGTTCGCGCCTCCGCGACCTGTCCAATCCCGACATTCGCTGGGGGCGAACCATGTCTTTCAAATCGAATTTCTCTACGTTCACGCTAGCTTTCCTGCTCGGACTTTCCGCCACGGCGGCGCTCGCGCAGGAAACCCTGCCCGAACTCGTCATCTCCGCAAGTCAAACGCCGGTTGAAGCCGACCGCGTCGGCACCTCCAACACGGTGCTCAAGGGTGACGATCTGCGCGCCCGCGGCTTCACGAATGTCGCCGACGCCTTGCGCATCGTGCCGGGTGTCACCGTCATATCCACGGGCAGCGGCGGCGGGTTGACACAAATTCGTATTCGCGGCGGCGAAACCAACCACTTGCAAGTGCTGATCGACGACGTTCCGGTCGCGAACCTGTCCGATCTCGGTTTCGATTTTGCCGACTATCACCTCGACGACATCGATCGCATCGAAATCCTGCGCGGGCCGCAGTCCGGCATCTATGGCTCGAGCGCGCATTCGGGTGTGATCGCGATTTACACCAAGTCCGGCCGCGGTCTCGCGAAGCCTGAAGTCACCGCACGCGCCGAATACGGCTCACGCGGCACCAACATGGAGAGCGTCAGCGTGCGCGGCTCGAACGGCGCGCTTTATGGCGCCGTCACTGCGCAGAACTTCTCGACCGGCGGCTACAACATCGCGCGAAACGGCAGCGAAAAAGACGACCACCGCTCCTATTCGGTATCGACCAAGCTCGGCGCCGACATCAACGAGAATCTGAACGTCGAGGGCACGTTCCGCTCGCAGCGGCGCTTCGCCCAGCTCGATCCCGGCCTGATGTCGACCGCCCCCTCCGACGGTTATCAGTACGACACGTTCTTGAATAACAGCGCGCGGATTGCCGCCACGCACAAGGCGCTCGATGGCCATTTCGTGCAGCGCTTCGGCGTCTATACCAATCAGGAAAACTATTCCGACAACATTCCGGCTTTCGCGCCGTTCAACTACTACGCCACCAAATCGAATATCAGCGGCGCCGATTACAAGGGCTCGCTCAACTACAACCTCGGCGTTTTCGCCAACACGACATCCGTCCTCGTCGACAAGCGCACCGAAACCTTCAAGGATACGAGCGGCGTCGATGCCGAACGCGGCCGCACCGGCGTCGCGCTCGAGCACATCATCGAAATGCCGACGGGCCTTAGCCTTTCGGGCGCTTTGCGACGCGATTTCAGCGACACGTTCGCCGACGTGACGACCTGGCGCCTCACCGCTTCGCAGAAGCTCGGCACCGGCACGCGCCTGCATTCGAGCATCGGCAAGGGCGTCACCAACCCGACCTTCAACGAGATGTATTCGGCCTTCTCGATTTTCGTGCCGAACCCCGGTCTTCAGCCGGAGTCGTCGGTGGGCTGGGACTTCGGCATCGAGCAGACCTGGATAAAGGGCGTGCTGGTGACCGACGTCACCTACTTCGCGTCGCGCTTTCAGAACATGATCGCCACGGTCAGCGCCGGCCCCGGCCTGATCCAGGCGGTCAACCTGCCCGGCATATCTCCGCGCGAGGGCGTGGAAGCCTCGGTGAAATATTCGCCGTATGACTGGTTGCAGATCAACGCGACATACACCTACACCGACGCGCATCAATCGGACGGACTGCAGGATCTCCTGCGCCCGAGAAACTCCGGCAGCCTCAGCGCGACGCTGAAGTCGCCCGATCAGCGCACGCGCTTCACCGCCAACATGGTCTATAACGGCGTGATGCAGGATAATTTCTCGGACTTTATCACGGCAACGCGCGTGAACGTGCCCGGCTACACCATCGTCAATGCAATCCTGTCCTATGAGTTAAATGCCACCACGACGGTTTATGTGCGCGGCGATAATATTTTCGACCGTCACTACGAAACGCCGTACGGTTTCCGCGGGCAGCCCGCAACCTATCTCGTCGGCATGAAGATGAAGCTCTAACCCTAAACGCTTTTCGTTTCGGCGAGCAGCCAGTCGATATAGGGCTGGCTGCCGCCGAGAATGGGAAGCACCAGCACCGCCGGCGTCTCGTAGCTGTGACCCGACTTGACGGCGGCGGTGACCTTCTCCGCGAGCGACATTCGCGTCTTCACGATCATCACCGCCTCGTCCGCCTGCTCGACCTTGCCCTGCCAGCGATAGATCGAACGCATGCCGGGAATAACGTTAACGCAGGCCGCAAGACCGCTTTCGACGATTTTCCGCCCGCTCGCCTCGGCTTCGACAACCGATGGATAGGTCGTATATAAAAGTACCGGTTCGTCGTTCATTCCGTTGCAGCATCCATGAATAGGCCTGTGCAAACCTACGACAAGATCGCCTTCGTCGCGAGCCCGCATGACGAGGCTGCGGCCGCCTGCGCCGAACTCGTGAAGCGCTACGGCAATGCTGCGCCCGAGCAGGCCGATGTCGTCGTCGCACTCGGTGGCGACGGCCAGATGCTGCAAACGCTCCACCGCTTCCGCGACAGCGGCAAGCCGATCTACGGCATGAACCGCGGTTCGGTTGCGTTCCTGATGAACGACTTTTCGCTCGACCATCTGAAGGAGCGGATCGCCGCCGCGCAGCGCGCGATCATCCATCCGCTCATCATGGACGCGGTCGATGATCAAGGAAAACAGTATCGGGCGCCCGCTCTCAATGAAGTTTCGCTTCTGCGCGAGAAACACCAGGCCGCAAAACTCCGGCTTTCGATCGACGGCAAGGTACGCCTGCCCGAGCTGATTGCCGACGGCATTCTGGTCGCAACCCCCGCGGGCTCCACGGCCTACAATTTCTCCGCCCACGGCCCCATCCTGCCGCTCTCGGCAACGCTCCTCGCCCTCACCCCGATCAGCCCGTTCCGGCCGCGGCGCTGGCGCGGCGCCCTGCTGCCGGACACCGCTCGCGTCGAGATCGCGGTGCTGGAAGCCGAGAAACGCCCCGTGAGCGCCGTCGCCGATCACTTCGAGGTCCGCTCGGTCGTGGCGGTGCGGGTCCGTATGGACAAGACCTCCTCCATGACCATGCTGTTCGATCCCAACCGCAACATGGACGAGCGCGTGCTGACCGAGCAGTTCGGCGGCTGAAGCCGGTCCGGCCGCAAAAGCCCGATTACCGAAAAATTAACGCTGTTTTGGCCCAATGGCGTCGAAGCCGCGCCGGCTCCTCGGCTGCGGGAGCGAGCCATGATCCGGATCGAATTTCAGCGCCTGCGTTTCCTCGTCGTCGACGACAATATGCACATGCGCCGCATCGTGCGGCAGCTTCTGCACGGCTTCGGCTCGCGCGAGATCTACGAGGCAGAGGACGGCGCAACGGGGCTCGAGGGTTTCAATAGCCATAACCCCGACATCGTCATCACCGACTGGGCGATGCCGATTCTCGACGGGCTCGAATTGACGCAGATGATCCGCAAGCCGGATTCGAATGCGAACCCGTATGTGCCGATCATCATGCTCTCCGGCCATTCGGAGAAGAGTCGCGTCATGCGCGCGCGCGATGCCGGCGTCACCGAATTCCTGACGAAGCCCATTGCCGCGAAAGCGCTCTACGAGCGCATCTTGAGCGTGGTGCTTGCGCCGCGGCCCTTCATCAAGACCGCGACCTATTTCGGCCCCGACCGGCGCCGCAACGTCAACACCAACTACTCCGGGCCGGAGCGCCGCAAGGGCGAAGAAGGCTCCGAGACCATCCCGATCGCGCCGATCGACAGCCGCATTCTCGGCCGCGTACAAAACGGCAAGGCAGCCGCCAGCGCCGAGTAAGTCCTATGGCGAAGACCAATCTTCCGAATCCGCGCATCAGCGAAACCCAATACGACGACCACACCGTCATCGTTCCGCCCAACCGTCTGAAATCCTTCGTCAGCCGCACCGGCGACTCGATGGAG
Source organism: Xanthobacteraceae bacterium (assembly GCA_035556215.1). Lineage (GTDB taxonomy): Bacteria > Pseudomonadota > Alphaproteobacteria > Rhizobiales > Xanthobacteraceae > Palsa-892. The sequence continues at coordinate 41,648 of DATMFI010000001.1, read as the reverse complement.
ATCGCGACCGATCCCATCGCGCGCGCCGAAACCGCGCTCAACCAGATCAAGAAGGAATTTCGCGGCTGGATGAATGCCGAATGCGACACGCTCGAAGCGGTGCGCGGCGAAATCCGTGAAAAAGGCAAGACCCCGGCGCTGATCGAGCAACTGTTCAATTCGGCGCACGACGTCATCGGCCATGCCGATGTGTTCGGCTACCCCCTCGCCGGCAAGATCGCGGATTCGCTGTGCCAGCTCATCACCCGCGCGCCGGATACCGCGCACATTCCCATGACGCTGATTGACGCGCATGTCGATGCGGTGCGGGCCGTGGTGCGCGAGGGCGTGCATCAGGCGGACGATCGCACCGGCAATGAAATCTACCGGCGGCTCGGCAAGCTCGTTCGCGAATATCTTGCGAAATCCTCGGCCAAAACGGGCGATCTTGCTTCCCTGCCGAAAGTCGCCGCGCCCAAACTTTAAACCCGCCGCAAATCAGGCCGCGGCGAGAAGATCCGCCGCATAAAGCCGCGCTTCCTCGCGCGCCGCTTCGCCGGCGAACTTGCGCAGCATCGCGTAGAGATGATCGAGATCGCCCTCGCCCGTGCGCTCGCACCGCGCGAGCACATTCTCGACCATGCGGCGGCGGAAGACGGCGTGCCCCAGAAGATTGGCGCTCGTATCCGACTCATAAATCACTTCGAGCGCCGCGCGGAAGCCGCGCAAGGCCGCCTGCGGCAGGCCCGATTGACGATAGAGCGCCTCGAAGCCGTGACCCGAGCGATCCGAAACGATCGCCTCGACGCGCCGCACGTCACAGCCCGAAAGCTGCGCCAGCGCCTCGACGAAAAAGCGAAGATTGCCGGCAACCAGTGCCCGCAGCACAAGTGCCCCGGTAAGCTGCCCGGTTTCGACGAGATGCTGCACGAGCGCCGCGACCTCATCGTCACGCGTCTCGGACGCCAGCACCACGGTCGCGCGATCGCAGGCCTCGCGGGTGACGTGTTCGGCGCGATCCGAAGGCAGCCATTCCTTGTGAGCAACAAAGCGCGCCAACGTATCCGAGAGCTTGGCGACCAGCATCTGGCGCGTCTCGGCCGGAAGGTCGTCACGGGCAAGCAATTCTTCGCGCACGGCCGCCAGATGCCCGTGACGCTCGGCGATCCGCGCGATTTCCTCGGCGTCGAATTGCGCATCGAAGTTTTCGATCAGGGTCAAACAGGCCGCCGCTCCGCCGACTTCGGCGAGCGCCGCCGCCACCACACGCGAGAGCGGCGAGCGCGCCGCGATCGCACACTGAATCTTTTCGCCGCCGCTGGCCGCAAGATCGACAAGCTCGGCGTCGCCAAGCAGCGGCGAGCGTCCGACGATGGTTTCGGCAATATCCGGCTGGTCCTGCGCGAGCGAGAGAACGACGCTGCGCGGCGCCATGTCGGAGCCCGCGAGCGCATCGGCAAGCGCCTTGCGCACCAGCGGCGACGGATCGTCGAGCAGCACCGTCATCGCCGCTTCGGCGGCGAGACGATCTTCCTGCGTAAGCTCGGAGTAAAGATAGGCGCGCGCGAGGGCGTTGGTGGCGTCCGCCCGTTCACCGGGCGCGGCGGTCTGAATCCAGCGAAGGAACTGACGCACGATCATCACGGCACCTACTCGTACACGACAAAACAAAACCAGCATGCGAAGTATCGCCGCCGCCGCTTAATAAAGCGTTCAGCCTAATTCTTTGCGATTGATTAACGATGGCGAGCCCGGCCTTAAGCCGGTTTCTCGGTATTGGTCGGAAAATAGCGCTTGCGCTCGGGCTGATTGGCGTTCGCCGCGTCGGCGCTGCGACGGCCCCAGATCTCCTGCACCCGGTTCGAGATCGGCCCCGGCTGATTGTGGAACATCGTCTGAAACACCGGCCCTTCGCTCGAGAGCGCCGCCGCCGCGTTCTGATCGCTTTCGAGATCGGGAAGCTGCACGACGACGTGACGCACCTGCGCGACCTGCGCCGGCTGCTCGATGCGGCGGCCATTCGGCAGCACCACCGTCGCCTCGCGCGATACGTTGTGGGAGAGATTGCGCGAGGTGCTACTCGGCAAAATCCCGGCGACCTGCGTTACGGGCGTCTGCGGTCCCGGCTGCTGCAACGGCCGGTCGTGCTTTGCGACCAGCGAAGCATAGACCGCGTCGGCGCTCTTCGGCCGGCCGTTGCGCTCGTAAAAGATTGAGCGGTTGGCCTTGGCCGCTTCCGGAAAAGCCGCGGCAGCCGAAGCGCCAGGCCGCGTCTCCTTGAGCGCGATCAGCTTCTTCGCGCCGTTGAGGCCAAGGAAGTGCGCGATATAAAGCTCGCCCGAGGTCGGCTTGCGGCCGAGATCCGGCGCGAGCCCCTCCGCATTCTTGCCGGCCAGCGCACCGGCCATCAGCGCCGAGATCTGCGGGTCGTCGCGCATCTTGAGAATCTGCGCGCGCATCGCGGGATCCCGTACGACATATTTGCCCTCGCCGACCTTTTCGATCGCCGCGGCCTGCCGCGCGAAGCCGAACTGCGGCCCCGCTTCTTTCATGGTACCGAGCCAGGTCGACTCGATGAACTGGAACAGCCCGCGCGCCGAAGATGTCGTCGCCTGTGCCGACGGATTGAACGCCGATTCGCGCGCCGCCGTCTGCACGAGATACTGGAATTCGGTGCCGGTCGTGCGGCTCGCCGCCTGCAGCGCCGTTGTGATGCGCGAATTTGCAGCGCTTACATTGTCGGGGACCAACGGCTCCTCCGCTCATGATCCGGTGCATGGGCCCGGAATCGGTACGGCCGGCTGCTGGCGCCATAGTTGGGCTGGTATGGTAAACGAAAGCTTAACCGGTGATTTTCAAGGAGAATTGCTCATGTCCGTGCCCGCGAACGAAGCTAAACGCCACCCGCGCGGCGGCCTCTATTTCGAGGATTTCACTGTCGGCGAAGTCACCGCCCATAAGCTCACCCGCACGGTGACCGAGATGGACAACATGCTGTTCTCCAACATGACGCTCAACCCGCAGCCGCTGCACATCGACCGGCATTTCTGCGCCGGGACCGAATGGAAGCAGCCATTGATGAACTCGCTATTCACGCTCGGGCTGATGATCGGCATTTCGGTGAACGACCTCACCACCGGCACGACGATTGCGAATCTCGGCATGCAGGAAGTGAAATTCCCGCACCCGCTGTTTCAGGGCGACACCGTGCATTGCACGACCGAAGTGCTCGGTAAGCGCGAGTCGAAGTCGCGGCCCGATGCCGGCATCGTCGAATTTCATCACAAGGCGTTCAATCAGGACGACAAGCTCGTCGCCGAATGCCGGCGTCAGGCCTTCATGCGCAAGCGGCCTAAATAACGCCCGCTGCCCTGGCGCGCGCGAGCACGCGCTCGGCGTATTTGACGTGCAGCATGTCCAGCATCTCGCCGTTGAGATTGGCGACGCCCGCCCCGCCCTCGAACGCTTTGAGGATCGCCTGGGCCCGCGCGATCGACTCCTTCGTCGGCGTGAAAATCTCGTTCACCGGCCCGACCTGATCGGGATGAATAACCATCTTGCCGAGGAAGCCGTCGCGGCGCGCCGCTAACGCTTCCTTGCGCAAGCCCGCTTCGTCGCGAAAATTGGTGAACACGGTGTCGATCGGCGTCACGTTGGATGACACCGCCGCGAACAGGCAAAGCGAGCGCGCCAGCTGATACGGCGCGGTGTAATTGCCGTCCGCAAGCCGCTGCGTTTCCGCGGCAATCTCGGCGGCAAGGTCTTCCGCGCCCCAGGTCAGCGCTTCCATGCGCGCGCTCGCGCCGCGATAGCTGCCCATATTGAAGATCGAAGCCGCCGTTTCGGTCGCGATCGGGATCGTCTTGATCGCACCATCGTCGAGACCGTTGATGGCTTCGCGCGCAGCTAATTTCGCACCGAGCGCAATCGCGTCCACGCCGCCCGCGCTTTTCGGCAGCATGATGCCGTCGGGGCGGCCCGGCACCACCGCGTCGAGATCGTCGTCGGCAAGGCCCGTGGTGAGCGCATTCACGCGCACGTAAATGCACGCCTTTCGCTGCTTGAGCGCTTTCAGGTATTCCGCGACGATGCCGCGCGCTTTCGCTTTATTGGCAGGCGCCACCGCATCCTCGAGATCGAGAATGACAACATCGGCGCCGCAATCCTGCGCCTTCGCGAGCTTCTTTTCGCTGTCGCCGGGCACGAACAGGAGCGAACGCATCAGCGCGGCCTCACCATCTGAAATGTTGCGTCGAGCAATGAATAATCGTGATAGCCGCAGCGCGCGATCGGCTTCATCGCCGCGGTATCGAGGAGGCCGTCCTTGATGAAGCAATCGTCCATATGCACGCCGATCACTTGACCGAACACGACATAGGTCTCCGGCGCGGCGCCCGGCAGATATTCGAGCTTGACGATTTGCGTCATCTTGCATTCGAGTGCGCAGGGCGAAGCCGCGACGCGCGGCGGCTTCACGAGCTTTGACGGCGCGGCCGCGAGGCCCGCCTTCTCCATCTCGTTCACGCCATGCGGAAACGTCCCCGACGTCGCGTTCATCTGCTCGCGCAGATCCCATGTCGCGAGATTGCAAACGAACTCGCCGGTTTCCCTGGCGTTCGTCACCGAATCCTTGTGGCCTTCGCTCGAAAACATCACCACCGGCGGCCGCGACGACACGCCGTTGAAAAACGAATACGGCGCGAGATTGACCGCGCCCTTCCCGCTCATCGTTGTGATCCAGCCGATCGGGCGCGGCGTCACGATAGCCTTGAACGGATCGTGCGGCAGGCCGTGATCGCGTTTGGCGGGTTCGTAAAACATCGCGCTAGAGATGCTTCACGATGTCGGCAAGCAAGGGCCGCGGCCGCTCGCCTTGCGCAACATTCATCGAGCCGATGTGAATGTAACCGGCAATGCGCTCCTCCGCGCCGACACCGAGAAGATCGAGGGCGGGCCGCTCATAGGCGGCCCAGCCTGTCAGCCACACGGCGCTATAGCCCAGCGCATGCGCGGCGACGACAAGGTTCATGCACACCGCACCCGCCGAGAGTATCTGCTCCCACTCGGGAATACGCGGATGTGCCGCGGCACGCGAAATGACGGCGATCACGAGCGGCGCACCGATCAGCCGCTCCGGTTCTTTCTTCAACTGGTCCTCGGTCGCTTCCGGATGCGATTTCCGGAAGATCGGAATCAACGCCTCGGCAAAAGCCTTCTTTTTATCGCCCTGCATCACCAGGAATCGCCACGGCGCAAGCTTGCCGTGATCGGGCACACGCGCGGCGATGGTGAGCAGCGTTTCGATTTCGGCGGCGCTCGGCCCTGGCGCGGCAAGGTCGGTGACACGCGGCGATCGGCGGGTTTTGAGGAGCCTTACGGTATCGGTCATGCGTTTTTCTTCCATAACTGCCGTAGCATAGCAGCAGTTTTGCAGCCAAGAATTGCCGAGGCGAGAATGGGCGGAAAACTCGCCATTCTTCCAATTTTGCGCTGCCTTGCATTCGCCCGAGGCTCGGTGGAAAACCGTTGCCATGCCGCCGCTTCGCTCCGCGACCTTACCGCTTCGCAGCGCCCTCTACGGGCTCGCCGTGCTCGCGATATGCGCTTTGGCGGCACCTGCAGCCCTGGCGCAGGCCAGCTTCACCGGCCCAAGCGGCGGCCTTACATTTGCGCCGCCCCCGCCGCCGCAAAACAGCACACGGCCGGTGCCGCCGGGGAATATCCCCGAACCGCCGGGGCCTGTGAACATCCAGCCAGTGCCGCCGGCACCGCCGGGGCAAACAATCGCCAACCCTACGCCAGCGGCGCCCAAGCAAGCCGCGCGCGAGCCGCATGTGAGCACACCGGCAATGCCGGCCGGCAAGGTCGCGCTCGGTGTTTCGGCGCGCTTTACGGAAAACGGCGCGCCGATCCAGCGCACGTTGATCTGGCGCGTCTTCAATGAAAAAGGCGAGAACGGCGTGCCGACGCTCGTCACCGAAGCGCAAGACGCTTCTCCCACCTTCCCGCTCGCGCCGGGCAATTATCTCGTGCACGTCTCGTCGGGCCTTGCCAGCACCGCGAAGAGCGTGAAGATCACCAACGAGCCGAAGAGAGAAACATTTGTCCTGCCGGTCGGCGGCCTGCGCGTGCAGGGCCGTGTCGGCGAACGGCCGATCCCGCCGTCGCGGCTGCGCTTCGATATTTACGAAGGCAGCTTCCTGCAACGCGGCGCGAGCGTGAAGGGGCGCAAGAAGAGCAACGAGCGCCCGCCCGTGCTGCGAGGCGCGAGCGGCGGCGAAGTCGTCTTCCTGCCTGCCGGCAATTATTACATTCAGTCGACCTACGGCGAAGGCAACGCGCAGATCCAGGCTGATGTGCGCATCGAACCCGGCAAGCTCACCGACGCGACCGTGCATCACCGCGCCGCGCAGGTGACGCTCCGCCTCGTCAATAATGCCGGCGGCGAAGCCATCGCCAACACGCAATGGTCGGTGCTGACGCCCGGCGGTGACTCGATCAAGGAGTCGATCGGCGCCTTCCCGACCGTGGTGCTTTCTGAAGGCGAATACATCGCCGTCGCCCGTTCAAGCGACCGCACCTTCCAGCAGAATTTCAAGGTCGAGCCCGGCAAGGACCGCGAGATCGAAGTATTGGCGCGCTAAAGTTTTGGCGCGCTGAAGTGCTCACACGCTAAAGTGTCCGCACGCTAAGGTACTGGCGCCAAGATACTGGGCGCCAAGCGTCAGCGCGGCGCGCCGCTCTTGCAGGCCATCATCTGGTCGCCGTTGATGCCGCTTACCGGATGCCCGCATGGGTCGCAGGCGGCAAGCGCAAAAGCTGACGCAGCCAGCAGCAAAATGGCGATAGCTTTGGCACGGATCATACGGAAAAGTATAACCCGTGCCGGCCTTATGCCAATCATTTAAACGCGCTGCAGATCGGGCGCGACGGCTTCGGCCTTCAGCATCGCAAGCGCATCGTCCCAGCTCATCGACTTCTGATCGGGCGAGCCAAGACGGCGGATCGAAACCGTCCGCTCCGCCGCTTCCTTCTTGCCGACGACCAGAAGCACAGGGATTTTTGCGAGCGAATGCTCGCGCACCTTGTAATTGATCTTCTGGTTGGCGAGATCGGACTCAAAGCGCAGCCCTGCGCGCCCTGCCGCCTGCACCAGTTCTTTGGCGTAATCGTCGGCATCGGAGGTGATGGTGCAAACCATCGCCTGTGTCGGCGAAAGCCACAACGGCAGATGACCGGCATAGTGCTCGATCAGGATGCCGATGAAGCGCTCCAACGATCCGAACATCGCACGGTGCAGCATCACCGGCGTCACCTTCTCGCCCGAAGGCGCGATGTAGAAGGCGCCGAGCCGCCCCGGCAGGTTGAGGTCGACCTGAATGGTGCCGCACTGCCAGTCGCGGCCGATCGCGTCGCGCAGCACATATTCGAGCTTGGGGCCATAGAACGCGCCCTCGCCCTTGTTCAGCGTCCACGGCTTGCCGGATTTATCGAGCGCGTCCTTGAGCGCGGCTTCCGCCCTGTCCCACACCGCATCGTCGCCGATGCGCATTTCAGGACGGTCGGAGAACTTGATCCGCACGTCGTCAAAGCCGAAATCCTTATAGATATCGAGGAGTTGATTGTTGATCTTCAACGTCTCCTCGGCGATCTGCTCCTCGGTCACGAAGACATGCGCATCGTCCTGCGTGAACGCGCGCACGCGCATCAGGCCGTGCAGCGCGCCGGACGGCTCGAAGCGATGTACCTTGCCGAATTCGGCAATCTTCAGCGGCAGATCGCGATACGACTTCAAGCCGTTCTTGAAAATCTGCACGTGACCGGGGCAGTTCATCGGCTTGATGGTGTAGACGCGCTCATCGTCCTCACGCTTTTCCGTGAGAAACATCATGTCGCGATACTTCTCCATGTGGCCGGAAGTGATCCAGAGCTGCTGATCCATGAGCTGCGGCGTGTTCACCTCGAGATAGTTCGCGGCCATCTGCGCGCGGCGCAAATAAGCGGTCAGCGTCTCGAACAGCGTCCAGCCCTTGGCGTGCCAGAACACGGCACCGGGCGCCTCTTCCTGGAAGTGATAGAGGTTCATCTCGCGGCCGAGGCGGCGGTGATCGCGCTTCTCGGCCTCTTCCAGCATGTGAAGATATTGCTCCAACTGCTTCTGATCGGCCCATGCCGTCCCGTAGATGCGGGTCAGCATCGGGTTGTTGGAGTCGCCGCGCCAATAGGCGCCGGCCACCTTCATCAGCTTGAAGGCGTTACCGATCTTGCCGGTCGAGGTCATATGCGGCCCGCGGCAAAGATCGAACCATTCGCCCTGCTTGTAGATCTTGAGATCTTCGCCGGGCGGAATGGCGTCGATCAGCTCGATCTTGAAGTTCTCGCCCTTGTCCTTGAAGACTTTCTTCGCCTGCTCGCGTGTCCAGACTTCCTTGGTGAAGGGCGTGTCCTTCGCGATGATCTCGCGCATCTTCTTTTCGATCGCGGCGAAATCTTCGGGGGTGAACGGCTCGTTGCGGAAGAAATCGTAATAGAAACCGTTCTCGATCACCGGCCCAATCGTTACCTGGGTACCCGGCCACAGCGACTGCACGGCTTCGGCCAACACATGCGCCGCATCATGGCGAATGAGTTCGAGTGCGCGCGGGTCGTCGCGCGAAACGAATTCGATGGAAACATCGCGATCGAGCTTGTCGGTAAGGTCGGAAAGCACGCCATTCAGCGTCATCGCGACGGTGCGCTTGGCCAGCGAGGGCGAAATGCCTTTCGCGATTTCCAAACCGCTAATGCCGGGAGAGAATTCTCGACGTGCGCCGTCGGGAAAAGTAACCGTGATCATCTTTTTCCTCTCTGCTCACTCTCTGCCAACGAATGCAGGTAAGCGGTAGAATTTTTTTGAAACCGCGCGAATCCGCCATTTCGGATTTCGCGAATTTGAATCACGCGCAAGATGTTGTGCACCTCGCAGCGCGGGAGCGGAATTACAAAAATTCGCGCTCGTTTGCAATTCCCCAATGGCGACACAATCGATCCGAACGGATGACACAATCCGAAATAAATATCACGCCAACAAGAGAACCAGACCCGTCCCCCATCAAAAAGACGGAGCCGGCACAGAAGCGGGAAGCGGTTTTGTAGCGTAACAAACCGCCCAGATGGGAGAGTGTCTATGGTACGAGGCTTGTGGGAGCCTCTGCGCCTGCGCTCATGCGCACGCACGAGTATCCGAGTTCTAGTCGCCGCGGTTGCGGTTTCCGGTTTTCCTTCCTTTTTCGCCAACGCCCAGGATTCGCGGCCGATCAAGACCGCGAGAAATGATCCTTCCGCCATCCAGCGGCTCGGCGAGCAGATCAATCAAAATACCATCTCGATCATGTCGGGGAATCCGAACGCCACGTATCTGTCGCTGGCCTACGATCTTTCGGCCGTGCTCGACGACGGCGACAACTTCCGTGTCCTGCCGGTGATCGGCAAAGGCGGCGGCCAGAATTTGCGCGACGTCCGCTTCCTGAAGGGCATCGATCTTGGCATCACCCAATCGGTGATCCTGAACCGCGCCCGCCGCTCCGGCGAGATCGGCAACATCGACGACAAGATCGTCTATATCGCCAAGCTCTATAACGAAGAGATGCACTTCATCGTGCGGAGCGACTCCGGCATCGAGAAGCTCGAGGATCTGAACGGCAAGATCGTCAACTTCAGCGACGTCGGCTCCGGCACCCAGGCCTCGACACGCGACATCCTCGAAAAGCTCGGCGTCCGTGCCAAGGAAGTGAACATGGGCCAGGGCGACGCTGCCGTCGCCCTCAAGAAAGGCGAGATCGACGCCACCATTCTGATCGCCGGCAAGCCCACCGGCTCGACCAGCAAGCTGAAATCGTCCGACGGTTTCAAATTGCTGCCGGTCGCCTACTCCAAACCGCTCCAGCAGGAATATTTGCCCGCCGTGCTGACGCACGCCGACTATCCGGGGCTCATTAAGGAAGGCGAACAGGTCGACACCGTCGCTGTCGGCGCAGTGCTGATCGCCTACAACTGGCCGAAAGGCACCGATCGTTATAACCGCATCGTCAGCTTCATCGACCACTTCTTTCCGAAGCTCGCCGAATTCCAAAAACCGCCGCGGCACGGCAAGTGGAAGGAGACCAACCTTGCCGCGAAGCTCCCCGGCTGGACGCGCTTCGCCTATGCCGACGAATGGCTGCAGAAACATCCGGCGCGCGTTGCCGGAGCGCAGAGCATCGAGCGCAAGCAGTTTAATGAATTCGTCACCTCGCGCGATCCGAATGCCGGGCCGCTCGCGGAAGCCGGCAGTTTCGAAGAGCGCGAGCGCCTGTTTCAGGAATTCATCAAATGGAAACAGGCACGGGAACGCCGGTGATCGTCGAACTCGATTTGCGTCACGGGAATCGTGGGAGAGCGTAGATGAGTACCCAGACCAATCCGTCGCAATACCCTGAACAGCCGTCGAACGTAACGCCGCAAGATTTCAGGCCGCAAGATTTCGTCCCGGACTCCGGCCCGAACACCGGCTATCCCAACGGACCCGATGCGGGCTACGTGCCGCCGCGTTTCACCCGGCCGCATAGCGAGCGCCCGCACGGCGAGCGCCCGCATGGCGAACGGCTGCATGGCGAACGGCTGCAAAGCGATCGCCAGCACGATCGGCAATCCGGTGAGCGTTCGATCCCGGAATTCCTCCAGCGCCCGCGCGGCGAACCGGCGCCGGAAGCAAAACCTGCGCGCCCTCGCCCGCCGCTCGATACGGTCGTGCCGGTACTCGACGATCAGGCCGTTGCCGCCGAAGCGCCCGGCCTTTCGCCCTATGAGCTGGACGAACTCGAACGCGAGATCACCCGCGCGCATGCCCATCCGCGACGCTCGCTCTCGCCCGAATTCATGCCCGCGCCGCCGCTGCGGCCGAAGGGCAAGGTCGCAGGCGGACGCATGACCGGTCTTACGCTGCGCCTTATCCTCGTTGCGGCGATTGCGGTGTTCTTCATTCTGCTGATGCTCGGCAAGACACCGATGCCCGATAGCTGGAAGTCGGCGGCCGCCGAACCCTGGCGGCGCCTTGCAGCGCTGATCCGCTCCGAGCCGGCGCCATCGGCCGCAAGCGTGCCGCTGATCAAAACGCAAGCCGCCAAGCCCACGCCGAAACTCGTCGTCGAAGGCGCCGACGCCGGCAACAATGACGAGATCGCGCTCGGGGTGAGAATGACCGGCCCGGTTGAAGGCGTGATGGCAACCGTCACCGGCCTTGTGCCCGGAACGAAACTCTCTCGCGGTCAGCCATGGGGGAACAATGAGTGGCTGGTGCCCGCGCACGAACTGGCCGAGACGAAGCTGCGTCCGCCCGCCGATTTCTCGGGCACGATGCAATACACGGTTTCGCTCCGCACTTCCGACAACAAGATCGCCGATCGTCAGACGCTTCGCCTGCAATGGTCCCAGACGCAGAAGCCGCAGCGTCATCTGGAGCAGGACGAGATCACGACGATGATCACGCGCGGCCAGGCGATGCTGGAGAGCGGCGACATCGCAAGCGCGCGTCTCCTGCTGCAACGCGCCGCCGAAAGCGGCGACCAGAACGCCGCGATGGCGATGGCCGCCACTTACGATCCGGCGGTGATGAACGAATTAGGTGTCCGCGGGGTGGAGGCGGACGTGCAGAAGGCCCGGTACTGGTACCAAAAGGCCAGTGAGTACGGGTCCAAAGAAGCGCCCAAACGGCTCGAGTCGCTGGCAAGTCAGAGTCGTTGAAAGCGCTCGGCGCGCCGGGGGTGGTGTACTGGTATCAGCCCCCGGCGCGTCCGTTCATGTCTTCGTCTGCGCGTCTTCGTTGGTGCGTTTCCATAACCCGTATCGCCACGGCAGATACCAGCGCGCATTGCGCGGCATCTCCTTCGGCACGAAATCGAGACCGTGCGTGCCGAGCGGATGACAGCGCATGATGCGCGCGAGCGTCATCCATCCGCCGGCCCACAAACCGAAGCGCGCAATCGCCTCGTCGCCATACTCGGAGCATGTCGGCAGATGCCGGCAGCGAAAACCGATCAGCGGCGAAAGCGTGTAGCGATAAATTTTGATGAGCCCGCGTCCGAACAGGCGCGGAAGGTTGAGAAGGAAGCCGCGCGCCTCGTCGCCGTCCGCGCCCGCCGCTTTCACTCCGCCGCCTGGGGGGCCTTCGCCCCTGCTTCGATCTGCGAGATCGCATCGACCACCGCGTCGAAAGTCAGCATGGTGGAGGCATGGCGGGCAGGGTAATTAGATACCGGTTGCAAAACCGCGAGGTCAGCCCACTTGCCGGCCGGAGGCTCGCCCCCCTCCTTCAGCATCTTCCGCATGGTCTCCCGGACCTCCCGTAGCTCCTCGGGGGTCGAGCCGACGACATGCCGGGCCATGATCGAGGACGACGCCTGGCCGAGGGCGCAGGCCCGCACTTCATGGGCAAAATCAGCGACTTTGCCCCCTTTCATGGTCAAATCGATCGTAACCGTCGACCCGCACAACTTGGAATGGGCGGTGGCGGTGGCATCGGGGTGCGGCAGGCGGCCAATATTCGGGATATTGCTGGCCAACTCCAAAATCCGCTTATTGTAGACTTCGTCGAGCATCAGATATTTTTTTCTTAGACCCGTCCGGTCAATTGCAAGACACAATTAGGAACAAATATAGTATCTGGCTGGTTGATTAGGAAGGCGCTGCTCCGGGAGGCGCCCGACGTTTTAGCCGCATTGTTCAACACCGGTGACACTCCGGCAGCCCTAAGAAGCGGCCGGTCGAACGGGAGAGTTATGAAATGGACGCCGTTGTAAAGAATTTTCCGCGTACTGAAACCAAGGTCGAAACTCCCAAAATTGAACCGGTTGAGCGTCCGACCCGCGAAGCTGCGGAAGCCGCAGCCAAGACTCTGCTTGCCTGGATCGGCGATAACCCGAACCGCGAAGGCCTGATTGATACGCCGCGCCGTGTCGTCAAGGCGTTCGAAGAAGTGTTCGGCGGCTATCGCGAGAACCCCGAAGACGTGCTCGACCGCACCTTCGGCGAGATCGGCAACTTCGACGACATCGTCGTCGTCCGCAAGATCCCGTTCTATTCGTTCTGCGAGCATCACATGTTCCCGATGATCGGCCACGCGCATGTCGCGTATATGCCGATCGATCGCGTCGTCGGCCTGTCGAAGATCGCGCGCGTCATCGACATGTATGGCCGCCGCCTGCAGACGCAAGAGCACCTTACCTCGCAGATCCTCACCGCGATCGACGAGAACCTGAAGCCGCGCGGCGTTGCCGTCATGATCGAGGCCGAGCACATGTGCATGGCGATGCGCGGCGTCCAGAAACAGGGCGTCTCGACGGTCACCACGCAGTTCAGCGGCGTCTTCCGCAACGACCCCGAGGAGCAGGTTCGCTTCTTCCGGCTCGTGCGCGACAACCGTCACGACTGATTACGCGCGCTTTCGCAACTTCCGAAGCGCCGCTATGAATCGCTCCCCGTCCCTTGGGCGGGGAGTTGTCTTTTGGAGGAACGCAGGATGACCTCGCGATTTGCAGCTCGCGGCACGAGCCGCGACATCGAAACCGGCAATCTCTTCATGCCGAAATTCGACGAGCATGGCCTGATCTCCTGCGTCGTCACCGACGCCAGCGACGGCTCGGTCCTGATGTTCGCGCACATGAATGAGGAAGCGCTCAAGCGCACCATCGAGAGCGGCGATGCCTGGTTCTGGTCGCGCTCGCGCAAGGAGCTTTGGCGCAAGGGCGAAACCAGCGGCAATACCCTCAAGCTCGAAGCACTGTTCGTGGACTGCGATCAGGACGCCCTCTGGATGAAGGTGCGCATCGCGGGCGACGGCGTCGCCTGCCACACCGGCGCGCGCTCCTGCTTCTATCGCCGCATCCCCCTGCAACCTTCCGCAGATACGCCCGTTAAGCTTGTTTCGGCCGAGGCCTAGCCGCTGACGCGGTTTTGTCACGGTTGGGCATTAAGCCTGCGCAAGCATGATTTGCTTGAAGCCTCGACACCGGGACCGGATCAAGGGACGATAGGACGTGTTTCAGGTATTTTCGAAACAATCCGCGGTCGAGCCCGTGTCCAATCAACCGACGCTAGAGCGGCATGAGTCGAAGTCGGGCGTACCCAAAATCGGGCTTGCGCTTTCGGGCGGCGCGGCGCGCGGCTGGGCGCATATCGGCGTCATCAAGGCGCTCACCGCGAACGGCCTGATGCCCGACGTCATCGCGGGGACTTCCATCGGCGCATTGGTCGGCGGCGTATGGGCGGCCGGCAAATTACCCGAACTCGAGGAATGGGTGCGCGCGATCAACAAGCGGCGCATTCTTGGCCTGATGGATTTTCGTTTCGGCGGCGCCGGCCTGATCGCCGGCGGGCGGCTTGCGGATCTCCTCGTCAAGAATCTCGGCGATATGAAAATCGAAGACCTGCCGGTGCGCTTCGCGGCGATCGCAACCGAGCTTGGCACCGGTCACGAGATCTGGCTCACGCAAGGCTCGCTCTCCGATGCGATGCGCGCGAGCTATGCCCTTCCCGGCATTTTCAATCCGGTGAAGGTCGCGGGCCGATGGCTGATGGACGGCGCGCTCGTCAATCCGGTGCCGGTGACGGCGGCGCGCGCGCTCGGCGCTCGCCTCGTCATTGCCGTCAACCTGAACGCCGACATGTTCGGCCGCGGCACGGTGATTCAGAACCACGGCCTTGAGGAAGAACCCGATCCCGATCCCGACGCCGTCACCGTCGAACTCACCCGGGAGACGCGCATCGGCTCGATGTTCCGCATCGATCGCCTGATCCGCCGCCAGTTCTTCGGCGACCGCGCCCATGACGGGCCGAGCGGCATTTCGGCCGTGATGGTCGATGCCTTCAACATCACGCAGGATCGCATCTCGCGCTCGCGGCTCGCGGGCGATCCGCCCGACGTTCTCCTGTCGCCCAAGCTTGGCAATATCGGCCTGTTCGATTTCGGCAACGCCGCGCAGGCGATCAAGCTCGGCGAGGAAGCTGTCGAGCGCGGGCTCGAGGAAATTCACGAAGCGACGGCCGCGCTCACCTGAAGCCGCGCCCGCTGTTCAAGCGGTGCGGATATATTCGCGCAGCGCCGAGCTTTCGCGCTCGATCTCGGCGAGGCGGTGCTTCACGACGTCGCCGATCGAGACGATGCCGGCGAGCCTGCCGTTGTCGATCACCGGCAGATGCCGGAAACGGCCCGCCGTCATCCGGTTCATCACTTCGGCGATGGTGTCGTAAGGCTGGCAGGTCGTAACGGCGCTCGTCATGGTGCTGGAGACCGGACTTTCCAATGCGCCCGCACCGTTGCGCGCGACAGCCTTGACGATATCGCGCTCCGACAGGATGCCGCAGATGCGCTCTCCGGCAAGCACCACCAGCGCACCGATCTTGTAAGTGGAGAGATGCTCAGCCGCCTGCGCGAGCGTGTGATCGGACGTAATGGTCACAACGTCCCGGCCCTTGAGATCGAGGATGGCACGCACGGTCATGAGGTTCTCCTTCCCTCGTAAACCCCGCTCCCCGAATCAAGTTTCCTCGCCTTCGTTTGACGGCGCAAGGGGCACGTTCGGCAGTGTGCGCGGCACCGGATCGAAGAACCGGAACAGGAAAAGCCCCGCCAGGAAGCCGCCAAGATGCGCTTCCCATGCAACCGTCGCGTCGGTGAAGCCCGACGTGATGGCGCTGAGGCCGAACAGGAGATTGAACAGGAACCACGCGACGAGAAACATAACCACGCCGCGATTCTTCAGCGCCTGCTTGAGCGGCAGCGCCGGCAGCTGGTAGGCGCGCTGATCGCGGCCGCGCATGAATAGCGGGCCGCCGTCGGCGAAGACGAAGCGGCATGCCGCCGCCATCGCGCCGGAGATCGCACCGGACGCGCCGATCACCGGCACGGTCTCGTCCGCATGGAACAAGAGATAGGCCGCCGCCGAAAGCGCTGACGTTACCGCGAAGAAGAGGAGAAACCGCAGCGCGCCGAACCGCCACGCCACCGCGCTGCCGAAGGCAAGCAGCCACACGAGATTGGCGAGGATGTGCACGATTTCAGCGTGCAGAAAAGCGTAGGTGAAGAACGTCCAGATATCGGCGCCAATGCCGCCGGGAAAATCGATGATCGCGGCAATCGCCGGATCGTAGCGCGCCGGAATAAAGGCGAACCACACCAGCACCAGATTATCCTGATCCTGCGTGAGCAACGCCCGGCCGCCATGAATCAGCGCCATCGCGGCCGACAGCCACATGATAACGGGAGGGACGTTGAAGATCGGCTCGGAAGAACGCGCCAAGAATACGAGACCCGGGGAATGGTAAATGCGAGATAAGCCCCTCGCCGGGACAAGTGCAAGGCTCGCGAAAAACCCATCCTCCGCAAAAAATAGGCCCGCGAGAGGAGCCCTCCACTCGCAGGCCTGGGTCACGAGAACCACCCAAATCTGTTCGGTAAACTAGGCCTCTCAAATCCCGCCGTCCAGAACAGTCCGGCTTTAACCCTAATTTCGCCGCCCGGGTTCCGGGCGAAGGTTCCGCTCACCCGTTTCGCGCGCATGGCACGGCCTCTGCTCCGTAGCCGTCAGCCGTCCCGTTTCGCGACGACTGACGGGCTGGAGAGAGACATGAAACACGCAACATCCCGCGCGCTTTATGCGTACTGGAATCAGATCCGCGGCGAGCGCGCCGCGCCGGAGCGCGGCGACCTCAAGCCTGGCGCGATCGGAAAAATTCTCGGCGACGTTTTCATGCTCGATGCCGACGAGCCGGCGCCGTATCGCGTCCGGCTTGCGGGCACGCATATCTGCACCCTTTTGGGACGCGAGCTGCGCGATACCGTTTTCATCGACGCCTTTGCTCCGGATGAGCGGACCGAAATCTACAGCCTGATCGACAGCATGGTCCGCACCGCTACACCGGTGATCGCAGGCATAATCGGCGAGACGGCCGACCGCCGGATGCTCGGCCTTGAATTGCTGCTCCTGCCGCTTCGCCACCACGGCCGCACGGACGCGCGCCTCGTCGGCTCGCTCGCTGCGCTCTCGCATCCCTATTGGGCGACGCTGGTGCCGCTCGCGCATTTGCGGATCGGCTCGTCTCGTTTTATGCAACCTGAGGATGCAATTTCTTCCGGGGCCACCGCTGGTCTTATTCGCACGCAGCCGCAGCTTCGTCTGCTGCAAGGCGGCCGCTCCTAAGCCCCGGTTTTCCTTGGCCATTGCGCCTCAAGCGCGCCAAGGGATACGCCCCGTTAACTACAGGCGACTACGCTTGCGGAACATTCGCCAGCAGGTCGGCCTATTTCGTCATGATGCAGTTCAATCGCGCGGCGCGCACGCTCTCGCTCAATCAGGAGCGGCGCAAGCATCAACGGGTGAAGCTTCAGCTCACCGGCCGCTACATGCTGCAAAATCGGCAGGAGTACACCTGCCAAACGCTCAACATGTCGCCGGGCGGCCTCGCGGTGATCGCGGATGCAAAGCCGCAGATCGGCGAAACGGTCGTCGCCTATATCGATCATCTCGGCCGCGCCGAAGGCAAATGCGTTCGTCACCTGCCGAACGGTTTTGCGATGACGGTCGCCGGCACGTCGCGCCGCCGCGACAAGCTCGCGAGCCAGCTCACCTGGTTCGCCAATCGCCAGTTGCTCGGCCTGCCGGAAGACCGCCGCCACGAGCGTTTCTCGATCGCCGATCCGCGCTCGACGCTGACGCTGCCGACGGGCGTTACGATCCCCTGCCGCATCATTGACGTTTCGCTTTCGGGCGCCGCTGTCGCGACCACCACCGCGGTCGCGCCCGGCACGCCGGTCATTCTCGGGCGCACTCACGGCCGCGTCGTCCGCCAGATCGAAGGCGGCTTTGCGATCGAGTTCAGCCGCGTCCAGAACCCCGACACGCTCGAGCACGATCTCGGCAGCGCCAACTGAGCCTCGCCGCCGCGGGCTAACCCGCCGCTAACCAAGACTGTTCAGCCGCCATTAGCGATGCCGCAGCTTTGCCGGTTTCCGGCCAGGCTTTGCGGCCTGCGCTTTTTCGGCCTTTGCCGGCCTGTTTTGCCGCTCCCAAAAACCTCTCCTTCGCGGCGATTCCGCCTGCGCCACGGCGTCAACTTCGATCGGAGCAATTTGTCTAAAATTTTAAAGAATAAAATTTGAATCGAATTTGAGTAGGATTTAATTCAAACAAGCCTTGAAATTGCGCGCGTGATTTAGCGCCGCCGCAAAGGCCGTTTGCCACATTGCCGCCAAGAAAAAATTGGGGGCGTCAATGTTTGGCAATGTAAAGCTCGCAAAGAGCAAGGGGTTGGTCGCTACGGCGTTCGCCGTCGCGATCGGGGGAATCTGTCTTGCGCAATCCGCGCAGGCGGAGCAGATCATCGGCCGTCAGGCCTATGTTTCGGTCGGGGAAAATACGCGCGTGCCGATCGGCTGGAAGCAGTTTTGTCAGGATCATCCGGACGAATGCAACGTCTCGCCGGCGCAGGCGGTCGACGTGCAGCTCACCAAATCCGCCTACAAGGAAATGGAGCGCATCAACCGCTACGTCAACGACAACGTGAAGCCGCTGACCGATCTCGATCATTTCGGCGTCGTTGAAAAGTGGTCGTATCCGACCGATGGCTACGGCGATTGCGAGGACTACGTGCTCGAGAAGCGCCGCCGCCTCATCGAAGCCGGCTGGCCGCGCGCTGCGCTTCTGATCACCGTCGTCCGCGACAAGAAGGGCGACGGCCATGCCGTGCTCACCGTTCGCACCGACAAGGGCGAATACGTGCTCGACAATCAGGAAGACGAAATTCTGCCGTGGTCGGAAACCGGCTACCGCTTCGTCAAGCGGCAGTCACAGACCGACGTCAATGTCTGGGTTTCACTCGGCGACAACCGTCCGACCAAATACGTCGCCGGCACGAGATAAGGAGTTTGAATCGCGGCCTGGTCACGTCCCCACCCTCCCCGTCCCCCGACCGGGTTCGCGCGAGGCCGGCTCTCCCCCAGGGCCGGCCTCACTTTTTGAGGTCAACTGACCGGCTTCATGCCCTTGGCGTATTGCTGCCAGCGCTTGAAATAAGCTTCGGCGCCGTAATGGGCAATCGCGAGTCCCTTCTCGTCGAGCGTGCGGATGGCGCGGCCCGGCGCGCCGACGATCAGCGAGTTCGGCGGAAATTCCTTGCCTTCGGTGACGACCGCCCCCGCGCCGACAATCGAGTTCTCGCGAATCCGCGCGCCGTTCAGAACCGTCGCGCTCATGCCGATCAAGACGCCATTCTCGATCGTGCAGCCGTGCAGCATCGCCTTGTGGCCGATCGTGCAGCGCTCGCCGATGGTGAGCGGAAAGCCGGGATCGGAGTGAAACACGCAGCCGTCCTGCACATTGGTGCGCCGGCCGATTTTCATCGGCTCGTTGTCGCCGCGCAGCACGGCGTTGAACCAGATGCTGACTTCTTCCTCGATGAAGATATGGCCGATCAGGTCCGCGCTCGGCGCGATCCAGTATTTGCCGCTCGCCGGAAGCTGCGGTCGAATTCCATCCAGTTCGTAAAGGGGCATTACTTCCTCGAATATGACGTCGATTGCTGCGGCACGCTCATGCCATAGCAAACGCCAGAGGTCTAACGCCGCAAAATTCAGCCGCCGAAGCCCACCGAGCGCATCAGCCCCATCATCACCAGTCCGCAGGAAAGGCTCCAGAAGCCCGCCAATATGGTGGCCATCATCGCGGGCATGAAGCCGCGCGACTGGATGGTGACGCCGCGGATGGTGTTGCGCAGGATGATGAACGGCGCGGCAAAGACCAGAAACGGCACCGAGGCCAGCGCCTTCGGGCGGCTCTCGTCGTTCAGGAGCCGGAAGCTCGCCGGGCGCTCGGAAACGAGCTGATAGCCGGTCGCTAGCAGCCCTGCGAAGGCAAATCCGAAGCCCACGGCAAAGATCGACTGGATGGCTTCCGGCGACAACATTACGCGAACCCGACGCAACGAACGGAAGCGGCCCCCTGCCGCCCCTTGAGGCTCGCAGTTAATGAAAGATGAAGATCGCGAGCAAGCGTGAAGGTAAATAAAGGTTAACCGGGGCGCCCCGCCCTCCCGGAACCCGCTTATTCCGGTTCGCCCTCGTCGAGATCGGTATCGAGGATCGCCATCTGGAAGGAGAAGGCCTTGCCGTTGTCTTCCAGAAACAGGACCGCGATGAATTCCTCGCCGATATAAACCTCGGCGGAATCCTTCTTCTTCGGCCGCGCCAGCACCTTGATGTCGGGATGCCCGAGCACCTTGCGCAGGAACGCCGCCGCGCGTTGCAGGTCGGTCTCCGGCACGTTGATTTGCAGATTGTACGAGCGGTCGCCGTCCTCGGTGTCGAGCGTGACGAGCCCCTGCTGGTCGTTGCCGATATAGAACTCGGCCATGTCCGGGCGCTGCGCGCGCGGCGTCAGACGGATTTCAGGATTGCGGAACAACCGGCGCAGATAATTCTGCACCTGATCGAGTTCGCTTCTCTCCACGCGCGTGCTCCATTCACCGGAAAACAGGCGCTACCTAACCGCGCCGGGGTGGCGCGGGCAAGCCGCAATCCGCAGAAAAAATCGCCTCAGATATTCTCGCCTGCGAAGGTCGAATTCGAATCGAACATCTGGTCCATGGTGTGCGCGGGCGACTGGTCGCACGGCGCCGGGCCCACGACACGCGCCGGAATGCCGGCGACCGTCGTGCGCGGCGGCACTTTCTTCAGCACCACCGAGCCGGACGCAACGCGCGAGCACTCGCCGACCTCGATATTGCCGAGCACCTTCGCCCCCGCCCCGATCAGCACGCCGCGGCGGATCTTCGGGTGGCGGTCGCCGCGCTCCTTGCCGGTGCCGCCGAGCGTCACGCCCTGCAGCAGCGAAACGTCGTCGTCGATGACGGCGGTCGCGCCGATGACGACGCCGGTGCCGTGGTCGATGAACACGCCGCGGCCGATACGGGTCTGCGGATTGATATCGACGCCAAACACGGACGACGCACGGCTCTGCAGGTACAGCGCGAAATCCTTGCGGCCTTTGTTCCAGAGATAATGCGCGAGGCGATGCGTCTGCAGCGCATGGAAGCCTTTGAAGTAAAGAATGGGCTCGATATAGCGCGTCGTCGCGGGGTCACGATCCGTGACGGCGACGATATCGGCCCGCATCATGGCGCCGAGCAGCGGCTCCCCCTCGATCAGATCGGCATAGGCTTCACGGATGATGCTCGCCGGCACGTCCTGGTGATCGAGCCGCGAGGCCACGCGATAGGCCACGGCCTCCTCCAGCCGGGCGTGATTGAGCACCGTCGCGAACAGGAACGTCGCGAGCTCCGGCGAGCTCTTGGTGATCGCTTCGGCTTCTTCGCGCACGCGCGCCCATACCGGGTCGACGGCGTGAACGGCTTGAACATTCGGTTTTGCCATGGCTTCTCTCCCAAGCCAGAAATTCGGATTGCTGTTTTGAGGCCTTCTAGCCCGGATATCGTGAAGAATCCACGCATGGCAGATGCGCTTGAATCAGGGCTTTAACCGGCGCGAAAGCACGATGAGCCGCGGCCACGCGGGTTCCCGAATGGCTTCAGGCCTCACGTTGAATCAGTTTCTGAGGAAATGCCGCTAACGAGTCCGCGCGCGAAAAACCGCGCGCAAGCGATTCAAATGACTCGCGATTTTATTGGCCGTGCTTTTCGAGGAAGGCGAGCACGCCGTCCTTGAACACCTGGTCGCCCACCACCGTCATGTGGTTGCGATGGGGAACCTCGATATATTCGCAGCCCGGAATGATGCGGGCGATCTCGGCGGCAGGCCCCGCGATATCGTCATCATCCCCGCCCCGCACGATCAGCATCGGCACCTTGTTGGAGGCGAGCTCCTTTTCCGTGAACTCGACACGCAGGCCGCCCATGCAGGCGATCAGCGCCGCAAGATCCGATTTGGTCTGCTCGGCAAAGACGCGAAACTGCTTTGCCACGGGATCGGTGATGCCGGCCGCGCTCCTTGCTTCGAGCGCCGCGATGATCTGATCGCGCCGCCCCGGCCCGGTGATGATCGAGGCGCCGATGCCGCCCAGGCTCGACGATCGGATGCGATCAGGGTGATGGAGCGCGAGATGCATGCCGATCCGCCCGCCCATCGAATAGCCAAGATAATCGGCGCGCTCGATCTTCAGATGATCGAGCAGCGCCAGCGTATCGCCCGCCATCGACTGCATGTCGTAGGCGGCCGGATCGTGCGGCTTCGACGACTGGCCGTGGCCGCGATTGTCGAGCGCGATGACGCGCCGCCCCGCGCGCTTGAGCGCCCCCGTCCAGCCCGGCAGCACCCAGTTGATTTCCTTGTTCGACGCGAAGCCGTGCACGAGCACGATCGGCTCGCCCTCGCCGTCGTCGATATAGGCGATGTCGATGTTGTCGTGCTGGAAGGAAGGCATGAAAAATCCGGAAGAAAATTATTGCGCTTCAGGCAATCGCATCAAGTTGGGTTGGCCGCAAGCCGCGTGATGGCCAGAGCTTGCGCACGAGTGCGATGAAACCTTGTTGTATCGCCGCGACGATTAAGAAGAGATTGACGAAGGCACCCAAGAGCCACCCGAAGGCAACCACCGCCGCGGCACTCAGCACGAATGAATCGCGGCCGAGCGTCTTCAGCGCCGCGAGCGTGCCGCGTCCGCGTGCTGTCGCGAGCCGTGCGATTTTGGAAATTTCGCTGATGCTTTGCGTCTCGCGAAGGCCCGTAAGCGCGGCGCGCGTGCCGGCCTTACCCCGCATCGCGCCAAGATCGGCGAGCGCAACGCCGACTCGCTCGGCGCGGCCGCTGGCGAGCATTCGCCCGGCCGATTTCACGAAGCCTTCGCTGAGTCTTCCGCCGCGCGCCGCCGCCTTTACGACCGTGACGCCTTCGCGTACTGGCGCGGCGGCTCCCATGCTCGAATAGGTCCATGCCGTGACGCCAAGACCCGCGACCGAAAGCGCCGCCAAAAACTTGTTCACTTCCTGCCCCGAAACCGCGTGCCAGGATTCGCGGGCAAGATCCCGCACATCGCCCCAGCCGATCAGATCGCCGACCGCGGCACCGAGCAGCCCCGCGCCATCGCCGGTCTCGCCGGTCGCAAAACCGCGGCCGAAACTCCTGGCCATGCGGATGCGGATGCGCGACGGCGACTGCGCCTCCTTGAGCCGCGCGCGTAACTCATCCGGCACCGGGACGCCGCGCTCGTCGGCCAGCGCAACGAAGCTTTCGGCCAGTTCAACGTCATCGGCGGCGAGCGCCCGCCCGATTTCGCCGCGCGCATAATCGGGCGTGAAAACCCGGTCGAGCTGCAATTCGGAAAGCTTCGCCGGGTCGTTCGCCGCCATGTGCAATTCGGCCGCGCGCTTGCCCTGCGGCAGCACATAGACCGCGGCGGCGAGAATCGCGGCCACAACGGCGAATTTGGTCGTCCGGCGCATGGCCGCCGATATGGGGAAAAAATGCGGCATTGCCAAGATCGCGCGAAGATGACGCTTTGCAGGCCGCACCTCGCCCGCTATTGTCCGCGCCGAACGGAGCTTCCCATGGCCGACAAGATCGTTCCCCACTTCCAGAATGACGCGGGCGTGCCCGTCATTCGCATCAATGCCCACGAGTTCATGTGCGAAGGCGCCAGCGCGCCCTTCGACCATCCGCACGTCTATCTCGACATGGGCGATGCCGAGGAACTCGTCTGCCCCTATTGCTCGACGCTCTACAAGCTCGACCATTCGCTGAAGCCCGGCGCCTCGGTGCCGGAAAGCGCGGTCGCCGAAAAAGCCGCCTGATCCGTTGAAGCGCTCGCGCACTTTGATCGTCGCGGGCGCCGGGATCGGCGGGCTCACCGCCGCGATCGCGCTCGCCAAAACCAATTACCGCGTCCTCGTCTGCGAGCGCGCCGCTTCCCTCGGTGAAAGCGGCGCGGGGCTGCAACTTGCGCCGAACGCAACGCGTGTGCTGCGCGAGCTTGGCCTGCTTGATGCCGTGCGCGAGCGCGCCATCGCACCCGAAGCGCTGATCGTCACCAGGGCCGAAAGCGGACGCACATTGCTGCGCGCCGACCTGCGCGGGCCGGGCGAGCGCTACGGCGTGCCCTGGCTGGTGCTCGCCCGCTCGGATCTTCACCGCGCGCTTGCGGAGGCCGCCGCCGATCAGGTCGATATCGAGCTGCGTACCGGCACGGAAGTGAACGACTATGCCGATCACACGCGCGGCGTCACCGTCTCGGTGCAGAGCGGCGGCGAGACGCGCGAAGAACTGGGCGCGGCGTTAATCGGCGCCGACGGCTTGCGCTCGAAAGTGCGCGCGCGGCTGCACGGCAAGGCGCCGCCGCGCTTTCATGGGCTCTCGGTCTGGCGCGCGCTGATCCCGACGAAAAATCTGCCCGCACGAATGACCGAGCCCGTGGTGCGGCTGTGGTTCGCGCAGAACGGCCACGTCGTGCACTATCCGGTCGCGAACGGCGAGCGCATCAATCTCGTGCTGGTTTTCCCCGAAGAGCGCGAATGCGCGGACGGCGAAGAGCGCGGCATCTCGCAGCTTCCCGCATCCTGCATGCGCTGGGCAAAGCCCTTGCGCGACCTGATCGAGGCCGCGCCCTCGTTTCGCCGCTGGCCGCTCTACGATCGCCCGCCGCTCATGGCATGGGGCAAGGATCACGCGACATTACTCGGAGACGCCGCGCACCCGATGCTGCCGTTCATGGCGCAGGGCGCGGCCGCCGCGATCGAAGACGCGCTTGTGCTCGCAAAACATCTGCGAGACGCCGGTGAGAATGAAAGCGACATTCCACCGCGCCTGCGCGCCTACGAGGCCGCGCGCGCGCCGCGCACAGCAAAGCTGCAAGCCGCCTCGCTCGCCAACAATCGCAATTATCATATGAGCGGCGTGCAGCGTTTCGCGCGCGATCTGTTACTGCCCGTCATCGGCGGCGAACGGCTGATCGCGCGGAACGATTGGGTCTATCGCTATACGGCCTAGCGCTCGGCCCTGCCGAATACGTCCATCAATTCGGCGATCTTGCGGCGCTGATCGGCCTTGTCGCCGCTCGCAATCGCGTGTTCGACGCAGTGACCGACATGGTCGCGCAGGATTTCCTCCTCGACGCGCTTGAGCGCCGCACGCACGGCGGAAATCTGCGTAATGACGTCGATGCAATAACGGTCTTCCTCGACCATACGGGCGATGCCGCGCACCTGCCCTTCGATCCGCCCCAGTCTTTTCAGCGATGAAGCCTTGGCATGTTTTTGCATGCGCGCTATATACCCCCTAGGGGTATTAGAAACAAGCCCCGCAAAGGCAGGCTATGGCACACGATCACTCGCATCATCACAGCGGCTCCTGCTGCGGCGGCAAGCACGAACAAGCCGGAGATCATCGCGTAACCGATCCGGTCTGCGGCATGAAGGTCGATCCGCACACCGCCAGGCACCGCGCCGACTATCACGGCCACACCTATTATTTCTGCAATCCGAAGTGCCGCGAGAAATTCATCGCCGACCCGGAAAAATACTTGAGCCCGCGCGAGGCCGAACCGGTCGTCGAAGGCGCCGAATACATCTGCCCGATGCATCCGGAGATCCGCCAAATCGGCCCCGGCTCCTGCCCGATCTGCGGCATGGCGCTCGAACCCGTCATCGCCAGCGCCGACGCCGGGCCGAACCCCGCGCTGCTCGACATGAAGCGGCGCTTCTGGATTGCGCTTCTGCTCACGCTGCCCGTCGCCGCGCTCGAGATGGGCGGGCACCTGTTCGGCTGGCAGCCGCTCTCGCCGCAAACCTCGAACTGGGTGCAGCTCCTGTTCGCAACGCCCGTGGTGTTCTGGGCAGGCTGGCCGTTCTTCGAGCGCGGCTGGCAGTCGCTCGTGACGCGCAACCTCAACATGTTCACGCTGATCGCGCTCGGCGTCGGCGTCGCGTGGCTCTACAGCATTGTCGCGACCGTCTGGCCCGGCATCTTCCCGCCGGAA
Source organism: Xanthobacteraceae bacterium (assembly GCA_035556215.1). Taxonomy (GTDB): domain Bacteria; phylum Pseudomonadota; class Alphaproteobacteria; order Rhizobiales; family Xanthobacteraceae; genus Palsa-892. The sequence continues at coordinate 15,678 of DATMFI010000001.1, read as the reverse complement.
TTCCGCGGCCATCACGGCGAGGTCGCGGTCTATTTCGAATCCGCTGCCGTTATCACCGTGCTCGTGATCGTCGGCCAGGTGCTCGAGCTTTCCGCGCACGAAAAGACTTCGAGCGCGCTGCGCGCCCTTCTCGATCTTGCGCCGAAGACCGCGCGCAAGGTCACGGCGAACGGCGACGAGGAAGTGCCGCTCGATACGATTAAAGTGGGCGACCTCTTGCGCGTCCGCCCCGGCGAGAAAGTGCCGGTCGATGGCGTCGTCACCGAAGGCCGCTCGAACGTGGACGAGTCGCTCGTCACCGGCGAGTCGATGCCGGTCACCAAGGAACAGGGCGCCAAGGTCATCGCCGGTACGCTGAATGCCGCGGGCTCCTTCGTGCTGCGCGCCGAGAAGGTCGGCAGCGAAACGCTGCTCTCGCAGATCGTCCAGATGGTCGCGGCGGCCCAGCGCTCGCGCGCGCCGATCCAGAAACTCGCCGACCGCGTGGCCGGCTGGTTCGTGCCGCTGGTGATTTTTGCCGCGCTCCTCGCCTTCGCCGCCTGGGCGATGTTCGGCCCGGAGCCGCGCTACATCTATGGGCTCGTTGCCGCCGTGACGGTGCTGATCATCGCCTGCCCCTGCGCGCTCGGGCTTGCAACACCGATGTCGATCATGGTCGGCGTCGGCCGCGGCGCCGAAGCGGGTGTCCTTATCAAGAACGCCGAGGCCCTGGAGCACATGGAGAAGATCGACACGCTGGTGATCGACAAAACCGGCACGCTCACCGAAGGCAAGCCGGCGCTCGTGAGAATCCTGCCCGCTTCCGGCTTCGATGAGAACGGCATTCTGCAACTTGCCGCGAGCCTTGAGAGCGCAAGCGAGCATCCCCTCGCTGACGCCATCGTTCGCGCCGCCAAGGATAAAAACATCGCGCTCAGCCCCGCGCAGGATTTTCACTCCCCCGCCGGCAAGGGTGTCACCGGCACCGTGAGCGGCAAAAAAGTCGCGCTCGGCAACGCGAATTTTCTCCACGAAAGCGGCATCGATACCTCACCGCTCGCCAGCGAAGCCGAAGCGCTGCGCCGGGACGGCGCAACCGCGATCTTCATCGCTGTCGATAAAAAGCCGGCCGGCATTCTGGCGATTGCCGATCCGGTGAAGCCCTCGACCGTACCCGCGCTGAAGGCGCTCGGCGCCGACGGCATTCGCATCGTCATGCTGACCGGCGACAACCGCACCACCGCCGAAGCCATCGCCCGCCGCCTCGGCATCGCGGAAGTCGAGGCCGAAGTGCTGCCCAATCAGAAGGCAAAGGTCGTCGAGAAGCTGCGCAAGGAAGGCCGCGTCGTCGCCATGGCCGGCGACGGCGTCAACGACGCGCCTGCCCTTGCCTCCGCCGATGTTGGCATCGCCATGGGCACCGGCACCGATGTCGCGATCGAAAGCGCGGGCGTCACGCTCCTGAAAGGCGATCTTTCCGGCATTATTCGCGCCCGCCGTCTTTCGGAAGCGACGATGCGCAACATCCGGCAAAACCTGTTCTTCGCCTTCATCTATAACGCGCTCGGCGTGCCGGTCGCGGCCGGCGCGCTCTACCCGATGTTCGGCATCCTCTTGTCGCCGATCATCGGCGCCGCCGCGATGTCGCTCTCTTCCGTCAGCGTCATCGGCAACGCGCTCAGGCTTCGCTGGATAAAGCTCTGAACGGTACCGGACAAAAAAAGCCCCCTCCCAAGGAGGGGGCTTTTCCGTTTCAGAGGCCGTCCCGCGCTAGAATACCGCGAGGTATTTCAGCATCGAAATCACACCGATGATGATGACGACGATGCGGATGATCTGCTTCATCCGGCCATCCACCGGCAGCATGTTGACGAGGTAAAGAACGAGAATAACGACGAGAAACGTAATCAGAATACCGATTAGGACCGAGGAAGCCATTCTGCTCTCCTGCGTTGCAAACCCGTTTTGGCGCTGGAAATCGCCCGCACCCGCGTTATAACGCCTGACAATTGCCTGAGTTCCATCGGCGAAACCGATTCGCTGATCGTTGCGTTCGTTATTCCTATTACCGGAACCACGGAGAGCCTCATGGCCCGCAAATCGAGACCAGCATCAAGGCCCGCCAAGAAGAAAACGAAGAAATCGAGCAAGGCAAAGAAACCGGCGAAAAAGGCAAAAGCCGCCAGGCCCGCCAAAGCCCGGCGTGCGGCCAAAGCGAAAACGAAAAAAGCCCCGCCTCAGGGATTTTTCAGCAGCCTGTTTTCGTAAAGAACCGCAACAGAATTCACCCCTCCCGGCGACAGCCGCGAGGGGTGAATTGTTTTTCGCTTAGCGCAGCGGCGCGCCGCGGCCGCGCATCATGCCGGCGACCGCCGAGATCAGGAACAGCGCGATTGCGATGAAGAACACGATCTTCGCGAGCTCGACCGAGACGATGGCGACACCGCCGAAACCGAGGACACCCGCGATCAACGCGATAATGAGAAAAGTTACGGCCCAACCTAACATGGCGTTTCTCCTTGCTGCGTTTGACTGCTTTGCAACGCGTGGAGAAAAAACGCCGGGAACCGGCGAAAGTTCCTGAGCTAACCGAGTTCGAGTTCGCCCTTTACTTCGTGCGTCAATGCGACGCCGTCAACCGTCAGCACCATTTTGGCGTTGAGCTTCTCGTTGCCCTTGAGCTTGCCGCTCGCAACGGCGTCGCGGATCGCTTTCTCGATTTCCTGCTGCGAGGTGACGCCCACCGTGCGCAGGAATTTCCGCATGCTGCCGTTGAATTTTTCTTCGTCCATTTCACGCTCCTCAAGTCCTGCCGGGTTTGATGCGGCTCCCGCCCGCCGGTTCCCGGCTTACCCCAGAAACCATGACGCATAATAGGCGAGCGCCGCCATCAATCCCGCCGCCGGGATCGTCACGATCCAGGCAACGACGATATTGCTCGCGATGTTCCAGCGCACCGCGGAAGCCCGCCGCGCGGCGCCGACGCCGACGATGGCGCCCGTGATCGTGTGCGTCGTCGAAACCGGAACGCCGAGATAGGTCGCCATGAACAGCGTGATCGCGCCGCCCGTTTCGGCACAGAACCCCTGCACCGGCGTCAGCCGCGTGATCTTCGAGCCCATCGTTTTCACGATGCGCCAGCCGCCGAACAGCGTGCCGAGCGCCATCATCGCCTGGCATATGAGCACCACCCAGAACGGCACGTAGAATTTGTCGCCGATCATGCCCTGCGAATAGAGCAGCACGGCGATGATGCCCATTGTCTTTTGCGCGTCGTTGCCGCCGTGGCCGAGCGAATAGAGCGACGCGGAGAAAAACTGGAATTTGCGGAACATGTTGTCGACCGCATAGGGCGTGGTGCGGACGAACAGCCACGAAACCAGCAGCACCAGCACGATGGCGAGGATGAAGCCGACGAGCGGCGACAGCACGATCGCGGCGCTCGTCTTGATGACGCCCGGCCAGACGATCGCCGACCAGCCGGCCTTGGCGCAGCCCGCGCCGAGAAGCCCGCCGACCAGCGCATGCGACGATGACGACGGGATGCCGAGAAACCAGGTGATGAGGTTCCACGCGATCGCACCGATCAGCGCGCCGAAGATGACATGCGGATCGACGATCGCCGCCGAGATGATGCCGACGCCGAGCGTCTCTGCGACATGCAGCCCGAAAAACAAAAATGCGATGAAGTTGAAGAACGCCGCCCACGCGACGGCATATTGCGGTTTCAGAACGCGCGTCGAGACGATGGTGGCGATGGAATTGGCGGCGTCATGCAAGCCGTTCAGAAAATCGAAGATCAGCGCAACAATGACGAGCCCGACCAGAAACGGCAGGCTGATCGCGATGGCTTCCATGTGCGCGCCCCGCCCCTAGACGTGATCGATCACGATACTCTGGATTTCGTTCGCGACGTCGTCGAAACGATCCACGCATTTTTCCAGATGATCGTAAATCTCGTGGGCGACGAAGAACGAGATCGAATTGGCGTTCGCCGTCTGCTGCTTGAACAGCTCCTTCAGGCCCACATCGTGAATGTCGTCGGCCTCGCCTTCGAGCCGCGTCACCTTCTCGGTAATGGCCGAAAGCCGGGTGGCGTTCTCGCTGATCGAGCGCAGGAGCGGCACCGCCTCCTGCACCAGCCGCGCGCATTGCACGATGTTGTCGGCCATGTCCTTCATTTGCGGCGTGAAGGCGCGAACCTCGAACAGCATGATCGTCTTCGCCGTCTTCTGCATCTGGTCGATGGAGTCATCCATCGCATTCGTGAGGTCCTGGATGCCGTCGCGGTCGAAGGGCGTGATGAAAGTGCGGCGGATCGCGGTCAGGACTTCGCGGGTGATGGCGTCGGCGTCATGCTCGCGGTCGATGATGGTCTGGAAATTCTTCTGAATGCCGTCGCCGCCGTCGAGCAAAGCCCGCAGCGCTTCGGCGCCGCCCACCACCGTATTGGCATGCCGGTCGAAGAGTTCGAAAAAACGCTCCTCCTTCGGCAGCAGTAATCGCAGAAAACCCAACATCCAGCCTCTCCCGGCCCCGCTTGTCGCAAGCCTGTTATAATGGCCGGGAAGCTAATCGCATGACCTACGAGAGTCGAACCTTTCTGCCGCGCTGCCCCCAGGCTGTTTTCGAGCAAATCCAAGCATTTCGCAGAAAATTCTCATGATCCGAGTGACCGACCGCATCCATCTGGACGAAAGCGAGCTCCAGGAAAGCTTCATTCGCGCCTCAGGCCCGGGCGGCCAGAACGTGAACAAAGTGTCGTCGGCGGTGCAACTCCGCTTCGACGCGCGCGGCTCGCGCTCGCTGCCGAACGATGTGGCGATCCGCCTGCAGCGCATCGCGGGGAGCCGCCTCACTAATGAGGGCGTCATCGTCATCACCGCGAACCGCCACCGCAGCCAGGAGATGAACCGCGACGACGCCCGCGCGCGCCTGATCGAGATGATCGTCGAAGCGGCCAATCCGCCGCCGCCGCGCCGCGCGACGAAACCCACCAAAGCCTCGAAGAAACGCCGCCTCGATTCGAAAAGCCGCCGCAGCGAGATCAAGAAGATGCGCTCGCGCCGGGATTTCGATTGATTGTTCCCAAGATCCCCGAGGAATTGAGGACTCCCGGCGGCTCGCGCGCCTCAGCGCCGCGCCGCCCAAGCCGATCCGTTCGCGCGCTGCGTTCCTCGTAGGGCCCGATTATTCGGGCCGCCGGTAAAACTCGACATAAAACTCGACCGGCCCGAGCGGCCTCACCTCATGCAGCCGCTCGGGCTCGATCACGCCCGGACGGTCGCCTGCTCCGATTTCGCGCTCGGAGCCTTCAGGGCCGCTGATCCGATATAACAGCCGCCCCTCGATTACATGCAGCAACGCCCAGACGCCCGCCGCCGTCCGATGTTCGTGCATCAGCGCGGCGGGAATGGTGGTTTCGGTAAAAAGCGCGGTTCGCTTGTATGGCGCCACATCGTGCGGCAGGGATCGCCACTCACCGCGGGGTTTGACGACCTCGATCGTCATGGTTTCACGCCGTGAACGCCACGATAATGACGCCGATCGTCGTCCAGACCAGCGAGTTCACCAGCATCCGGACAAGGTCGCGAAAATCCGCTTTTTCCATGCCGAGCGCGTCGCACGCCTTGTTGCCCGGCCACAGGAAAACCCAGGCGGCATTCTTCCCAAGCGAGGTGACATAGCTCATCGTCGGTCTCCCGAATGCGATCGGCGCACTCTATACAGCGGGCTTGTCAAAAAGCAATATATCGAATACATCTTTGCACTTCGACCTAAGTGGGAGACGCAATTTGCGCCTGACGATCTACACCGACTATTCGCTGCGGCTGCTGATCTATCTGGCGCTGAAGGAAGACGGCCTTGCGACCATCGCCGAAGTCGCGCGCCAGTACGGCGTTTCCAAAAATCATTTGATGAAGGTTGCCCATCAGCTCGGCGTCGCCGGCTATGTCGAAACCGTGCGCGGCCGCAGCGGCGGCCTGCGGCTCGCCAAGCCCGCGAGCGCGATCGGCCTTGGCGAAGTCGTTCGCCACACCGAGCCCGACATGGCGCTCGTCCCCTGTCTCGCCGAAGGCAAGATCAGCGACAACATCTGCGCGATCCAGCGCTGTTGCGTTTTGCAGCGCGCGCTCGACAAGGCGCGCGACAGTTTTCTCGAAGTGCTCGACAGCTACACGCTCGCGGATCTTGCAAAGCCGAGGACACCGCTGCGCGAACTGCTCGCCATCCCGCAAGGCATCGCCGTGCCGCCCGCGAAACGCGCGCCGCGCGCCGCACACTGACGCCGATCGTTTATCTGGAGAGTGGTGCGGACGGTGGGACTCGAACCCACAACCCGATTGCTCGGGGAAAGATTTTAAGTCTTTTGCGTATACCATTCCGCCACGTCCGCACGTGACTGCGGCAAACTAGACGGCCTCGCCGCAAAGCTGCAAGCGAGTCGGTAAATCGCCGCCGGTTTTTGCGGTGGCAAGTTCGCTGTCAGCGATAAAATCCGGGGAAAACGACGCGGCCGCGCCGCTCCACGAGTGCGGCGCCGCTGCCATGAACAAATAAAAAGACCCCGCCGCATTGCGGCGGGGTCTCGCCAAACAGAAGCTTAGCGCTGCGGATTCTGCTGGCCGCCGCCCTGCTGACCGCCCTGACCGGGCTTCGGCGTGCCCTGCTGGTGCTGGCCGCCCTGCTGGCCGCCCTGACCGCCCTGCTGGCCGCCCTGGTTCTGCTGGTTCTGGTTCTTTTGATCCTGGCCCATATTCAAACTCCTGTGTTGGGGGTGAGACCGGGGAGCTGGTCTCCAACACTCAATTCCGGGCATGGCTGAAATGTTCCGGCCCCTCTGCATTTGCCGCAGTCTCGCCATTGGTTCGCCGCCGCACCAAGTGAGCGATCTTCCGGCTTTCCCGAAATTTTTTAAAAAAAGTTCCGCCGCGAAAAATCACGGAGATTGATTGCGCTTACGCCGCCAGCGCTTTCTTCACGCGCGCAACCATGGCTTCGACATCCGCGGCCGCGGCCTGAAGCAACGCCGTGTCGCGCGAGCGCACGACGACATTGGTATTCGGCCCGAGCTTCTCGTCGAAGAACGGATAGCTGCCGATCATCGTGCCGGGATGCGCCTTGGCGATTTCGCCAAGCTCGCTGCCGATGTCGCCTTCCTTGAGTCCGGTGTTGATCGACACCGAATGCATCTTCGCGCCGGTTTGGAGCGACGGCGCGGCGGCATCGAGCATCGCCTGCATGATCGCCGGCACGCCGGCCATCACGATCACATTGCCGATGCGAAAGCCCGGCGCGCCCGAAACCTTGTTCTCGATCAGTGTCGCCGTCGCCGGAATGCGCGCCATGCGCAGGCGCGACTCGTTCAGCTCCAGCCCGCGCTCTTTCGCGCGCTTCTCGATGATCGCCACCGCTTCGGGGTGATGACCGATCGAAACACCGAACGCCTTTGCCACCGAGTCGGCGGTGATGTCGTCATGCGTCGGCCCGATGCCGCCGGTCGTGAACACATAATTGTAGCGATGACGGAGCGCGTTCAACGCGCCGACGATTTCCTTCTCCTCGTCGGGCACGACGCGCACTTCCTTGAGGTCGATGCCGATATTGGTGAGATATTCGGCGATGTAGCCGATATTCTTGTCCTTGGTTCTTCCCGAAAGAATTTCGTCGCCGATCACCAAAATCGCGGCGGTGACGGTAGCAAGCTTTGCTTCGGCCATTCTGACGCTCCTTGTCGGCATCAGTATAACGCCGCCGCCGCGCGGCCAAAACTTGGGCAGCCGCCGGGATTTTCGCCCGCTTTTTGGCCCGGCCGGCAACTGTCGGGGAACCGTTTGAGGTGTCACACTCTTTATCGCTAGACTGATCGGGTCAGGGCTGGAGCAGGAATGGCGGTTGGCTTCGACGAAATGCGTGCGGCGAATGGTCAGGTGCGTCCGGCGTATCTGGTGCTGTCCGACTGGCTGAAGCGCGTTCCGCCCGATGTGCTCGATTACCGCCGCCGCGAAGCCGAGACGATCTTCCGCCGCATGGGCATCACCTTCGCCGTCTATGGCGAGACGGAATCGACCGAACGGCTGATCCCGTTCGACATCATCCCGCGCATTCTGACGGCGAAGGAATGGGCGTTTCTCGCGCGCGGCCTGACGCAGCGCGTGAAGGCGCTGAACGCCTATATCCATGACGTCTATACCAAGCGCGAAATCCTGCGCGCCGGCATCGTGCCGGAGGATCTCGTCTATCAAAATCCGGTATTCCGCCCCGAGATGAACGGCAAGCCGGTGCCGCATGACAGCTATCTCCAGATCGCCGGCATCGACGTCGTGCGCACGGGCGAAGACAAATTTTATGTGCTTGAGGACAATACGCGCGTGCCCTCCGGCGTCTCTTACATGCTGGAGAACCGCGAGATCATGCTGCGGCTGTTTCCCGAGCTGTTCGCGCGCCATGCCGTCGCGCCCGTCGAAAACTACACCGATGAATTGCTCGCAACATTGAAATCCGTCGCGCCGCTTTCGGCGCCCGGCGATCCGGCGGTCGTGATCCTGACGCCGGGCATTTTCAACTCGGCCTATTTCGAGCACTCGTTTCTCGCCGACAAGATGGGCGTTGAACTCGTCGAGGGCCGCGACCTCTTCGTGAAATCGAATGTCGTCTATATGCGCACCACCGAAGGCCCGAAGCGCGTCGATGTCATCTATCGCCGGGTCGATGACGACTTTCTCGATCCCCTCGTCTTCCACCCCGACTCTGTGCTCGGCGTGCCCGGCCTCATGAGCGCCTATCACGCAGGACAAGTGACAATCGCGAACGCTGTCGGCACCGGCGTTGCCGACGACAAGGCGGTCTATAGCTACATGCCCGAGATCGTGAAATTTTATCTTGGCGAGGAACCGCTGCTCGCCAATGTGCCGACCTGGCGTTGCCGCGAACCCGAACACCTGAAGGAGGTGCTTTCTCGCCTGCCGGAGATTGTCGTAAAGGAAGTTCACGGCTCGGGCGGTTACGGCATGATGGTCGGCCCCGCCGCGACGAAGGAAACGATCGAACTCTTCCGCAACAAATTGATGCGCGAGCCCGAAGGCTTCATCGCGCAGCCGACGCTCGCGCTTTCCACCTGCCCGACATTCGTCGAAAGCGGGATTGCGCCGCGTCACGTCGATCTTCGCCCTTACGTATTGAACGGCCGCGACCGCGTGCGCGTCGTGCCCGGCGGCCTCACGCGCGTTGCGCTCAACGAAGGTTCGCTCGTCGTCAACTCAAGCCAGGGCGGCGGCACGAAGGACACATGGGTGCTGGACCGATGAAACGCGCCGCCGGATAGAGGCATAACGCATGCTCTCGCGCACCGCCGCAAATCTTTACTGGCTATCGCGCAGCATGGAGCGCGCCGAATGTCTCGCGCGTATTCTCGACGCCACCAACCGCCTCACCTCGTTGCCGCAGGCCGACAGCGAAACCAACGAATGGGATTCGGCGATCGCGACCGCGGCTTGCGCCGAGGCGTTCAGGCTGAATTACGAAATCGCGAACGAACAGACCGTCACCGAATTCCTCGCCTTCTCGCCCTATAACCCTTCCTCGATCCTCAACTGCATCGAGACGGCGCGGCAGAACGCGCGCGCCGTGCGCACCGCGCTCACCGTCGAGATGTGGGACGCGATCAACGGCGCCTGGCACGAGCTGAAGCGGTTCGAGAACCGCCGCCTCAACCGCGACGACTTCTCGCGCTTCCTCACCTTCGTGAAGGATGCCTCGCTCGCCTATGACGGCTCGGCTTACCGGACGATGCTCCGCAACGACGGCTACTGGTTCTCGCGGCTCGGCATTCTCGTCGAGCGCGCCGACGCCACCGCCCGCATTCTCGACGTGAAGTATCACGTGCTGCTGCCCGAAAAGGAACGCGTCGGCGGCCAGATCGACTACTTCCAGTGGGCTTCGATCCTGCGCTCGGTTTCGGCCCTCACCAGCTATTACTGGGTTTACAAGGAAAGCGTGAAGCCCTGGCTGGTCGCGGATCTTCTGATCCGCAATCCGCAGATGCCGCGCTCGCTGGCGAGTTGCTACGAAAACCTCACGCGCTATCTCGACGATCTTGCGCAATTCTACGGCCGCCAGGGCCATTCGCAGCGCCTCGCGCGCGCCATGCTGACGAAACTCTCGAACACCACCATGGATGAAATTTTCCAGGGCGGCCTGCACGAATTCATCCAGAGCTTCATCGCCGAGAACAACCGTCTCGGCAACGCCATCACCGAACAGTATCTGACGTAACATGCGCATCCATGTCGTGCACGAAACGGCCTACGAATATACGAGCCCCGCGGCCTCGGCGATCGAGATTCTGCGGCTGACGCCGCGCAATCACGACGGCCAATATATCGTGCGCTGGCGCGTCGAGCTGAACCACGATTGCAAGCTCGATCCGTTCGAGGACGCCTTCGGCAATCTCGCGCACACCTTCACCGTCGACGGCCCGGTCAACAAACTCATCATTCGTGTCGCCGGCGAAGTCGAAACGCAGGATACCAATGGCGTCGTCCGCGGCACCATCGAGCGCTTTCCGCCTTCGCTTTACTTGCGCGAGACGCCGCTCACCAGGCCCGACAGCACGATCCGGCAATTCGCCGAAGATGCCGCCGAGAAGCAGCACGGCGATCCGCTTGCGACCATGCACGAGCTTACCGCGCGCATCTATAGCGGCTTCACCTTCGATCCCGACGCACAGAAGCCGGCGATGAGCGCCGCCCGGTGCATGTCGGAGCGCCGCGGCGTCTGCCAGGACTATGCGCAAGTGCTGGTCGCCAGCGCGCGTCACCTGAAAATTCCGGCGCGCTATATCAGCGGCTATTTCCACCGCGCCGACGGCATCACCGCGCAGGAAGCCGGGCACGCCTGGGCCGAGGCGCATCTTCCGGAACTCGGCTGGGTCGGCTTCGATCCGGCGAACGGCATTTCGGCGACCGCCGCCCATATCCGGGTCGCGGCGGCGCTGGATTCGCTCGGCGCCGCGCCCGTGCGCGGCCTCAGGTTCGGCGGCGACGGCGAGACGCTCTCCGTCGCCGTGCATGTCGCGCAATCCGAGCGCCAGTCGCAGAATTGACCCTTTCCGAGCGGCCCCTTACAACCGCGCGCCAGGGAAATAAGAATGACCTATTGTTGCGGAATATTGGTGCGCGAAGGCCTCGTCATGATCGGCGACACCCGCACCAATGCGGGGCTCGATAACGTTTCCACCTTCCGCAAGCTGCATGTCTTCGAGCAACCCGGCCAATATGTCATGGCGCTCGCAAGCGCCGGCAATCTGTCGCTGTCGCAGACCGTGCTCAGCATCCTGAACGAGGGCATGGAAAATCCCGAAACCGGCGAGCGCGAAACGCTCGTCAACGCGCCGACGATTTTCCAGGCCGCGCAGCGCGTCGGCAAGGCGCTGCGCATGGTGCACAGCATGGATGGCGATGCGCTGCGCCAGGCCGACGTCAAGTTCGATGTCTCGTTTCTGTTCGGCGGCCAGGTGAAGAACGATCGTCTTCGCCTCTTCATGATTTATCCCGAAGGCAATTTCATCGAGTGCACCACCGATACGCCCTACCTTCAGATCGGCGAGCACAAATACGGCAAGCCGATCCTCGATCGCGCCGTGCGCTACGACACCGAGATTTCCGACGCGCTGAAAATCGGCCTGATCTCGATGGATTCGACGATGCGCTCGAATATCGGCGTCGGCCTGCCGATCGACCTTGCCGTCATCCACCGTGATGCGCTGCAAACCGAATTGCAGCGCCGCATCGAACCGGGCGAGCCCTATTTCACCGATTTGCGCGAGCGCTGGTCGTCGGCGCTCCGCGCCGCGCACATGGCTATCCCGCGCCCGCCGTATCTCGGCGACAAAACAAAATGATGTCAAAATAGATTTCGAACTCGCTTCAACACACGAGATAAAAACCGGGAGGAATACAATGGCAGTTGAGAAGGCAGCGATCGTTACGGGCGCGGGCACCGGCATCGGGCGCGCCAGCGCGATCGCGCTCGCGAAGGCGGGTTATGCCGTAGGGATCGTCGGGCGCCGCAAGGAGCCGCTCGAAGAAACCGCGAAGCTCGCGGGTAGCGGCGCGAAAATGCTCGTACTCGCCCACGACGTCGGCAAGCCGGACGAAGTGAAGGCGCTCTTTGCGAAGGCGAAGCAGGAATTCGGCCGCCTCGACGTTCTGTTCAACAATGCCGGCATGGGCACGCCCGCGATGCCGCTCGAGGATCTCACCTACGAGCAGTGGAGCGCGGTCGTCGCCGTCAATCTCACCGGCCCGTTCCTGTGCACGCAGGAAGCCTTCCGCATCATGAAGGATCAGAAGCCGCAAGGCGGCCGCATCATCAACAACGGCTCGATCTCGGCGCATGCGCCGCGGCCGTTCTCCTCGCCCTACACTTCCACCAAGCACGCCATCAGCGGCCTTACCAAGGCGTCGGCGCTCGACGGCCGCGCCTACAACATCGCGGTCGGCCAGATCGACATCGGCAATGCCGCGACGCCAATGACCGAGCGCATGGTCAAGGGCGTCCTCCAGCCGAACGGCGAGATGAAGCCCGAGCCGCGCATGGACGTCGAGCACGTCGCGCAAGCCGTCGTGCAGATGGCGTCCTTACCGCTCGAGTCGAACGTTCTGTTCATGACGATCATGGCGACGAAGATGCCGTTCGTCGGCCGCGGCTGAACCTAACGCGCGGCGGGCACGAGATAGCGCATCACGCCGCCCGCCCGCGCGACGACCTCGTTCCATTCCGCGCGCGGATGAAATTTGCGGTTGAAGCGGTAGGTGAAGGCAGCGTTCGGCTTCACGCAGGCTTTCGCAAGGCAAGCCTCGTGATAGTTGCAGCGGATGCTGTCGAAATGATCCGGCATCGCGCTCGCGCGCAGCGCTTTGACATAAGTGTAATCGCGCGGCGCCCGCTCGCTGACGAATTCCGTCCAGCCGTCCTCGCCCGCCGTGCCCTCGCCGCTTGCGGCCCTGGCGCGAAAGCCGTTCAGCGATTTCGCGTCGGCAACGCAGTCTTCCGCCACGCCCTCGCCGCTTTCGATGGAGACGGCGTTGAGTTTCACCGCCTCGCGGTCGAATTCACCGAGCCAGCGATCCTTGCGATCGGCGATATTGGGAATGTCGATCCGCACCGATGACGCGCGGTTGAAAGCGGCGCGCGCCTCGTCAGGCTTTGCCAGCACTTCCTTCAGCGTCAGCGCGCCCGGCTTGCCTTGCTGCCGCAGCGAAAACGTGATGCCGAGCAGCGACGGCGCGTCGGCCGGCATCGCGAACTTCTCGCCTTTGACCTCGATCACCCTGCGGCCGTCCGCGAGCCGCGGCCATTCATCGGCCGCGGCCTGTCCCGCCGCGCCAAGCGCCATCAGCGTGCAAAGCCACAATCGCTTGTTCACGTGCCTGCCATTTCAATGCAGATGGAATTCGCCGCTCACCGCCCGGAAATCCGACGGCTTGATGAGCCTGGCATGGCTCACCGTCACCGAGAACAGCGGTCCCTCCAGCTCCCGCCGCCAGAAGTCGAGAAATTTCGACAGCTCCGGGAATTTCGGAAACATGTCGTAGTCCTGCCAGACATAGGTTTGCAGGAAAGACGGATAATCCGGGAGGCGATACAGGATCCGCGCGGTGGTCAGGCCATAGCCCGCGAGCTGCTTTTCAAAGTCCTGGTTGCGGAAGTCACGCGAGACTGGAGACATTGGGCACCCCCATGCTTCAACGAATCTTCACGCCCTATAGTCTGCGACCGATCCGTCACCGCAAGTTTAAAAAGCGAATTTCGCGTTTGGTTCCAAGGCGCTAGCAGCTATGGCTCTCAAGTGCTGATAAGGCTCGCGCCTAACCCTCCGGCGCATTAACCATCCACTTGAAAATACAAATTTTTCAGGCCGCCGCGGCGGCTTGTCACTCTCAAACCAGGAGTGCTAAGAATTTTTCAGCCGCCTCTTGAAGGCACCGGGCAGCCGACTATCTGCCCGACAGGCGTGGCGGGAGACGCTCCTGCACGCCGCTCATGAACGCTTGAACCAAGGTTTGGAGGATATCCGATGAAGTTTCGGCCGTTACACGACCGCGTCGTCGTCCGCCGCGTCAACGCGGAAGAGAAGACTGCGGGCGGTATCATCATTCCCGACAGCGCGAAGGAAAAGCCGCAGGAAGGCGAAGTGATCGCCGTCGGCCCCGGCGGTCGCGACGAGTCCGGGAAGCTCATCCCCATCGACGTCAAGGTTGGCGATCGCGTGCTGTTCGGCAAGTGGTCGGGCACCGAGGTCAAGATCGACGGTGAAGAACTCCTCATCATGAAGGAGTCCGACATCATGGGCGTCGTCGAAGGCTCGGCGAAGTCCAAAAAGGCCGCTTAATCTTTTGAATCAGGAGTAGCAAACAATGGCTGCCAAGGAAGTCAAATTTTCCGTCGAGGCGCGCGACAAGATGCTGCGCGGCGTCGACATTTTGGCGAACGCCGTCAAAGTCACGCTCGGTCCGAAGGGCCGCAACGTCGTCATCGACAAGTCGTTCGGCGCGCCGCGTATCACCAAGGACGGTGTGACGGTCGCGAAGGAAATCGAGCTCGAAGACAAGTTCGAGAACATGGGCGCGCAGATGGTGCGCGAAGTCGCGTCGAAGACCGCGGACGCCGCGGGTGACGGCACGACGACCGCCACGGTCCTCGCCCAGGCCATCGTCCGCGAAGGCGCCAAGTCCGTCGCGGCCGGCATGAACCCGATGGATCTGAAGCGCGGTATCGATCTTGCGGTCGAAGCCGTCGTCGAAGACCTCAAGAAGAACTCCAAGAAAGTCACCTCGAACGAAGAAATCGCCCAGGTCGGCACGATCTCGGCGAACGGCGACGAGGAAATCGGCAAGTTCCTCGCGAGCGCGATGAAGAGGGTCGGCAACGAGGGTGTCATCACCGTCGAGGAAGCCAAGTCCCTCGAGACCGAACTCGATGTCGTCGAAGGCATGCAGTTCGACCGCGGCTATATCTCGCCGTACTTCATCACCAACGCCGACAAGATGCGCGTTGAGTTCGACGATCCCTACATTCTCATCAACGAGAAGAAGCTCTCGGGCCTGCAGGAGCTCCTGCCGCTGCTCGAGTCGATCGTCCAGACCGGCAAGCCCCTCCTCATCATCGCGGAAGACGTCGAAGGCGAAGCGCTCGCAACGCTCGTCGTCAACAAGCTGCGCGGCGGTCTGAAGGTTGCCGCCGTCAAGGCGCCGGGCTTCGGCGACCGCCGCAAGGCCATGCTGCAGGACATCGCTGTCCTCACCGGCGGCCAGGCGATCTCGGAAGATCTCGGCATCAAGCTCGAAGGCGTGACGCTGAACATGCTCGGCCGCGCCAAGAAGGTCACGATCGACAAGGAAAACACCACGATCGTGAACGGCGCCGGCAAGAAGGCCGACATCGAGGGCCGCGTTGCCCAGATCAAGGCCCAGATCGAAGAGACCACCTCGGACTACGATCGCGAGAAGCTCCAGGAGCGTCTTGCGAAGCTCGCGGGCGGCGTCGCGGTGATCCGCGTCGGCGGCGCGACCGAGGTCGAAGTGAAAGAGAAGAAGGACCGCGTGGACGACGCCATGCACGCGACCCGCGCGGCCGTCGAAGAAGGCATCGTGCCGGGCGGCGGCGTTGCTCTCCTCCGCGCCACCGAGGCCCTGA